>DATJEL010000047.1:0-3210 GCA_035496675.1 Terriglobales bacterium
ACCGCCAGGTGGAGATCAGTGTCATCAATCCGCGGCGGGCACGACGCTTCGCAGAGTCGCTCGGTGAACGCAGCAAGACCGATCCGGTCGATGCCCGTGTGCTCTGCGAATATGCTGCTCGCATGCCTTGGGTTCGGTGGCCACCGCCCAGTTGCTCAAACTCCTGCATGCTCTGTTTGCCATGTTCCTCAGCAATCAACCGTACGATGGCTCCAAGCTGTGCGCGGTGGACCTGGCCGTTCATGCCATTGCCGCTTGCGCTTGAGCGACCCGAAAAAGAGAGAGGGTTCTCGCACCTCTCCTAGAGAGAAAACACTTTGACTTTAAGAGAGAATCTACAATGATCATCGTTCGAAACTACACTGCCAGCCGGAAACTATGCTGCCGGAGCTTCGATGATTTGAAGCCCGAGATTGGCGGCTTCTTTCGGCTCTCCCCGATCAAACGCACATTTCGCGCATGCGCCACGATCACTTCGTGCCCCAGTTCGCTCAGCCACCAGCTCACCCACGGCGAATGCATCCCCGCTTCCAACGCGATCCGGCTGCGCGGCATGCCTCCGAACACTTGCTTCATGGCTTTCGGAGGCGTCCCCAGCGTTTGTTCCAGCCGTATCTCACCCGCTTCCACGTACCAGCTCGATCGATCGCCCAGGTCCAGCCCGATCGTCAGCTTCTGCTCGGAAAAACTCCTGTTCTGTTTCACTGCTACGGTGCTAATCTTCTTCATTGCCGGTCTCCTTTATCTCTTGTGCTTCGAGCACGTCGATAACTTGGGAGCCTATAGCATCCTGTCGGAGACCGGCCTTCTCATCCCATCTGTTTACGTCAATAAGGCAACTGGTACACGGAAAAGACGGTCGATTAAGTCTGATTTTGGTGGATATTGCTGGCGATGACTGCACGCACTCTGCACTGGGAGAAGAGAGAGACGATTCCTTGACTGTCCTGGTACTGTCGCACATGTTTCCCAACGAACGCGAACCCTCCGCCGGCATCTTTGTGCTGGAGCAAGTGAGGGCTTTGCGCAAGTTGGGGATCACTGTGCTTGTCGTCTCTCCGACGCCCTGGGCTCCTAGTTGGCTCAGGTTCCTGCCGAGCGTCCGAAAGTATCTCGCGATCCCGAGGCAATCCTCTGTGGATGGATTTGTCGTCCTGCGGCCTCGTGTTCCAACTCTACCAAGAGAGCGGCTTTTGGCGGCTTCGGGTCTCCTTTTCTATTTGAGCTGCCGTCGATTGGTGGCCAGGTTAGCGCGCGAGACCCGGATCGATTTGATTCACGCGCATGCCATCCTACCTGACGGCTTCGCCGCGGTCCTACTGGGCGGCGAGTTTCAATTGCCAGTCGTCTGCACCGCGCACGGGTCCGATGTCCGCGTGGCCCCACTTAGTAACCGGATTGTCCGCTGGGCCAGCGTCTGGGCGCTACGGCACGTTGATCGCTTGATCGGCGTAAGCGGCGAGCTGCAAACGAAGGCCTTCCTTCTCGCAGGTGTTCGCCAGTTCACCGTCATTCACAATGGGGCAGATCATAAGACCTTCATGCCAGTCAGCAAGGAAGAAGCGCGCCGCAGATTGCATTTGACCGCAACCGGCAAGTTGATTTGCTTTGTCGGTTACCTTCGGCTGGAAAAGGCGCTTGACAATCTCCTGCAGGGCTTTGCCTTGTTGGGCCGAGCCGACAGTCAGCTGTGCATTGTTGGCGATGGTCCATTGAAAGCAGCCCTGACGGCGCAAGCCGAGAGCTTGAACATTGCTCATGCCTGCCTGTTTGCAGGCGCACGACCGCACGACGAAATCCCCCTTTGGCTCTCCGCGGCTGACTGTCTGGCGCTGTGCAGCCTCACGGAAGGCATGCCGACGATTTTGCCGGAAGCAATGCTTTGTCGCGTTCCGATCGTTGCTACCCCGGTCGGCGGCATACCGGAAATCATTCGCCATGGCGAAACCGGCCTCCTCGTTCCCTGCAGCGATGGAGCTGCGATAGCCGCCGCTTTGAACTCGTTGTTGTCAAACCCTCGGCTTGCATGGGAAATCGCAAACCGTGCTGAGACTTTTTCCAGGGCCTCTCTTACCTGGGACATCAATGCGCGCCAGACCCTGGCCGTGTACGAGGACGCTATGCACTCTTCAAAACTCCCCAGGATACCCAAACCGACCATTTAAGCGCGCCTGCAGATTTGAGCGAGAACGCCTAAAAAGGACATGATCCAGCTATCATACTAGGCAACATCTGTACTCCTCCCATTGTTGAAAGTCCGTGATGTGGCTCACATTATTCGAGCGTGACCAAAATCACAGATCGCGGCAGGGTCTCGCGGTAGCGTGACGTACTTGCTCTTTTCGTAAAGGATTTTCTTGGTATTCGGGTCGCTCATCGTCTTGGTGTACGTTCTACTGGTGTAGCCAACCTCGTTCCGACTTCGCTGCTTCTACTTTGTCGGTGCGGAACTGGATCGAGAAATTTGGATCGGCCGCTAATGCTCTGATTGCGGTTTTCAAGCCCTCACCTTGGAGGATCGGCGCGCTGGGGAACATCAGACTGGCATCCGGCGGAGTATGCCGACACCACATGATCGGCATTCTTGGATACAAACTCTGCATTGGCTATCTTGGCGGGATGAGGATATCGGAAGTGCCTGGCGATCGAGGTCGGCAGCTCGCTGGGTGGAGCGTGGTGGTGTGCGTGCTGGGAGAACCAAGGGCCCGAGTTCGTGAGCCGCGGTCTCGATGGGCCTACGAGCAAGGTCTGCGCTGGCATACGATTCAGCGAGAACGAACGATGGAGAATGGCTACATGGAGCGTTTCAACGAGCGCGTCCGCTATGAGAGCCTGAACGAAAACTGGTTTAGCGATCTTGCCGACGCGCGGGAGAAGATCACGCAGTGGAGGCAGGATTACAACGAAAAGCGTCCTCACGGCAGCTTGCAGTGCCGTACCTAAGTTTGCAGGCTGCGGGCTTCTACAGAAATAATAAAGTGGGGCAGAGGCCTCAAAAACGCCGGCCCCTTTCCCACACCCCCCATGGATTTTGTCGTATGGCCCAAGGGAACCACGGGAACGAAGACAAGGGGGTTCATTGCACCAGCGCCGTCAGGCCAGTGGGTGGACTAGGTGCGCTGGTCGCCGTTTCGCTACCGAACTTGTAGGATCCGATGTCGTAAGGATCGGAACGCGTTAATCCCGCAAAGTCGGTAGGCGGGGCGCCGA
>DATJEL010000048.1:0-3155 GCA_035496675.1 Terriglobales bacterium
GCTGAGCCTTTTGCGTGGGACACGAGCGACCTCATTTTTTCATTCGACGTAACAGCTGGAAAATTGCGCCAGAAGCGTATTGTCCCGACAGGCATGGCGGCGCGAGCCGACAATTCCTCCGGTGTTGAAATCGCACTGCAATGCAGCGGCGAGAATTCTCCCGATCAAGGGATGAAATCCGGCGTAGGTCAACCAGGTTCCCGGCTGCTTTTCGCTGGTAGCAGGGAGGAGGCCACGCAGCGAGGCAAGCGCTTGGTCTGCATGCATACCGACCCGAACTTGAAGCTAAGTGTGGAATCTGTGTATGAGGCCTTTGACGGCATTCCAGTAGTTCGGCGTTATTCCCGAGTCAAAAATAACGGAGATTCCGCTGTCGGTATCGAGTTCATGAGCTCAGCGATGCTGCATGGCCTTGCTTCTCCTCAAGCGTATGAGCGTGAATTGCGCATCCACCTCGCCGTGAATAGCTGGATGGCTGAGGGCCAGTGGCACACGCTGCGGCCATCCGAAATGGGCTTTGTCGAAAACGAGCGCACCAGTTGGTCAGAAGCGCGGGCGGGAAGTGTCGGCAGTTGGTCAACGGAGCGATACTTGCCGATGGCAATGGCCGAAAACACAGAGCTGGGCCTGACCTGGTTCTGGCAGATTGAGCATAACGGATCGTGGTATTGGGAGATCTCCAATGTCTCGGCTCGTGATAACAACGCCGACGACGTCTACGCCTACCTCGGCGGTCCTGATGATCTGCACTCCGCGGCGTGGAAAAGCCTGAAGCCTGGCGAAACCTACGAGACTGTTCCCGTGGCCGTCGGATGTGTGCGTGGGGGTTTCGGCGAAGGGGTAGAGGCGTTAACGCGTTACCGGCGCGTCGGCTGCGAAAAGCCACGCCCTGCGAACTTGCGATGCCGTGTGATTTTCAACGATTACATGAATTGCCTGTGGGGCGACCCAACCGAAGCGAAGGAGTTGCCGCTGATCGCCGCAGCTGCAAAAACTGGTTGCGAATACTTCGTCATCGATGCGGGATGGTATGCAGATCTGCATGAAGACTGGAGCCCCACGATTGGAGCGTGGGAACCCTCCGCAACACGATGGCCGCACGGTTTGAAGTTCGTTCTCGATCAGATTCGGCAAGCTGGAATGATTCCGGGACTGTGGCTCGAGCCCGAGGTCGCCGGGCAGAAGTCGCTGCTCGCGCGCAAGCCGGACAACTGGTTCTTAGTTCGACACGGAAAAAGAGTGCTGAAAAATTCGCGCTTTCTCCTCGACTTCCGCAACCCGCAAGTACGCACTTACCTCGACCAGGTAATGGCACGCGTGGTGAACGAGTATGGCGCGGGTTACATCAAAATGGACTACAACGTCGATTCCTTACAAGGGACCGAGTTGAATGCTGACAGCTTCGGGCAGGGTCTGCTCGACCATAACCGTGCCCACTTGGACTGGCTAGATAGCGTTCTGGATCGTTACCCTGAATTGGTCATTGAAAACTGCGGCAGTGGAGGCGGGCGCATGGACTACGCAATGCTTAGCCGTCTTCAACTTCAATCCACGACCGACCAGGAAGATTATCTAAAGCTTCCCGCAATTTTGGTGGGGGCATCTGCGGCCGTTTTGCCCGAACAACTCGCCATCTGGTCTTACCCGCTGGCGAATGCTGATGCCGAACAAGCCAGCTTCAATATGGTAACGGCAATGATGTGTCGTATTCACCAAAGTGGTCGTCTCGACTCCCTCGCTTCAGCAGCGTCGACCCAAATAACGGAAGGCATTCGGATCTATAAGGAGATTCTTCGTAAACACATTCCTGCGGCAGTTCCCTTCTATCCCCTCGGAATGTCGGATGTCACGAATTCCAAGACGCCCGTTGCTTTAGGAATGCGGTCCCCGCAGCAGACTTTGGTTGCCGTCTGGAGGATCGATGGACCAGAGACAGTGCAGATATCAGGGGCATCCACAGACTCGAAACTGCTGTATCCCACCGATCTCGGCATCAAGATCACGCCTGGAAAAGATGCACTGCAGGTTGAGTTCCCGAGAACTCGCATGGCTTGTCTAATCGCTGGATAGCCCGGTTTCGTGCAGACAGGCTGCGACAGTCACGCATTTTGCCGCGCATGCTTGCCGCAGTTGCCCCACGGTCAAATGAGAATGCTGAGAGCTTCTCTGCCAGCTTCAGGCAAGGTCATAGCGATCGAGATTCATAACCTTGCTCCATGCGGCGGCGAAGTCCGTCACAAACGTCTCCTTCGAATCGTGACACGCATAGACCTCTGCGATTGCGCGCAGTTGGGAGTTGGAACCAAACAGCAGATCGACGCGCGTGCCCGTCCACTTGAGTTTGCCGGTCGCCCGGTCCCGTCCCTCATAAACGCCTTCGTCAGACGAGGGTTCCCACTTCGTGCCCATGTCAAGCAGGTTGACGAAGAAATCGTTGCTCAACGTTTCTGGCCTATTAGTGAAGACGCCGTGTTTGGCCTGCCCGAAGTTCGCATTCAGAGCGCGCATGCCGCCAATGAGCACTGTCATCTCGGGAGCAGTGAGAGTCAGCAACTGGGCCCGATCGAGCAGCAGTTCCTCAGGCGACAGTTGCTGTCCGCGCCTGAGATAGTTGCGGAAGCCGTCCGCGACCGGCTCCATTACGGCGAAGGAGTGCACGTCGGTCTGCTCTTGCGAAGCGTCCGTGCGTCCCGGAGAGAAAAGAATCTTCACGTCGTGCCCGGCTTTTTTCGCGGCTTCCTCGACCGCGGCGCAGCCGCCCAGGACGATCAGATCAGCTAGTGAAACTTTCTTCCCCCTATTACCGTTATGTTGCGAGCTATTGAAATCCTTCTGGATTGTCTCCAGGGTCTGTAGTGTTCTCGTCAGCCCGGGCGATTGGTTCACTTCCCAATCTCTTTGTGGTGCGAGGCGAATGCGCGCCCCGTTCGCCCCACCCCGCTTATCTGAACCGCGGAACGATGCTGCCGATGCCCACGCAGTCGTGACCAGCTGGGAGATGGACAGTCCGGATCTCAGGATCTTCGCCTTAAGAGCGGCAATGTCCTGATCGCCGATCAGTGGATGATCGACGGCAGGAACAGGGTCTTGCCACACCAGGGTTTCCTTCGGAACAAGCGGTCCAAGATATCGAGAGATCGGCCCCATGTCGCGGT
>DATJEL010000049.1:0-2737 GCA_035496675.1 Terriglobales bacterium
TTGGTCAGCGTTTCGATACCTTGGCTGTCCGGCAGGGAAAGATCCAGCAGCACCGCCTCGAATCCGCCCCCTTCGAGAGACTGCAAGGCGAGCGCGAGTCGTTCGGCATGCACCACCTGAAACGCTTCGGCAGCGCGACGATCTCCAACCAGATATTCACGCAGCAGCCTAACGTCGTCGGGACTATCTTCAACCATCAAGATGCGCATGGCGCCTCACCACTGCCGGCGGTTGCTCGGTTCTTTGGCAACAACACAATTCCCAACCAGAAATCTCCGATCGATTTGACGACGGTCATGAACTGCTCCCAATCCAGTCATGCGCGAGCTGCGCACGCAAAAAGACTAGTGCGTGCAGATCCAACGCCATCGCCGCACAAATCCTCTTCTGTGTTCTTCCGGACGGGTTGCTGTTCACAGGATCGCTTTTCTTTGTCGCGGGTTGACGCTGAGGGAACGGAAGTGATGTATGCCCGCCCAAAGGAATCTTGGACGAGAATTTCCCTTACGCTCAAGACTTCACAAAAAGCCGTGGTCCGGAAGTTCGAGCCAGGAGGAACCAGAGCGGTGGGCCGATGGACCTTGCACGACTCCGAATGCCGGTGCGCAATTATTGGTTCTGTTTCCCGTACAGGAGCGGGGAGGATAGCAAGCGTCAAAGGGGGAGTACAAGGCCGAAATTCGATCAGGGGGGATTTGTCAGTTTACCGCCTACGGAAATGAGCACCGAGCAGGCATGGATCTACGCTTTTCCCCTATTCTCATTGAATCCCAGAAGCGTCAAAATGTTCTCGGGAAACATAAGTTCACCGTGGAAGAACGGCATGGTCGAGGAGACCGTTACGATCAGGGATGACCGCACGACCCTCGTTGGGTTCCTGGAGATCCCGTCCACACCAGCCGGCATCGTTCTATTCTCGCACGGAAGCGGAAGCGGTCGATTCAGCCCGCGTAACCGGTTTGTGGCTCGGAAGCTTCAGCAGGGAGGGATCGCCACACTCCTGATCGACCTGTTAATGACGGATGAGGAGGAGGATCGGCGCAACGTCTTCGACATTGCTCTATTATCGGATCGTGTGTTGATGGCAAGTGCCTGGCTTCGCAAAGACTCTCGTACCAGGGCGCTGCCATTGAGCTACTTCGGTGCCAGCACCGGGGCGGCATCTGCACTCCAAGCGGCTGCACAAGCCTCTTTCGGCGTGTGTGCCATCGTCTCGCGCGGCGGGCGTCCTGACCTCGCCGAACGCTATTTGCCTCACGTGACCGCACCAACCCTGCTGCTTGTCGGTGGCGAAGATCACCCCGTGATTGAAATGAATCAGCAGGCTTACCGGCTTCTTGGCGGCCCAAAGCAACTGATGATCATTCCGGGTGCGACACATCTGTTCGAAGAACCGGGAACGCTCGAGCAAGTGTCAGAGTATGCCTTGAAGTGGTTCCGACAACATTTTGCTCGCCCTGATTGAGCCGTCGACTCCGTTCACCATAATAGTGATCAGTACAGAAACGTTCCAAACTCCCCACAGTTTCCATACCTTATGCCGCTCGTATCCAGAATTGCGTTCCTACCGCTTCTAATGGATTCGGGGTTTTATATTAGAGTGTTTTAACTGACCGTTAACATCCCGTTAATCTTCCATTGCTACATTCGCGGTCGTATGGACAACGAAAATCCATCGGGAGGTGGGGATATGACCTGTAAAAAATGTAAAGGCTTGATGATTGCGGAATCGCGACCGGAATATTCCACCGACGGAACCGTTTTGCGGTGCGTCAACTGCGGGCTGGTGCTAGACCCCTTGATCGAACAAAACCGCCTTGCACGAACACGCTCGACGCCAAGCACGCTGCATGCGGCATAAGCATGTTGCCCTCGTCCGGGCCGAAGTGAACGACTTGCGCTTCGCCGGACAGGACAGGCGTAGATGTCGCGCGCGCGGATCACCGGGAAGTGACGGTGATGGCTCCGCTGAGCCGGTGAGCTTTCCGCCCTCCGCGGCTCGACATCTGCCTCTGGCCCTCCTTAGTCGACCGCGTCCTTGCCCTCCTCAGCTGAGGTCGAATTCCGCCCAGAGAAAGGTGTGATCGGAGGGATCCTTGGCACGCCGGGGCTCAACATCAACCTCAACCCGCAAACATTTTTTTGCCAGAGGAGCCGTCGCCAGAATATGGTCGATGCGCCAACCTTTATTCGCCTCCAACGAACTGGGCGCGCGGTAATCCCAAAACGTAAACTGCTGCCGCTCCGGATACATCCGCACAAAGACGTCGTGGAAACCCCACGCCACCGTAGCCTCGTAGGCCTTTCGCGCGGCCTCGTGATAGCACACATGCGTGAGGTGTTTTTCCGGACTATGGACGTCCATCGCCCTCGGTGCCACATTCATGTCCCCACACCAAATTGCAGGGAGCATCGGTGAGAGGTGCTTCTCGAAGTAGGTTCGGAGCCGCTTGTACCACTCGAGCTTGTAGGCATATTTGGGCGAATCGATCTCGAACCCCTGCGGAATGTAAGTGTTGAGAATGGTGATGCCGCCGGCCACAACATGAAGCAGCCTCGGCTCGTCCGGCTCTCCGCCGTCGTCCAACCCAGCCCGCACGGACTCCGGTTTCATTCGGGTGAGGATGGCCACGCCATTGTAGCTCTTCATCCCTCGGTAGCTGATTTCATAACCTGAGGGCAGTAACGCCATGAGCGGGAACTCGCTGTCCTGCACCTTCGTTTCTTGAAGGCAAAG
>DATJEL010000050.1:0-103077 GCA_035496675.1 Terriglobales bacterium
CAACCATCGAAATCCAGCAAAGCATGACTCCTTCTAACATGCTTTTGCTAAATCTCACCTGCTAATCTCAGTGACTTTTTCAACACCCACTCCTCATATCACGTGCGCCGTGAAAAGGCGCTGGTCGACTGCGGGTGAAAGTCCCGCCCGGGAACTGGGTTCGCTCCACCCGGAAGCAATCGGAGCGGCGGTGGAGGAAACGAAACCGTCGGAGCCTCCGGTGTAGAGGGTCACTTAGGTGACTTGGCGAGCATGCAGGCCGTAACGAGAGTGAACGCTGAGCAGGCCTCGAAACGATTAACGCAGGAGCCAACCCGCCGTGATATCGGGAGGGCCGCCGCTGATGGGACAGTACGAGCGAACGAGGACCATCAGGCCTGCCGGGGTAATGGCGACGGCAAGCAGGCAAAGTTGACCAGCAGCAACACGGGAAGCCCCAGCGGTGATCACAGTCGTGATCAACCGGCAACTCGCGAGAGACAGGCCGGGCCGCTCGGGGTGACGGAGAGGCTCGTGGTACTGATGAAGCCGGATAATGCCGGTGGAGGGAAGGGGCCTCAGTTGAAAGGAAACGCAAGAAGCGACGAAGACGGAGGGATTGGTGTCGAACCTAACAACCCCAGAAAGTGTTCAGAAGTTGCAGACGGCGTTGCACGACAAAGCGAAGGAAGCGCCTAGCTTTCGCTTCCATGCGCTGTATGACAAGGTGTACCGCAAGGACGTTGTGGCTTTTGCCTATGAATGCTGCAAAGCCAATGGTGGAGCAGCAGGTCGAAGAAACGGATGAGCGAGGAAACAAGCGTCGAAGTACGCGAAACCGGGATGAAGGTCGGGGCAGTCCACAAGGCTCTCCGATCAGCCCACTGTTGAGTAATCTGTACATGCGCCGGTTGGTGCTCGGATGGAAGAAACTGGGGCACGAGAGACGTCTGAAAGCGTACGTCGTTAACTATGCCGACGATCTTGTGATCTGTTGTCGGAACAGGGCTGAGGAGGCCTTGGTCAAGATGCGGAACATGATGTCGAAGCTGAAGCTGACGGTGAACGATACCAAGACGCGGGTCTGCAAACTGCCGGAAGAAAAGTTCGACTTCTTAGGGTATACGTTCGGACGATGCTACTCGCCAAAGACGGGACGGGCATATCTAGGCATCACTCCGTCGAAGAAAACGGGTGCAACGCATCTGTGAGGCGATCAGCCAAGAGACCGGACGGAACAAGACCCTTCTGGCCCAAGAAACCGAGATAACGACACTCAACCGTATGATGGTCGGGTGGGCCAACTATTTCTGTCTTGGATCAGTCAGCAAATCCTATCGAGCTATCGAACGACACGCTCGCCATAGGTTGCGACAGTGGCTGTGCGCCAAGCACAAGCTGCGAGGGCAGGCAACCAAGCAATTCTCGATTACCGCCTTGCATCAGGTGCTGGGTCTTGTCGAACTCACAACTCGGACAAGCAGCTTTCCGTGGGCGAGACCGTGAACTTTCTCCGAGAGCCGGATGCGGGAAACCCGCCTGTCCGGTTCGATGAGCGGGCACAGGAAACAGAGCTAAGCCAAACCGGACTGAGGCGACGACGCGAAAGCTTCGTCCGTAGCCACCGGGAGGGTAAGGCCACTGCGCCTGTTCTCGACTCTACTCATCATTCTCGAAAAAGGCGAAGGAAAAGCGCAAAGTGGTGACGTTGCCGTTCGCGACAGTTAGGCTACGGGGGCTTCTCGGTCGATGCACTCTGCATGAATTGCGCGAATGATGGTGCGATTTCCCGAACTACGCGGATGCGGCCCCGCTCAAGTATCTCTTCGTGGTCTAGCTGAACAATTGGAGCATCAGCGCGGTTCCGGCGTTTCATGTCGAAGCACACCGGGTCATAGTTGGGTTTCCAGCACTGAACCGTTGCGAAGTGTGCCACTTCAGCGAAATGGAACACAAGCCGAAGAACGGACACAATTACAAGCGCGATGCGGAGGTCCCTGAATGGCACGGCTGGCATGCTGCCCGACGTGGCCTCGGTAGCAATCTGTCCGCCTGGGAGTGCCGGAAATGGTTATTCAGCGCATCCTGCGCCATGCGAACGAGAGCACCACGGCAACGTACTACATCAAGACGGCTGCGGAGGATGTGAAATCCGCAATGACGAAGCTGGAGAGCAGTATTCCGGTAGCGTCAGAAGCCTTAACGGACACTTATCGGACAGTAAAAGAGAACCCCCAGCGCCGTATCTTCTGCGGTGAACTGAGCTGAATATGCTTGTATCTGATTGGGATTGCAAGGTCTGGCGGAGAGAGAGGGATTCGAACCCTCGATACAGGTGTTAGCCCGTATAACGGTTTAGCAAACCGCCGCCTTCAGCCACTCGGCCATCTCTCCTCTATAACTTACGGACTGGTTATTGTGCGATTGTCTTCGTGTTCATTGTATACGATCGGAAGGTCCAGAATACGTAGGGATGTAGTCGACTTGCCATGGCGCGTCGGCTCTTTCGCCGAAGGCGCAGCTAAACTGCTGAACGGACGCCGCGAGAGTGAAAAAATGTCACGTTAGGTCCGCTGAACAGCCTCAAGGCTCCCAAGGATTGAGCACACCGACTCCCATTCGATCGAAATCGGCAACATTCCTGGTCGCAACAGTCAGGCCATGCACGAGCGCTGTGGCTGCGATGAGGGCATCGCGATCGGAGCGAGGATTAGGCACGTGTAGCATCGCGCAACGCTGGGCAACGTCCGTATCAATCGCTAAGATTCGACCGGAGAATGTAGGCAACACGTGCCTGTCCATCCAAGCACGAAGAATCCTGCCTTGCTGTTGGTCGCGCCTTTCGATCAGAAGGATTCCGATCTCTAGTTCCAGTACTGAAATTACCGAGATATAGAGGCTCCCGGCCGGTAACGGGTGGGCCCACTTTCTGACGTTTTGATTGGCCTTTTTTGCTTTTCTTAGCTCAGAAACTACATTGGTGTCGAGAATGTACATCTAAGTCAAGTCCGCTGATTCGTGTAGACTGCCCCGCAGGCGTGGCGGCTCGAATTCAACCTCAGCGGCACTCGGCATCGCCAATGAGTCTGCAACGCTCTTCTGCCCTCCGGTAATCCTTTCATACTCCTGCACAGTAAGCAGGACATGGGACGGACGCCCTCTATCTGTGATAAAAACGGGGCCTCGTTTTGCGGCTCTCTTTGCCCTGCTGGTGTCCTGATTAAAATCTCGACTGGACAATTTTGTGATGGCCATCTCGGTCCCCTTAATGTAGCAACGTAGCTACATTGTACCACAATTTCAGTGGAAAGCAGCCAAACAGCTAACCGCAATACGGTTTGCTGCCCCATGTTTGTAGAAGGAGAATCGCCCTGAAAGTCCTCACGTTCGCCAACCAAGCTTTTCTATGTCGGGACCAAACGACACGAATTCGGCTATTGTGTTTTTCTTTTGTGTGCTGCCACCCGAGGTGCCCGAATTTTGGCCGGAAATGTGCGGGAAAGCGCTTGTAGGGCGATGAAGGTATATCAGGGCAACAAACAGGAGAGATTTAGCAAACCGCCGCCTTCAGCCACTCGGCCATCTCTCCGCGACGATTTGCACCAGTTTACCACGATAGGAGAAGTTCCTTTTACCGCTTAAATCTCAGACATTTAGATCGCACTCGCCTTTACTGGACCCATTGTCCCTCGGCTCCCTGTTTGTTCAATTCGGGAGCTTGGGGAGCATTCTGGGGAGCATTTGTGGGGAGCAACGGCGGAGTTTCCACCTTCGAGAAGGTGTCGGACAACTGCCGCATGGCAACGATGGCCTCGACCGGGGCTGGCTTGATGTAATGCTTGCGCGGGACCGGTCATTGGTGTGCCGCAAGATCATCGCTGCAATCGACCCGCGTACCCCAATGCGTTCCAAGTTCGTGGCGAGACCTCGCCTGAACCCATGCCAGCCTTCCCATTCGATCCCAGCTTTCCGAAGCGGCGCCTTCATCTGACGCTGATAAGAGAGTCGAGATCGTGATCTTTTGCGCCACGCTTGATCAGCGACAATGCAAAGGAATCGTGAGCAGGTGCCGCTGGCGTTTGGCCTTGCCGAGGAGGCCCTATCTGCGCCTCCGCTGTTCCGAGGAATATCAAGGCTGTGTACAGAATCCACATCGTCAGTAACTCGATCGCATTTTGACTGCTAATTGTGTCGGTTCGTGAAAAGGGAGGTCCACTGTCATCGGACTGTGGTCGGAGATTGGCTGTGGTAAGCAGTTGTTCAGATCACTAAGAGTTCGCCCGAAGTGCGGTGCAAAGAGATACGACCCTTTCAGATTTCTGGAATTGTCCAGATCGGACTTCACGAAGACCCAATCCAGCTTGAATTTGGCAACTCGGGCCTTCGGCCACACAAGCTCAGCGACGAACGAAGGAACAAAGCCTTTGCTTCCCCGCTCATTGGAATCCGCCAGAGTGCCAGACTTCCCGTTGAAGCTGTGCTCGGGAATACCACGGAAATCGAAAGCCTTGCCATCTGCAAACCGGAATTTTCCCAGCATGTCGAACAGTCCTCGTTCCAGGTTTGGTGAAGCGCCGGGGATGTTGGCGGATGTTGGGTCGATGCGGTATTGAATTCCGGACAGCTTTCTCACCGCTCTGGCTCCGGTGTAAATCAACCCCAGGCCTGTGGCCCACTGAACACCTTGGGTTGTCCAGAAGTCCGCGCTCCCATATCGCTTGTACAGCATGTTTTCCACGCTCGTGGGTGTTGAATTCCCTCCAGTGGTGTTCAGATCACCAGCCACTATTACCGGATTTGAAACCTGGTAGATCTCGTCTATCAGCTCTTTCATCTGTTCCTTGCGAACTTTGGGCTTGGCCCGATTCTCAAGGTGCGTTGATGCGATCGTGAGGCGCTGGTTTGGCGCTTCTGGGACGTCGAGATCGACGAACAACGTGGTTCGCTGGCCGCGGCGTACCTCCCGCAATAGATCCTCTCCGATCAAGATGGCGGCTTTGCGTTTTCCTTTTTCGAGCGGTCGTATTTTGCTTTCTTTGAACCAGTCATATCCGACCGTGAATGGAATCAACCGCGCTGACCGAATGGGATAGCGCGACAAGATCGCATTTCCGTGTAATGCCCGGAGACGCTCTTTGTCCACGTGGAACTCTTGCAAGAGTTGTTGCCTGGCGGCCTCATCTTCGCCGTCCTCGAACGTATCGGTTCCCAGCTGCTTCGGATCGATTTCGAGAAACTCCACCCCATAGGCCCAATTCATGTTCAAGGCTTCGCCGAGTTCGCGAACTACCTCTCGATATTGGGTGCGCTTAACCCCCCAATCCACTTCATTGAGGATCCATACATCCGCGGACTCCAAGGTCGCGATGTCTTCGGGGATTCTGTCCATGTTGACTTGACGGACCTTCTTCCCATGTTCTTTGGCCGTCTTGCGCTCCTCGGCAACCTTGGCCATAAAAGCGTCTTTGTCCTTAAGAAAAAGCAGGATGTCGTCAAGCTCAAGGCCTCGCTCGATGTTCCAGAACGCAATGCGGAGAGTTGGTCCAAGCCCGTCCATGTTGAGAGGCCTAGACCTCGCGCCGCGAAAGTAGGCCTCGTTGTTAATGAAGGGAGTAGTAGTGACAGCGTGGAGTTTTTTCTCCAGCTCGGGACTCAACTTTTCGGTAAGGCTGAGCTGGACAAGTTCGTCATAGGACAACAGATTAGGCCGGGAATTTCGCACATACTCCTGTGCCTCTGTGCTCGTCGCCGCAACCAACGCCGCGACGATCGCCCAACAAATTCGGGGACAGGTTCTGGTTCGCAACGCAAACGCCGTTTTAGTGGGGACAAGGTTGACAACTTTCACGTGCTGATTGCCACAGCTTTCGATCTCGTAGTGCGCTCTTTCTTCTTGTCGAATCTTTGCCGCTATAACTTGCCCCCTTCTCTCGACACCTATCGTTAAGAAGGACTAGAATATTGTTCTCCTCTGCCCTTGCAATCCAATTGTGGTTTGAAGATACAAGCCCGTCATCTGTCATTCTTGTCAGGCCCCAAAAGCTCTCTCAAAAGCGAATCGCAGCCACAGAGTGAGTGACCTACTCCAATTGACGAACGCAAACAGACGATGGCCCGAGCGTGAGTGCGTCGACGATTCGTCACACGCTGGGCCGAGAAGAAATTTGCGAACATCATCTACTTCAACGAAGTTGAGAAAGGTGGCCACTTCGCCGCGTTCGAACAGCCGGAGACATTCGTGCGCGAGGTGCGCGCGTGCTTCAGAGGATTGAGGTGAACCGTCGACGACGCTGCCAAGTCGCCGAGACGGAACTCCTGGTGTCGCGACCTCAGATCCGAGGAGGTGCAGGCATACGAGGAACTACTAAGCGACGCCGTGGTGGGAACTTCCGCATGCTTCGCCCGCCGGGACTACATGGAAGAGGCTTGGCGCATCGTCGATCCTGTACTGGATGACAAAACACCGATCCCTCCGTATGCACTGGGGCGTTGGGCGCCGAGGCCGAACCAGCTTACCGCTTCCCTTCGTGGCTGGATCAACCCCAGTAGATTTGGCGCAGCGTAAGAAGGGCATACGCCGGGCAGAAGTGCTCGGGCCCATCGGAGATAGTAATGGAACTTCTGAGCAAAGCAATCCCAGCCACTACATTCGTTTTTGTCGTTTCAAGCATGCTAGCCCTAGGCTTGAATCTCACAGTAGGGCAAGTTCTTGCCCCATTGCGCAATATCAAACTTGTCTGCCTAGCCTTGCTGGCAAATTTTGTTCTGATGCCCTTTGGCGCTTTCGGCATTGAAAAACTGTTGCGGCTCGACCAATCCTTGGGAGTTGGTCTTGTCTTGCTGGGCACGGCAGCTGGTGCACCGTTTCTCCCAAAGCTGGCACAAATTGCAAAAACTGACCTCGCGTTCGCCGTTGCTTTGATGGTGCTGCTGATGATAGTGACGATTGGCTACATGCCGCTAGTCTTGCCCCTGCTAATCGAGGGTGCCTCGGTGGATCCCGTAAAGATCGCTCGCTCACTCGTTCTCCTCATGTTGCTTCCGCTGGCAGTGGGGCTTGCGATGAAGGCTAGCTACCAGGTTGCAGCCGCCCGCGTGAAGCCGGTTCTTGATCGTGTATCGAATCTGAGCCTCATTCTGCTGACCGTGCTGATTTGGGTCACAAATTTTGACAAGGTGTTGGCCATATTCGGCACACGCGGCATTCTCGCCGGAGTTCTGTTTACAGTACTGGCGCTTGGCGCGGGGCATCTTCTCGGAGGGCCGAGCGGCGACTCGAGGCGGGTGCTGGCGTTGGGTACGGCGCAGCGCAATATTGCTGCGGCCCTCCTCGTCGGCGAACAGACCTTCAGCGATCCGAAAGTGGTCGTAATGGTGATAGTAGTCGCGGACGTTGGACTGATTATCCTTTTGTTGTTTGCGCGGAGATTGGCCAATCAGAAGCAACGAACAGGGGTAATTCCGCTGTAGATCCAGCGTCGAGCCCCAATTCGTGATTAATGCGATTTTTACCCGGCCGCAGCTCATCGTGTTTATCGCACCGCCAACCGACGCGGGCTCAGGCGGGCATGTAGATCCACCGCGCCCGTAGGCCTTGCTGACGGCTCCCGAACAGAAGTAGTTGGCCCAGCCCATCAACATCCGATTGAGCTTCTACCATCGTCGGATCCAACCTGACCGTATCTCGTCCGGTCTCGTCGCGGATAGCACGACAGATTAGCCGCCCCCATTTCTTCGAAAGTGTCGTGCCCTGATAGACACGACGCCTCTTAGGCCCCAGGTGACACGTTACGGCCTGTACGCTCGTGGACTCGCCTTGCGACGCATTCCATTGAAAGCCTCCGACAGCTTCGTTGCCTCCACTGCCATTTCGATGGCCATCGGGTAGCGAACCACTCCCGGGCGGGAGTTGCACCCACTGAAGTCCAGCCCCTGTCACGGCGCACTCCTTCGTCAACGATGCTTTGTGGCCTATTGCGAGTGCAGGGATTCAGCAAGGCTCTCGAGATTTTGCGGCTGGACAAGAATAAACCCATGGCGCGGACTTTCGATATCCGCAATGAGAAAAAGCGAGATGGAAAGAAAAATCGGCAAAATTAGAAGGAAGACGCCGCTCCTCTCCGGTGCATCGTAACCTATCAGGAGATTGCAGAAGATAGAGATTATGATCAAAAGCGTCCATGCCCCAATCGGAACCCGGTTCCACCAAGAGGCCTGCGCATATCCCTGGGAGTTCAATACATCGTTCATGCCGCCAAGGATGAAAGTCGCCATTGGCGATGGCAATGTCACGACAGATGTCGAAGCCACAGACCACATTTCCGTCTGCAGCTGAAAAGTCCGGGCATTGATCTGCAAGAGCTCGCGCTCATTCCGAGTCTTGTAATTGAGAATACGCTGGTCGAGGTAACTTTTCAGCAACCCCTTCACTTTCGCTGAATTGGCGGGGGGCAACTGGCTTGCCCGAACGTACTCAGTCCCGATTGCGTTGGCTTCTTGTTCTTCGAAGTTTTTGCGCTGATCGTACCTGCCGACTGCCATCGAAAAGGTGAACGCGATGATAAGGCCCAACAACGTTAAGGCAGCGCCAAGAAGGAGTGAGAAATAATTGCGCACTTCTTCGCTTATGTTTCCGTGTCTCGCACGCCACCAGGCGCCGATCCGCCCGGAGAACCAGAATACAAGGAGTGAAGCGACAAGAAAGATACGTGGGTGGTCCACTGGATTGACCATTTCGCGCACCTGAAATGGCGGTAGTCTACAACAAATTATAGGGAAGGGCGCGCTTCCCTGGATCGTTTCAAGAACAGATATTTCGGAAGTAATCGGCAAAATTGGGAAAGAATGTGCCGAGTCTTGATCATCTGGTCAAAAAACAAATCCAGAAAAGTGGATCAAATAAGGGTCACACAGACTGTCCTCCCCAGTGTTTTCGCGTTCCCGTGAGTTGTCACCTGCGCCGCTATGTCTTTGAAATTCCTGCTTCTCACGGGGCTACGAACCAGAAGATGACGTCCTTGGACTCTGTCCCGAACGCGCAGGCTCCTGAATTCGTGCCATAGGCGATTCTGCTTTGCAGCGAGATTCTCCAGCTCCCGCTCCTGTGAGCCATTTTTACGCGCGCACCGAGCCGAGTATTTACGAGAAGTCCCAGCCCCGGCTAATAAACTATTTGCAAGCGAATAAAAAGCGAATATAATAATACTCCGACGCATGGCTGGCCATAAATCGGCTAGCCAATCCATACGGGCGGTGAAAATGGCGGGGAAGCTTCTGCAATTTCCGTTGGGCAAGCCTGAGCTCTTCTCTAGAGAGATCAATTGTGAAGTGCTCAGAAGCAGTGAAATCAATCAGGTTTTGTATGCCGCCATCCATGCTCTGCCTCACGTACAGAATTCGCGTTTGCGTGAAGAGCTAAGAAACGCGCTATGCGATCTTCTGGTTCGGCAAAACGGCGCCGCATGAGTTGTCCGGAACCAGGCTGTATGATTGACGATTGACTGGATGTGGAGAATTAGGGCATGAGCGGTTCACACGATTCGAATTGGAAGACTCGGCTTATCCAAGGCGGGTTTCCCGATCGTAGCTTTGATATTGAGTTCTGGCAAGAACAGGGCGACGACGCGATTTTTGCCGCAGCCTGGGAAATGGTGGAGCTAGCTGAGGAAGTCAGATATGGCAGAAAACCCACATTTCAGAGAACTGCTACAACTCTTAAACGACTTTGAAGTTCGATATCTGATCGTGGGTGGATACGCGGTGATGAAGTACACCGAACCGCGATACACGAAAGATCTCGACGTGTGGGTGGAAAATTCAGTCGACAATGCCGTGCGGTTGTTCGGGGCGCTTAAGCAATTTGGGGCACCGCTTGAATCTGATGACATCACGCCGGAAACATTTACTCGTAATGAAGTCACCTATCAGATCGGCATAGCCCCGATTCGAATTGACGTTCTTACACAAATTACAGGGGTCGATTTCTCGGAGGCCTGGAAGCGCCGAGTGATGGGAACAATTTTCGGTATTCCAGTCCCGTTCATCTCTCTGGATGATTTGATTGCAAATAAGAGGGCGACAGGCCGCGGAAGCGATCTCGATCAATTGAGGCACATCTCAAAGGAATTGAAATCGGGAAATCTGGATTAAAGGCTTGCTTACCCCTCAGCGGTTCGCGGCATCGCCAATGAGTCTGCAACGCTTTTCTGCCCTTCCATAACGCTTTCATATTCCTGCACGGTAAGCAGGACATGGGTTGGACGGCCTCGGCAACCCATGGGGCAAGCACCACCTCGCCGCATTCAAACTTCAGGTGCACGAAGAGTAGTTGGTTTTCTCATCGCCAAAAAACTCATCCGGTGTGGCGTAACGCGCTCGCGACAGGGATCCACGTGGCACGGCAGGAAGGAACGATCGTACTCACGAACCCGATCAAGAGCGCGGTCGCAAACAGCACAAGCAGCGTCAGAGGTGTAACCTTCAGAACCGAGCTATACAGCTGCCATTCCGCGGAGTGCGCAGCCACAAAAATCGAAAGGTAGCTGAATAGCGCGGCAACGAAGGCACCCGCGGAAGACAGTGCGATGCCTTCCGCAAGGCACAACGCAATGATGCTTCGACGTTTGAAACCTAGGGTGCGGAGGACGGCAAGTTCCCGCGTTCGTTCGCGTATGGGACATCCCCATGGTGTTGGCACAGACCAAGGTGGTCGTGAACAATGCCGCCATGCAGATGGCAGCGATGAAAGCTTTGACGTTTCCCAGCATTTCCAAGAACTCCAACTCGAACGCCTTCTCCGTCTCGGTTCTTGTCGGTTCGGCCGAGTTGTGAAACAGGTTATCTACCTGGGAAGCAACACGCCTCATCGATTGTGGGGAATCCGTCAAGATGAGAAAAAGATTATTGCGGCCGCTGATGGAATGATCAGAGTGTTCCACGTATTGCCAATTGAAAATGACAGCTTGGGTTGAGATAGGAGGATCAAATATCCCCCGTATCGTCAGCTCGAGCTTGACCGGCACTATCGAACCGATCAGGGTAAGGCGGTCACCCACCTTCCAACCGTTCTTCTCGGCCAATCCCCTGTCCGCAATTGCCCCGGCCGGGTCGCTTTCCCAGTTCGCTGCCTGATCGGGTGCAATCCGATAGTCAGGGTGTACCTCAAGAAAAGCCTTGGGGTCGGTACCCAGCTGAGCAAAGACGTTCTCGGACCGCTCATTTCGGTATAAACCCGCGAACAGGTTGCATCGAGTTACGCTGACGACTCCGGGCAGAGATCGGATTTTCTTTTCGTAATAGCTTGGCAGTGCAAGCATGAAATAGCTCGAACCTTGCGGGCGAGTGACGAGACGCAGAGCAGAAGTGGTGCCAAGAGTGTCTACGTAGAAACTGCGCCAGATGGTGATCATGAGCGACAGAAGCATCATGGAAAACGTGATGCTGAGAACCCGTGAGCAGGCTTCTGCGCTTGTTTCGAAATGCATTCTTCGTGACGAGTTGGAGAATCGTCATGCGGGGTGGAAGACGACAGAACTAAGCTCTACCCCAATGGAACGAAGGAATGGGCCTCTGCTTGCGATGATTATGTGGGTAGGTACTTCCGGCCTTTCTGTGTGGATGCTCAATCAACCATCATGCCAAATTCTCAGAACTGCACTTTGAGGAGCATCCACCAGAGGTCATTAGGAGGTTGGGGTACCTCAGACATCGCGGCCCACAGCGTCAACCAGATAGCTGAGCCGGCTATCTGCCAGGCATAGAGCCTGTGGCCACCGGGGGTTCAACGGATATCCGGGCGCGAATTAACTCTTGCTTACGACTCCCTGGTCTTCCCACTTGTATCCGCAAGCGGCGCACTCCCAGGCAAACTTCTGCGTGACCGTATCGTCCTCGGGCTCGACCCCACCGGCATCCTCAAACACCACGTCAGCAGAGTGGCATTTAGGACAATGGATCGCAAGGTTCTCGGACTGTGCGTCGCTTTCCTTGTACGGCTCATCTTGGGGTTCATAGTACTTAAGCGCGTTGAGCGTCGCATGTTCGGCGATCCGCATGACCAGCACGTCGAGTCCATCGGAGAAGTTCGACCTCACTTCTTCCACGCTGGCCGCTTTTTCCGGACCGATATAGAAAGGAATACCCGCGTTTAGGAGCAGTTTCTGCAACTGCTCTGCATCCCGCCGGCTCCAAACAAAACAAAAATTCACGAGCTCACGGTCTTCATCGAAGGGCGACTCTGCATCCTGAGCGTTTTCAGGCGCCGCAAAGCGCTCTGGGGACCGCTGATCAGCCGGTGGCACTTTGAGCTTCCGCGACGATATCTCTTGCGACAGAATGCCTTGCGCCATATCGGTCAACTCGGACCGATGCCGTGCCAGATCGATTAACTCGTCATCGCTCATCTGGCGGTAGTTTTCCGTCAGCCGCAATGTCTCACTTGCCGGGCCCAGAGTATCCATTGGATTGCGCATAAAGCTATACGCTCCAGATTTCCAGTGCAAGTCCGAATTCGACGAGCGAGCATTTGGGCTTTGCCGTCCTCCCAACCCTTTGGTCCTCAACCTTGTCACGCTTCTTTCCAGGGTGGGGATTCGGTTTTTGCATTCCATCCTGAAACGATTTGCCTCTTTCCTTCACTAACTTGGCGGGAGGCTTTTCATGCAGTTCCGAATCACCATCGACATCTTCAGCGGACGCAAGAACCCCGTCCTTGAGATCAAAGGGCGCGAGGCCGAGCGGATCTTCGAGCACCTGCGTCCCGCACAACCCGTGTCCCGCATGTTGCCTGTCCCTTCTTCGAGCCTCGGCTATCGTGGACTGATCATTGAAGCCAGTGGCGCGCGTGGCTTGCCCAGGGTTTTTCGGATGGCACACGGGGACCTGATGGGGCCGAAGCTAAGGCACCGCGCCGCCGACACGGACTTCGAAGAATTCCTTGTCCGCGAATCGGGCCTACTTCGCCGGCTGAAGCTTGGGCGTGATTTTCCCGCGTTTCTCTTGAAAGAAATTGAGAGATTCCGCGGAACTCGCGAAAAATGCAAACACCGGCCGCCGCATTGGCCGCGTCGTGAGCACTGCCATTGCGCACCCCTGTACGAGCCGGCGTGGTGGAATGACAGCGGGCAAAAACAATTCGGCAACAACTGTTACAACTACTCCACCAACTACCGCAGCGACACCTTTGCCCAACCCGGACTCGCCGCCGGCGCCGAATACACGGCCTTGACTTGTGCGTCGGTGCGGCCTGCGGCCATCGCCGACGACCTCATCGACGCACCCACTGCCAACAACCGCTGTCCCAAGGAAGGCCACCTGGTCGCTCTCGTGATCGCTCCCGGATTCGACTTTCACTGGTACCGCAAGGGGCGTAATGGCTTCTGGACGCACAAACCCGGGGGAACTCCGGCAACGAACGTGGACAACAGCGGCCACCTCATCCCCGATCCTCGCACCGCAGATCGTGGTCCTTACACCAACTTCTGCGCATTTATGATCGTTATGCATGGCCACATCAAAATCATTTGAGACCTGGATCGCCGGCGCGTTTCTCTATTCCGGACGAGCGGATCCAACTTGGCCTGTCTCTCGGGGCTTTGCCAAACGGTTCGAGAATCTCTGGTCGATGCTGCCCGCCACGGAAAAAGCGGCTCCGAACCCGTCCCGCCTCGGATACCGCGGCGCATTTCTCCGCGTTTCCCTTCACCAGCAATGGATTGCGTTTGGAGGAGTGGTGTCTCTAGAAACTCCCCTCGGAATCGAAGTACGCGCAGACCCTGAAAGACAATTCGAAAAAGACCTTCTCGCCTCTGCACCCAAAGGATCGTTGCCGGCAGACTTGTCACTTTGAAGGTGTCGTTGCCCGATTCCGCGTGCCCGGCGATGGCCTTTCAGTGGCTCAAGGATTTGCAGGTGGCCAGCCTGGCAGCCGCCCCTAGCACGTTAAGCAGGGCGGGAGGAAGTCTTGAAAAGCCTGCTCGTCTTACCAGCTGGCGATGCGCGTGAAATCGCCACACGCCCCCGTTTACCCTTCCGAGTACGGTATCCTTCCAGTGACCAAAGGGTTGTGAAACGGTTGCCGCGGTACCGGGCCATGTTTCCCCTTCCAGGAGATGACGTCATGAAGAAAATTCTTGTGATGTTTTTGGTGTTAGTGCCTGCCGTCCTCGCGGCACAGCAGGCCAAGAGTCCAGTCGCCGATGCGCTGCGCCAGATGTTGAACGGGCGCGAGAAGAACACGATTGCGGCCTTTGAGCAGATGCCGGCTGAGAAGTTCAATTTCAAGCCAACACCCGAGCAGATGACATTCGGTCACCTCGCAGCCCACATTGCGGATGGCAACTACTACTTTTGCTCGAAGACAGGCGACGTCGACCGGCCCAAGGCGGAAGAATTGAAGGGCGACGAGGGCAAAGACAAGTTAGTGGCGGCAGTGAAGGCTTCGTTTGCATTCTGCCACGAGGCCTTGGCCAAAGCGGATGACTCAAAGTTGAGCGAAGACATTCAATGGTTCGATGGGAAACCGCGTGCCCGTGCCTGGGCCGCCTTGGGCCTCGCCAGCAGTTGGGCAGACCACTACGGAATGGCCGCGATCTACCTGCGCCTCAACGGGCTTTTGCCGCCGACCGCGCAACCTGAACACAAGAAGTGAGCCCAAAAGGGAGACCGGATTGCAGCACTCATCTGAACGAGCGGAGTTTGCCGCGATCGATCACGTGCAACTGGCTATGCCGGCAGGGCAAGAAGCGGTTGCACGCTCTTTTTTCTCCGGAGTATTGGGTATGGATGAAATTCCCAAACCTCCCCAACTCGCAAAGCGCGGCGGCTGCTGGTTTCAGAGCGGCAAGGTCCACATTCACCTCGGCGTCGAAACAGACTTTCGTCCGGCAAGAAAGGCGCATCCGGCGCTCGTGTGCCGGAACTACACCGCACTGATCGAAAAACTCGCCCGCGCAGGAGTCGCCTGCGAGGAAGTTCACGATATCCCCGGCGTTCGCCGCTGCCACATTCATGATCCCTTCGGGAACCGCATTGAACTGGTGTGTGCCGATTAGACTCATTCGTTGTTGCTCCTGGAATCCGGACTCAGTAGCATAGGGGTAAGCACGCTGAAGGTTCGGGCCGCTATCGCCACAGCATCAGAAAGCGCGGCCTACTCTGTTAATCGAAGGGAACAGTGCATCTGACGCGGCGTAATTCTTATCTCAAAATCTGCCTTTTCATGATGTTCTCGACCGGGCTGCTTCTCCCGGTTGTGGCGGAAGCCCAGGGAGCTACGCAAAGCGTGGCCTTCGATCTCATCGGACCGAAGGTTGATGTGCGCGTGCAGCGTTCCGGCGAGACGCTCCCCATCTCGCAAGTCCCCAACCTGCAGGCTGGAGACCGCCTCTGGATCCATCCCGATCTGCCTGAGAGCCAGTCGGTGCGTTACCTGATGATTGTGGCTTTCCTTCGTGGGGCTACCAATCCTCCGCCGGATTCCTGGTTCACTCGCGTCGACACCTGGCTCAAGAATGTGCATCAAGAGGGTGTCTACGTCAATGTTCCCGAGGAAGCCGAAGAGGCCGTGATTTTTTTCGCTCCCGACACGGGCGGCGCATTTTCTACTCTGCGCGCCACCGTGCGCGCGAAGCCGGGAGCGTTTGTCCGTGCGGCGCAGGACTTGCAGCAGGCTAGTCTCGATCGTTTGCGCCTCGAAGCCTATCTTGATGCGGTGCGAGAAAGCTCATCTGATCCGGATCAGCTAAAGACTCGCACAACGCTGCTTGCGCGCAGCCTCAGCATCAGACTGGACCAGCAGTGCTTTGACAAACCGAGTGCGCAGCAGGTGCCCTGCCTGACCCAACATACCGATCAGCTTGTGCTCGATGACCAGCACAGTCAGACCATGGTTGCGACCTTGACCACGGGTGCTTCCACCGATTTGATCGCCAACATCAGCTCGACGCCCACGGCTCGAAGCGGCTACTACAGCCCCTACATCGGGGCAGTGGTTGATTTGGCGCGCATTCTCAGCACGGCCCACACGGCGCAGTTTCAATACATTCCGGCTCTCGCATTGCCAAAGGAAGATGAACTGAAGCTTCGCCTCAACAATCCACCTTCGTTCCGCAATCCAAAGTCGGTGATGGTGATCGCCTTGCCGCCCGTTCGTGCGGCGGTCGCTCCCCCGCTACAGGCCCTCGATGCTACGCAGGTTTACTGCGCCAACCAGCCGGAACTGCTTCTGCCCGCCGACGGCGCACCGTTAATCTTCGCGACTGATCTGGGGCGAAAATTTGTGCTGCACATTGAGACCAAGTCGGGTGGCGCATTCGATCTTCCCGCGGAACCTGACCCAGCTCGCGGCGGATTCGTGATCGCTAGTCAGACATCGCATTTCCAGCCCTGGGACGGCGAAGTGACAGGCACAATCCGCGGCATATGGGGATTCCGCCCTTTTGAAGGGCCTCACTATCGCCTTCGAGCGGCCCGCAATGCACAATGGGTAGTGGCTTCGAAGGACGCCAGCGCGCTCATCGTGGGCCGCGAGGACACCCTCCACATTCAATCCACCGACACCTGCTGCGTGCGCGAAGTGGCGATGCATGACGCGAGCTCGAGAGAGGTGAAATTGCCTTGGAAGGTTTCAAAGTCCGATGAACTGGAGATCAAGGTTCCACTGCAGAATGCAACTGCCGGCTCGCTGAAGATGTTCATCCAAAAGTTCGGGGTGCGCGAGCCCGATGAAATTTCTCTGCACACCTTTTCCGAAGCCGGTCGGCTCAATTCGCTGACGATTTATGCCGGCGACAGTGGCGCAGTGCTGAGGGGCACGCGGCTCGACCAGGTTGCGTCTCTGGAATTCGAAGGCCTGACCTACCGACCCGCCGGCCTCTCGCGCGCCAATCAGGAAGACGAACTCAAGCTCAGCACGCAGGATGCTTCTGCAAAGACCAAGTTGCAAACAGGGCAGAGCGCGGTGGCGCGGGTCACTCTGAATGACAGCCGCATCCTCGATTTGAATGTCGCGGTCTCCCCGCCCCGGCCGAGACTGGTCGTGCTGAATAAGAGCGTGCAGATTGAAAACACCGATCCGCCGCCGATGATCCATCTTGGCAACCCCGACGAGCTCCCGCAAGACGGCCGACTGAATTTTTCCCTGAAAGCCCAGGTCCCAGAAATCTTAGCCCCGGGCACGAAGGTAGAGGTCGCAACCGCCGATGAATCGTTTCACGTTGTGCTCACGGTCAAAGACGGCAACCTCACGCTGCAGGATTCCAAGACAGTATTCGCCGTGCTCGATCCCATGAAACTGCTCGGTCCCTCAGCCTTCGGGCCGCTGAAATTCCGGGCGGTGAGCGCCGAGGGGGTAGACGGTGATTGGCAGCCGCTTGTGAATCTTGTGCGAATGCCGGAATTGAAGTCGATTCACTGTACGCCCTTCTCGAAGATCACCGAGCAACGGGAATCGCCGGAGAAGGCTCAACTACCCGAGATCCAATGCACCTTGGTCGGCGACAAACTCTTCTTAATTGACGCGATCAGCGCCGATCCAGACTTTACCAGCCCCGTGACGGTGCCAGACGGCTTCATTGAAGCTTCCTTGAGCCTCTCTGTCCCGCGCGGGAAAGAGCTCTACATCAAACTGCGGGATGATCCCACGACCGTGGACACGCTCGTGATGCCCGGCGTCGGCCCGCAGTAGCCCATTTGCCAATTCCTTTAGCAGGTCTGAAACTATTTGCTTATGCCTGTCGCCCTTAGCTTGGAAGGTCGGGCCGCTCTTGTCACTGGCGGTTCTCGCGGCATCGGGGCAGCCATCGTACGCATGTTCGTGGATGCTGGTGCTCGGGTTTTGTTCAGCTACGAAAAGGCACAGGAACAAGCCGAGAAGCTCTGCCGGGAATGTGGCCCCTACTGCGCCGCCGAAGCCAAGTCGCTTACCAGTCCGCAGGCAGCTGGGGAATTGGTCTCTGCATGCGTTAAAAAGTTTGGGCGCCTTGATATTCTGGTCGCGAATCATGGCATCTGGCCGCCGGAGGACGCACCGATCGAGGAAATGACGGACCAGCAGTGGGAAAGGACCGTCGCCATCAACCTCGACTCGGTATTCGGGCTGGTGAAGCATTCGGTAGCGGCCATGAAGAAGACGGCTGCCAAGGTTTCCCCGGGCAAGATTGTGCTGATCAGTTCGACCGCGGGGCAACGCGGCGAGGCCTTCCATTGCGACTACGCCGCCACAAAGGGAGCTCTCATCAGCATGGTGAAGGGCCTGTCAACGGAACTCGCGCGGCATCACATTTATGTAAATTGTGTGGCTCCTGGCTGGGTTGATACCGACATGGCGCGTCCGGCCATGGACGACCCGATGACGGCAAAGAAGGTCCTGGCGACAATCCCCTTGGGCAGAATCGGGATGCCAGAAGAGATTGCGGGTCCGGTGCTGTTTCTTTGTACTCCTATGGCAGGTTTTGTGACGGGGGAGATATTGAACGTGAATGGTGGCGCCGTGCTGGTTGGCTGAGCCAAAGCAGCCGGTCCGAAACAAGGCGCGTCTAATCATGAAGAGAATGAGATATGTGATTGCGTTCGTGTTGCTGACCACGCTCTCGGTGGCTCAAGGTCCGACCGGCACCGACGCGCCGCCGGAGCCCAATCCCGAGCCGGGGAAAAGTACCGCCACGGCGACAGACCAAGGCAACTCTCAAAAGGCGAAAGAAATTCTGCAGCAGGGGATCCAGGCTCTGGGGGGGCAGCCTTACCTGACCTGGCGCACCCAAACTTCCCAAGGCCGCAGCTATAGCTTCCACCACGGCGAGGCCAACAGCCTGGGGACCGTTTTCTGGCGATTCCGCCAGTATCCCGACAAAGACCGTCTCGAGCTCACCAAAAAACGAGATGTTTTTGAGATCTTCAATGGTGACAAAGGCTATGAGGTCACCTATCGCGGTGTCCGCACTCTCGAGGATAAAGAGGAACTGCAGCCCTACATGCGCCGCCGCCATTACGGCCTGGACGCGGTGCTGCGGGAGTGGATTAACCAGCCTGGCGTTGCCCTCTTCTATGAAGGACAAACGGTTGCCGCCCAGAAGCAAACCGAGCAGATTACGGTCATGAACGCAAAGAACGAGGCTGTGACCATCAACTTTGACATCAACAGCCACCTTCCGGTGCGCAAAAGTTTCACTTGGCGCGATCCAACCGATAAAGAGCGCAATGTCGAAGAGGAGATCTACGACAACTATCGCAACATCCAGGGAATCATCACGCCCTTTGACGTCACTCGAACCTACAACGGCGAAATGTCCGCTCAATCGTTCCTTACCGCAGCCAGCTACAACGAAGAGTTGAAGCCGGAACTGTTCGACGCCCACGCCGCAGCCAGCAAGAAAAAATAGCTTCTCTCTTCGCTCTTTTGTCTTCCCCGGACTCATCCGGCGCCGCGACCATCTGATAACTCTTTCGATACCAGAGTAGCCTTCATCTAAATCTAAGCGATTGACAATAAACAGGTTATTTAGTTAGCGAACGTTGCTTGAGGATGGATGTGTGTTTTTTTTGCCACAGTCAAGGGTGATGCGAGAAAGCGTATTCTAAACAGTCTCTTTGATCCACGAACAAACAATCCGTGCCGCCGTCGAGTGCAGTGGAGTTGGCCTGCACTCGGGAGCGCCTGTTCAGCTTCGCATCCTGCCGGCAGCTTCACGCACCGGAATTGTGTTTCGCCGTACTGATCTAGACGGCTTCGAAGTAGAGGCGGTGAGCCGCAACGTTGCTCGTGTCAGCTACGCCACAAGCTTGATGAAGAGAGGTGTTCTGATTTCGACCACCGAGCACCTGTTGTCGGCATTCGTGGGAATGGGGATCGACAACGCGATCGTTGAATTGGACAACCTCGAACTTCCCATTCTTGATGGCAGCGCTCAGCCCTTTGTCGAACTGATTCGACGGGCTGGCATACGGAAGCAGCGCCGCGCACGAAGTTTTTTGAAGGTCCTGCGCCCTCTGGAATTGCGGGAAGGGAATAAGTTTATCGGCCTGTATCCCGCAGAGCACTACTCTGTGTCCTATACCATCGACTTTCCCCATCGATTGATCGGCCGCGAAAGCCGGACGCTAGAATTGACCAACGGCCACTATCTCTCGGAAATCGCCGCCGCCCGCACCTTCGGCTTTCTGCATGAAGCCGAGCTCATGCGTCAGCAAGGCTTGATCCGCGGTGCCTCGGAACAAAACGCAATCGTGCTTACCCGCGACGGTCTGGTCAATCCGCCCCTGCGGTATCCAGACGAGTTCGTCCGTCACAAGATTTTGGATTTGATTGGGGATTTGGCACTGATTGGCCGGAGAATTCTGGCCAACGTGGTTGCTGATCGTGCCGGCCACGCCATGCATACCGCGCTTGTTTCTCGCTTATTGCGCGATCAGGGGTCGTGGGAAGAGGTGACCCTGGCAGAGCAGAAGGACGATGACGCGAATGCGCCAGTCGAGCCCGAGCGCCCTTCGATACCCCTGCAGTAGAAAGTTCTAGGCGTCTGTCATGGACGCTTCCGCCTTTTCCCTATGCAGCTTTTGAATTTCTGCGCGGGTAAGCTCGGCAAGCATTCGGGCGTGAGACTTGGCCGATTCCTGCTGTTCGCGGGAAAGAGACGCCACGCGCATCTCGAGCAAAGGCGCATCCTGCTCGATCATCCGCAACAGACGTCTCGCACGGTCGATTCTTAGGTCAATGGGGAGCTGGTTCATCCCTCAAGGGTGGCGAAGCGCAAAAATGCGCGCAAGTTTCAAGCTGGGTTCCTGTATGCTCTCTAGGAATCTGGGGTCGAGTCGCCTCATCTAAGCAAATACGGGGAAAATCAGGTAAGTGCACAAGATCGCCTATCTTTCCCTTGGATCAAACCTGGGTGACCGGGCGGCAAACCTGCGCCTTGCGCTCGAAGGGCTCGATCGACTCGGAACGGTCGAAGCCGTCTCCGCGTTTTATGAAACCGAGCCGGTAGGGCTCACCTCGCAGCCCTGGTTTCTGAACTGTGCCGCGAAGCTCGACACCGAGAAGATGCCTCGACAGCTGATTTCCGGAATTTTGAACCTCGAGCAGGCCATGGGCCGCCAGCGCAAACAGAAAGATGGTCCCCGCATTATCGATATTGACATCCTGCTCTTCGGTACATCGGTCGTCGACACCCACTCGCTCACCGTGCCTCATCCCAGGCTTCACGAGCGGCGTTTCGTCCTCGAACCTCTCACTGAAATCGCTCCCGATGTTCGTCACCCGGTCTTCAAACGCACGATCCGCGAACTCCGCGACGCGCTGCCTGCGGGACAAGCCGTGCGCCGCTGGGGTGAGCCGGCTTGAGTGATCGAGGGGATTTTTCGGCAGATTTTTTTGGGACTACGGTAGCGCTCGGGACGCGCCTCAGCGTTGCCATCGCTAGGGAACGATAATGCTCGAAGAGGGGGGTGCGGAGAGGCTCGCAGCCTGTTCGGGGAATTGCCGGAACAAGAACTCAACAAATCCTTTCGATTTCGGCCGACCTGAGGTTCTGGTCATTCCCATCCGCAACAGAAACACCAGAGCTTGCAAGACCTCCATGTCGCGCAGCCTGGTGTAACCGAGGTGCTGTTGTTCCGCCTCGCGGTACTCCTTCAGCATCTGTTGAACTTCCGCGGCAATGGCTTGCTCGGTCAGGCTGGTCGCAGGCGATTCGTAATGCAGCCCGGAATTGGCCAGGGTTTCATAGCTTTTCGCGAGAGAAGTGAGAGCCGCGATCAGATCCGCGTCGCGAACTCCGCGTTCGATGCGAGCGCTTTTAGCAAGGGCGTAACTGAGACCGAGCAGCAAATGCTCCTGTTCGTACGGAAATCGGCTTCCGATCTCGATCTTGGGAAACAGCGTCGCCGGATCGAAATCCTCGAGCGAGCGCGGCTTTTCGTGGGCATGCGCCTGTTGCAGGTACACACACTCGGCTGGACAGTCGAGGGTTACTTCGCGCTGTTCCCCGCAACATTGCGGGCATATGCGTCCGTGGACCGCAGGACAGAAGCGCTTTTCCTTCCTTTTTTCGCAAATCGCGCAGGACAAGCCGATCTCCTAAGGCCATTATGGCATGGGGGAATTGTCGCCGGTTTTTGGCTCCTGCCGTCCTCTACCGGTTCCTAGCAGCAAAATCGCGCACTCGCGGCCTTCGGGAGTAGCTCTCGTGCCGCACTCACAGAACCGCGTTCTTCGCATTCTGACTGGCAACCGATGGCTTGAGTTACCGCTCCGCCAGACGAAGCTCCGAGAGTCCAAACCCCCAATCCCTGAAGCCGATCTTGATGTCCCATGCTTTCCACCCGCGTCTTTTATGGCTCTTTTTGGTACCTCCTAGCAAAAACCCGCATAAATATTGGGTTTGGTGCTTCTTTTCCACAGGCGACGGGATTAATATAACTCCCGCGATCTCGCAGAATATCTTTACGTAAAAGGAGAGGATTCATGGCAGCAGGTATGACCAAGACCCAACTCGTTCGTCACCTGGCAGAGAAGGTGGGAGCGAACAATAAGACCGCAGCAGCATTCCTCGAGAACCTGGCCGACACAGCCATCAAAGAGACCAAGAAGAATGGCGTATTCGTAGTTCCTGGTATTGGCCGCCTGGTAAAGGCCCACCGCAAGGCCCGCATTGGACGCAATCCGCAGACCGGCGAAGCCATCCAGATCAAAGCCAAGACAGTCGTGAAGTTCCGCGTCGCCAAAGCCGCGAAGGACGCGATTGCCCCCAAGAAGTAGCTGAGTTTCGTTTTGAAGAAAGGCCGGCGCAAGCCGGCCTTTTTCATTGCGCAGAAAATAATCCTTGACAAATACATACTGTGTATTACACAGTATGTGTCGTACACTATATGACGCAAGGTATAGAAAGCAACGGGTTGCTCGACAATCTGCGGCTGGAATTGCGCCGAGGGTGCCTGGTGCTTGCGGTCCTGGCGGAGCTGCGCAACGAACAGTATGGCTACACGCTGCGGAAGGCCCTGGCAGAACAGGGCATGGAAATCGACGAAGGCACGCTGTACCCGCTGCTGCGCAGGCTGGAGAGTCAGGGACTGCTCGTGAGCGAGTGGAGGGAAGCGGATAAGCGCAACAAGCGCTTTTATCGCATTTCCCGCGAGGGCAAAGCGGTGCTCAAACAGTTGCTCTCGGAATGGCAGGGCATCGGTCGCTCTCTCGAGACTGTACTCAAGGAGTCATGATCATGGAACTCTTGGACCGTTACATACAGGCTGTCCGCTTTTGGTTGCCCAAACCGCAACGCGACGACATTGCCGCTGAACTATCGGAAGACATTCGTTCGCAGATTGAGGAGCGTGAATCGGCCTTGGCAAGGCCGCTCAACGAAGCGGAAGTTGCCGATATCTTGAAGCAGCACGGGCGCCCTTTGCTGGTGGCCAATCGCTTCGGGCCGCAGCAACACCTTATTGGCCCGATGCTTTTTCCGATCTACTGGTTCGTGTTGAGGATTGTCGCTTTGTTTTACTTGCTGCCGTCGGTTCTAGTCTGGACCGGCGTCACCGTGGCTCGCGCCGCACATTCCGGCAAGGGCCTGCTTGAGGGACTGGCTTCCTTTTGGAGCGCGTTCTGGCCAATGGCGTTGTTTACCCTGGGCGCGATCACCCTGCTGTTTGCCCTGCTCGAACGACTCGAAGCGAAGTCGAAGTTCATGGATCATTGGGATCCGCGCAAGCTGCCGCCCATCCGCGACCCCAACCGGATACCCATTTCAAAATCCCTGATCGAGGTGACCTTCAATCTGGTGTTTTGTATTTGGCTGGTGGCTGGAATGTGGTACCAGACCTCGCTTGATTTTTTGGGAGTCAGCATCGCGCTCGCGCCGGTTTGGACCTACTTGTTCTGGGGTTTCTTTTCACTGACGGCCGCCAACATGGTGATCTCGGGCGCGAACTTGTTTCGGCCTTATTGGAGCAAGACCCGTGCCTGGTTGAGACTGGTGAGCGATTCGATCGGTTCAGCCCTGTTTTGCTGGCTGTTGAAATCGAATATTTTCCTTTCCATCAGCGTGCGGGATATTGCCGCCGAGAAAACTGCGCGGGTTGCCGGGGCGGTCAATTGGTGGTCGGAGAAGATGTTCCCCTACGCCGTCGGAGCCTGCCTGATCATTCTGCTCGTCGATGTGTACCGCATCATCCGGGTGAGACGGGCATCGCGGTCTGCTGCACTGTTAAATGCAGTTCACCCTGCGACGCAATGCGGTTGGGCGGGATTTTAGCGGCTCGAAGGGTTCTACTTGGCGTAGTCGTTCTTCACCACTTGCCCGCCCTTCATTACAAACTTCACGCGTTGCAAAACCGTGATGTCGTGCAGCGGGTCGCCGTCAACGGCAATGATGTCGGCCCACTTTCCCGCCTCCAAGGCTCCGATCTTGTCCTTCCAGCCCAGCAGATCAGCGTCATTGATGGTGGCGCTCTGGATGGCTTCGAGCGGCGTCATTCCCAGTTGGACGTAGACTTCAAGCTCATGAGCGTTCAATCCGTGAGGGTAAACCGCCGCATCGGTTCCCATGCCAATTTTGACTCCTGTCTTGATCGCCTTCTGCACGTTCTGCTTGCCTACGCCCGATACCAGTTCCATTTTGGCTTTTAGAAACGCCGGCAAATTGGCTTGAACCGCATGAGCGCGCTGCCAATCCATCAGATACAGGGTGGGAACCAGATAAGTGCCGTTCTTTTTCAGCACGGCGATGGCTTCATCGTTCATCAAGTGACCGTGCTCGACGGAGTCCACTCCGGCTTCCGAGGCCCAAATCACGCCCTGTGCCCCATGGGCGTGCGCCGCAACCTTTCTACCCAGGCGGTGGGCGTCCGCCACGATCGCTTTCATTTCTTCCAAGCTGTATTGGGATGCGTTCGGGTCGTCGCCTTTCGAGAGCACGCCTCCGGTAGCGCAAACCTTGATGAGGTCCGCGCCGTATTTAATGACCTCCCGAACTTTATGCTGCACCCCTTCGATCCCATCGGCGACCCCGTCTCCAGTCGCGTGGTATTCGAAAGGCAAAAGGTTATTGTCGCAATGCCCGCCGGTGATGCCCAAGGGAGGGCCGCTGACGAGCATGCGCGGTCCCGGAACATCGCCAGCATTAATTGCGTCCCGCAGCGCCACATCGGCATATCCGTCGGCCCCGACATTGCGAACGGTGGTGAAGCCCGCTTCGAGTGTAACCCGCGCGTTCTTCGCGCCGATCAAGGCCTCACGCGGCACTGAAATAGCGAGGCTCTCATATCCGAACTGGGGATCGAACGTGAGATGGGTGTGCGCATCGATCATCCCTGGCAGCAGGGTGGCATTAGAGAGTTCGATTCGAGACTCATTGCCCGACAGCTTAAGGGCAGATAGCGGGCCGACGCTTACGATCCTGTCGCCCTCAATGACGATTGCCTGTCCCGAGAGAGTGTCTCCGGTACGCACGTCAAGCAACTTGCCCGCGAGGATCACGGTGCGCTTGGGAGATTGCTGCCCAAACGCGCTCAAGCCAAGGAGGAGAGCGAAGACCAGCATCGCGATTCGCCGCACCCGTCCCGCATTCCGCCGAGTCGAAATTTCTATCCACCCCATCCGGTTTATTTCTCCTTCTGTAGTTTTCCCAGCCCGCTTATACATGCCTGAGTCCCCCGTTCTCGGGTGGCGTATGTAGGTCGATGCGCCACTAACGTCATCATCCATTTGGAGTTGAGTCGCACGCGTGACTTTAGCAGCGTTGTTGCTGGTTTGCCAACAAGGAACGAGTAAAACCTTCGCCAGAATTCGGGTTTCTAATAGCTAGGAGCCAAGGAAGCGGTTGACTAACTAAAGTCACTTGATTCTGGGTACGGCTTACGTTAAGAAATCGCAAATGGTCGACTAGGGGGACGCACATGATTCCGGAAGATCATCCTTTGCAAAAGCTGTTCCTGGAGCTCGTGGCACGTCACTATGCCGAGGAGATCGGAATTCGCGACTCCGAACTGATTGCCTACGTCGCCCACCTGCTGACCGAATTTTGCGATGCCGAACAGATGTTCAAGATCCGCAATTCAGCCGGAAGACCGCTGATGGATGTCGGCGAGATGCTGGTGGAGTCGAACCCAGTGTTTGGTCCGGCTGCCTCGTTTGACCGCGAGCGTCAGGTGCGCAAGCACATCGGCGACTACACACTGTTTTTCACCGGCATGTTTCCAGAGAGCATCAATCACTTCCGGCTTCGCCGTGACCGCATGGAAAACTTCGTAGATTGGGTAAAAGCCGGCAAGGAGAGCTACTACATCGTTTCCAAGTTCGACTGCTTCGAGTACATGAAGGTCGCACCGCTATTCCAGAAGCTTTCCAGCCAATTCGAGCAGTGTGTGTACGGATTGAATCGCGTGAAGAATGAGTTGCAGGAACTGCAGCATCCCATCATGCGAAGAAGCAACGAACTGTTGATGTAACGCCGGCTGAAGCCAGATCTCCGGAATGCCGTAGCATTTTCAATTCGGGTGCTATGCTTTTTGTATGGTCCGTTTCCATCGCCGATTTGATCCGCATCCCATCAGCCTGGTGATCTTCGATCTGGACGGTACGTTGATCGATTCTCGCCTCGATCTGATCCACTCGGTCAATGCGATGCTGCGGCACCTGGGACGTCCCGAGCTTCCCGGGGACGTGGTCGCCTCCTATGTGGGGGATGGCGCGCCGATGCTAATTCGCCGCGCTCTTGGCGATCCCAAAGATGAAACGCTGTTCAAGAATGCTCTCGAGTTCTTCCTGGCCTATTACAAAAAGCACAAGCTGGACCACACCACGGTGTACGCGGGGATTCCTGAAACCTTGCGGCAGATCCAGTCGAATGGCTCAAGGCGCCAGATGGCGGTGCTCTCGAATAAACCGGTAAACCCGTCGCGTGCAATTGTTGAGGGCCTGGGACTAGCGCAATTTTTTACCCGCATTTATGGGGGAAACAGCTTCGACACGAAAAAGCCAGACCCCTTGGGAGTGCACACGATCTTGAAGGAAACTGGCGTCTCTCGCGGCGACGCGCTGATGGTAGGAGACTCATCGATCGACGTGCTCACCGGACGCAACGCGGGTCTTGCGACCTGTGGCGTGACCTATGGATTTGCCCCCCATAGCTTCGCTGCACTGCAACCGGATGTCACCGTAGATACGCCGGAAGAGCTTGGCGAGCTGTTCTGTTAGTCACATTTTCGGAACTCCTCTGGCGAGTCCGTCTCCTCCGTGGTAACTGGGTGCTTTTCCCCGATCCGGTACACTGAATGGAATGAGCCACTCGCCCGGGGGATGGACGCCCGCCGAACTCCGCAAACTCCGCCGCCTAAAAGATCCGTATGGAATCCAGCGCTTTCTGGATGCCCAACCCTATCATTTGAAGGATACGGCCTGGTCGCCGCGCCGCGTGTTGCAGGAGAACACCTCCCACTGCTATGAGGGTGCGCTGTTTGCCGCGGCAGCCCTGCGGGCCAATGGCCATCCACCGCTCATTATCGACCTCGAAGCTGATCATGATACCGACCATGTCATTGCGGTTTTCAAGCACCGCGGACATTGGGGAGCGTTAGGAAAGTCCAACTACACCGGCTGCCGATATCGCGAACCGGTGTATCGCACTCTTCGGGAACTGGCATTGAGCTATTTTGAGGTGTACTTCAACCTGCGCCGTGAGCGGTCCTTGCGAACTTTTTCAAGGCCAGTGAATCTCGCGCGCTTTGACAACCGGAACTGGATGACCACTCAGGAGCCGGTTTGGTTCATTGCCGAGTATCTGTTTACCATCCGTCACTTCCCATTGCTGAAGCCGCACATGATCGAGCGACTGCACCGGCTGGATGACCGCTCTTTTCGTGCTGGATGTTTGGGAAGGGCAGAGAAGCTCAATCGGAGCAAGAAATAAACCGGCAGCGTAACCCTGTAGGTGTAGAATGCCGCGGGTTCGTGAAATCGAGAGCTCTAGGAGGTTCTATGCCAGTTTACCTGCACCAAGTTGCCTACTCGCGCGAAGGTTGGCAAGCGCTGCTGGCCCAACCGCAAGACCGAATCGAAGCGGTTCGCCCTGCGGTTGAGAAACTCGGCGGCAAGATCAAGAATGCCTGGTACGCATTCGGCGAATACGACGTCGTGCTGGTTACAGAAATGCCCGATAACGTCAGCGCCGCCGCAATCGCCATGGCTTTCGCCGGCGGGGGAGCTTGCAGGGCCGTCCAGACGACTCCGCTGATACCAACCGAGGATGCGATCCATGCCATGCGGAAAGCAAGTGAATCTGGTTATCGTGCTGCGCCCGTGACCTCGGGCCGAGCGGCCTGATTCCTCTGCTCGAGGGATACGCGGCTACTGCTCAGCGGCCGCGTTTCTTTTCTCAGGCTTGTAGCGGGCGCGGAAAGTCCGCAAGGTCCATGTCAGAGTAGAAGGGGAATTACTCAGAAACTGAAAGCAACGCCGCCGCGAACGGCGCGAGCCGATTGCACCAGGTAGACCGTGCGGCCATCTTGCCCGAAGACGGGGACGTAGCCCTGCGCGAGCAGGTTGCGCACTTCAACGATAAGGTCCATGCGGCCGGGCAGAGCGCCGGTCCCGGGCAGTGGTTGGCGAACAAAGAAGTCCAGAAATGGATCCGTTTGGCCGGGGGACGAGTTAAACATGTCCACCGGTGTGAGCGGCCGCCCATCCATCCAGCCGTAAGACGCCACCCAGCGGGTCTTGGTTTTTGGAGCTGTTCCGCCGATCTTTCCGGAAACCGAATGGTGGTAGCGTACTGTGCTGTTTTGCTGGCTGTCCCGCAAGGTGACGTTGCTCCCAGTGAGGTCGAGAGATCCACCGTAGCTGTAATCAAGGGTCGCGGTGACGTCAGATGTTAGCTTGCGTTGCAATACCAGCCTCATGCCCTGAACGCTGAAATCCCGTCCCTGGTAGGTGAATGTGCCGGAGTAAACGTCCGGCAGCACGTCTCCCATAGCAGTGGAGAATTCCCCGACCCCGGTAAGCGCAGGATCCGCCACGCGGTCGTGATAGATGGCCGCTTGTAGGCTCGTAGAGCCCTCACGATGAGAAAGTGCAACTTCCTGGTGGTGAGCCTTCTCGAGTGCGGGCGAAAAGCCAGATAAGCTCATGCGGGGATCGGTCTCGCTCAGGTCGGCGGGAGCCGAGTCAAAGCCTTTTTCCTCCCGAGAGGTGGGCCGGGAAGTGGAATACCGATACTCGAGAATGGTGTCCGGCGACAAGTGAGCTGCGATCGAACCAAAGGGGCGCAGCGCGTTTACCTTGCCCAGGAACTGAATGCTCTGCAGTTCGCTGCCGAACTTCAACTCGAGAACATCGCCCAGAACAATATCGTTCGACGCCGAGAGGGCGAGTGCCTGCAAGGTTGCGTTTCGCAAGCCCAAATCGGTCGAAGACAAGCGGCGCATGGTCAACGCCACTTCGGGTTTTGAACCGTTCGGCATCTGATGGCTGAACGAAGCATGCAAAATGGCGTTAGGAACTCCGTCTCCGTAGCCAAGGTCGCCGCGGAATAACAGCGTGTCGGTCGAGAATAACGACTTCTCGAGCACCACGCGCGTGTTCATGTCGGAAAGGGAACCGAATCCCTGGGAGGCAGAGCCAGCCAAAAAAGAGAGTGTGCCGCGCAGGTCCGGTGTTTGCTTAGGTCCTTTTGCCACCACCACGGCGGAGCCATCCGGTAACATCCGCAATACCGGGCGGTTTGCCGTCGAGCGCAATACCCAATCCCAATCGCCGTTGTCGGTAGCTCCATGCCGAGGGGCGAATTGCACCGAGTCGAACAGCGTGCTCAGGGTCAGGTTGAGCAGCACGCTGGCTCCAGCTCGCACATTGATCTTGTCGCGAAGAGTGGGAAGAAACGCGGGCGCGGAGACTTTCAGAGTGTAATAGCCGGGAACAAGTCCGGAAGCGGAGAAGAATCCGTTTTCGTCCGTGAAGACTCGTAGCTTCTGCAAGGCGCTCCCTAGAACATCGACCGCCGCACCCATCTGGGGCACACCATTGGCATTGCGTACGTATCCCGAAATTGTGGCTGTCTGGTCCGCCCCCACGCACACCACGGGAAGGGCGAATCCAATTGCAACCACGAGATAGCAGAGCTTCCGCACTCAGGCGCCTCGAAACAGACTATTCAACGGCAAACGTGGCTGAAGGTCCTACGGTCTGCTTGGAAATATTATCGTTAACTTTTATCTCAATCTTATACACCCCGGGGTCAAGGTTTGCCGAGGCCAAAGCTTTGTGCAAGGTCACCTGCTCCCCGACGTTGCCCATCTTGTCAGACGAATCCACCGAATGCACCACCGGCTTATTGTTAGCGGTATTGACGATATCGTATTCGAAAGTTGCTGACGGCTTGTGCGTCTTGTCGTCAACGCTCAGATTATAGACCTGCATCCAGAAATTGACTTTTTGTCCGCGTTTGAAGACTGCGGGCTTGTTTAAGGGAGCCACTCGCGGGCGCACCTTCGTTGTTCCGATCACAAACATTCCCGTTCCGACGCTATTGGTAGGAACTGGCTCGACGTCGTCGGCCACGATCAAGGTTGAGTTGGAAAGTTTCTCGTCCGAGTAATCCGGAACCTCAAGACCCCGCGACCAGGTTCCAACCCGGTCCCCATTGACATCCTTCACCACCAGATCCAGCTTGTAGCGGCCGGGCTTGAGCGGAACCGCCTTCCAGTAGACCTTGTAATTCTCCGCTTCTCTTGCCAACAGCTCCGACGGAACATCGGCCATCACCGTGTCTTCGAAGGTTTGCGCTACCTTGCCGGAGATACTGGTGAGCCTGCCAAAAATATTGACCACTCCATGCTGCACACCGTCTTTATCGGTGAACGTGATGTCGCGATTCCGCAGCTGCACGGTGACCGGAACCAGCACCGTATCGTTTGTGATCTTCACGTAATCGGTGCGCACGTCGAAGGGCATCGCGTTGTATGTAATCTTGCTGCGAACAACTTCTTCAAGGTCCTTAAACTTAATGGGAGGCGCCGAGTTCAGCTTGGCATACTGTTCCAGGCGGTCGAACTGCTTGGCTTGATTTGTGGTCTGGTCTATGGAGCCCAGTCCCAGACGCTCCATCCCGCCATTGGTGAACCGATCGGCCTTGCTGGCCATGCCCATCTGCTCAGCGATGGTGAGGCCGGCGCCGGGAACCATGAGCAGAGCGTCTTTCTTGCTCCGGTCCATGGTCATCTCGTAGGCGCCGCACATGCAGTCATCGACAAATTCGATTTCAACCTGTTCGCCGATGTTATCGAGGTGACGGTAACGCCATTTCTCGAAAGGATAGGTAGATGTTTCCCCGCCTCCTTCATCGATTGGCCTCTCGTACTGTCCGCCAGCGGGATGGGACTCGACCTCATCCGGCGGACCAAAGACGATATAGATGCGTCCTCGGTCTGTCTTCCAGCCCGGTACGCCCGCCGCGTAGTGGTCATTTGCGTACTCAATGCGGCGGTAGTGCTCATCTTTGAATTCGTTGTCCTCGCTGTCCGGGTTGGGATTGCGGCGGTCCCAGAATGATTCGATGAACTTCTCGCGCTCTTCATCGTTGGAGAGCTGCTTGAAGGCCTTGCGCTCCTGATCGGTGATGATGTAAACGACGTCCTGCTTAAGCCAGTCCTCATACTCCTTACCCATCACTTCCTTCTTGAAGGACTTGGCGTTGTCTTTTTTCCGCTTGGCATCGAGAGGCCGCTTTAAAGGATCAGACGCCTCCTCTGCTGCAGGAGTCTTGGCCTTGGTGTCTGATTTTGCTGCAGAGGATGTCGACTGGTCCGCAGTAGGGTTCGGGGTATCGTCGCTGGCCTTGGCCGCGGTGGCCGGCAGGCCGAGGAGGCCGCAAGCCAAGAGAAACAGGGAAAATCGCGTTAGCAGACCTGGACGCAGCATAACCAAGGGTACTCCTTCAGACACACGCTAGGTGTGTCAATTTTATGTCTTTAAACAGGGGAATACAAGGTTTTGGCGCGTGAAACATGGGAGTATGGCGCTGTCCCTAGTTTGTGGAGATTCTCCTTGCGGGAATGATGGTTGTCCGCGGCTTACAAAAAATTGACAGTCGACTGATTAGATAGGCGCTCCCCCTCCTGCCCTCCAGGTTACAAGGCTGGTGTCTAAGTCCTTCGAATGGCGCCGGGCGGGGCTATAATCGACAGAAGTTGCCGAAATCCCGCTTTCTGACGGGGAACTTTTCGCCGGATCGCGTCGTATTTCCTGGTGTGGCCGGAGTTCGGGCCGTGGTTTGGGCTTGAACCCAGCTTTTCCTATAACCAACGCCTGGGTGGCGCGTCCAACAACCAAGGGACTTTGGAGCGGATGTTTTGTCCCAACGAGAGCAGGAGAACAGCATGGCGACGGCAGAAGTTATCAATATCTCTCAGCCTTTGGTGTCGGCCCCCCCTGAATCGGCAATCATTTATACCCAAGACCTTTGGAAAACCTATGACATGGGGTCCGAGCAGCAGGTTCACGCTCTCCGTGGCGTCAACCTTCAGATCCGACGCAATGAGTACGCTGCCATTATGGGACCCAGCGGGTCGGGCAAATCAACCCTCATGAACCTGATCGGCTGCCTTGATTCCCCCAGCCGCGGCCAGTATTGGCTCAATGGACAGCTGGTCAGCGAACTCGACGACGATGAGCTCGCCCGGATCCGCAACAAAGAAATTGGATTTGTCTTCCAGACCTTCAACCTGCTAGCCCGTGCCACCGCCCTCCACAACGTCGAACTACCGCTGATTTATGCCGGTATACCCGCGGCCGAACGCATCGAGCGCGCGAAAGAATCTCTCATCGCAGTCGGAATGGAAGCCCGAATGACCCACAAGCCGAACGAGCTCTCAGGTGGTCAGCGTCAACGCGTTGCCATCGCCCGCGCTCTGGTCAACAAGCCTTCGATCATTCTGGCGGATGAGCCCACCGGAAACCTGGATTCCCAAACCGGCATCGAGATCATGGCGTTGTTCGATCGCCTGCACTCTGAGGGGAACACGATTGTTCTGGTCACCCACGAGCACGACATCTCGGAATACGCGCACCGGGTCATTAACATTAAAGACGGCGTGGTCGAACGAGATGAGCAAAAGCGGTAAGCCCTTCCTTTGGGCGTCCTCGAGCGTGAGTCCGCTGGGCTCTAGCATCCGGTCTTCTTCCTGTTCCGGCTGACGTGTGCGCGTTCCCGGATTCGTCGCGGCGGCTAGTTTAGGACGGCTGGGTTACAATGTCCTCCGGCCAGCGGCAAGTTTGCTTGCGGCCGGCTTCTCGCGCATGCCGACCAGGAACCATGGAAAATCCGCCGCCGTTGCGGAGGCGAGCAAGACCTACGAGGGCCTCACCCGGGCCCAGCTCGTCGAGATCTACCGGTTGATGTACACGTCCCGTCGGCTCGATGACCGGGAGATCCTCCTGAAGCGCCAGCAAAAGATCTTCTTCCAGATCTCGGGCGCGGGTCACGAGGCGGTACTCGCGGCCGTCGGATTAGCCATGAAGCCCGCCTATGATTGGTTCTTTCCTTACTATCGCGATCGTGCTCTATGTCTGGCGTTGGGCGCCACGCCCTACGAAATGCTCCTGCAGGCAGTGGGGGCGGCCGATGATCCTAGTTCCGGAGGCCGCCAAATGCCTTCGCACTGGGGATACAAGCGCCTGAACGTGGTGACTCAATCTTCCTGCACCGGCACGCAAGTCCTCCATGCCGTCGGTTGCGCAGAAGTATCGCGGCATCTCATTGCTCATCCCAACGCCGTCGCGAAGGTCAGCGGAGACTACCGCGAGTTCAAGGACGTCAAATTCTACGGTGACGAAGTCACCTACACTTCGGTAGGCGACGGGACCACCAGCGAGGGTGAATTCTGGGAGGCCATGAATGCCGCCTCCAACTTGCGCTTGCCGCTTATATTTTTGGTCGAAGACAACGGCTACGCAATCTCGGTTCCGGTCGAAGTCAACACCGCGGGCGGAAACATCTCGCGTTTGGTTTCCAATTTCCCCAATTTTCATTTTGAAGAGATCGATGGAACCGACCCGGTGGTGAGTTACGCGGCCTTCTGCCGAGCCGTGGCCCATTGCCGCGCTGGGGTCGGGCCTGCCTTCGTGCATGCCCACGTGATTCGTCCTTATTCGCATTCCCTCTCGGACGACGAGAAGCTCTACCGTCCCGATATTGAGCGCCAGAGAGATGCTGCCCGCGATCCGATTTCGCGCATGCAGCTGTTCCTGATCCGGGAAGGCATTCTCGACGAGAAGAGTATCAACAAGCTCGAAAAGGAAGTTGATCAGCACATACAGGATGCGGCCGACCAGGCGCTGGCGGCAGCGCCCCCGGATCCTGAATCGGTGAAGAAGTATGTTTATTCCCCAGAGCTCGATCCGACCTCTGCGGCTTTCGAAACCCAGGTTTCGAGCACGCCTCTTGAAGCGTCTGGAAACGACAAGAAGCAAGCGCCGAAGACCATGGCCGATCTGATCAATGCCACTCTCCACGATGAGATGAAGCGCGATGAGCGCATCGTGGTGTTTGGGGAGGATGTGGCCGATTGCAGCCGCGAAGAGTACCTGCGCCAGAAAATGGTGAAAGGGAAGGGTGGCGTTTTTAAGCTGACGTCCGGCCTGCAATGCGAATTCGGTTCAGAGCGGGTATTCAATTCCCAGTTGGCAGAAGCCACTATCGTGGGACGGGCGACGGGAATGGCCATCCGAGGGCTCAAGCCGGTGGTCGAAATTCAGTTCTTCGATTACATCTGGCCGGCGATGATGCAGTTGCGCAACGAGCTGCCCGTGATTCGTTGGCGTTCGAACAATGCGTTCTCTGCTCCCTGCGTGGTTCGGGTGGCGATCGGCGGTTACCTGACGGGCGGTGCCATTTATCACTCGCAGTGCGGAGAAAGCATCTTCACCCATATCCCCGGGCTGCGCGTGGTGTTTCCGTCGAACGCGCTCGATGCCGCCGGCTTGCTGCGAACTTCCATCCGTTCTGACGATCCCGTGCTCTTCCTTGAGCACAAGCGGCTTTATCGCGAAAGCTATGGCCGCGCGCCCTATCCTGGACGGGATTACATGATCCCCTTCGGCAAAGCGAAGGTGGTACATCCTGGAACCGATCTCACGGTAATTACCTATGGCGCGGTTGTTCCACGCGCTTTGCAGGCGGTGCACCGGCTCGATCGCGAGCAAGGACTCAAGGTGGAACTCATCGACCTGCGCACCTTGAACCCATTCGATTGGGAGACGATTCGGACGTCGGTCTCCAAAACTAGTCGCGTCATCGTTGCTTATGAGGACACGCTGAGCTGGGGTTATGGAGCCGAGATTGCCGCCCGCATTGCTGATGAATTGTTCGAGCACCTGGATGCGCCGGTAAAACGGGTGGCCGCCAAAGATGCCTTCGTTCCCTACCAGCCAGTGCTTGAAAGCGTGATGCTGCCGCAAGTGCAAGACCTGTATGTTGCGATGAAGGAACTCGCGCAATACTAGCCTGCGGTCGGACCGCCGGCGCGCCCTTCTAGTTACCTTTGCTTTTGCTCTGGTTTGTCATACCATCCAGTGCTGAACAAACTTCGCTCAGGGAGTCTGCTATGAGGAAACTGTTCGGCATAGCCTTTCTTCTCCTTGCCGTTGCCTTGCCCGCTTTTGCCCAATACCGGCAATGGCAGCAGTGGAACCTCTCTTCCGATGATCAGCGGCGATTCGACAGCTACTTCTCGCGCTGGCAGGACTCACGCCAGCGGAATGATCACGACGAAGTGGTCAGCATGGAAAAGCGCATGTTGGACATTTATCGTCACTACAACATCCCAGCCGAAACGCCTTTCTGGCGTGTGTCGTCAAATGCGCGCTCCGGTCAGAATCCATGGCGCGGCAAGTTGTCAGCCGACGATCAGGGCAGGTTCGACAGCTACTTTTTGCGCTGGCAGGACTATCGTCAGCGAAATGACCTCGATCAGGTGCGAAGCATGGAAAAGCGCATGCAGGACGTCTATGCTCACTACCGCATACCGCCGCGCACCCCTTATTTCTGGGTGGCATCAAACGCCGGCGACCGGGATTGGGATTCCTGGGAAGCGGACCGCTGGCGCGGACGCCTCTCGCCCGATGATCAACGTCGTTTCGATAGTTATTACAGCCGCTGGCTGGACTATCGCCGAACCAACAATCGCTCCGAAATGTCGAGTATGGAGCGGCGCATGCAAGAGGTAATGTCGCACTATGAAATTCCCCCAGCCATCCCTTACGAGCAGATCGCGTCGCGTTAGCTCGCTTGCAACCGCATCGAAGACAGGGCACATCGGGTGCCCTGTTTTCATTTAGTCCGGTTCTTCTGCAGAACTGGCGGATCGGCGTCTTTCGGAAGCATCGTATCCGCCTCTGAATGTCTCCGCAGGAAATTCGTCGGCGTCCATGCTGTGATCTCCCCCAATGCCATCAATTCTTAGTCCGAGGGAAGCTTTTTGAAGAAAAAGCGCGGGTTGCCTTACGAGGAATACCTGAGGAATGGGCCCGGGGATTCGTTAGAGAGGCATTTCCGACCAACCTTGGGTGCCTAAGGAGCAGTCATAGGCGAGTGACCGAAACGAAGACAATCGCTTACTGCTGAGGGATTACTTATGAAAAGACTACTTGGAATCTGTGCGTTGGCGCTGCTGTTTTGCTTGCCATGTTTTGCGCAGGCACAACGTATGTCGCCTGAGGATCAGGATCACTTTAACAGCTATTACTCGCGATGGCTGCAAGACCGCCAGAGCAATGACCGCGATGACATGGTCAGCATGGAACAACGCATGCAAGACATCATGAATCGCTACGCCATCCCTTCGGGCACCCCATACGGAGAGGTTGCGGCACAAAACACGCCTCCTGGCTACCAAGGTGGTTACCGCGACCACAGTTATGCGGGAACCTACAATCAACTCTCGCCGGATGATCAGCGGAAGTTCAACGAGGAGTATCGCAAGTGGCAGGAATCGAGTGCGAAGAATGACCGCGACGACATCGAGAAGCACGCCCGCAAAATGGAAGACATCATGGCGCGATATAACATTCCGCCGAACACTTCCTTTTCGGAGATCGCTTCGGCCAACGGTTATGCTCCACGCTATAACCATCGCGACTTTGAAAGCCGCTTGTCTTCTGATGACCAACAGAAATTCGACAAGTCTTATCAACACTGGCTGCACGAGCGCCAGGAGAACGATCGCAATGGAATGGCGAAAGAAGAAGGCCACATGCAGGAGATCATGGCCCGCTATAACATCCCTCGCGACGTGCCGTACGACGTGATCGCCTCGGGTGGGGGGCGCTACTGAGACGCGAGCGCCATCGCCCGACAAATACGTCAGGAGGAACCCACTCAAGCTCAAGCCGGGTTTGAGTGGGGCTTCTTCCAATCTCTTCGACCCCGCGGCTGATTGCCGGCATTCCACCCCATTCCCGGGTACAACGACCTTGGTACCGTCTAGTGAACTTCAGTTACAGTGCAGCTGGTGCCTACCCCGGCGATTCGGCAAGCGAGTCCATTCTGTAGTAGCTTGCCGCTTTTTGCCTCCTACCTATTGACGAGAGTTGCAACTTCCGTTCTTCCCGCGTTCCAGGAAACCTTCAAAAACACGGAAGAACACGGACATTGGGCATGTTCGGGGGAGAACTGCGGTTGATATATGCTCGGTTCACTGAATCCGCTCCGAGCAACTTCAGAGTGGATCTCCCTTCCAGGAAGTCAGCCCGGTAGCCATGGGCGGACGAACGATTCTGTGGCCAAGGAAAACTATGGCCGATTCACCAGAAGTGATGAATATCCGCCAGGCGTCGAAGTATCTCGGCGTTAGTCCGGACACGCTCTACAAGTACGTCAACGAGCAGAAGATTCCGGCTTTCAAGCTGGGCAATCGCTGGCGGTTCAAGAAATCACGTCTCGACCAGTGGATGGAAGAGAAGTCGAGCGAAGCAGAAACAGGCAACACTACCAAAGCAAAAGCAGCCGCGCAGGCTGCCACTTAAAGGCGGGCACATGTTTGGATTCGGATCGAAGTCAATCGTTGGCCTGGACGTAGGCTCCTCGAGCATCAAAGCCGTCGAGCTGAAGAAGAGTCGTGGGGGCATTGAAGTTGCCCACCTCGGCCTGGAGCCGCTGCCACCAGACATTGTCGTGGACTCCATGATCGTGGACTCGGGCACGGTCTCGAGCGCGATCTCGAAATTGTTTGCCGACAATTCGATCAAGACCAAGAACGTGGCGACCGCGGTGAGTGGACACTCCGTCATCGTCAAAAAGATCTCACTGCCCTCGATGAGCGACGCCGAACTTGGGGAGACGATCGAAAAGGAAGCGGCGCAGCACATTCCCTTCGACCTCGCCGACGTCAACCTCGACTACCAGATCCTCTCCGAGGATGAGGGCCAGCCCCACATGGACGTGCTGCTGGTGGCGGTGAAGAAGGACAAGATTCTCAACTACACCAACGTACTCTCGATGGCCGGGAAAACGCCCGCTATCGTGGACATCGATGCGCTGGCGCTGCAGAACTGCTACGAGTACAACTACGACCCCTCACCCAACCAGGTGGTGGCGTTGCTGAACCTCGGGGCGAGCGTCATGAACATCAACATCGTGAAGGGGACCACGCCGTTGTTCCCGCGCGACGTCAGCGTTGGTGGGCATCAGTACACCGACTCTCTGCAAAAAGAACTCGACCTCAGCTTCGATGACGCCGAAGCTCTGAAGCTCGGCCGGAAGGTGGGCACGGTCAGCGAAGACGCAAAGACACCGATCTTGCAGCAGGTAACGGAAATTATCGTGCTTGAAATCCAGAAGACGTTTGACTTCTTCCGGGCCAGCGCTGCTGGCGAGCACATCGAGAAGATTTACGTGGCAGGCGGCTCGTCCAAAGTGCCGGGCCTGCTCGAAGCATTGCGGCAAGAGTTTTCGTTGCCGGTGGACATTTTGAACCCGTTCCAGAAGATTGCGCCTCCCGCGGAGGGAATGGGGATGGAACTGATCGACGGGAACGCGGGCCAATTGGCAGTGGCAGTCGGCTTGGCCCTGAGGAGCTTTGAACAACTATGATCCGCATCAATCTGCTGGGCACACCGAAACCGAAGAGCCGCCGCGCGGCTGTCTCGTCGCCGTCGATCGAGATCGGCAGCGTCGGGTCACCGATGGTCAAGGTCTTTGTCGCGGTCGCACTCACCGCCGGCTTCAACGGCTACACCTGGTACCGGCTCGATCATCAGGCGCAGGACATCGCGGCCAAGATGAAAGTGGCGGAGCAAAAGAACCGTGAGTTGTCCGATGTCAAAGCCAAGTATCTCGAGCGTCAGAGGCAGGCCGACAGCTACAAGCACCGCGTGGACGTGATCGACCAGCTGCGCGCCAGCCAAAGCGGCTACCCAATGAACCTGCTGAACACCATTGGCGATACCGTGAGCAACACCGAGGCAGTTTGGCTTAGCACCATGAAGGACCAGGGTGCGAGCATTGCGATCGATGGCACCGCGCTCAGCACCGACGCGGTCGCAAACCTGATCGCAAATCTGCAGAAGACCGGTTACTTCAAGAACATCGAGATCAAAGAAACGTATCAGGACGAGCACGTGAAAGACATGCAGGCGTTCCAGTTCACGTTGACCTGCGAGAAGGGTAAATCGTAAGGCGGACGCACTATGGCGAACTTGGGCGAAATTTCTGGATCGAAACAATGGGGGCTGGCGCTAGGTGGCGCGGTGCTGGTATGCACGGCGTTGTACTTCACCTATTTCAAGACGCAGCGCACAGCCAACGAAACCGCACAGGCTGCTCTCACGGCCAAGATGGACGAGAACGCCAAGCTTGAGCCGTATCGTACCAAGCTGGCTGACATCGACCGGCAGATTGCGAACCTGATGCAGCAGCTCGAAATCGAGCGCCGCATCGTTCCTGACGAGAAAGAAGTGGATGGGTTCATGAAGATGTTGAGCGCCGAGGCGGTGAAGGCTGGGGTTGAACTGCGGCGATATACCGCTAGGCCGACTTCGAGCAAAGAGTTCTACACCGAAGTGCCGTTTGAGATTGAACTCGATGGCTCGTACTACTCGATGCGCAACTTCTTCGACCAGGTGTCGAAACTGGAACGCATCGTGAATGTCTCCGACCTGCTGGTGGCGAACACCCAAAAGGGCTCAGAAGCAAAAGCCAGGCACAACTATCAGTACGCGGCCAATGAGAGCGTTATCGCAACCTGCGTCGCGACGACCTATTTCAGCCACGATGCAGGCGCCAGCGTGCAACCAGCAGCAGCCAGCGGTAAGGGCGCCGCTGCCGCTGCAGCGCCGGCAAAGGGCAGGACCTTATGAAGCAAACCCTAGTGTTGTGTTTGTTGTTTGGACTGGCGGCGTCTGCGATGGCACAGGCCCCGACCGTGGTGGAAAAGGCAACCTCACCGGTCAAGGCCACCAGTGCGGCGAAACCGGCTCAGACCAACCCGGCCATCAACAATTCGAAACCGGCCAATGTGAGGGTTGTGGCGGTTCCGGCGGCGCAGGCCAAGCCAGCCGCAGGGGTGGCGAAGGCGGCGGCGAAACCCGCCGTTGTCGCAGTCCAGCCCAGCGCCAAACCGGCTGTGGCCGTGGTTCCCGCCAAAGCGGCGGCAACTTCCGCCAAACCGTTGCCTGCCAAGGCCTCAACCCAGGGGTCGGTCGTGGCCGTGAAATCGGCACCATCGGTGAAGACCGCCTCGCCAGGGAAGGGCGCAATCTCTGCCAAGGGCGGAGATCCTTTCAGCAAGAAAAAGCCTGAGGCGCAAGCCAAAGCTGCGCCCGCCGTCGTAAAGGCGCCAGAGAAGAAAACGGGCGCGGTGGTGGCGGTGAACGAAGGCAAATCCGCCGAGGCGAAGAAGGCGGAACCCAAGAATGTCAGTGCAGTTGCGCACCGCGATCCTTTCGTGAGTCCGATTGTGCACATGGGAGCTGCAGGTTCGGGCTGCAGCACGGGCAAGCGGTGCCTGGCGATTGATCAGATCGCCCTGCGCGGCGTAGTGAGGTCAGAGAACGGAATGATTGCGGTGGTCGTCAACACGATGGATAAAGCGTATTTCCTTCGCGAGAACGATCCCGTGTTCAACGGATATGTCACCAAGATCACGTCGGACTCGATCATCTTTAAAGAAACGTTCCGCGACAAGCTGGGCAAGGAACTAACGCGGGACGTCACCAAAACCATTATTCGTCCGGCGGCATAAGCGAGACCGGCAGATGAAAAGTTCAATTCAAGTTCAAAGCAGATCACAGGCGGGGAGACGGGAAATGCGAAAGCACATGCTGGGAACCATAGCAGCGCTGTTGGCCATCGTTTTAGTGGCACAAGCGCAGACTCCAGGCAGCGAGGCGGCACGCGCCGCGCTTGAAAAGGTCACGGTTCGTCGTGACCAGGGCGTCGTCAGCGTCGAGATGACGACCAAGGGAGCAGTTGCGCCCAAGGTCGAAACGCTCGCTTCGCCTGACCGGCTGGTTGTCGACCTGCCGAATACGATGCTCACTACCACCGGCGGCCGTATTGCCGTGGGCAGCGAGGGCGTCAAGGGCGTGCGCATCGGCACCGATGCCAACGCCGTGACCCGCGTTGTGGTGGACCTCGAAGGTCCCCGCAAGTTTGAGCTGGTTCCCGGTCCGGGCCAGAAGCTGACCCTCAAGATCGGTGAGACGGCTCGCGCGCAAGCCCCCGCAGCCGCCAAGGCGCCAGTGGTGGCTGAAACGCAACACAACGCGCCCGCTTCCCAGGAAGTGGCAAAGGCCAACGCGCAGGATTTCGTAGTGCTCAGCCCCGCGTACGCCCCCAAGAAGGCAGAGAGCGATCCACAAGAGAAAGCCGTGAATGCGGCTTCCAAGTTCGTGGAGCGCCCGGCAGGAAGCCTGCTGCCAGAGGCGAGTGGATCCTTGCAAACCTCGCAACCGTCCGCGCAAACCTCGCAACCGTCCGCCGCGGCGCCAACCACTCCGTCCTCTTCCGCGATTGAACCCGCGGTCAACCTCGCGGCAGAGCAGAAAGCCAAGACCCACCCCGCATCCTCGGGTCCCAAGTACACGGGTGAACCGATCTCGGTCAACCTCAAGGATGTGGATCTGAAGGATTTCTTCCGCCTCATTCACGAAATTAGCGGCCTCAATGTGGTACTTGACCCCGATGTGAGAGGTTCGCTGACCATCGTTCTCGATGACGTGCCGTGGGATCAGGCGCTCGACATCGTTCTGAAGAACAACACGCTCTCCCGCCAGCTCGATGGCAATGTTCTCCGCATCGCTAGCGTCGACACGCTGCGCAAGGAAGCCGAAGCCCGCCGTGCACAGGCCGAAGCCGAAGCGCTCGCGGTCGATACCGTCACCGTAACCCGCTTCTTGAGCTACGCGCACTCCAAGGACGTGGTTACGACACTCAAGAAGTTCCTTAGCCAGCGTGGACACATGGAGTCCGACGACCGGACCAATGCCGTCATCATCAACGACATTCCTTCCGTGATCCCGCCGATCGACCGCCTGCTGGCGCAACTCGATCGCAAGACACAGGAAGTCGAAATCGAAGCTCGCGTCGTTGCTGCCACCCGCAGCTTCGCGCGTGACATAGGCACTCAGCTCGGATTTGGGTGGGGGAACAATCCCACCGGCATCGGTGGAGCGACCTCGGTTGGAACGTCTCCTCTTAGCGTGGGGAATACGCCGAATCCGCTGTACCCGGTTGTGAGTGGAGGCACTGGAGGGGTCCAGATTCCGCTGTTCTCGAACCTTGGGGCGGCGGCGCCGACTAGCGGCATCAGCTTGGTGAATGCCAGCAATGCCGTTCGACTGGACGCGGTGCTCACGATGGCAGAGTCGCGCGGCTTGTTGAAGATTCTGTCTCGCCCCCGTGTCGTCACCCAGAACAACATTCAAGCTGTCGTGCGGCAGGGCGTTCGCATCCCGATCGTCACCCAGGCCCAGTTAAATGGACCGCCGACCACGAGCTACATCGACGCCTTCCTGCGGCTTACGGTTACGCCTCAGATCACGGTCGAAAACACAATCTTCCTCAACGTGGACGTCGAGAACACGACTCCTGACTTTGGACACACGATCGGTGGCAACCCGACCTTGATCACGCAACAGGCGACCACGCAGGTTCTGGTCACCGACGGCGGCACGGTCGTTATCGGCGGCGTGATCCAGACCAGCAACTCGGTCAACGTGGCACAGGTTCCCTTGCTCGGGAGCATTCCTTGGCTCGGCAACCTGTTCAAGCACCAAACCGTCAGCAGCTCGAACCAGGAGCTGATCTTCTTCATCACGCCTCGCATCGTCGAGACATAGTTCGAAGCGCAAGTTAGCAGGAAGCAGCCGCCGGCATCTGAGTGACTCAGGCCGGCGGATTGTTTTTGGCGAGGAAGATTGCGGGTGGGCACTTCTAGGCGGAAGACCAAATTCCCGTCACCGCCAACCCAGCATGACAGACCGGTGCTAGCGGTCTCCGCTGCTCGGGACCCCGACGGGAAGCCTCGCAGGCGTTTCGGCTCAAGTGGGATAAACTTCTGACATGCCCGGCAAAAGTCGCCTGCAGCGGCTGCAGGAGGAACTCCAGAAGCACAAGCTCGAGGCAATTCTCATTGGGCATCTTCCCAACATCCGGTACCTCTGCGGTTTCAGCGGGAGCGCAGCCCTACTGCTTGCAAGCGGACGAAACGTTGAGTTTTTTACCGATGGCCGATATACGGTGCAAGCACGTGAAGAGGTCCGGGGTGCACGGATTCATATTCAGAAGGGGAAGTCGGCGTTTGCGGCGGCGCTCGAGTGGCTGAACGGCCAAAGTCGAATCAAGCGCCTCGGTATCGAGGCAGCGTACATGACCGTGGCCGACCGGGAACTGCTCGGCAAGAGAATCGGTCGCGGCCTCAGGATCGTGAACGCTCCGGATCTGGTCGAGCGTATGCGGATGGTGAAATCGGCGGACGAGATCGAAAGGATTCGGGCCGCGTGCGAATTGGGGACGGGACTTCTTGAGGAGGTCACGGGCGCTCTTGATCCAGGACGAACCGAATCGCAAGTTGCTGCTCAGCTTGAGCTTGCCGCCCGCAGGGGAGGCGCTGAGCAAATGGCGTTTCCGACGATCATCGCTGGCGGGGCGCGATCGGCCTTGCCGCACGGCAGAGCTTCCCGGGCTCGGATCCCGGCTCGGGGATTCGTAGTCTGCGACTTCGGTGTTATACTCTCCGGCTACTGTTCCGATATGACCCGCACCCTGCACGTCGGCCGTCCTTCGACGGCGGCGCGCACAGTATATGAAGCAGTCCGAGAAGCACAGCAAGCAGCGCTAGATGCTGTCAGGCCTGGAAAGACGGTTGGCGATGTAGACGCCGCTGCTCGTAAGTTGTTGAAAAAAAGAGGACTATTAGAATATTTTACGCACTCGACCGGCCACGGTTTAGGGCTTGAAATCCATGAGGCACCACGCGTGGCGGCTGGTCAGACGGAAGTCCTACGGCCCGGAATGGTGATTACGGTCGAGCCCGGTGTTTATTTGCCGGGGAAGTTTGGGGTGCGCATCGAAGATACGGTTGTTCTGACCGAAGCAGGATGCCAGATTCTGACAAAATGCCCGAAAGAAATGCTTTCGGTCTGAACAACCAACGGGGGTTTACAGGCTCACTGAGTACGCATGAATCAAAAAGAGATCAAAGAACTCATAGAATTTCTGATCGAGAAGGACATCGCCGAATTTGAGCTTGAACGCGGCGACGTGAAGGTGCGAATCAGGCGGGCCACTCCTGAGCTCCAACAACCGGTGGAACGGATCATCAGCGTGCCTGCGGCGGTTCCGACTGTGCACATGCCGGTCGCGCATGCTCCGGCCGCTGCCCCGACGGTGCATGCACCCCCTGCAGCGCCCCCAGTTCCTGAAATCAAGGAAGACCTGCAAATGGTGAAGTCGCCCATGGTAGGGACTTACTATGAATCGCCTTCGCCGGGGTCTCCTCCGTTTGTGAAACCGGGAGACACGATCGAAGTAGGTCAGCTGCTGTGCATCGTGGAAGCGATGAAGTTGATGAATGAGATTGAGTCCGACGTTGCCGGCGAAGTGGTTCAGTGTCTGGTGAAGAACGGTCAGCCGATTGAATATGGTCAGGATCTGTTCGCGATTCGGGCGAAGAAGTGAAGCGGATTCATTGTTCCTCCTTGCGGTACCACCGATGAGCGGTTGGCAGTTCGCATTCTCCGCTTCGCGGTTGGCCAATGCCGGCCTGTTTCGGCCAGGCGCCAACCCCAAGGGCTAAGTGCCAAATTTCTCCATGTTCAAGAAGATTCTCATTGCCAATCGGGGCGAAATTGCGCTGCGGGTGATTTGCGCCTGCAAAGAGCTGGGCATCCGCACGGTTGCGATCTATAGCGAGGCTGATCGCAATTCCTTGCCCGTGCGCTTCGCCGATGAAGCTATTTGCGTCGGGCCCCCACAGCTCTCGCAAAGCTACCTCAATATCCCTGCAGTCATCAGTGCCGCCGAGATCGCCAACGTGGATGCGATTCATCCCGGTTACGGTCTTCTGTCGGAGAACGCAAATTTCGCCGAGGTGTGTGAGACCTGCAACATCAAATTCATCGGGCCGTCGCCGGAAGTCATCCGCTTGATGGGTGAGAAGGAGAAAGCCCGCGCCGCCATGAAGAAGTCGGGCGTGCCCATCTTGCCGGGTTCAGAAGGCGTGCTCAGCGGCGAAGGGGAAGCGCTCGAGTGGGCAAAGACGGTTGGCTTTCCGGTCATTATCAAGGCTTCGGCCGGGGGCGGAGGCCGAGGAATGAGAATCATCCGCTCTGAGGCGGAACTCCCCGGGCTCTATGCCGCGGCGCAGGCAGAAGCCGCCGCGGCTTTTGGCAACGGGGACCTCTACATGGAGAAGTACGTTGAGCACCCGCGCCACATTGAGTTCCAGATCCTTGCCGACGAGCACGGAAATGTCATGAGTCTCGGCGAACGCGAGTGCAGCATTCAGCGCCGGCACCAGAAGTTGCTCGAAGAATCGCCTTCGACCCAGGTAACGCCCGAACTGCGCAAGCAGATTGGCGAGGTGCTCTCGAAAACCCTTTCTGAAATCGGGTACGTGAACGCCGGCACGATCGAGTTCCTGATGGACCACGATCGCCGGCTCTACTTCATTGAAATGAACACCCGCATTCAGGTGGAGCATCCGGTGACAGAGATGGTCACCGACGTCGATTTGGTGAAAGCCCAAATCGCAATTGCCATGGGCGAAAAAATGGAAAACGTACTCCACGGTCCGGTTCTGCACCGCGGACATGCCATCGAATGCCGTATTAATGCCGAGCATCCGGAAAAGTTCACGCCCTCGGCCGGAAAGATCACTACTTTCCATCCGCCGGGCGGAACCGGAGTGCGCATCGACACCGCTGCTTACGCCGAAGGTGTCATTCCGCCTTACTATGACTCGCTGATTGCCAAGCTGGTGGTTCGCGGCAAGGACCGCGAAGAGGCGATTTCACGCATGTCGCGGGCGCTCGGGATGTTCATCGTGGAAGGCGTCCACACGACGATTCCGCTGCATCGCAAGATTCTCTCCGATCCCGAGTTCCGCGCCGGCCACACCGACACGACCTTCATCGAGCGCTTTCTGGCAAGGAACAGCGAGAAGAAGTGATGATCGCGGTGCCGCGTTTTTATCCGATCCTTGATAGTTCCTGCTTCGCGAGCCCTGATGCCCTTCTCGAAGCCGCCAAGCAACTGCTTTCCTCAGGAGTTCAGATCCTGCAATATCGCAACAAGTCAGGCGATGCAGCCTCTATACTATTGGAAACACAGGACTTGCGCCGCATGGCGTGTTCTTCCGAGAATGCGGGAGCTCTAAAACTGATCATGAATGATCGGGCCGACCTGTGTCTCGCCGCAGATTTCGAAGGAGTGCATGTCGGTCAGGACGATCTCTCAGTTGAAAGCGCCCGAAAGATTATCGGGCCGAAGCGATGGCTCGGGGTTTCCACTCATAATCCGCCCCAGGTGCTCGAGGCCGATCAGAGCTCTGCCGACTATCTCGCCATCGGCCCCGTATTCGGAACTGCGAGCAAGCATAATCCGGATCCCGTGGTAGGTCTTGAGGGAGTTCGTGCGGCTCGCCGGCTGACCAGCAAACCCTTGGTGGCGATTGGAGGGATTAACCGGACTAATTGTCTTTCGGTACTGCTTGCCGGGGCCGACTCGGTGGCAGTCATCTCCGATCTGGTCAAGGAACCACGTTCCTCGGCGGAGGAATTCCTGCGCCTTCTCCGCTAGGGTTGGGGAGTTCTCCTCTTGTCATCGCCCCGGTTTTTACCGCAGTCTAAAATTGCCTGTTCTAGCTATGTCTGCGAACTCGAGCCTCCTGCGGCCCTTCACTCGCTTGGTGAGGATTGAACTTCTTGGCCGCACCGTCGAGGTGCCGGAAAATAACCCTCTGCTGCGTTGCCTGCAATACCTCGCCCCCGAAGCTATCTCTTATGGCCGTTTCTGCTGGAATGAAGATTGCCAGTACTGCCGAGTGGTTTACGATCTGGGGCCGGGAACCGGGGACCGTGCCGCGCTTTCCTGCAAGCTGATCGTCACCGAAGGCATGCGTGCCAAAGAGGTCAGCCAGGACATACGCTACTGTCTTCGAGATTGGCGCAGGAAATTGGATCCTTGAATCTTGAGTCGTTCAGTCCCGTTGTTCCCCTGGAAACAGGGTTTCGCTTTGCTCTCAAGGCGCAAAGTCTAAAGAGTCCGCGGCCTCATTTTTCGGACTGAATTTCTCAATCTTTGACACTCCTACCTTCATCTAACCAAACAGTCTGCTTGGTATCCTTAAGAAGTAGCTTTGTCTTTCGGCCCGCGCGCGGCCGGTGTACTGCTCTATGTGGATCGTTGCCTTAGCTCTTCGCCGGCCCTACACGTTCATCGTGATGGCTCTGGTACTGCTCATTCTCAGCCCCATCGTGATTTTCCGCACCCCCACCGACATCTTTCCTGAGATCAACATTCCGGTGATCAGCATTGTTTGGAACTACCAGGGCCTCTCGCCCCAGGAGATGTCGAATCGAATTACTACCACCACCGAGCGGGCTTTGACGACGCTCGTGAATGATATCGACCACCTTGAGTCGCAGTCGCTCAATGGCATCGCGGTGGTGAAGGTTTTCTTCAAACCGAAAGCCAATATTCAGACTGCGATCGCCCAAGTAACCGCAATTTCCCAGACCCAGCTGCGATTTCTGCCGCCAGGCACGACGCCTCCCCTGGTAATTCAATACACCGCTTCTAGCGTTCCCATCCTTCAACTCGGCCTAAGCAGCGACACACTCCCTGAGCAAGAAATGTTCGACTTGGGTGTGACCACGCTGCGTACTCAGCTCGTGACCGTACAAGGGGCTGCGATCCCCTTCCCTTACGGCGGAAAGCAGCGGCAGATCCAGGTCGACCTCGATACGCGGGCGCTACAAGCAAAGGGGCTCACGCCGATCGATGTCGTGAATGCCTTCAGCGTGCAGAACCTGATCTTGCCGACTGGAACCACCAAGATAGGGTCGCTTGAGTATCAGGTTGAACTGAACGCCAGCCCGCAGACGATTGCCGAACTCAACAACTTCCCCATCAAGACGGTGAACGGGGCAACGATTTACGTCCGCGACGTTGCCCATGTACGCGATGGATTTGCTCCGCAGACCAATATCGTTCGTCAGGATGGGGCGCGCGGCGTGCTGCTGACGGTGATGAAAAATGGGGGCGCATCGACGTTGGATATCGTCAAAGACATCCGGGACATGTTGCCCAATCTGCTGAAACGGGTCCCGCAAGATTTGAATGTCAAACTTCTTTTTGACCAATCGTTGTTTGTGCGGGCCGCAATTCAGGGTGTGGTGCGGGAGGCGCTAACCGCCGCCTGTCTGACCGCGGCGATGATCCTGCTTTTCCTCGGAAACTGGCGCAGCACGCTGATCATTGCCATTTCCATCCCGCTCTCGATTCTGACCTCGGTGGTGGCGCTCAGCGCCCTGGGCGAGACCTTCAACATCATGACTTTGGGGGGCTTGGCGCTTGCCGTCGGTATTCTGGTCGACGATGCGACGGTAGAAATTGAAAACATCGAGCGCAATCTGGGGATGGGAAAGGAGCTGAAACAGGCGATTCTCGATGGTGCGCAGCAGATCGCAGTGCCGGCTTTGGTTTCCACACTTGCCATCTGCATCGTGTTTGTACCGATGTTCTTTCTGACGGGCGTTGCGCGTTACCTGTTTGTCCCGCTGGCAGAGGCGGTGGTCTTCGCGATGCTCGCCTCCTATCTGCTATCGAGGACGCTCGTCCCCACTCTGGTCATGTACATCCTGCGCGGCCACGAGCTGGACTCGCACCGGCCGCCCACTACTATCTTCGGCAGGTTTCAGAAGGGCTTTGAACGCATATTTGCCAGACTGCGGACGGCCTATAGCAATACCCTTGAAGCCATCATGCACCACCGCGCGGCCTTTGTGACCGTGTTCCTCGCATTCTGCTTGGCTTCTTCCGGGTTGGTGTTTTTCCTGGGCCGTGATTTTTTCCCCAATGTTGACTCCGGGCAGATGCGCCTGCACTTGCGGGCCCGAGCCGGTCTGAGGATTGAGGAAACAGCCAGGCTGGTGGACGAGGTGGAGCAGGAGATCCGCCGCGAGTTGCCGAAGGGCGGTATCACCACAATCGTCGACAATATCGGCCTGCCTTACAGCGGAATTAATACTTCTTACAGCAATTCCGGGGTGATCGGAACCTCCGATGCGGAGGTGCTCGTCAGCTTTGCGCCCCATCATCGGCCGACCGAGGAGTACGTCCGCATGCTGCGCCGGTCCTTGCCGCAGCAGTTTCCCGGCATCGAATTCTTCTTTCAGCCTGCAGACATTGTCAGCCAGATTCTCAACTTCGGCTTACCCTCACCGATTGACGTACAGCTGACCGGACCGAATTACGCAGAGAACTACGCCATAGCCCAACGAATTGCAGGGCGCATTCGTCACATTCCAGGGGCAGTCGATGTGCACGTTCAGCAACTCATGAACGATCCTACCTTGCACATGGATGTTGACCGCGTGCGCGCACAACAGGTAGGGCTCACCGAACGCGATGTTGCACAAAACCTGCTGGTCTCGCTGAGTTCGAGCTTCCAGACCAGCCCGACGTTCTGGCTGAATCCACAGAACGGTGTGACTTATGCGCTCTCGATCATGACTCCGCAGTACAAGATGGATTCCATGCAGGAGCTCATGAATACCCCGATCAGCGGCACGAACGCGAGTTCGCAACAGGTGCTGGCCAACCTTGCTTCGGTAGTGCCGAAAATGGCTCCCGCGGTGGTCAGCCACTACAACATCCAGCCAAGCATCGACGTTTATGCGAGCGTGGATGGGCGGGACCTGGGCGGAGTCGCCGACGACACGGAGAAGGCGCTCGGCGGGTTCCGCGATCAGTTGCCCCGCGGGACGCAGATGAACGTGGTCGGCCAGGTCAACACCATGGCGTCTTCGTTCGAGGGCCTGTCGATTGGCCTGGTGATGTCGATCGTACTGGTTTATCTGCTGATCGTGGTTAACTTCCAGTCCTGGCTTGATCCCTTCATCATCATCACCGCCTTGCCGGGCGCGCTGGCGGGTATCTGCTGGATGCTGTTTCTGACGCACACGACCCTGAGCGTTCCGGCTCTTACAGGCGCAGTGATGTGCATGGGTGTCGCCACCGCCAACAGCATTCTGCTGATCTCCTTTGCCCGCGAGCGCATGGCCGAGGGCCTGCATCCGATCAAAGCTGCTCTTGAAGCAGGTTCTACGCGCATGCGGCCGGTGGTGATGACGGCCCTGGCGATGATCATCGGCATGCTGCCGATGGCGCTGGGCTTTGGAGAAGGGGGAGAGCAGAACGCGCCGCTCGGGAGGGCAGTCATCGGCGGGCTGGTGTTCGCCACAATTGCAACTTTGTTGTTCGTTCCGGTTGTTTTTAGCATTTTCCATGGCTGGCGGTTGAAGCGGTCGGCCGGCTAGAAAATAATTTGTTAGCAATGCTTAACAGGCGGGAATCTAATCGAGTTCATATGCAGACAGGATTTACCGAGGAGAAAGAAGCAGCCCACGAATGGCAAACCAGGTCAGATGCTCCTAAGAAGCACCGCGGGTACCTGGTTGCCGCAATCCTGGGAGTTCTGTTCTTGGCTGCCGCCGTCGTCGGGATCGCGTCGCGGTTCAGCGAGAATCGCGCGCTGGCAAAGGAAACCGAAGAGCTGGCGGTTCCGACTGTCTCGACGATTCAACCCAAGGCCGAGCCTCCGCAGGAAGCACTGGTTCTGCCCTCAACCCTCCAGGCCTTCATCGAAGCGCCGATCTATGCCCGGACAAATGGATACTTGAAGAAGTGGTACAAGGACATCGGAAGCCGGGTGCGCCAGGGCGAACTCTTGGCCGACATCGAAACTCCCGAAATCGATCAGGAATTGCTGCAGGCCAAGGCCGCACGGGAACAGGCCAGCGCGCAGGTGGAAATTGCAAAGACCTCCGCCAAACGGTGGGAGAACCTGCAGAAGATGGATGCGGTTGCACAACAGGAAACCGATGAGCGCAACAGCGGCTATGCCCAGGCGCAGGCAAATCTCTCCGCGACCGAGGCGAATGTTCGCCGTTTGGAGCAACTGGAGTCCTTCAAGCACGTTTACGCGCCATTTTCAGGCGTGATCACGAAGCGCAACGTCGATATTGGCGCGCTGATCAATGCGGGCAATACCGGTCCGAATCAGCAGATGTTCAATATCGCGCAGACTGACCCGATACGCGTATACGTGAGTGTTCCCGAGGTCTATGCCGGCTCGGTTCGTCCCGGAGTGAAGGCAACTATTCAGCTGACATCAGCCGACGCACAAGCCTTCTCGGGCAAGGTGGTGCGCAATTCAGAATCCATTGATCAGGAGTCGCGAACCCTGCTGACAGAAATCGACGTGCCCAATCCACAAGGGAGACTGCTCCCCGGCGCTTATGCACAGGTACATTTTGCGCTGAGCGTGGACGTCCCCCGTCTCACAATTCCGGTGAATGCCATGATGACGCGTCCGGAAGGAACGCTGGCGGCAGTAGTTGACAGCAACTCCAAGGTGCAGCTGAAGCCCATTGTGATTGGCCGCGACTATGGCCGCGAAATCGAGGTCCTCAGCGGGCTCCATCCCTCAGATCAGGTGGTGCTCAACCCGAGCGACTCGCTTGAGTCTGGCCAGCAAGTCACGGTAAAACAACCCCGGCAGCAAGGCGGCGTGGCGCAGTGAGGCGCGCTCTTCCAGGCCTGGTGCTCTTTGCCTGTGTAATGGCCTTCGCGGGCGAACCCAAATATCAGAAGCCCCAAGTTGTGATCCCACCGGACTGGCAGGCTCCTTCCCCTTGGAGGGAAGCGGCCCCGAAAGATTCGTTGGCCAAAGGCACCTGGTGGACGCTTTTTGGCGATTCCGAGTTGAATGACTATGAACAGCGTGCGCTCGGGAACAATCAGACACTTAAGGCCGCGGTCGCGCGGCTGGCAGAAGCGCGTTCCTTTGCCCGCATCGCGACGGCAGATTATTACCCGCAGCTGAGCGCAAATCCATCGGCCGAGCGGCAGCGGCTTTCGGGAAACCGACCGTTAGTGGGGGGATCGTCTCCCGCCACGCCGGTCACGCAAAGCATCTTCCAGATTCCTTTTGACCTCAACTATGAAGTTGATCTGTTTGGAAGAGTTCGCAGGAGCGTGGAAGCTGCGAATGCCAGCTATCAGGCCTCCGCTGCAGATCTTGAGAACGTGCGCTTGACGATTACCGCCGAGGTGGCTGCTGATTTCTTTCAGTTGCGCGAACTTGATGCCGAGATGGCGGTTGTGCGCAAGGCGCTCGATTACGAACAAAAAGGACTTCAAGTGGTCGAGAACCGCCATGCCGGCGGGGCGGCCTCCGGGCTCGACGTCGCCCAGCAGCAAACCATCCTGAACGCGAGCCTAGCCCAGCTCTCGCTTTTGCAGCAGCAGCGTGATCAGTTTCAGCACGCCCTGGCCGCCCTGCAGGGATTGCCGGCGCCTTCCTTCGTTGCCCCGGTGCGGGCGCTCGACGCCGAGCCGCCGGCGGTGCCAATTCTGCTTCCTTCGGAACTCCTCGAACGCCGTCCCGATGTGGCTGAAGCCGAACGCAATACGGCCGCGGCGAATGCCCGCATCGGAGTCGCCCGGGCCGCCCTTTTCCCCAGCATCGGCATCGGTGGATCGGGCGGTTGGCAGACAAGAACCCTTCCTGCGCTACTGAACGCCTCGAGCACGTTCTGGTCATTGGGGATTTCAGCCCTGCAGCCCATCCTGAATGGCGGCCGGAATCGAGCAGCCATCGAAAATGCGCGTGCAGAATACGAAGAATTGGCGGCAAACTATCGCGAGTCCGCGCTTTTGGCCTTCCAACAGGTGGAAGATGCGTTGAGCAGCTTAAACGCGCTTTCCACCGCGTCCTCGGCGCAGCAGCAAGCAGTCGACGCAGCCAACCGGGCGTTGGTGCTTGCCAACGCGCGCTACAGCGGCGGACTGGTTACCTACCTCGACGTGATTACGGCCCAGGAACAACTCCTCGCGAATGAACGTCTGGCAACGCAGCTTCGCGGCGAGCGCCTGGTCTCTTCCGTTCTTCTGGTGAAAGCACTGGGCGGCGGCTGGGATAGCGCGAGCCTGGCTGCGGTCGGGGTCAAGCCCAGCATCAAACAAGCCCTTCAGCCCTGAGTGATTTTCCTGTAGCCTCGCCAGTATCGGTGAAGCGGACTTTCTCATTCTGCATGACTGCCCTGGTCCTAGTTTCTGTGGCTGCGACGGCGCAAAACGAAATCGTGGCCGTCCCCAATCGCCCCACCGTTTCGACGACCGCACAACCCGTGCAGCCTGGTGTTCTTGAAACCGAATGGGGTGTCGATGCCGCGTCTTCCCATCAGGACGTCAACGACCTGTTCAAGTTTGGATTGACTTCGAATTTCGAACTGCGTCTGTCGAACATTCTCCTTACCGCCAACCCCGGAACGCACGGTTTGGGAGACACATCCATCGGATTCAAGTACCGGCTTACGCGCGATTCCGGCCACCAACCCTCGATCGCGCTCATGTATATGTTCACGGCGCCAACGGCAACGAACGTGCTCGGATCGGACGAGCCGGCTCATTCCTTTGGGTTTCTCGCCAGCAAAGACTTGGGGAAACATCATTTCGACTTCAATCTGATCGGCAACCTGCTTGGAAGCCCCACCGGAGGCTTTCATTACAACTTTCTGAATGCTTTTGCCTGGTCTCATCCGGTTCGCGGGAAGTGGAGCGCAACTGCGGAAATCTCAGGTGTGACGGCGGCCCAAGGTGGCTTTCCGGGAAGCTCCCAATTCCTAGCCTCCGCCCTTTATAGCCCTAAGCCACGGTTGGTTTTTGACATTGGAATGATGGGGAGAATAGCTGGAGCGACACAGCATGCTATGTTTGTGGCTGGCGTAACTTATTCAATAGCCAACCTATACCATGGCCACCGGCAAACCGATTCACCAGTCGCCCATTTTTGAACCAGGTGCTCGAAACACGTACTTTCCTGGCCGGACGATGCGACTTAAGATAGCTGGAACAGCATCCTAGTAAATGATAATTTTAGATCCGAGAATCCCGCGCCACGGGGCGCTGAACGTAATACACTAGGAACTCATGGAATTGCTGCTGAATCTCGTTTGGATTCTCATTGGGGGGATTGCCCTGTGGTCGTTTCTGGGTTCTCCTACAAGGGGCCAGAAGCAGTTTCTGTGTGCTCTGGTTGCGCTATTTTGCGCCGTCCTTCTTCTTTTCCCGGCAATTTCCGTTTCCGATGATCTCAATTCCCAGGCTTTCGTCTCGGAAGACTCGAACGTTAGTAAGCGGCTGCTGAGCGCTGCGCAAGCCAGTACGGCCGAGTATTGGGCCCCTCTGCTGTTGGCGTTTCTGTTTACGCTTTTCGGGCGCCCTCTTTGGTTCATTCGTACGACGAAGTCCATCTCGAGATTGTCATCCCTTTTCCACCGTCCGGTTCTCGGGCGTGCTCCTCCTGCGTTGGTTCTCGCCTAGTTAAGCTGGCGAGATCCCTGCGCGACTCTGCTCTGAATTCCATTCGAACGAAGCGAGTTCATTGCGACCGCCACGAGCTGCGGGGCGGATTGCGCAGAAGCGAATTGAGCGCAACGGAGCGGCCTCGGGATTGAACGTGAGGCTCGATTTTACAAGTTTGCCGGCGAACACAAACTCGTCGTGCAAGGAGCAGGCGCGGCCGAAATGGTGATTTCACCCCTGAGCGTCGCCATTGCAGTCGCCCTGCTCTAATTTGCATTCAACAACATCTGCTAGCGGCCTGTCATTTTCCGCGTCTCTGACCGAGCTCTGTTAAACTACGTCGTTTCGGAGGTGCCGATGCGCGCATACTGCCGCCCTTTCTTGTTGTTCTGGTTCGTCCTGCTGACCTCCTGTTTCGTACTCGCCCAACAGAACTCCACTGACATCGACGGTAAAATCGAAACCCTTCTCAAGCAGATGACTCTCGAGGAGAAGGCCGGCCAACTGACGCAGTTCGCGGGTAAGACGCCAGAGTCGCTGAAGGCCATCCGGGAGGGGAAAGTGGGATCGCTGCTGGGCGTGCTGGGAGCTGAAAACGCCAACGAAGCGCAGCGCGCAGCCGTTGAGAATTCGCGCCTGAAAATTCCCTTGATTCTGGGTTTTGACGTGATTCACGGCTACCGCACTGTTTTCCCCGTCCCCATTGCCAGCACCGGCAGCTTCGATTTGCCCTTGCTCGAACAAGCCGAACGTGTGTCTGCGAAGGAAGCTACGGCGTCAGGCGTGAAATGGGTATTTGCGCCCATGGTCGACATTGCACGCGATCCGCGTTGGGGCCGCATCGTAGAAGGGATTGGCGAGGATCCGTATCTCGGCGCGAGGGTTGCCGCGGCCAAAGTCCGGGGATTTCAGGGCAAGAGCATGGCCGATCGGGATAGTGTGGTCGCCAGTGCCAAACACTATGTGGCTTACGGTGCCGCCGAAGGCGGTCGCGACTACAACACCGTCGATATCTCGGAGCAGCTTTTGCGGGAGGTTTACCTGCCTCCATTTAAAGGAGCCGTGGATGCGGGCGTCGGTACCGTGATGTCGGCCTTCCAGGACTTGAATGGAGTGCCGGGGGTTGCAAACCACCACACGCTCACCGACATTCTGCGGAATGAATGGAATTTCAAAGGCTTTGTCGTGAGTGACTGGGGCGCGGTCCACGAGTTGATCGCCCATGGTTTTGCTTTGAACGATGCCGATGCCACGGCCAAAGCGCTTTTGGCCGGCGTCGACATGGATATGGTGGATAACGCCTACCAGCACATTCCCGAACTCGTTCGTTCCGGACGACTTCAGGAAAGCGTTGTGGACGAAGCAGTCCGTCGGGTTCTTCGCATCAAGTTCCAGGCTGGATTGTTCGACCATCCTTACGCCGATGCGAGTCGCGAAAAGACCGACATTCTTACCCCGGAGAATCTGCAGGTTGCCCGCAAATTGGCGCAGGAGTCGATCGTCTTGCTGCAGAACAAGTCCGACCTTCTCCCGCTCGAGACGACCAAAACGGTTGCCGTCATCGGGCCACTGGCTGACGATAAAGCCTCTCAACTCGGCCCATGGGCGGGCGACGGACAGGCCAAAGATGCGGTAACGCCGCTAGAAGGCATCGTCCGAAAACTGGGCAACGATCACGTCCTCTATGCCAAAGGAGTCGATATTCCGCCTTATGAAGGAGGGCAGGCCGCCGGAGTGGCGGCGCCCGCGCCACCGTCTGCAACGGGCGCACGGGGTATTGCGAACGCCGGGAAGGCCGCAAGCATTGACGATGCCGTCGCTGCGGCCAAAAAAGCCGATGTAGTAGTTCTATTTCTCGGAGAGCTTGCTGGAATGTCGGGCGAGGCCAGTTCCCGCTCTTCGCTGGATTTCCCCGGCGACCAACTAAAGTTGGCAAACGCAGTCATTGAGGCAGGGAAGCCGACGGTTCTCGTCGTTGAAAGCGGCCGCCCGCTCGACATTCGCTGGGCTACCTACCACGCCCAAGCGATCTTGCAGGCTTGGTTCCCGGGAGTTCAGTCTGGAAACGCGATCGCCGATCTTCTGTTTGGCGATGCCTCGCCGAGCGGAAGATTGGCCATCAGCTGGCCGCGCAGCACGGGCTCCATCCCCGTCTACTACAACCACCGCAACACGGGACGTCCCACTGCTCCCGATCGATGGAAAACCGGCTATCTCGACCTCCCTTCCACCGCCCTTTTTCCCTTTGGCTTCGGACTCACCTACTCCAACTTCAGCTACGGTCGCCTTTCGGTAAAGACGCCGCAAATCTCGCAAGACGGAACCCTCGAAGTCAGCGCAGAAGTCGAAAATACGGGCAAGCGGGAGGCCACGGAGGTCGTTCAACTGTACGTACATGACCGTGTCGGGTTGACGTCGCGCCCGGTCCGCGAGCTCAAGGGTTTCGAGCGGCTCACGCTCCGGCCAGGAGAACACAGGAGCGTGGATTTCACCGTCAAAGCTAGCGACCTCGGGTCGTACGATCCACAGATGCGCTGGGTGGTGAATCCTGGAACCTATGACGTCTGGGTTGCTCCGGATTCTGCTAGTGGCGTGCAGGGGGAGTTCGAAGTAAAGTAGCCACCTGATCCGCTGGGGGCCGGATGAACGGCGATGGTGAGAGATCGCCCAGGTCGGCCAAATTGGTCTTACGAACTGGTGGCGAGTTCAGAATGCACACGGCAGCGCGATTGAGGATCCGATCGTGAACAAACGAACGTTTATGAAGCTCGCTTCTTTAGCGGCGGCGGGCCGATGGGTCTCGCGCATCCCGATCTCGGCCGAGGAGCACAAGTTGGCCAACTGGGCGGGGAACCTTGAGTATGGGAGCGAGCGTCTGTACTCGGCTGCCAACACGGAAGACGTTCGCCGCTTTGTGAAAGCCAATCCCAAGTTTAAGGTTCTGGGCACGAAGCATTGCTTCAACGACATTGCCAACACCACCACCGAGTTCCTGTCCCTGGGAGCGCAGAACAAGGTCATCGATCTCGATGCGAAGAATAAAACCGTAACCATCGAAACGGGTATGAGCTACGGACAGTTGGCGCCATATCTCGATCAGCATGGCTTCGCATTGCACAACCTCGCCTCGCTGCCGCATATTTCCGTGGCGGGCGCCTGCAGTACCGCGACGCACGGATCTGGAGAAAAGAATGGAAACTTGGCCACGCAAGTTTCGGCCCTCGAACTGGTCACAGCCTCCGGGGACGCACTCGAGCTCGCACGCGAGAAAGATGGCCCCATGTTCGGCGGAGCGGTGGTCGGTCTGGGTGCTCTCGGAGTGATCACACGGCTCACGCTTGACCTTCAGCCCCGGTTCACGATGAAGCAGTACGTATACGAGAACCTGCCTCTTGACCAGCTAAAGGAGAACTTTGAAGCAATTGAATCGAGTGCTTACAGCGTGAGCCTGTTCACGGACTGGCAGAAACAACGCGTCAATGAAGTGTGGCTCAAGGTCCGCGAGGATGTTGGGCCGAGCTTCAATCCGAGGCCGCAATTTTTCGGGGCGAAGCTGGCGGCCAGAAACCTGCACCCAATTGCAGAGATCTCGCCGGAGAATTGCACCGAGCAGATGGGAGTGCCGGGGCCCTGGTACGAACGACTGCCGCACTTCCGCATGGGATTCATGCCGAGCGCGGGGAAAGAACTTCAGTCCGAATACTTCGTGCCGCGCCAGCATGCCATCGAAGCGATTCTTGCGGTGGAGAGATTGCGCGAGAAGCTCAGTCCGCACCTTCTGATCTCGGAAATCCGCACCATTGCTGCCGACGACTTCTGGATGAGCACCGCCTACAAGCGGCATAGCGTTGCCATTCACTTCACCTGGAAACAGGATTGGCCCGCGGTGGGCAAACTTCTACCCGAGATTGAGCGGGAACTGGCGCCTTTCGAGCCTCGTCCCCATTGGGGAAAGCTCTTTACCATGCCGCCCAAAGAATTGAGGGCAAAATACGAACGGCTGCCGGATTTCGTAGCGCTTGCGCAGAAGCTCGATCCGAACGGCAAGTTCAGGAACCACTTTCTCGCGGTAAACATTTTTGACTAAACCCTATCGGACCACCAACCTGATCTCTGCTCCGGCGACAATTTTCTGCCCCGCCAAGGGCTGCTGGCTCATGACAAGTGCAGCAGGAGACGGGGCGCCGGCCTGAGGGGGAGATGTTGCAGCAACCACATTCTGGGGTGAATTCGCTTCCCTCGACCCCGGCGCAGGGCTAGTGGGATTGGGTCCCCCTCCCGCAGAATCTGCGCTTGCCATCGCTGGAGGCGGGTTCAAAATCTGCGCTGCCGGTATCACTTTCCCCAGAACAAACCCCGCATTCTTGATCTCAAGCGCCACCGATCCGAGCGGGCGCCCTACGAAGCTGGGCATGAGATAGGCAGCCGGGGAATCTTTGGCGACCAGCAAACTCACTTTAGGAGCCGCAACGTCGCGACCATTCGCGGGAGGGTCTTGCGCAAGAACTTGTCCCGCGATGACTCCAGAAACTCTGAGCTCCGAGGTCGTACTATCGAGTCCCCGTTGCTGCAGGATGATGGAGGCGGCGCGCTGGCTCTCCCCAACCACCTGCGGAATGGCCACTCTTTGCGGCCCTACGCTAACCGCCAGGCGCAGTTCCCCTCCGCGTCTGACCACGGTGCCTGGGGCTGGCGTTTGCGAAAGCACTCTTCCTTCCGGAACGCTAGCACTGTAGTACTGGCGATCGATCTCGGTTGCCAGCGAGAGACCTTCGGCGACATGGCGCGCTTCCGACGGAGTTTTTCCGCGGACGTCGGGAACCTCTACCTCACGCCCGTGAACTGCCAGCCGCATGGTCAGCAGAGCCGAGACCAAAGCCACACTGAGCAGCAACAGCGCCGTTGACACAACTTTAAGAAACCCGCGCACCCGCACCATTATAATTTGCGCTTTCCATTGCAATTGCAGCGGAGAGGAGAAAGCAACTTGAGATTTATCCTAGGCGTAATCATTGGAGTGCTTCTGGTGGTGGGCGGAGCTTATTCCTATTTCGTGAGTGGCAATGCTCCGGTGGCAACGACGGATGGCACCATGCCATTTGAGCGGATGCTGGCGGGAAAGGCATTGCACGCGCGCATCGATAAGGAAATGCCGAAGACAGTGCCCATTGCGGCGGATGAGGCTGCCTTCATGGCTGGCGCCGCCATCTACCGCGAGCATTGCGAGGTTTGTCATGGGCTCCCAGGGGCGGAGCAAAGCGCGATCGCCAAAGGGATGTTCCCGAAGCCGCCGCACCTTTTTCGCGGCAAGGGTGTCACCGATGATGAACCCGGCGAGACCTACTGGAAAATCGCCAACGGCATCCGCCTGAGCGGCATGCCCGGCTTCAAGGCGACTCTGACGGAAACTCAGATGTGGCAAGCAAGCGTGCTTCTCGCCAACGCCGACAAGATCTCAGATGCCGTGAAGCAGCAGCTCGCGCCGCCGCCGATGCCTGCCCCCTTGATGCCGCAGAAAAAGAAATAAGAACCTCAGGCGGAGCAAGCCCCGGATGTGATTTCAATCACATTCAACGGTGATCGTCTCCCTAAAACGCCGTTCTCTGTGCCTGGACAATGGCTTTTACGAAACCGCTGCACGTAGGAATTCAATGTGGCACCTGCTACCCTCAGTTCTGTGAGACTTGGTAAATCAGTCCGCCATGCCGGACGGGCTCTCGATTCTTTTTTTGCTCCCCATGCCGTTGCCGTGGTCGGCGGCACGGACAAGAATGGAAGCGTCGGCCGCACGGTTCTGCTGAACCTGCTCAAGGGGCCTTATCAGGACAAAGTCTGCGTGGTGAACCCCAAGCGCAAGGAGGTTCTTGGCGCGCCGTCATTCCAGACGGTCAGCCAGATTCCGCATCCTATTGACCTAGCGGTCATCATCACCCCGGCGACAACGGTCCCAGACATCATCTCGGAATGCGTGGACTTCGGGGTGAAGTCGGCTGTGGTGATTTCTGCTGGTTTCCGCGAGCGCGGCGCTCACGGGGTCGAGCTGGAGAACCGAATCAAAGCCGAGCTTCGCCGAGGATCCATGCGCGTCATCGGCCCGAACTGCCTCGGCATCATGAACCCGTTAGTCGGCCTCGACGCGACGTTTGCGCGGGGCACGCCAAAAGGCGGAAACGTAGCGTTCCTGAGCCAGAGTGGCGCGTTGCTCACCGCAATCCTGGATTGGGCAATTCCCCAGGAAGTTGGCTTCAGCGGTATCGTATCCACCGGCTCCATGCTCGATGTGGGCTGGGGCGATCTGATCAGCCACTACGGCGAGGACCCCAACACCCACAGCATTCTGATCTACATGGAATCGGTCGGCGATGCCAGGTCATTTCTTTCCGCTGCGCGCGCAGTTGCGCTGACCAAGCCGATCATTGTCATCAAAGCCGGCCGCTCCGAGGCTGCCTCGAAGGCCGCGGCGTCGCACACCGGCGCACTGACGGGCAGCGACGAGGTGCTCGACGCCGCCTTCCGCCGCTCCGGAGTTCTGCGCGTGCAAAACATCTCCGATCTGTTCTACATGGCGGACGTGTTCAGCAAACAGATGCGGCCCAAGGGTCCGCGGCTCACGATTGTGACCAATGCCGGCGGCCCGGCCGTGCTCGCGACGGACGCACTGGTTGCCCTGAGCGGAGAACTTGCCCCTCTCACAAATACCACCATGAACCAGTTGAACGAGATTCTCCCGGCGCATTGGAGCCATGGCAACCCCATTGATATTCTCGGCGATGCTGAACCGGAGCGCTACGCGAAGGCGCTCGAAATCGCGGCCAAGGATCCGACGAGTGACGGATTGATGGTGGTGATGTCGCCGCAGGGAATGACCAATCCGGCAGAAGTGGCTGCCCAGATCGCACCTTACGCGCACGGGGATAAGCCCATCCTGGCCAGCTTAATGGGTGGCGAAAGCATCGAGTCGGCAAAGCCGGTGCTGAGCGGCGCCGGCATACCGCTGTTCTCTTATCCCGACACGGCGGCGCGCGTGTTCAGCAACATGTGGCGTTACAGCTACAACCTTCGCGGGCTGTACGAGACGCCGACTTCGGCCGTCAGCGGGGAAGAAACCATCTTGCGGAGCAGAGCCGCAGAAATCATTGCTGCCGCGCGTAAGCATGGACAAATCCTGCTGAACGAATACCAGTCTAAGCAGCTGCTCGCGACCTACGGCATTCCGGTGGTGGATACCCGGATTGCCCGCACGGAAGACGAGGCTGTTCGCCAGGCATGCAGCACCGGGTTCCCGGTTGTGCTGAAGCTCTTCTCGGAGACGATCACGCACAAGACCGATGTGGGCGGCGTGAAACTCAACCTGCCAGATTTGCAGACTGTACGGAGCGCGTTTCAAGATATCAAGAACTCGGTTTCTCAGAAGGCCGGAGCCGAGCACTTCAACGGCGTCACGGTTCAGCCTATGGCGCGTACCGATGGCTACGAGATCATCCTCGGTAGCAGCGTAGATCCGCAGTTTGGGCCGGTCATCCTGTTCGGTTCCGGCGGCCAGTTGGTCGAGGTTTACAAAGATCGGGCGCTCGCCCTTCCTCCTCTGAACACCACCTTGGCAAAGCTCATGATGGAGCAGACCAAGATCTTTCAAGCTTTGCGAGGTGTTCGCGGGCGCAAGCCTGTAAACATCGAAGAGCTCGAGAAGTTGCTCGTCCGTTTCAGCCAATTGGTGGTTGAGCAGCCCTGGATTGCGGAAATCGATATCAATCCGCTGCTGGCGTCCGCGGAAGGATTCCTGGCTCTCGATGCCCGCGTCGTGCTGCACAAGAACAATCTTCCTGAGGATCAACTGCCAAAGGCAGCCATCCGGCCTTACCCGGTGCAGTATGTCTGGGACTGGGCGATGAAAGGCGGAAGCCCAGTTACGATCCGCCCCATTCGGCCCGAGGACGAGCCTCTCATGGTGACCTTTCACGAGAAGCTCTCAGACCGCAGTGTCTATCTGCGCTATTTCGGTACGCTCAGTCTGAAGACCCGGATTGCACATGAACGTCTGGTGCGAATCTGTTTCGGTGACTACGACCGTGAATTGGCGTTGATCGCTGAGGTTGAGGGAGCCGGCGGTCGGGAAATCATTGGTGTCGGCCGCATGAACCGTATCCCGGGCACGGATGAAGCCGACGTTGCCATCCTGGTGGCGGATGCGTATCAGAACCGTGGGCTTGGTGCGGAACTTCTGCGCCGCGTGATCCACGTCGCAAAGCAAGAGGGCGTGCAGGCTGTTTCGGCCGATATGATGCCCGATAACATCTCCATGCGAGCGATCTGTAAGCACTTGGGCTTCGAGGTCGAGATGCAGGATAGCTTCTCCGCTCTCCACGCTCGGCTGGAGATTTAGTTTGCCTGGAGAGGGCATTGAGGGCGCTGCTGCCATCGGTTGGGAAGTTAGGAGGCGAGGAAGCTGAGTGCTTGCGGCTCACGATCAGCGACAGCTTTCCTGCAACCATGGTCCTGCGGCTGCATCTTTTAATGTAGACCGGGGGAACTCGAGAGACAGACGTCGAAGGATCGTCTAGTTATGGACGCACTCTTCCTGCACCGCATCCATTTCGGATTCACGATCACGTTCCATTATCTGTTCCCCCAGTTGACCATGGGGCTTGCGCTCGTGATGGTCGCAATGAAGACGGTCGCTCTCGCAACCGGGAATGAACGCTACAACGAGGCTGCGCGCTTCTGGGCAAAGGTTTTCGCGATCAATTTCCTGCTCGGGGTGGTGACCGGAATTCCAATGGAATTTCAGTTTGGAACCAATTGGTCGCAATTCTCCCGCATCACCGGTGGTGTCATCGGCCAACCACTCGCCATGGAAGGTGTTTTCGCATTTTTCCTGGAGTCGGCCTTTCTGGGACTTTTTCTGTTTGGTGAAAAACGGCTCTCGCCTCTCGGCCATTGGGGATCGGCAGTGATGGTCTGGCTCGGCTCCTGGATTTCAGGGTTCTTCATCATCGTGACCAACGCCTGGATGCAGCATCCGGTGGCCTACCGGGTGTTGCCGAACGGCACCTATGAAGTGACTAGCTTTTGGCAGTTCTTCTTGAATCCGTGGGCATGGCTCGAGTATGCCCACAACATGTCGGGCGCCGTGATCACCGGAACGTTTGTGGTGTGCGCGGTGGGAGCGTTATATCTGCTCGAGAACAAGTTTGTCGAGCACGCAAAAATCTTTCTACGCGTGGGCGTGATCCTTGGGTGTATTGCCTGCGTCACGCAGATTTTCCCAACCGGCGATCTTCACGGCCGCTATATGGCCAAGCACCAGCCGGCAGCCGTTGCCGGCATGGAGGGACTGTTTCATTCGCAGCCGGGCGCCCCGATTGTTCTCATGGGGCAGATCGATGAAGAAAAGCAAACCATCGATAATCCGCTGGCTGCGAATGGCGTTTTGAGCTTCCTTCTGTACGGGACTAGAGCCGCCGAAGTGCAGGGCCTCGACAAAATCCCACGGGAGAATTGGCCTCAACCCCTGCCGCTGCTCTACTACGCGTATCACATCATGGCCGGCCTAGGCACATACTTCGTGCTGCTGATGGCAGTGAGTGCCTTCCTGCTGTGGCGGGGAAAGCTCTTTACCGCGCGCTGGGCCCTGTGGCCCCTCATGCTCAGCTTCCCGTTACCCTACATTGCGAATACCGCAGGCTGGATGACCGCTGAAATCGGGCGGCAACCCTGGGTGGTTTACGGCTTGATGCGCACTTCCCAGGGGTACTCCAAGTATGTGTCGGCTGGCAGTGGGCTCTTCACCCTGCTTGGCTTCATGGGCATGTACACCGTGCTGAGCATCCTCTTCATCGTCCTGGTGTACCGCATCATCGATCAAGGCCCGGATCTTTCCTCGGTCGCGCCTGACCCCCAGACAGCTATGGCGAAAGCGTGAGGTGTTTTCGAATGGGATTTATTTGGTTCTGGCTGGTTGCAAGCATGATCGTGACCTATGTCCTGCTGGACGGCTTCGACCTGGGGGTCGGCATCCTGCATCCTTTTATCGCCAAGACCGAGGAAGAACGAACCATCTCCGTGCGCTCGATCGGCCCAGTGTGGGATGGCAACGAGGTATGGCTGATTGCCGGCGGCGGCACGCTGTATTTTGCTTTCCCGCTCCTTTACGCCTCTGCGTTCAGCGGTTTTTACCTGGCGCTGATGGTAGTGCTCTGGCTGCTGATCATCCGCGGGGTCAGCATCGAACTGCGATCACAGATTCCTATGGCGGTGTGGCGCACGTTTTTTGATGGAATGTTCTGTTTTTCTAGTGCTTTGCTGGCGATTTTCTTTGGTGCGGCGCTGGCGAATGTGATTCGAGGCGTTCCACTCAACTCCGAAGGCTACTTCTTTCTTCCCCTCTGGACCAACTGGCTTCCGGGCGTAGATCCGGGAATTCTCGACTGGTACACGGTTTTAGGGGGCGTGATCGCATTGGTCGCCTTGGCCGCTCATGGCGCCCTGTATCTGGCGGTAAAGACCGAGGGGAACCTCCAGGCAAGGGCACGAATGGTTGCCCAGCGTGGCTGGGCGGCGCTCGCCGCCTTGACTCTCATCAGCCTTCCCGCCTCGATGCTGGTTCGCAAAGACATGCTCAATAACTACCGCGCATTCCCACTAGCCTTTGCCATTCCCGTGATTGTCTTACTGGCGCTTGGCGGAATGATCTTCTTCTCTCGGAAAGGAGAGGACCGCAAAGCATTCGCATCCTCGTGCGTGTACCTCGCGATCATGCTGGTCGGAGCCGCGGTTGGGCTCTATCCCCGGCTGCTGCCCTCGAGCAACGATCCTGCGATGGACATCACTGTGGCAAACGCTATCTCCGGACCCCACACTTTGCAGGTGGGGCTGATTTGGTGGTTGTTGGGGATTTCGCTAGCGCTCATTTACTTCGTGTTCGTGTACCGCATGTTCCGAGGCAAAGTATCCGCGGGGGGTGAAGGCTACGGCCATTGACCGCTAAACGCCTGTATCATTTGTGGAACAACGATTGTGCTCCCGCAAGGATGCGAGGGGCTCGCGTTTCTTTCTTTACGGTTTGGGATATAATCCCCAGTTTGCTTGCGGCCGCTGATTCTCGATCTTTCGACTGCGGGGGCGATTGACTACCAAGGATAAGAAGGGAAAAGAGAAGGCGGTTACCCTCAAGGCAGTCGCAGCGCACGTGGGACTTTCAGCAGGCACCGTCTCATCCGTGCTCAATGACGCTCCGTCTGCCAAACATATCCCATTGCAGACGCGGCAGCGGATCCTCACCGCCGCACGTCAGCTTGATTATCGTCCCAACTTCTTCGCCCGTTCGCTACGCAAGCGCCGTACCCACACGATTGGAGTCATTGCTGAAGCCATCGGAGAACCCTACGGCTCGGGAGTCATTGCCGGAATCGAAAGCGGTGTGCGTCAAAAGGCGTACTTTTTTCTGACAGGCGTTCATCACCACGATCGTGAGCTCTTCGAGCGATACTCGCGCCTGCTTTTGCAGCGCGGCGCCGAAGGCATCATCACGGTGGATTACAACATGCCGCAATCCATGCCGGTGCCGGTCGTTGCCATTCCCGGACACACCGAGAACGAGGGCGTCACCAACGTCGTGCTCGATCACCGCCACGCCGCGGAACTGGCTCTGAAGCATCTGCAGGGGCTGGGGCACACCAAAATTGCGGTCTTCCGCGGATATGAGCAGAGCGCGGACGCAGCCTACCGATGGAATGCGATCAGTGAAGTTGCCCGAGAACTGGGGATTCCCATCGAGCCGGAACTGGTGGTGCGCCTTGATTCCAGGGACGCCACTCCGAATCTTGGCTATCCTTATGCCAAGCAGTTGCTCGATCGCAAGAAGCCTTTCACCGCCCTGCTCGCTTACAACGATATCTCCGCTATTGGCGCCATCCGAGCATTCGAGGAAGCCGGCCTTAAAGTCCCGGGCGATGTTTCTGTTATTGGATTCGACGATGTGCCCGCAGCCGCGTTCAACCATCCCAGCTTGACTACAGTGCGGCAGCCTCTGCACCGCATGGGAGAGCTTGCGGTCGAAGTACTGATTTCAAGGATCGAAGACAAGGGCGCGCCCCAGCGTGAAGTCGCAGTTCAGCCGGAGATTATCGTACGGGAATCCACAGCTCGCGCGTCCTCAGGAACACATTGACCAGCAAGCGCAGATACAGCAATCACTGTATTGAATCGAGCTGATCTTCTGTAACATTCTGGTTAGAAGTGGGTTTAGCGTCGTGTGGAGACGCCCGTGCTCGCCGCCGCAATGGAAAGAAAAGCCGCCACCGTCCTTTGTATCGATGACGAGCAGACTGCGTTGCAGCTGCGGCAGACCGTATTGGAATCAGCAGGCTATCGCGTGCTCACCGCGAAATCCGGGGCTCTCGGGATTCAGTCGTTCAAATCAGAACCTGTGCATGCCGTCGTTCTCGATTACTGGATGGCCGACATGAATGGCATGCAGGTCGCCAGGGAGATCCGCAAGCTGAACCCGTCCATTCCCATCATTATCCTGTCCGCATACGGAGAACTGCTCGACGAGAGTCTTGGCATCGCGGATCTCTGGATCCGCAAAGGCGAAGAAGACCCACAGTATCTCATCGCACGCCTGGACGAGTTGCTTAAGAACCGTTCCGTCTCCCGAGTCTAGCGCTCCCCCGCGGCTTACAATTCTGGTGTGCCGGAACTGGTCTTCTTTGTTGGAAAGGGTGGGGTGGGCAAGACGACGCTGTCTGCCGCCTACGCCGTGCGTGCTGCTGCCCGTCTTCCCAACGGAAAAGTCCTCCTGGTTTCTACCGATCCCGCGCACTCCCTCTCCGATGTACTCGAACGCCCGATTGGCAGTACTCCGAAACCGATCAGGGTTCGGGCCCGGCAGAATCTTTTCGCGTGGGAAATTGATTCCGAGCGCCTGTTCCGCAGCTTTGTTGATGCGAACAAACACCAATTGGTCGAGACCGTCGAGCGCGGCTCTATGTTTAGCGCGGATGAGATTTCATCCTTGCTCGAATCGGCTTTGCCGGGCATGTCAGAAATGGGCGCGCTGCTGGCAATACATGGCGCGATCCACTCTGCGAAATACCAGATCATCGTTGTTGATACGGCACCGTTCGGGCATACCCTTCGCTTGTTTGGTCTTCCAGAGCAATTTGAAAAACTGCTGAATGTTCTCCAAACCGCAGCGGAGCGGGATCAAGTGCTGGCGCAACATTTTGGCGGGGCACTAGCAGCGCAGAAAGACACTTTCGTTCGCAGATGGCGGGAGAAGCTGCAGGAGATCAGAAACGCTTTTGAAGCTGCGCGGCTGTTTCTGGTGACGACCGCCGAAGGGTTTGCCCTGAATGAGTCTTTGCGCTGCGTGCGTCAACTGGAGCTTGCCGATCCCCCGATGCGGCTAAGCGCTATTGTTCTGAACCGCATCATTCAAAACCCAGGCTGCTGTGCACGCTGCTTGGAGAATGTGAAAGCCACAAAGAGCACCCAGCGTCGCCTTCGCCAGCGATATCGGGAGGCGGAACTTTTCTTTGCCGCCGATCCCGGCTTCCCAATTGTCGGGGTGCAGCTACTGAAGCAATTGGCCGACACGGTTTTTGGAAAAAAGCAGGTTCAGTGGCGAAGCCCCAAGATTCCCCCCCGAGGTCAAGGGCCACGTCTTCGTCGAGTGGCATGGCCCAGCCTTTCGGCTCCCCTTACGTTTATTCTCGGGAAAGGTGGCGTGGGCAAGACCACGGTCTCAGCGGCCTTGGCGCTTCACTCGCGGGAAGCTTCAGGCGGGGACGTTGAAGTATGTTCGGTTGATCCTGCTCCATCGCTCACCGATGTCTTCCAGGCGGAGGTAACTGCTATCCCCCGACCAGTTTTGGGCGATTCAGGTCTGCGCGCCTCGCAGCTCAATTCCCTGGCGCTCTACAAGTCCTGGGTGGAAGAGTTGCGGGATGAGATCGAGTCGGCAACATCGCTCCCCCGTTCTGGCATTCAAGTCGATCTCTCCTATGACAGGCGGCTGTTTTCCGAACTGTTAGAGATTGTTCCGCCCGGCCTGGACGAAGTCCTGGCCATCTTTCGCATCATCGAGCTGCAGCAGGATACGCGGAGGGTGATCATCGACATGGCGCCGACCGGTCATGCACTCGAATTGCTGCGAACCCCAGAGCGGATCCTGGTTTGGTCGCGCCTGTTGTTGAAAAGCCTGGCATCGCACCGTAAACTAGCGCTGGCCCGCGAGGCTGCCGTCAAAATCGCGGAGCTGGAAGTGAACGCGCGCGAACTTTCGCGTGCCCTTAAGAGTGCGAACGCCGGCTCATACATCGTAATGTTGCCTGAACCTCTTCCGGATCGTGAAACGGAGCGGTTGCTGGGGGAACTTCGCGAGCTTGGGATCAAGCCCGCAGCTATATTCGTGAACCGGGTATTCTCGTTGGAGGCCCCGCTCGAATGTTCCCGACAAGCGCGGGGTTCGCCTGGCCAGATGGCAGCTCTCCCCGCCTCTCGAAAGAGGGGGAAGGAAGGGGAGGCATGCCCGCGCTGCCAGAATGCCGCCAGGTGGCAGTGGCAAGTGCTCTCCAGGCTCAAGAAGAAGCTGGGGGCCGACTCTGTTTATGTGATTTCGGATTTTGGCCACGGGCCTGCAGGAAGGCGCGGCCTGCTTCACGTCACCCGAAACTTATGGCAACTCAGCTGAAGCCGACCGATCGACGGGTTCTCTACCTTTATGGCGTAACCCGATCCCAGCCCGCAAAATCGGTGCGGCTGATGGGCGTCGACCTTGAGAGCCCGGTTGAAGCAATCGAGTGCGAGGCCGTTATCTGCTGGCTGAGCCGAGTATCTGCGGATGAGTTTGAAGACTCACTCACGAAGAACATGGAAAATCTGGATTGGCTTGCCTCGGCCAGCGTTGCTCATCAGAGAGCCGTCGGCGGCATCGCGCAACACGCGGACATCCTTCCGGCGAGGTTCGGCACGGTATTTCGCGATGAAAACTCTCTGCGCGCTCACATTCGACAACACCTCCGCGGAATGGAAAGGAACTTCCTGCGCGTCAAGGACGCTGAGGAGTGGGGAATTAAGATTTTCGCGATCGCCCCGGTGGCGGCCTCCGGTCCCAAGGCCCGCACCGGCAGGGAGTATCTCCAGGCCAAGGCGGCGCAGCTGCCGCGGAAAAAACCAGCGGGAATACCGGAACCCGAATTGACAGAATTTCAATCCGCGATCCAGGGCATTGCCGAGGCGAGCGCTCCCCCAGGCCGCATCAGCGGAGGCCAGCGCGGATTGCTGTTCCAGACGTCATTGCTGGTAAAACGAAACAATCTTTCTCGTCTAGAATCGGTTTTAAGAAAGTTCTCACGCAAATGGGCAAGCTCCCGGCGCATCGAAAAGAGCGGGCCTTGGCCGCCCTATTCATTTGTCTCCCAGGACCCCGATTCCCTATGAGCGCACCCGGAACAATGGTCTTCGCCGACACGAACGAAGGCGAACACCTCGCACTGCTTGACATTCTCGATCACGTCTTGAATCAGGGCGTCATCCTGCGGGGGAATTTAGTGATTTCGCTGGCCGGGGTCGACCTTGTGTATGTGGGTCTCGACGTCATTCTCACTTCTATTGAAACCGCGATGCGGTACATCCACGCCAGTTCCGGTGTTCCCGAAAAAACCCCCTGACCATGTCGATCCTCCTGTACTGCGTTACGGAAAGAACTGAGCTGCCAAACCTTGGCTCTGGAGTTGCTGATCTTCCCGTCCTGTCGGTTGAACACGGGGAGCTTGCCGTGCTTTTCTCTCCCGACGCATGGGCAGAAGGTTGGACAGGTGCGCCACTCAAGCAGTCCGCTCGCCAGTTTCATCAGGTCTTGCATCGCGTCTTCGAATCGCGGGCGATTATCCCGTTTCGCTTCCCGACCCTGATGCAGGAGGCGCAGGAACTTGCTACGCATATGCGCGCCAACGTCCCTGAATATATGGCTCAGCTGCAGAAGTTCCGCAGCTCGGTGCAGATGGATATCTCGATCGCCTATTCGGATTCTGCTCGGGCGAGCGGCCAAGCTTCCGGAGCGGAATACTTGCGCGACCGCCGGAAACGATCGGAAGAACTCGATCGGATCGCAAACCAGCTTTACACTTATGCCGATTCCGTACCCAGAGATTGGCGAACCAGACCGGCCCAGCACGGGCTCAAGATTTTTGCCCTGCTTGATCGGGATTCGGTCGAGGCGTTCAATAGGAATCTTCAGCGGTTCGCGGTCCCGGCAGGTCTGAGTATTCGCATCAGCGGCCCCTGGCCAGTAACCGCATTTCTCGAACTTAGGCAACACGACTGAATTCGATGCCAGAATCCGATCCCCAGCTCGCGAATGGCGTGAATGTCCAGGATGCCACACCCGGCACTGGATCCCGCATTGATTGCTCGCCAGAGAACATTGAACAGGGACTAGCCAAACTGGTGCTGGGTTTGATTGAGCTCTTGCGGCAATTGCTCGAACGCCAGGCAATTCGGCGAATGCAAGGCGGCTCGCTGACCGACCAGCAGGTCGAGGAGATGGGAGAGGCTCTCATGAAGCTTGAGAGCAAGATCCACGAACTTGCGGACCACTTTGGCTTGACCCCAGCCGATTTGAATCTGGATCTAGGCCCGCTGGGAAATCTGCTCGAAAAGTAGAATGGGCACGTCATTCGGTGAACTCCAAGTTTTCCCCAAACTGAAAACGCTGACGCGGTACCATACTTGGTCCATCTTCGGTTCTCGAGGCCTACATGCGAAATTTTATTCTGTTCGTTCTCCTGGTTTCCATCCCAGCTGCTGGCCAATCCAATTCGTCTCTCGCGACCCAGCGCGCAAAACATCTGCGGCGCGGGATCAATCTCAGCGAATGGTTTGCACAAGTGTACGATCCGAAAGGCTACACGAAGGAACACCTGGTCGGCTGGATCACCGCCGAAGACATCGCCCTGATCCAATCCATGGGCTTCGATCACGTGCGCCTGAGCATTAATCCCGAGCCCATGATGCACCACAACATGGCCGACCAGATTCCTCGCGAATATCTCGGCTATCTTGATTTGGCCGTGAAGATGATTCTGGATCACCGGCTGGCCGTGATTCTCGACATGCATCCGGACAGCGATTTCAAAGCAAAACTCGTCCAGCGCGACGACCAAGTAGAGCAGTTCTCCGATTTCTGGCGTGCGCTGGCGCGTCACTACTCAAGCTATGATCCCGAGATGGTGTATTTCGAGGTCTTAAATGAACCCGAATTCCGCGATCGTTATCGCTGGGCCGGGGTGCAGGCCAAACTCGCTGCCGCCATTCGTGACGGCGCGCCACACCACACCATCATCGCCGGAGGAGCCAACTGGTCAAACGTCGACAATTTGTTGGCGATGACGCCGCTTTCCGACCCCAATGTGATTTACAACTTCCACTACTACGATCCCCATACCTTCACGCATCAGGGAGCCACTTGGGGAGAGAACTACTGGCACTTCGAAACCAAGTTGGCCTACCCGGCGGAAATGAGCAACGTAGGGAAGGTGGCTGGTGAGCAACCCGATCCCTTGAACCGCCTAACCGTACTGCGCTACGGTCTGGACCAGTGGAACGCGAACCGCATCGCGGTCGAGATCGGCCAGGCAGCCGAATGGGCGAGGCGCTGGAACGTTCCGCTCACTTGTAACGAGTTTGGGGTCTTTCGTCGCTACTCCGATCCACAAGATCGGGCTCGCTGGCTGCATGACGTTCGCACCACACTCGAACACTATGGCATCGGATGGAACATGTGGGATTACGGAGCTCGCGGCAATGGTGAAGGGTTCGGGGTGGTGAACGGCCCCAGTCAGGGGCCAAATACTCCGGATGGGGTGACGCTGCAAGCGCTTGGCCTGAAGTAGGAAGCTCGGTTTGTCATCCTGCGTCTTCGCCCGCCCGAGCACCGAAGTCCCGATGCAAAAAGGTCGAAAGAAAAGCTGACCTGAAATTCAGGCTAGTCAATTGCTTTGATCTGCCGCGTCCGCATCGCGCGCTTGCGCTCCAGCAACATATCCAGAGCTTGTTTGGTATCCGTCGACAGGTGATAGGACTCCTGGTCGTTCGGATACCGCCGCGAAATCACATCGGCCCGAAATCCCTGGACGGCGTGCGTAATTTCGGCAGCCGCGTCGCCGTAGCGCCGAACAAATTTTGGCGACGGCCCAAAGGTCAGGTTGAGAATGTCGTGAAACACCAAAACCTGTCCATCGCAATGGGGGCCAGCGCCGATGCCAATGGTTGGAGTGCTTACCTCGTTGGTGATCATATCTGCAACTTCGCGCGGAATGCCTTCGAGAATCAAGCAAGAAACCCCCGCCTCATCAAGAGCGACGGCATCGCGCATGAGATGCTCGATCTCCGAAAGAGATTTCCCCTGCACCTTGAACCCGCCCATGCGGTTCAGGGACTGCGGCGTGAGTCCGATGTGCCCTGCGACCGGGATCTCGGCGTCGATGATCTTGCGGATGAGCGGCACACGCTTTTCGCCACCTTCGATCTTCACGATCTCCGCTCCGCCTTCTTTCACAAAGCGAGTCGCGTTGCGGCGCGCCTCCTTGGCACTGAGGTGGTAGGAGCCATAGGGCATGTCCGCCATGAGCAGGGCGTTCTGAACACCGCGGCGCACAGCCTTCAAGTGGTGCAGCATCTCGTCCACCGTGACCGAAAGCGTATGTTCGTGCCCGAGCATGGTCATGGCCAAGGAATCGCCCACCAGCACGATATCGATTCCGGCTTGATCGACCAGGCGGGCGCTTGAGTAATCGTAGGCGGTTAAGCAGGTGATGGGTTCGTGCTGGAACTTCCGGTCGCGAAGAGATGTAACGGTGATTTTCTGGCGCGGAGCGCCAATCGGAGTGAGACTCACGACTTCCTCCAGTGCCCCTCCGCAACCTGGCGGATAGAGCCTGTGCAGCGGTTTGGTGCCCGCTCAGGTCATTCTAGCCTTCGACCTGATCCCAGTCGAGGGGATTCTTGCGATCGCCAGGAATGGAGATTCCTCGGAAATTCGAAGATGGGGAGACACCCCGCAACCCGCCCGATGTCACGCCACCACCCCGGGGAAGGCGGCAAATCGATCCTCGGAAGAGATGCGACGTGAGAGCTGAAAAGCTTTACGCGCTTGCCGCTTCCTGGCTCCCGAGGGGTAGGAAGTATTGCGTTCCCTTGATGGGCGCGGAGACTTTGCGAAGCAATTCCTGCAGATCCTCGTTGCGCTCTACGAAGTCGATCTCCGAGGTGTTCACGATAAGCAGGTCGGACGAAGTGTAGTGAAAGAAGAAATGCTCGTAGGCTTTGACCACTTCTTCGAGGTAGTCCTCGCTGATCGCCTTTTCTCCCGGCGCATTCTTCTTTTTTAACCGCTTCTTCAACACCTCGGGCGTAGCTTGCAGGTAAATCACCAAGTCAGGTGTAGGCAGCTGCTCGCGGAAGTAGTTGTAGTAGCGATTGTAGGTCTCGAGCTCCTGATCGCTGAGGTTCAAGCAAGCGAAGAGTTTGTCCTTTTCGAAGATGAAATCGGAAATGACCACCTTCTGCGAACGAGGGCCGAGATCAAGGGCTTGCAGCTGTTCGAATCGCCGGATCATGAATGCAAACTGTGCCTGAAATGCGGCACCGCGCTCGCCATCGTAGAACGCGCGCAGCAGTGATAATTGTTCGGGATCGGTAACCCGTTGGGCATTCAGCCGGTCAGCGAGAATGGTCGCCAGCGTGCTCTTGCCGACTCGAATAGGACCTTCGACTGCGATGTAGCGGGGAAGATCAAAAAGCTTAGCCATGAATGTGAGTGCGAAGGAAGATCACTCTCGAGAATATCCCGAGTGGCAAGCCCGCGCAATTGAGGAAGAAGTTAACAGGCAACGGCTAGAGGTTCGACTGCCACCCGCGGGCCGCTTCTTCTAGAATCTGACCATGTTCTTTTCCGCACTGACGGTTGCTGCCGCCGCGGTTGCTGCTGGGTACCATTCGATGGCCCCCAGAAGTCAATGGTTCGGACGCGCATTCTGCTCTCTTCCGAAGGGAACGAAGCAGATCGGTCTCACCTTCGACGATGGTCCAAACGACCCAGACACCTGCAGGCTGCTCGATGTCCTTTCGAAGCACAACGTTCCTGCAACCTTTTTCATGATCGGCCGCTACGTGCGGCAACGTCCCGACATCGCACTGCAGGTCAAGGATCGGGGACACGTGGTCGCCAATCATACCTTCACTCATCCTTACTTGAGCTTGGAGCCACTCGGGAAGGTCGCCACCGAACTTGAGCAATGCCGCGATGCCCTCACTTGTGCAGTCGGGGAACACTCAAATTTGTTCCGCCCGCCCTGGGGGGCGCGCCGGCCCGGAGTCTTGCGCACCGCCCGGCGCCTGGGTCTTGAGCCCATCATGTGGAGCGTGACCGGATTTGACTGGAAAGCTCCCTCCGCGGAATACATTGAGAAGAAAGTTACCCGGCAGGTTCGCGGAGGCGACGTGATTCTGCTCCACGACGGCGGCCATAGGGCTTTTGGCACCGACCGTTCTTGCACGGTCAGAGCCGTTGAGGCGCTGCTTCAGCTCTACAAGGCCGAAGGTTACGAATTTGTGACCATCCCATCCATGATGAGCCGGTTGCAACCTCCCTCCTCGCCATCTCCGCAGAAAGCTGTCACCGGGGCTTAGCGCCGGGGGCAGATCAGTTTTCCTGCCCAGGAGGAGCGAGGACGCCGGAACGCCCGGTGCTAAACTGACGAGTCTCTGCGGAGCGTTCGTGATCAATCCTGTCCTCCTCATTCACGGCGGTGCCTGGGCCATTCCTGACGAACTCGTCGAAGCGCACTTGGAGGGCGTGAACAGCGCCGTCAACGCAGGATGGGGTGTGCTCGAGAAAGGAGGCTCAGCTGTCGACGCCGTCGAAGAAGCCGTGTCGGTCATGGAAGACGACGAGGCATTCGATGCCGGTCGCGGCAGTTTCCTCAATCGTGAAGGCAGGGTTCAACTCGACGCCCTGATCATGGATGGCGCTAGTCTCCGGGCCGGCGGCGTGGGGTGCGTCGAACATATTGCCAATCCCATCCGCGCAGCCCGCAAAGTGCTCAGCGAGAGCCCCCATGTTTACTTTGTGGCCGAAGGAGCCGAGCGCTTTGCCCAGGAGCACGGTATCCCGCTTTGCAGAAACGAAGAGCTCATCATTCCGCGCGAGGTTGAGCGGCTGCGCGCATATCAGGCGAACGCCGACGCGCACAAACAGGATCTGTTTTCCTCGCACACAATCTCCCACGATACCGTGGGTGCCGTCGCTCTCGACGTCCAGGGCAACATCGCTGCTGCAACTTCCACTGGAGGTACCCTCAACAAAGCTCCCGGCCGACTTGGAGACTCCTCCCTGATCGGTTGCGGCTGCTATGCCGACAACGCCAGCGCGGCTGCCTCCACTACCGGATGGGGAGAGCCAATTATGAAGCTGGTGCTCGCAAAATGGGCGGCGGATCGCGTCGCCTCGGGCAACCTTCCGCAGTGGGTTGCCGCTGAGGCCATGACCTACCTCAAAGAGCGTCTCAACGGACATGGCGGCATCATTTTGCTCGATGCCCGCGGCCAGTTTGGAATCGCGCACAACACGCCCCGCATGGCCTGGGCACGTAAGACACGCCAGGGGGTTGACTCCGGGGTGGTGCGTTCCTGACAACCGCGGTGTCATGGAGCTAAACAGTGCCGTAACGTTCTTGCTTGCTTTCCCACTATAAAGTGATGTAAAACCCTGCGGAATCCTTCGCTTCCTGAAAATACGCTTCACCAACTCCGAGCATGAACCTATTTTCTTGCTCGGATATCTCCTTGCACGGAGAAGCTATATGCAAATTCAGAGACTCAGCCTGGTTATGATCATCGCTCTCCTGCTTCCTTCGCTGGTCATAGCCCAGGGTGTCGCCACCGGCGATCTGCACGTGAAAGTCACCGACCCCCAGGGGCAGGCTGTCGCGAATGCCACGGTTGTGGCGCGGGATCAGGCAAAGGGAGTCGAGCGTGCTGCTTCCCCGGGTGCCAGTGGCGAGTATGATCTCGTCGCATTGCCGCCCTCCTCTTACAGCATCGTCGTCAACGCCGCAGGTTTTGCCACAGCCGCGTTGCAGGATGTTGTCGTCACCGTCGGGGGCTCGGCCAATCTGCCCATCACTCTCGCCATTCAGGGAACCAAGGAAACCGTTACCGTGAGTTCGGCAGCGGCGTTGATCGAGACGACTCGCAGTTCCACCACCGATCTGGTGGATGAAAAGCGCATCGACAATCTTCCCATCAATGGACGCAACTACATCAACTTCACTTTGACGGATTCGCAGGTGCTGCGCGATGCCGCGCCCAATACGGGTGCCGCCCCCACTTCCGGTCTGAATATGAGCGGCCAGCGTGCGCGTTCGAACCTGGTAAACGTGGACGGGGCCGACGCCACCGACAACTCCATCAACGGTGTGCGCTCTACGGTGTCGCAGGAAGCCGTGCAGGAGTTCCAGATCATCACCAACAGTTACTCGCCCGAATATGGCCGCGCTGCCGGTGGTGTGGTGAACATCGTGACTCGCTCCGGCGGAAACGGCTTTCACGGCGACGTCTTCGGATTTCTCCGCAATCGCGCTTTCCAGGCCGTGAACCCGTTCAGCACGGAACAGGACCCCGCTTACACACGCGTCCAGGCGGGTGCGGCCTTCGGCGGGGCCATAAAGAAAGACAAGACCTTTTACTATTTCTCCTATGAGGTGACGCGCCGGCACGAGACCGGCTTTTCGAGCATCGGCGCAAACGGCTTCGATCTGACTCCGTTTGACACCGGCCAAATTGGCATGCCATTTGGGGTTCTGCGGCTTACCCAACAGCAGATCGGATTCTTTACGGATTCACAGAATCTTGGCAAGGTTCAGAGTTGCCCGATTCCTCTTGCGACAGTGTGTCCATTCACAGCATCGTTCTTCAACTACGCGGTTTTGGCCGGAGCCTCCTCGGGACAGGCGATCGACGGAACTTGGCCAACCGCCCTGGTTCAGGGAATCAGTGGTGGTGCTCTCTCCTCCTGGAACGGGTTCCCGACCTCTTGCACGCCTCCTGGGCCCTGCGCTCCGGTGCCGACGTCCTATCAAACGTTATCCTCTCAGATCGGCAACTTCCCAGTTTTCGAAGGCACGAGTCTCTACTCTCTGCGACTTGACCACACCCTCAATAACAGCAACCGGCTGATGTTACGCGGTAACGTCAGCCCCAGTACGATTAACGGAATTGAAGTCAGTGGAGAGGTCCAGCCGTTCGGACAAAATGCCTACTCGCGCACCTCGGAACAGACATACCGTGACTTTGCCATCGTTGCCCAGGAAACCGCAATTATCGGCAACAACAAGGTGAACGATTTCCGTTTTCAGTACGCCAGGCGCGGTCTCTCGTACTTTTACAACACCGCCATTCCCGCGGGCTCGACTCCGGCGGTCAATATCACTGGATTTGCCTACTTCGGACGCGAACCTTACTCGTACATCCAGCGTACTGAGCGGCGCTTTCAATTCAGCGATAACTTTTCTTGGAATGTCGGCTCTCACAACACCAAGTTTGGAACCGATTTCAACTACATTCCGCTCAAGGCCTTGTTCACCGTGAACTACGGCGGCGTATACGACTTCGGGTCGGTCAAGGCTGCGAACCTGGGATTCGATCCTTCCCTCTGTCCCAATCCGAACAACAACTGTTTCCAGGACCTATCGCCGGTTCAGGCGTACGGAGCCGGAATTCCAGGCTCGTATGTACAGGGTCTGGGCACGCCCAGCGACTCATTTACAAACATTCCCATCGGTTTCTATTGGCAGGATTCCTGGCGTCCCAATCGACGAGTCACGTTGAACTACGGCCTTCGCTATGATCTAGAGATTCCGCCAAGCTTTAAAGCGCCCACGGGACTCGCCTCAACCGGGTACAACTATCTCGGCCTTCAGAAGGGAATTCAGACCGACAAAAACAATATCCAGCCGCGAGTCGGCCTGGCTTGGGACCCGTACGGAAACGGAAAGACGGTCATTCGCAGCTCGTACGGGATTTTTTACGATCACCCGCTGCTCGGGCTGTACTTCCTGGGCGACGCTTCCGACGGCTCGACCAGCGGACAGCTGGCCTTCGGTGGCACGGGTCCCTGCGGCGGCGACGGACAGCCCGGGAATCTCAATGCCATCCCGATTTTTCAAGGGTTGCCCCTAAACACGCCGGGCTTCGGCTGTGCCCCCTCAACCAATCCGAACACGCTCGCCGGGTTAGAATATTCGCCCAACCAGCAGAGGTTTTCCTGCGCTACAGCCGGAACCGGCTGTGGCGTGAGTTCCAGTTCGGTCTTTCTCCACCAGAATTACCTGGACCCTTCCACTTTTCTGCCACTCGGCTTCCAACCATTCGGGTATCCCCAGGGCAAGAACTTCGTCTACTCCTATTCCCAGCAAGTGAATCTTTCTGTCGAGCGTGACCTGGGCAGTGGATATGCGCTCAGCCTTGCCTACAACTTCAATGGCGGACGACATCTAAACCGCCCGATCAACGCCAACACCATTCGCGGCGATCTCATGGTCAGCAACTTTTTTGCAGCTCTCGCGGCCGGACAGAACGTTTCCAGCCCATTCACGGTGGGAAGCGGAACCACTCACTGCGGCAGCGGGCCCGCTGGGCCGTGGGTAAGTTCGTCGCTCATGAACTTTTTCCGCCCGAGCGGCCTGAATCCTTCGATTGCCGGAGGGCTGCTGGCGATAGGCGATGTAGCCTGCGTCGCCCAGGCCGAGCAGGCCCTGGTGGCTCTTAAGAGTCAGGGCTTCAATACGGCCTGCGATCCTTTGAGCGGCTCATTTAATAACTGCATCCCGTTCGGCGACATGGACGGTAACTTCTCAAACGGCAGCTCGGTCTATCACGGACTCACCGCCAATCTGCGCAAGCGCTTCAGCAACCATTACGAGTTCCTGGCCTCTTACACTTGGTCGCATGCAATTGACGACTCCACCGACCTGCAATCGACGCTGACGCCTCAGGATAGCTATTTCCCGCATCTAGACCGCTCGACTTCGCTCTTTGATCAGCGTCACCGGTTCGTCTTTAGCGGTGTCTATCAGACTGGGCGGGTTGGCAACAGCGGGTTCACTCGCGCATTCTTCAGCGACTGGACCTTCGCCCCATTGATCGAATTCGGCTCCGGACGTCCGTTCAACATCATCACCGGCAACGGAGATAATCTGCAGCTGTCATCGCTCACGGGCCGGCCAAACACCACGACCAACCCGGCTTGTGGACAGATCGTTCACTCCAGGTTTTCCCCCACGGGCGTACTGCAGGAGCCCTGTATTGCACAATTCGTGCCGGCATTTTTCGCGACCGGTGCGACTCCAACCCTGCTCGAGCTCGATGGCAATCTCGGCCGCAATACGGGCCTGACGCCCTGGACGGTGTTCAACGACCTGCGCGTTTCCAAGCGCATAGCAATCCGCGAGCGGGCTAATCTGGAGTTGATCGTGGACATGTTTAACTTGGCGAACAAGTACAACGTTGCCGCCGTCAGCCCTCTGTTCACCAATGCCGGGCAGCCGACGGCGGCCTACGATCCGCGTCAATTCCAATTCGGCATGAAGGTGAACTGGTAGCCGTGAGCTCGTTCTTCGGCGAGCGCGGGCAAGGCTCGAAGCTGGAATGGTTTTAGCCAGGGGCTCGCCCGCCGAGGTCTTCCTCGTTCAAGGTGGCGTGTGAGGCTTTTGTTTCTTGCGCCAGGAGCGCAGGCCGTCGTTTGTGGAGTTCTACGCCAAGGCTAAATTGACGTTCTCAATGGCCTCGTCGATCTCGCCCGTGCTTTTATAGCCAACCGTAACGCAATCAACACCAGCATTGCGGAATGCAAACCGCATCGCTTTCTGGCGGTCCTCACGTTCGAACGTGCCTTCGCCGATGAGCTTCATGGAGATGACGCCCATGCCTTCTTTCCGCACTGCCTTCACGTGATCGACAACCTCGGGAACATTCCCTAGCCCCTGGGTTGCGTAGTCTTCCGCGTCCATACTTTTGCCCTTGTGGTTGACGCGGATCATGGCGATGTCGAGCCACTTATTTCCCGGGACTCTGCGCAGAGCAGGCAAGCCGTGCACCGATGCGCCCCGGCTCACGATGATCTTCTTCGATTCCGCGTCCTCGATCGCGTCCTGCCAACGGGCGGTGTCGCTCGGCCAGGTGCCGGTGTGTTGCCAGTGCAGCAGCATGATGTCGAAGTATTCGGTGTTCGCAAGTTTACGCAATTCATCGAACTTCTCTTGCGGGTTCACGCCCTCATGAAAGGTGGTCACCTTGGACATCAGTTGGTAGCTGTCGCGAGGAATGCCTTTGAGCGCGACTCCCAGCATCTTGTGCATCTCGCCATAAGACTCGGCCGTCTCGAAAAAGCGGATGCCGTGATCGTAGGCATAGCGCACCAGCCGCGTGAATCCCTCCTGCCCAAGCGAGCGCTGTACCGCGCCGCTGAAGCTGCCAGTACCGAACGCCAGGCGCGTCACCTTGATCCCGGATCGTCCCAGGGTTACGTAATCGCTGGCGGTCTGGTGCTGAGCAATGAGCGGAAGACTTCCGCTGACGGCAAGAGTTCCGGCGGCAAGCCCGGTCTTCAAGAATTCACGGCGGGTGAACTGGGACATAGAGTCCTCCACGAAGCCCCAATGCGAGGAATGTTATCAGAACTTGAGGCCCCCCGGGATGGATTTGTCTCGATTCGACACAGTACTCGGTATGGTTGCCCAACCCGATCTCTGTGAACCGTGAAAATCGTGGGCAATCCTCCGGATTCACAACGCAACCGCTTGTTGCACCAAGCTTGCCTATTCCCGGTCGCAATGAAAATTATGACAATGGGGTGCGGAGAGCGTTTTTCAGAGGAGACCCTTGGCTTTGCCAGCAATTCAACGATCGCATCCGGACAAAGCTTCAAAGACGGAGAGATGGCGCGGATTTTCAATACTCTGGTTTATGGGTGGCATGCTCTTGATCCTCGCGAGCTGGATTTGGCATGTCCTGGTGGCGATGGGGCTGGCCGCGATCGTGATCAGCCTCGTGCTCGAGCAGTATCAGACTCGGAAGCCCAAAGATCGCTGTCCCTTCATGGAAGCGCAAGAACGGGCCTAGGGCTCTTTAGCTTCTGATGGTTCATGTTCCACGCTTCAGAAGTGTTCATCCACGCCGCCGTGGGGCTGAGAAAGTCGGCCTAGAGCCTGCGCCTGTATGATGCGGTCCCAGGGACCGCTGCGCCAGTTGTCTTTGATCTGATCGTGCCGGATCCAGGGGGGAAGCCCAATGAAGAGATTGCGGGCGATGGCCTGCGCGTAGGGCTCGTAAAGCATGCGAAGCTGCACGAGCTTTTGATCAACCTCCGGGCCTTCATGAAGCTTGAGACCTTTGCTTGCCAGCTGTTTGCGGATTTCGGCGAGTTCGGAAGCTGCAAGCCGGTCCGGCAAACTGGGATCATAGTCCGCATTCACAACCTGGGCGAGATCGACCACTGCATGCCGCGCCATCTTGAAGGTGCGCAGTGCCTGCTCATTTCTCATGCCCTCGATCCCGGTGATGATGAGCGATGTGGCATCGAGAATCACGGTGAGCGCACCCAGCCAGGATTGATTGCTGTGCTGCGAACGAAAATAACTCAACACCGGATAGGAGAGATGGCTTTCTAGAACCTCGGCAGCCCAGCGCTCCCAAGATTGGAAAAGCCGATCGAGCGTCCCCTGGTCGGAGCTGTTCACTGCCCGAGTGAGCAATTCGGCGGCACTGGGCGGGGATCCAGCCCGCGCATCGAGCAAGGAGATTTCAATTTCACGGCGCGAGAACGCGGAATAGATCGTGGGCAGGTATCCGATGACCACCCCGAGAAATGCAAAGCCCATCCCGGCTTCTCCGATGGCCACGAAACGTGAAAATGCGTTGGCGGGAGTTATGTCGCCGTAACCGAGCGTAAAAAAGGTTTGGCCGCTCTGGTAGAGGATGGTGGAAAAGTTGATAGGCACGGTGGATCCTGAGACGTGCTCGCCGGCACCAAACTGGACCAAGGCGAAACCCAGGATCAGGCCGCATGCCCATAGTCCCAGGAGAGCAATCATCGAGAGCGGGCCAAAGTAGCCGAGCAGAGTTTCGCGGCGAGTCTGGGACTGAATGTGACTGGCCAATCGCGCGACCGGAACCCAGGTGAAACGGTAGAACCAGGAGGTGATTCGGAAATGTGCGCGGCGCACACGGCGGGGAAGTACGATGGTTTCAAATGCGTCGAGCAGGACGCCGAACATAATCAACGCGCCGACAATGATTGCGAAGACATGCATTGCAGGATCAGATGAGCCAGGTTGGGGAATGGTAGCAGAAGCGGCTTGAGGCGTCCGCCGGTTGCCTGTCCCCATTCGCGAGTGCACGTTCCAGGGGACCGATCCTTGATGCCTGAAAGGAAAAAGCCGCAGCTTCACGGCTGCGGCTTCCCCTCTAAAAAGCTTCACTAACGACGGCGGCCACCCTTCTTTTTGGCGGACTTTCTGGCGGCTTTCTTGGCAGGCTTCTTGGCCTTCTTCTTGGCTGCCTTTTTGGGTGCTTTTTTCGCTTTCTTGGCAGGCTTCTTGGCCTTCTTCTTGACTGCCTTCTTGGGTGCTTTTTTCGCCGGCTTCTTGGCCGCTTTTTTCTTGGGCGGTTTGCGGGCTGGAGCGCCTCCACCTCCGCCACCACCCGCAGGAGCGGGAGCGGCGGGTTCGGGTTCCGATGCTGGCTCTGGCTCTTCTTCCATTACAGATGGAAGTTCGCTTTCTTCTTCCTCTTCTTCTTCCTCGTAATCTTCCTCGAGCGTGTCGCCGTAAGCGCCGGAGTCACCGAACTCGTCGGCTTCATCGTCACGCAGGTAGAGGGTTTCCTCGAACATCATTCTGTCCTCCTCGAAATCTGGGCGCCTTGGCGCCGCTTTTTGCGACATGAGAAGCCGTCACGGGCGGCCCAGGTCGCGAGAGAGTTAAAAAGACAAAACTGCGACGGCGCCGGATTATAACGGGTAAAGAGCGGAGTGGCAACTTGTTTTGATTTGTGCAAGCAGTGTTTGAGAGCCTTTGCCGCGGGATGGCTTGCTGGGAAATATGCAAGCCGCACAGCTTCTTTGAACCGCTCCATTCACCGGCAGGGAAGAACAAGAGTAAGCGGATGTCCTGAGCGGGGTTAGCCCAAGGAAGGAAAGTTCTGCTGCAATTTGGCCGTTACTGGGGCGGGATTATCAAAACCATCCCAGGACGCAGGGTCGCGACATTGGCATTCGTTTGCTGGATGGCCTTTACGGTGGTGTTGTAGCTGTTCGCGATGGAATACAGAGTCTCACCGCGACGGACGGTATGGCGACGGCTCGAGGTCTTCGCGGCGGCTGGTTTTTCCTCGCCCGAGACAGGGGTATTCGGGATTGAGGTGCTCTCCTTCGCTAAATGGCTGCTCTGTTTCGATTTGCTGGCGAGCGATCCGGACGAGGCAGCACCAGGGCTGATCGGCAGGTGAATATAGAGCACCTTGTGCCCGGCAAGGCTGTCGCCCTTTAACCGGTTCCAGCGGCGGATCACTGTCGGTGGAATGCCCAAGTTATCGGCAACCCTCTCGAGGGTATCGCCTTTGCGCACCCGATAGACAGTCAGGCGCTTTGCATAGGTCTGTCCTTCCCCGGCCCCATGTCGTCCGGGAGCAATGGGCACGACCAGTTTGGCGCCAGCCACGAGATCTGACCCGAGGTCAATCTGATTGGCTTCTGCAATGGCGCGGGGTGTCGTGTGGTAGTGCCTGGCGACCGACATGAGCGTGTCGCCGCTTCCAACCTGGTGCAGACGCCACCACGCCCGCATGTCTGGTGGGATGGATGCCATTGCAGTCTGAAACTTCTCCGAAGTTCCCACTGGCAAGTGCAGCTCATAACGCCCCTTGGGAGTCAGCATGCGCAATAGGCTGGGATTCAGGTCCTGGAGTTCATCGACGCTAGTGTCTACCGCTTCCGCCACAAGACGCAGATCTACGGGATAGTTGATCTTCACGGTGTCGTAAACAATCTCCTGATCTCGCACGATGGACTCAAGCTCGTACTGTTCCGGGTTCTTGGCCATGATGGTGACGGCCACGATGATGGGAACGTAGTTGCGAGTCTCCTTCGGCAGCACATTGCGCTTGTACAATTCCCAGAAATCCGCGTAACCGGTGCGTTTGACCGCATTCTGTACCGTGCCGGGGCCCGAGTTATAAGCCGCCATCGCCAAGTACCAGTCACCGAACTGGTTGTACAGGTCCTTCAGATGACGAGCCGCGGCGCGGGTAGATTTCTCCGGATCCTGGCGCTCGTCAACCCAGGGGTCGTGGTGCAGGTCGTACGCGCGAGCGCGGCTTCCCATAAATTGCCAGATCCCGCGCGCGCCCGCTCGCGAGACGGCGTAAGGATGAAACCCGGACTCGGCTTGCGCGAGGTAGATGAGGTCTTGCGGAACGCCCTCTTCCTTCAGGGTGCGCTCGATCATCTCGCGGTAGCGTCCGCTGCGCTGGAGAGCATGCTCCAGCGTCCCGCGCCCGCGGTTTGAAAAGTAGTTGATATAACTGGCAACCTGGTCGGTGAGCATTAGCGGCAGATCGGAATGGGTGGCTTTGATCTCAGCCGCAGCCTTGGCCTTTACGTTGGGGTCAACCGGATAATTGGAGACCTCGTTTGCCTCATCGATGGGTGCCGGCTCGGATTTCTGCTCCGCAGCAGGAGCCTCGGCCTGGGCGGCTAATTCGAGGTTGTTCATACCCTCGAGCACCCGATCCATCTCGCGTTGAAAGCGCTGGTCCGCACGAACGTTCGCGGGACTCCCCTGCAACAGGTTGAACGCTTCGGTAAAGTGTTGCTTGGCCCGTTCGTTGTGCGCGTTCGCATATTCCTGCTGCCCAGCCTGATATAGCTTTTCCACCTGGGCGATCACATCTGCGACTGGATCAGCAGGCTGAGCAGGCTTGGCCTGCGTTTGGGCTGGGTGAGGAGCTTCGAGCTTTGCCTCAGGCGCCGGATCCTTGGCAACGGCCACGCTCGAATGAGCCGCAGGCTTGCTTGCAGCCTGGATCGGAGGGGGCGGAGTCTTCTGAGCGGCCGGTAAAGAAGCCGCTGGCTTCTTACCGGAACAGGCTGAAGCTGCCAGCACTGCGAGCGAAATTGCGACCAGCGAGAGCCTGTTGATCTTCATTTCCGTCTATAACTTACCGCCAATTTCGCCCTGCGGATTTTATGATCGTACTCCCCTCAGTTTTCAGGGTCAACGTCGAAGGGACACAGAGTGGTTACTTCCGGAATAGCAGACGCTAGATCTCTTTCTTCCTCCAGAGGACCTGGCATCGGCGAAGCGGTCCCTGAAAGGACCACTTGAGTCAGCTTCTGCGAACGGCGCGTCCTGGATGATTGGCATCGAAGGTTTGGAACCAAGTCCGACTTAGGGAGTCCCGTCATGCCGAATGCCAACGAGCAACGCTGTGCCCACGAAAACTGTAGCTGCCTGGTGTCTGCCGGAGAAAAATATTGCAGCCAAGCCTGCTCCGATGCCGCTGTCGGCAGCGGACGCAACGACCGCTGCGCGTGTCCTCACCCGCAGTGCTCAAGCGCCATGGCAGCCTAGAATTGCTGACTCAGGGAAGAACGATTGCGCTCATCAAAACTCGAATTGCGTTGGGGAAAGCGTCGGTGACTCATGAACCAATCCTTCGCCAGCTGTTAGTGTGTCTAGGCGGCTCGTCGCCGCCCCAGGGATGAACGCCAACGGCAATCGCAAAACCCAGTTGCTTGTGCTCCTCGTTGTCGTTAGCAACGTGCTAGGCAACGTGTCCCTCAGCCACGGCATGCAGCAGGTCGGGCGAATCGTTTCCGCTTCGCCCTTCGACTACCTCAAGGCATTTACCAATCCCTGGACGGCTGCGGGTATCTGCATTCTCGCAATCTGGATGCTTTGCGACTTGGCTCTGCTCAGTCGTGCTGATCTGAGCTTTGTTCTGCCGGTGACCGCCAGCGCGTATGTTCTGGTGGCCCTCTTCGGAAGAATCCTACTCCACGAGCACATCTCATGGTTGAGATGGCTGGGGATTGTGCTGATCACCGGGGGCGTCGTTCTCGCTGAAGAAACACCCACCCGGACCACCAAAGGTCCGCCGGAGCACCTGATATGAAATGGCTACTGGTCGCCATCATTGCGATTTGCAACACCCTCGGAGACGTCCTGAATACTGCCGGGATGAAACGGCAGGGCGAGGTGCAGGACCTGCGTCCGCAAACGCTAGCCTGGATGGTCCGGCGGGCCGTGGTCAATCCCTATGTCATCGCCGGCATTGCCGCCATGGCCGTGTCGTTCTTTGCGCTTCTGTCCTTGCTCTCGATTGCCAATGTGAGTTTTGCGGTTCCGGCGACGGCGGCAAGCTATCTCCTCGAAACGCTTCTGGCGAAATATGTCCTCGGCGAAGACGTACGCACGCGGCGTTGGGCGGCGGCTACGCTGGTGGCGGCGGGAGTAGTGCTGCTGCAGTTCTAGTGCCGGCGGTGCTGGGAATTAATGGGAAGGGCCCGCCCTTTCTGTTTCCTCTTGAATGTGCGTGAGCACTCGCATATGGATGCGGTGAATGATTTCATCGGTCTACAGCCGCCAATAGGCGGCTGGCCAAAGTCCGTGCTGATACCATGTCGTTCCCACCAAGCGGGTGTTGCCATTCGGCAATGACGTTAACAAAAATTCACCGCCTTCGGATTTGAGGAACCCGTGCAGGTGAGGCGGTTCGATGTGGTGATACGGGGTCCACTCTTCCATGGGAGGAGGGTTTTCAGTCACAGAGAATTTCAGTCGCCGTGGCTCGTCCCAGATCTGAACAGGTTCGACGAATACTCCAGTAGAAAAGACGCAGTGACGCTCAGCGCCGGCGCCTTTGCCCACAATCTCGGCGCGAATCGGATAGGCAACCCCCTCGCGGAACAACAACTCATGCGGAGGCTCAATCTGGCTGAATGCGACTACCTGCTTCCAAACGTCTTTAGGCGACGCCTTGATCTCTACCGAAGAGCGCACAACGAAGACCGGAGGCCTTGGTGTCAGCAGGTGCTCGATCCACTGCACACTGGGTGTTAGGCACGAGCAGCACAGCGAGGTAGGCGGGGGTGCTGTTTTGCTGCTTGGGCCGATGTTGGACATAGTATCCGCAAATACCCCCGGCGCTCGAGAGCAGGAGGGCAAGCGGGAGGGCCATCACAAGACAGATCACTCCCTCGATGGCAAACGCCAACAGCGTAGCGCCGAGCACTCCCACTGACATGGACGCCACCGCGATGCAGGAGCGAAGACTCCGAGGCTGCCGAATGCCGTGAATCACTGCCGATGCTAGTCCCAGGCGAATGGCAGCGCCAGAAACAGGCCCCACCCGTAGTTGTGCAATAGCTGGGTGGCGAGCAACGTCGTGCCAAGTCCTAGAACAACCGTCACCAAGGTGGCCACCGAGGCGCTGCCGAGAGCGTGATTGGGGACGAATCGCAGGAGGGCTGATTCGGTAGGTCGCGCGTCTCCCTCATAGACCGAACTCCTCCGCGCCGGTGTGAGCGACAAGACAAGAAAAAATATGAGATTGCCGAAGGGGACAAAGAAGAGAATGACGAGCCCGAGGGGCGCTCCAATGCTCCCCAGGCGCTTCAGGGTCATGGTTACCCCGACCCAGATGAACGGCAATGCGGTTGCTACCAGGGTGCCGAGAAACTTGACTTCGTCTCCGTGCAACGAGGTGATTCGTCCCACCTGCTGCAATGGTTCCCAATAATTGAAGAGCGTCCAGTCGCGATCGAAGCCCGCTGTTGCGATGAGGCGATCCAGATTATGTTTCAGGGCGAAGCCGACCAATCCAACTAGGGCGTAGGCACCACGGTCCACGGTTCCGCCCGGACGCCACAAGTCTCCCAACGTGACCTTCATATGGCTGTCCTCCCGACCCCCTAGATCTGCGTGATCGACCGGCGTGTGCATAGTTCGGCGGAGCACTGGCGATGACGCGCCACCCAACCGTAGGCTGAATGCAGGGTCCGCATGAACCCGGGAATACGGGCACACCAGACTACGGGGCGCGCCCACCAGAACTCGTCTGCCAGCGCGACCAGGGCGTCCGCTCCGGAGTGTTGCCTGCCGTCTGGTGCGAGATAGCGGACGGCCAAGAGGATTTTATCCGCCGGTACCCCAAGCAAACTCATGACTCGCGGGTCTTGAAGAGGAGCCACTCCCAGTTGGTGGCGGCGCATGCCTTTGGCAACGATCTTTGCGATCCGGGTACAGAAGTCGCACTCGGCGTCATAGAACAGCCATGCTCGCGCGTGCCATCCCTTACTGTCGGTTACCTCCGATGTCAGCGAAATCATGATTCCCGTCCTTGGCCCCCTGCAGCGGGAGGCTGCTCTCCTCCATGGCTCGTGAACGGTGGGAGGATTACGACTTTGTTCCCACCCCGAAAATGGTCTTCAGCTTTCCCCGCAATTTCGCCATACCTTTCAGCGTCGAAGGCGGAAGGCGTACGACTTCGTCGAACAGGGAAGAGCTGATGGTCAGAAACTCGAGCATCTCTTCAAGCCGCTCGCGAGTGTAAGCGCTGCTTGCGCCCGCGCCCTTCAAGGAGTCCACACACTCATGCACCATATGCAGCGTGGGATCTAACTCCCTCCGCTTGCGCTCCTGGCAAACGATGCGGAACATTTCCCAGACGTCTTTGAGCGACTCGAAATGATCTCGCCTATCGCCAAGCACGTGAATTACGCGCACCACGCCCCACCCCTGCAATTCCCGCAAGCTGGTGCTGACGTTCGAGCGCGCCACCGACAGGGTGTTTGCGATCTCCTCCGCATGCAAGGGCTTGGCCGAAAGAAACAGCAGCGCGTGCACCTGGGCGACGGTGCGGTTGATTCCCCACCGCGTCCCCATCTCTCCCCAGTGCAGGAGGAACTTCTGTTCGACTGATGTCAGTGGCATAAGTAATTTCTGTAAATACAGAAATTACTGTAATATAAGTTCCATGTCAAGATCTTTTCCGTCGTGCCAGATGTAGGTCAGGGGGGATAGGCACGCCGCGTTCGAAGCCCTGCCAAAGCTGGGCAGTTCTGCAGATGGACGCTCTGAATCAGGGCGGGCGTGGGACCGGGGGCCGGGAGATCCGGTTCGGAGGGTGAAAAGGCAACTCTGGGCTTGCTCCGCCCATCGAAACGCCTCATGCCCAAATTAGCCCTGGTGGTTCTGCTCGTAGCTGTGCTCCACCTGACGGGATGCGCCGGGTTGACCAACTCTACGCCGCCTCCGCCCCCCGACTTGGGAAAGGTGAATCACATCATTTACATGCTGCAGGAAAACCGCTCCTTCGACCAATACTTCGGGAGCCTCAACGCCTATCGGCAGAGCAATGGGCTCGGGGCAGATGTGGACGTCACGCCGCCGACCGCGTCCCAACTCAGCTACGATCACAGTGTTTCGTTCACGCCTTTTCATCTGAGTTCCATGTGCATTGAGGACTTGAGCGCCTATTGGAACGAAGGCCATAATGCATGGAATCATTCCGATCACACCTCGGCAACACCCGCTATGGATGGCTTTGCCAATGCGGCAGGAGGGGATTCGCGGGCCAGTGGCGGATTCGACATCAATGGTAAACGGGTGATGGGCTATTACACCGACCAGGACCTGCCCTACTACTACTTCATGGCCACCCAATTCGCGATGTCGGACCGCTGGTTTTCGCCAGTGATGACGAATACTCCGGCGAATCGGATGTACGCCGTGGCGGCGACCTCGCAAGGCGTGATCGACAAACCGACTGCGCAGCTCACGGCAGACACTATTTTCGACCAACTGGAGGCTGCGGGAATCAGCTGGAAGAATTACGTTCCGAGTTATCCGAATGGCAGCAGTCTGAAGGCATTCCCCGCTTTTGCCAAATACGTGACGACGAACATCGTCCCCATGGATCAATACTTCACTGATCTGAAAAACGGGACTCTGCCGCAAGTCGGCTTCATCGATCGCGATTCTGAGAACCGGCTGGATGAACATCCCGGACCGGGTGGGGACGTACAAGCGGGCGCCGCCTACGTAAAGTCAATCATTGATGCGCTGATGGCTAGCAGCGCCTGGAAAGATTCGGTGTTTTTTCTCACGTTCGACGAAGCCGGCGGCCTGTTTGATCACGTTCCGCCCGTAGCAACGGTCTCGCCTGACGGGATCAAGCCCATTTTCGGCACGAACGACACCTGTACGCTGGGGAACACGAGCGCTGGCGGGGCATTGGACATGTGCGATTTCGATGTGACCGGGTTCCGGCTGCCCAACTTTGTGGTGTCGCCTTTTGCGAGGCCGAACTATGTCGACCATCAGAACATAGATACGACTGCGGTGCTGAAGTTTATTGAAAAGCGTTTCAGCCTCCAGCCCCTGACCCAGAGAGATGCAGCCCAGCCCGACATCTCAACCATGTTCGATTTCACGAACGCGCCCAATCTGAATCCCCCCAGCCCACCTTCTCAGCCGACCGGCGGGACATGCTACATCACTTCCTTGCCCTAGAGCACCGCATGGCTCTCTGCCCCTGAATGAGCGCGCGCGGAGGCAGTCTGGAGGAGGCCTATTTGCGGGCTGCTCCGATGAGCAGTTGGCACGGGCCAACGAACCCCTCGCGTCCTTCAAATTGCCGCAGTTCGGCTTCAATTTCCCTCCACGCCCGCTCGCGATCCGCTTGCGAGACATCGGCGAGCATCGCGTGCAACGCGCCGAAGGACTCGCGCTCGAAACGGACACACTCGGCCGCCGAGGGGAGACGCAGCGCGGCATCCACGGCGCGAACCTTGACCTCCCTGAAACCGGCGTTTCGGTAAGCCTCCTCCAGCGCTCCGTCTCCGCCCAGGCTGAACGGGCCTGGGCAGACCCGGCGCAGGTGGGGATAAGCCCGCAATTCGTCGGATGATCGATACCGGGATAGAAAAGAAAGGGTTCCTCTGGGGGGTGGAATAGACTACCGCCGACATCCATCCGCCATCCCGCAATACGCGGCGGCTCTCACGTAGGGCGCGTTGCTGGTCGGGGAAGTAGATCAGCCCGACACGCGAAATGATCGCATCGAATGACTCATCCCCAATCTCAAGGTTCTCGCCATCCATCACGCGGGTGGCTACGTTAGCGAGTCCGGCCGCCCGAGCTTCCTGAGCGGCCAACTCAAGAATGTTCGACGAGATGTCAGTCGCTAGCACCGCGCCTTTTGGGCCGACTCGGCGGCCTGCCTTCTGCGTTTGTCCCCCCGCTCCGGCGGCCACGTCGAGCACGCGCATGCCCTCGCTTATCCCCGCCATTTCGAGCATGTGTTCGGTAGCCTCTCCCAGCCACGACTCAAGTTCCGGGCTCCAGCGGAGCTACGCTTCTGCTGCCTCTTGCCATTGCAACCGAGTGGTCTCTTTGTAGGCGGTTGCGCTGAATGCCGTTGTCGTTGTTGCCATCGTTACACCTCCTCGATCCAGCCCAAGAGATCGTTTTCCGACACTTTGTCGAGAAGTCGGGATGATCCGAGCGCATATGCTCCCGGATCCGGTTCACCACGTCGTGGTCTGTGGTGTCGCGAGCAACAAAGCCGCATTCACAAGTGATTGCGCGCGAGCCATTCCGCGAGACCGGATATCGACTGCTCATGGAAGCGCTTGCTTGCCAAGGAAACAAGGCGGAAGCGCTGCGAATTTATGAGAAACTCCGTCGGCGTTTGCGCGAGGATCTAGGGGTTGCCCCGAGCGCACAATCACAGGAGTTGCACCGACAGCTTCTTCGCTAAGATTACTGCTTCACCGCCGCGGAAAAGCAAATAGCGCATCCCTCTACGGCCTTCCCTGCGCCAAGTGGTTCCTAAGGAAACGCACCGCGCAAGCAGGTGCGGAGGGGCCGGTCACTTAAGGCCTGCACAGCGAGTGCAACCGGCTCCCAGTTGCTCCACGGTGAAGGTTTCGTTAGGTCGCAACAGTTCTTTGGCAGCAGCAGCAGCCTCTTCCTCAGTGGCGAAAGCCTCCCAATCAAGCGCCCCATTGCCCCAACGGATGTGGTAGTGCTCCATGTGCGTTTTCCCAATCCGTCATCCTATTAAACAGAAAAAATATAATAAACGTATATTTATAATGTCAACAAAAATCTCAATAGAAAAATTTGTAAATCGAGAAGTTAAATATTGTCTTAATATTGCGCTTGTGGCATACTCACCCTCGTGAAGGGTCGCCATAAGCAGGATTTGGATAAGCGCGGATATCCCAACTACGGCCGAGCGCTCGTTGCGGGACTGAAGAAGTCAAGGAAAGGCAAGCACCACGATCTATTGAGCAAGATCATGGAAGACCTGCGGGAGTCTGCCCCCGGATTTGCGGTTCGCATTCCGCTCTCTGCCACGGCTCCCACTCCAGTTGTGAACCTTCGCGCTGCCATCGTGCGCACTGCCGCGAAAGAAGGAATAGCGGTATCGACATCTTCCGATAACGACAACTTTTACGTCTGGAAGGCCGGTAATCGTGTGTAGCTTCGACCCAGCACCCCACCCCTGTTTTCCTCGTTAGTTCTCGTTCGCGTCAAACCCCGGGGGCAACCCCAGCGTTTGTATTCTCTCCGCGTCCCATGCCGCGCCCCGGCATCTTTGAAACGCTCGAACTCCGGCCCGCCGTCCGTTGCCCGGTTTCCGCGGCAGATTTAAACTGTTAGTTCCAGAAGAGGCCCCCAATGTTAGTGGTCATGAAGGCGCACGCGACGCCCGAGGAAGTCAGCGCGGTGTGCAGCAAGATCGAATCTCTCGGATATCGCGCTCATTCCATCCCCGGCGCGGAGCGTACTGCCATTGGCATCACCGGTAACAAGGGCGAAGTGGAGCCGGGCGCGCTTGATGAAATGCCGGGCGTGCAGGAAGTCATCCCTGTCACCAAGGCTTATAAACTCGTCAGCCGCGACATGAAGCCGGAGAACACCGTGATCCGTTTTCCCGGCACCGAGGCTACCTTCGGGGGTTCCGGCCTGGCGATCATAGCCGGACCTTGTGCCATTGAAACCCGCGAGCAGGCTTTTGCGATAGCGGAGCGCGTCCATCGCGCCGGGGCTCAATTCTTCCGCGGAGGTGCCTACAAGCCCCGCACCTCTCCTTATTCGTTCCAGGGTTTGGGCGAAGAGGCTCTGCGGATCATGTCTGATATACGCGATCGCTTCGGCATGAAGATTGTGACCGAAGCCATCGATAACGAGTCGCTCGAACTCGTCGATGAGTACGCTGACGTCATCCAGATCGGCGCGCGTAACATGCAGAACTTCTCACTCCTCAAACGTGCCGGGCGCTCCCGCAAGCCGGTTCTGCTCAAGCGGGGCATGTCCGCGACCCTCGAAGAGTTCCTCATGGCCGCCGAGTACGTCATGAGCGAAGGAAACTATAACGTGGCCCTCTGCGAGCGCGGTGTGCGTACATTCGCGGACCACACGCGTAACACCCTCGACCTGAGCTTGATCCCCGCGGTGCAGCGTCTGAGCCATCTGCCGATTTTCGTCGATCCCAGTCATGGAACCGGCAAGCGAAACAAGGTCACACCGCTTTCACGAGCAGGGGTTGCGGTGGGCGCAGATGGCCTCCTCATCGAGGTGCATTGCGATCCCGACAAAGCCCTTTCCGATGGAATGCAGTCGCTCTATCCAGACCAGTTCGACGCTCTCATGTCCCAGGTTCGACAAATCGCGGCTGTCCTGGGACGGACGATTCCCGCCATTGGTAGTCAGGCGCGGGTGCCAGCGGGCGATGCGTCGCCCCAAGGTCTTCGCGCCGCTCAATGAAGATCCGTTGGCGGCTAACGTTGTTGCTCTTGATCGTTCCGGCTGGCCTCGGCTTATTGCCTGCTCAATCCATTATCCGTTCTTTTGACGGAGATCAGGGAGCCGTCTGGCCAACCTGGTAGAGTTCCGCTCGCACCTTCACGGCGTCTTGACCTCAGGCCCCTGTTCCAGCAACTGCGGCGATCAGGGTAGCGACCCAAACCATGTCATGTTCTGGCTAGATCTGGATTGCTCGGACGCCGCCCGCTGCGTAGTCAGTCGTACTGCAAAGATTTCCGGCGACTTCAATCCCGAGTTCGCCAGCATCGGCGCAGACGAACAGGGCAACCTGGGTATTGTGGCTGCATCCTCCACCGCTAGATCGAATCTGGGAGTTTTGCTTTGGACGCTCAGCGCGTCCGATCCCTCGAATTCATTCCGGGGGCCCATCTCGATCGTTGCCGGCACCAAGCCCTATACATGTCAGCGCGAAAACAGTTTGGAGCCGATTGGCAATTCGGTCGGCATTCTTACCGGACGCGACCCCGCGGACGGACTGAAATTGTGGACCACCGCGCAATGGTCCAATGACCAAGCCCCCTGCGTTTGGAACACGCGCATCGTGCAGTATCAGGTTGCTGGAAGTAAGACTCCGGCAAAGCCCTAGTCGCTGGAAAGGATGGCAGACGCCAGGGTCGTTCGGCCGTCGCCTAGGTGATCTTTTCCCCGATCGATTTCATCTGGGTGAACAGAAGCAAGTAATCTGGGCCGCCGGCTTTCGAGTCGGTTCCCGACATGTTGAAGCCGCCAAACGGATGTGCGCCCACGATGGCTCCCGTGCACCTGCGGTTGATGTAGAGATTGCCCACGTGGAACTCGCGCTTGGCCAGCGCAATCTTCTCTGGTGAACTCGTATAAACCGCCCCAGTGAGCCCGAATTCGGTATCATTGGCGATCTCAAGTCCATGCTCGAAGTCGCGTGATTTGATGACGACCAGCACCGGGCCGAAGATTTCTTCCTGTTCGAGCTTCGACCCCGGCTCGATATCGGCAATCACGGTAGGCTGCACGAAGTAGCCGTCTCCTGCGTGGTCAACGCGCCCGCCGCCAGTGATCATGCGGCCCTCGCGCTTGCCGATCTCGATGTAGTTCATGATCGACTTCATGGAGCCTTCGTTGATGACCGCGCCCAAGTAGGCATTCTGGGCGGGATTACCAATCTCCATACGCTCAACTCTGGCTTTCAAACGCTCCAGGAACTTGTCGTAAACACGCTCGTCAACAATGGCTCGCGAGCACGCGGAGCATTTCTGCCCTTGAAATCCAAAGGCCGAGGTGGCGACACCTTCGACCGCTGCATCGAGGTCGGCATCGGCGTCAACCACAATGGCGTCTTTTCCTCCCATCTCCAGGATGGTTCTCTTGATCCATATCTGGCCGGGTGCGAGGTCGGCCGCCACCTTGTTGATCCGCAACCCGACTTCGCGTGATCCCGTGAAGGCGATGAACCGCGTCTCGGGATGGGCGACGACGGCGTCGCCGAAGCTGCCACCTGCACCGGGGCAGAAATTGACGACACCCTCGGGCATGCCTGCTTCCTCGAGAATCTCGACAAACTTCGCGGCAATCGTGGGCGAGTCACTCGAGGGCTTCAAAATGACGGTGTTGCCCGAGACAATTGAGGCAAGCGTCATGCCCGCCATGATTGCGCAAGGGAAGTTCCACGGTGGAATGACCGCTCCCACGCCGAGCGGAATGTAGGCGATCTGATCGTGTTCGCCGGGGAGTTGCACGGGAGCCTTGGCCTTCGATAGACGGAGCGCTTCATACGCGTAGAAGTTGCAGAAGTCGATCGTCTCGGCGATATCGGCATCCGCTTCAGCCCAGTTCTTGCTGACTTCATAAACCAGCCACGCCATCAGTTCAAATTTCCGCTCCCGCAACAGTTCCGTGGTGCGGAAGAGCAGGGAGATCCGCTCATCCCATGATGTGCGGCTCCAGTTTCCAAAGCTTTCCACCGCGGCTTTCATGACTGGTTCGACGTGTTCCTTGTTGGCTTTCTGATGAATGCCCACAACCTGCGAAGGCCGTGCCGGATTGATGGAGACAATCTTGTCTTCCGTACGGACGCGGTGGCCGCCAACAATCAGGTCGTACTCGCGGCCGAGTTGGCCTTGTACGGTCTCCAGAGCGCGGCGCATTTCGCGGGCGATTTCGCCCCGGGTGAAATCGGTTGCGGGCTCGTTGCGGAAAACCGGCTCATGGGCATGAAGATGCGGGCGTGCGGGAGCTTCAAGGGTTGCCATAGGAGAACCTCAGATAGGAAAAGTTATTTTACTCTTCAGATTTGCTTGGACGCCGACCAAGCGGTCGGCCTTCGGAAGCAAAGAGGCCGCTCCCTAGAGCTGAGACAGTTCGTCTTCCCGTAGCCCACCGGGCAGCGTTGACAAACAGCAGTTCTTATTGTTTGATAATTATTATCCAATGATAAGTACTGCTGAGTTTAGCTCCCTGTGCCGAGAACATGGCTTGGCTGCCACCCATCAGAGACGAGTCATTTATGAGACGGTAATGTCTTTGGAGGGCCATCCCAGCCCTGAAATGATTTACGAGGCAGTACGTAAGAAGATCCCGTCCATCTCACTGGCGACGGTGTACAAGAACGTACGGACCTTCCTGGTGAGCGGCATGTTGCGGGAGGTGAGCATGCATCATGGCTCCATGCGCGTCGAACCGAATGAAAGTGAGCACTATCACCTGGTTTGTACTCGCTGCCGCCAGATCACCGACCTTGATCCCGAGAGCGTGCCGGTGCAACCGCTCGCGAAGAAACGTTTTCTTCAGGGCTTTCACGTCACACGAATTTCGGTCGATGTGCTCGGAGTGTGCGCGCTTTGTGCTGCCAAGGAAAGTTCCATGACGACTAAACCCCGGCGGAGAAAAAAAGAATGTTAGGAGTTGGCGAGAAGTTTCCTTCCTATTCATTGACCGCGGCTGTGGGCATCGAGCCCGATCCAAAGATCGCATTCAAGACCATCACCGACCTCGATTATTCCGGCAAGTGGAAGGTGTACTTTTTCTGGCCGAACGACTTCACCCTTCTCTGCCCGACTGAAATCCTGGGATTCAGCAACCTCAACCAACAATTCCAGGAGCGCGGAGCGCAAGTCCTTGGGGGAAGCATTGACTCCGAGTGGGTCCACCATGCCTGGCGCAACCATAATCCCGATTTAAAGAACGTCCCTTTCCCCATGATTGCCGACATCAAGCGCGAGCTTTGCGGGCAGCTGGGTATTTTGGATCCGGTCTCAGGCGTTGCCCAGCGCGCCACGTTTATCGTTGATCCCAAAGGTATTATTCAGTTCCTGTACATGACCGCTGGGTCGGTGGGGCGCAGTCCCGAGGAAGTGCTACGTGTCCTTGACGCTCTGCAGTCGGATGAGCTCTGTCCATGCAATTGGCACAAGGGCGAGCCCACGCTGCAAGTAGCTTAGAACTAGTAGGAGTGGCTAGGGCTAGCACGAACAACTAGCTACCAAATCAAAACTAAGTCGAACTCATACCAAAGTAGGAGCAAATTATGGCAACCGAAGCCAAGTGCCCTTTTACGGGCGCAACCCCCGCACGCACGAACCGTGAGTGGTGGCCGAACCAGCTGAACCTGCAGGTTCTGCATCGACACTCCAATCTGTCCGATCCGATGGGCGAGGACTTCGACTACGCCGAGGAATTCAAGAGCCTCGACCTGAAAGCAGTGATCAAAGATCTGCATGCCCTGATGACGGACTCGCAGGATTGGTGGCCGGCTGACTTTGGCCACTACGGGCCGCTTTTTATTCGCATGGCCTGGCACAGCGCCGGGACATACCGCATTGGCGATGGTCGTGGCGGCGCCGGAGGCGGGCAACAGCGTTTTGCCCCGCTCAATAGCTGGCCTGACAACGTGAACCTCGATAAGGCGCGCCGCTTGCTCTGGCCCATCAAGCAGAAATATGGCAGGAAGATCTCCTGGGCCGACCTGATGATTCTCGCAGGGAACGTCGCCCTTGAATCGATGGGCTTCAGGCCCTTCGGCTTCGGCGGTGGACGTCCAGATGTTTGGGAGCCGGAAGAGGACATTTATTGGGGGCCCGAAGGCAAGTGGCTGGCGGATGAACGCTACAGCGGCGAACGCGATCTGCAGAGTCCGCTGGGTGCCGTGCAAATGGGTCTGATCTACGTAAATCCGGAGGGTCCGAATGGAAAGCCTGATCCGCTCGCGGCGGCCAACGACATTCGGGAAACGTTCCGCCGGATGGCCATGAACGACGAAGAAACTGTGGCGCTCATTGCCGGGGGACATACGTTCGGCAAGACTCACGGTGCTGGTGAGGCGAGCCATGTTGGCGCTGAGCCGGAGGCGGCCAGCATTGAGGAGCAGGGCCTTGGCTGGAAGAACCAATTCAGGACCGGTAAAGCTGGTGACGCGATCGGCAGTGGCCTCGAGGTCATTTGGACAACCACTCCTACAAAATGGAGCAACAACTTCTTTGACAACTTGTTCAAATACGAGTGGGAACTGACCAAGAGCCCGGCCGGAGCGAACCAGTGGAGACCGAAGAATGGCGCGGGCAACGGCAGCATGCCGGATGCACACGATTCCTCTAAGAGTCACGCCCCTGCCATGCTGACTACCGACCTTTCTCTGCGATTCGATCCTCAGTACGAAAAAATTTCGCGGCGTTTCTACGAGCATCCGGATGAGTTCGCCGATGCGTTTGCCCGGGCATGGTTCAAGCTGACGCACCGGGATATGGGCCCGATTGCGCGTTATCTCGGCCCCCTGGTTCCAAAGGAGACGCTGCCGTGGCAAGATCCGATTCCTGCAGTAAACCATCCGCTAATCGGGGAGCAGGACGCCGCAGCTCTGAAGGCCAAAATCCTTGCTTCCGGCCTCTCCGTTTCTCAATTGGTCTCAACCGCATGGGCATCGGCGTCAACCTTTCGCGGCTCAGACAAGCGGGGCGGCGCCAACGGGGCGCGCATTCGACTGGCGCCGCAAAAGGACTGGGACGTCAACCAGCCGGCGGACCTGGCCAACGTGCTGCAGAAGCTGGAGGCCATCCAGAAAGAGTTCAACAGTTCCGCGACCAACGGCAATAAAGGGAAGAAGGTCTCGCTGGCAGACCTGATCATCCTCGGCGGCGATGCGGCGATCGAGAAAGCCGCCAAGGACGCCGGTGTAGAGGTGAAAGTCCCATTCACCCCAGGGCGCATGGATGCTTCGCAAGAGCAAACCGACATTGACTCTTTCGAACCGCTCGAGCCCTCGGCTGAAGGATTCCGCAACTACCTACGTGGCAAGCAGCGTCTCTCGCCGGAAGAGCTACTGATTGACAAGGCGGAATTGCTAAGGCTAACAGCCCCTGAGATGACGGTTCTGGTCGGCGGGCTGCGTGTTTTGGGCGCCAATGCAGGGAAGTCGACGCATGGGGTATTCACCAAGCGGCCGGGGGCCCTCACGAACGACTTCTTCGTTAACTTACTCGACATGGGCATGGAATGGCAGCCGTCGAAGGCTTCCAATGGTTCTGGAACCGTGTACGAAGGGCGCGACCGCAAAACCAACGAGATCAAGTGGACCGGTACCCGCGTCGACTTGATCTTTGGTTCGCACTCGCAGTTGCGAGCGCTTGCGGAAGTCTATGCATGCTCCGATTCCAAGGAGAAGTTCGTGAAAGACTTCGTCGCGGCGTGGACCAAGGTGATGAACAACGATCGCTTCGACGTCGCATAATCGCTGCGGCCGGGCCGTACTGCAGTACGGCCCGGTCCCCGAGCCTGCTCCTCCAAACTTGAGTCGGTGGTCGATGGCGGGCAGCAGTGCGAAGCAATTCCTCAAATTCGCGTTATTCTTACGGCCATGCGAGTCCTCATTTTCGGCGCGACCGGCATGCTGGGCAAAGCCCTCATGCGAGTTTGGAAGGACGACGAAGTTGCCGGCCTTGGCAGCGGCGACGCCGACATTCGGATTCCCGAAGAGGTGGAAGCTCAAGTCCAGAGCATCCGGCCCGACTGGATCGTTCTGAGCGCGGCCTACACCGATGTCGATGGCTGCGAGCTCAATCCGCAACTGGCGACAGCGGTGAACACCTTTGGCGCAGTGAACGTCGCGAAAGCTGCAGAGAAGCTGGGTGCGAGGCTTCTGTTCCTCAGCTCCGACTATGTTTTCGACGGGACGAATACGACGCCCTACAAAGCCAGCGATCTTCCGAAGCCGATCAACTCCTACGGCGAATCGAAGGCCGAAGCCGAAAAGAAGATTCTCGAGATCCTGCCGCAGGGCTGCATCGTGCGCACCTCATGGTTATTCGGGGCAGAAGGGAAGTGCTTCCCAGACACGATCCTAAAGCTCGCTACCACTCGTCCAAAAATCGAAGTCGTGAACGATCAGCGAGGCTGCCCGACTTATACCGACGATCTCGCCTCGGCAATCGTGCAGCTTTGCCGCGCCAATGCCGCAGGCATCATTCATGCCACCAACACGGGAGATTGCACTTGGTATGATTTTGCGCGCGAAGTTCTCGAACAGGCTGGGCTGAGCACCAGCGTCTTCCCGACCACAACCGATAAATTTGTCCGTCCCGCGAATCGCCCGCGATATTCGGTTCTTTCTACCTCAAGCCTTCTTGCCCATGGCATCTCGATGCGACCTTGGAAGCAGACCATTTCTTCCTACCTTGCCCAGCGCGGCATGCCAATCTGACCCCCCCGGGTGCAGATCACTGATGTCCATAATAAGTCTCATGGTTTGAATGAGATACGCTAATCCCGGGGCGCAGACGCTGGATATCCGCCACCATAACGATTTTGTAATCACCTGAAATTACCTTCGTACAGAGACTGTAGGTTCCCGCTATGGGATCATCTCTCCTATGATCTGGCGGGACCGAGGACGGGGTTTTCGTGTAAGTGCTGCCTTGCTTACCATGCTGGCGGCCCTTTCCGCCTGCAAGCGTGCCGCGGAGACGAAGTCACTCACCTTCCAGCAGATTTACGCCGAAGACACCATCCCGTCGCGTCATGGTGAGCGGGTGAGGACCACCGGAATGGTCCTTTACAGCGACCCGCTTTGGCGCCTGCTCGTCGTGCAAGATTCGAACCAGGGCATCTATATCGACCCGCCTCCTCAGCTCGAGCTCCAACCCGGGGACCAGCTCGAGATCACCGGCGTCACAGCCGATCCCGGCAAGTTTCTTGAACAGACGGAACTTCGCTTGACGGGCCACGGGAAAATGCCGGCCCCGTTGAAACTCGAGAGGGCTTCGCAATTTCGCGATCACCCTACGGTTTTTGCCGAAGTTCCGGCAACCGTGCGCTGGTCCGGCATCAAGAATGGACGGGCCCAAATCGAAGCCTATGCCGGGGACGGCAGGATCACGGTTCTGGTTTACTCGGCAACCAGCGAGGACCTGCCGCGGGTGGGTTCGGAGGTCAAATTAGCAGGCGTAACCGGAGTCTCCACTGATCAACGCGGCGAATTTGAAGAATGGCGATTGCTGATGCCATCCGCGCGCTACATTCAAGTCCTCAAACCGGGTCCGAAGGACCTGTTCGCTGTTCCCTTAGGGCATATTTCAGCTCTTGGCGACGCCCCGACGGGGTCGTTGGTTCATGTTGCAGGCCAGGTTATGGACCGCACGTCTGGTCTTTCCGTCACCGGTCAGGGACGGTCCATCTCTGTGACCTTGAAAAACCCAGTGCACGGCAACTTCTCCTCTGCCGAGATCGTTGGTTTCTGGACCGCTAGCTCCATCGAAGATGCCGTTCTTCGACCAACCGGAGCGCTACTGGTGCACAACGGCGATATACGTACCATTTCCGATCTTAAACACCTCACCGTCGCACAGGCCTCGGCCCGCTGTCCTGTCAGCATCCGCGGCGTGGTGACCTATTTTGATCCCGCCTGGGGATTGCTGTTTGTTCAAGACCAAACCTCTGCGGCGTTCGTGAACACTTCCGCCTTGGGCCTGCAGCTCAAGCCTGGCGACCTGGTGGACATCTCCGGCGTCAGCGGGCCGGGCGACTTTGCTCCCGTCATCCTCGATTCCGCAGTCAGCTTCGTCGGTCACGGATCGCTGCCGTATCCCACAGTCGTTGACGCGGTACAG
>DATJEL010000051.1:0-131990 GCA_035496675.1 Terriglobales bacterium
CGCCCTGGAAACCCCGCACCGCGGCAATGCCCATCCGGGAAACAAGGTAAGGATCTTCTCCGTAGGTTTCTTCGCACCTCCCCCAGCGGGGATCGCGCACAACGTCGATCACGGGCGTAAGCACATGGTGTGCTCCACGCACCCTGGCTTCTTCGGCAGTCATAGCGAACAAGCGCTCGACTAAGGCAGGATTAAATGTTCCCGCCAGCGCAATCGGTTGGGGAAAGCTTGTTCCATCCATCGCCCAGTGGCCGTGCAGGCATTCCTCGTGAAACATGACCGGAATCCCCAAGCGGCTGTTGTCAAGAAAGAACTTCTGAATGGCATTGGTCAGTTCGGCCATCTGGCGAGCATTTTTCCCCTTGCCCGCGTCGCTTGGACGGGCCACTTGTCCCAAGCCGTTACCTTTCTTGTAGGCAGACTTGGCTTTTACCAGATCGAGGTCACCGTCCTGGTTCAAAAGACTCTGAGGACGCTCTCTCCAGAGGCAGACCATCTGCGCGGCCTTCTCCTCTAGGGTCATTCGGGAAAGAAGATCACGAACTCGCTTTTCGACCGGCAACTTGGGATTGCGATAGGGTAGGAGACTCGGGGTCTTCCCCTGCGGTGCAGTTGATTTCTTCCTGGCTGCGGACTTGCCCTGGGCCACGTAGTCTCCTTCGTATGAAAGCAGGTATCTAAGAACCGAGCGCCTATCCTGAGCCTAGCTTTTCTGAAGCCCAGTGCGATTCGTTATTGGACGAACCTTACCAACTCAGACACTCCCTCAGCCAATCTTTCCTTCAACATTCGCGCGCTATTTGGGTAGTGTTGCTTGCCCCTGAATTACGAATTTACCAGTCTGAACTGGTTCGCCTTCGCCTGGCTGCGTACTCCCGACAGAGACGGTGTATTCGCCCGGAACGATCACGCGATTCCCCTTCGCGTCCACCTGCCCTAACGAGCGAGGGTCCACAACCAGGGTTACCTTGCTCGACTCATTCGGTGCCAGGTGGATCCTTCTGAATCCTGCCAGCACGCGAACCGGCGTTTCGAAGGCGCTTGGCTGGGTTAGATAAACTTCAACCACTTCATCCCCGGCAACGCTCCCGACGTTTTTCACATCCGCTTCGACCGCAACCGGCTGCCCCGCCCTCAGGCTGTTCGGAACTTTCAGCCCGCTGTATGCAAACTTGGTGTAGCTGAGCCCGAACCCAAAACCGTACAGCGGTTTGTCGGCCATGTAGCGATACGTCCGTTTCTTCATCGAGTACTCTGTGAAGGGCGGAACTTGGCTCAGCGAGGAATAGAACGTCAGCGGCAGGCGTCCGCCAGGGTTATTGTCTCCGGCAAGAGTCTCCGCGATCGCCGTCCCGCCTTCTGCCCCCGGATACCACGCTTCGAGAATCGCGTTGGCGTGCTGTTGGGCCCAGTTCACAGCCAGAGCGCTCCCGTTCTCGAGAACGACGACCAGCGGCTTCCCGGTGGCGCCCAGAGCTTTGAGCAGATCCTCTTGCGCGGCAGGCAAATCGATGCTGGTCCGGTCGCCGCCACTGAATCCCTCCAGCTTCACCGGCATTTCTTCCCCTTCAAGCGACGGCGACAGCCCAACCGTGGCAATAATTACGTCAGCCTGCTGAGCTACGCGCACGGCTTCGTCGCGCAGCACGTCGGCAGGAGCTTGCCAGGAAAGGTCGATCCCCGCAGTGCCGGTACCATGGAAATACTCCAGGCGGATCGGATGTGGCTGCGCATCGCTGAAATTCACGGCGGCGTCCATAACCTGTCCACGTTCAGGCTGCTTCTTCTCATTGCTCTCGACAAGCACTTTGCCGTCCAGGTAGAGGCGGAAGCCTTCGGCATTTTCGCAGGCGTAGCAGTAGTTCACGCGAACGCCAAGCTTGTACTCTCCAGGGGCGGGCGGGGTGAAAGTGCCACTCCATCGGACGGAGTAGTTATTGCGCTGAAGCCCCTCAACCGGCACAACTTTGTCCCAGTTGAAGTTGATGTTGCGGTCGGTGCGTGTGAGCACCGGGGTCCCGCTGAGATCCTTGGAGTTGAAGTACTCGCCGCTCAGGCCGACGGCACCGCTCGCGGAATGCAGCGCCGTGTGCTCGATCGGCATGGCTGCGCCCGCAACCAGGCTCGAGCCTTGCGCATAGGAAACCTGCGCCGATGAGAAGCGCTTTTCGATTCCACTTACGGGGTAAACCGGGGACGGAGGCGGGCCGTTGTAGTTCCCCTGCAGGGATTGAACGAGTTCCGCGGTTGGGCCGATCACCGCGATTCTTGCAATCCCCGACTTAAGCGGCAGAGCCCCGTCATTCTTCAGCAGGACAATCGATTCGCGGGCAGCCTGGAGCGAGAGCTTCCGGTGTTCTGCGGAATTCACTTCGCTGAAGGGGATTTGGCCGTAGGCGAAGCTTGCCGGTGGATCGAACATGCCCAGCTTAAACCGCGCCCGGAATAGCCGGCGCAATGCCGTGTCGAGTTCGGCCTCGGTGATCAGCTTGTCCTTGACAGCCTGGACCAATGCTGGAAACGCCTGACCTTCCCGGAACCCGCATTCCAGGTCGGTGCCAGCTTGAACCGCGTCAGCAGCTGCGTGAGCCATGTCGGGAGCATAATGGTGCCCGGTATTTACGTCGGCAACGGCGGCGCAATCGCTGACCACATAACCATCAAAATGCCACGCAGTGCGGAGGTGGTCACGAAGCAACATGGAACTGGCGCAGGCGGGAGCGCCATCAATCGCATTGTAGGCGCACATGACGGATTGGGCGTGGGCCTCGGTTATTGCGGCACGGAAAGCAGGCAGGTATGTATCTTCGAGATCGTGAGGCGAAACATCCACATTGAACCCATGCCGCAACGGTTCGGGACCGCTGTGCACAGCATAGTGCTTCGGAGTGGACACTACTCGGAAAAACTTGGGATCGGTGCCCTGCATCCCGTTAACGAACGCCACCGCCATGCGGCCGGTTAGGAACGGATCCTCCCCGTAGGTCTCTTGGCCGCGTCCCCAGCGGGGATCGCGGAAGATATTGATGTTCGGTGCCCAGAAGGTCAGTCCGAAGAAGCGCTCGTGCTGATCATCGCGCATTGCCTGGTTGTACTTGGCTCGTGCCTCGGTGGAGATCACCTCAGCCATCCTGTGTACGAGGTCGGTGTCCCAGGTTGCAGCCATTCCGATCACCTGGGGAAAATTCGTGGCATAGCCAGCGAACGCGACGCCGTGAAGCCCTTCATTCCACCATTCATAGGGAGGAACTCCAAGTCGCGGGACGCCAACCGCACGGTCACGCATCTGCGAGACCTTCTCTTCCAGGGTCATGCGCGAGATCAGGTCGTTGACGCGCTCATCGATGGAAAGAGCTGGATTGCGGAACTTCGCATTCGCGAGATCAGAGCCCGTCTGGGTCGCGTCTTGTGCAACCACCAGAGCCGAAAACGTTACCGAGAGAATGACGAGAAGTTTCTTCATCGAGACACTCCTGTACCAATTGTGAGATCGTCCGCACACGCCAGCCCTCGCTGGGGAAACAAGAATGGTGGGGTCATTTAAGTATCGGCTGACGGTAAATCCCGCATCGATTGTAGGCAGCGCTCCAATTTAACCTAAATCGAAATTTATTGGAAGGTTTGCGAGGTTTGCGAGGTGAGCACTTTGGCATTTTCGGGCCTGTAGCCCTTATGTGCTCTTGGCTGGCGGAAGAGCGAATCTCCGGGAAAAGCAACTGCTCACACAAGCCTGGAAGCCTCCTCTTGGATGCGCTCCCAGGCTTTTTCCAAGTGGTGCTGTGCAGTATTGGTCTGCCCGATGGACATTCGGAGCACCAGGCGGCCTCTTAGCTTGGTATGCGTCAAGAACAGGTCACCGCTGCGATTCAGGGCGTCCATGAGTTGCTGATTCACTTCATCACTTGCATTCAGACGGAAACACACCAGGTTTAGCGGCGGCGGGACTACTAGCTCAAAACGCTTGTCTCCAAGCACCCATTTGGCGAATTCCTGAGCCAATCTCACGTGCTCGCGGACGTGAAACTGCAGCCCCTCAATTCCGTAGTAGCGGAGCACAAACCACAGCTTGAGAGCCCGAAAACGGCGGCCGAGCGGCACATGCCAGTCGCGGTAATCGATGACCGCGCCCGACTCTGTCGCTTTATTGCGGAGGTATTCGGGCACGACACTCAGGGTTTCAATCAGCACCTTGCGATCCGCCACGTAAAAGCAGTCACAATCAAAATTCGTGAACATCCATTTGTGCGGATTGAAGCAGTAGCTGTCGGCGTACTCGATCCCATCCTGAAAGCGTCGGAACTCTGGGCAAATGGCGGCGGTGCCCGACATGGCGGCGTCCACATGAAACCAGACATTGAACTCGCGGCAGACCCTCCCGATCTCCTGCAGCGGGTCCATGCCATTGGAGGACGTGGTTCCTACGGTTCCGCAGACGAAAAAAGGCGTGAACCCTCTAGCCCTGTCAAGCTGGAGTGCTTCGGCAAGCATGTCGGGGCGCATGGCAAAGCTCTCATCGACTTCGATGAGGCGCAGGTTGTTGCTCCCGAGGCCAGCGATCTTGATTGCTTTCTCGATCGAGGAGTGGGCCTGGCCCGAGGTGTAGGCAATCAATTTCTCCCCTACACCGGTCCGGTTGGATTCAAAGTTGGTGGCGCGTTCGCGAGCTGCCAGAACTGCGCAAAGGGCAGAACTCGAGGCCGTGTCCTGAATCACTCCGCCGCCTGTACTCGAAGAGCGAAATCTTTCCGGCAGAGCCAATGCGGTCACCAGCCAGTCAAGGACGTGGGTCTCCAACTCGGTGCAGGCCGGACTGGTGGCCCAAAGCATCCCCTGTACGCCAAAGCCGGATGACAGTAAATCGCCCAGGGTTGCCGGCCCGGAAGCGTTCGACGGGAAGTAAGCGAAAAAGTTTGGCGACTGCCAGTGGGTGATGCCCGGCAAAATGATTTTCTCAATGTCTGCCAAAATGTTTTCAAAGGACTCGGGTTGTACCGGCGCTTCCTTGGGCAGAGATGCTCGAATTTGTCCCGGCTGGACCCGCGACATCACCGGAAAGGACTCGATTCGCCGGTAGTAGTCGGCGATCCAGTCGATGACCGCGTGGCCCTGCTTGCGGAATTCTTCCGGGCTCATGTGAAAGCTGGACTTCGGTTGCGGATTGCTGGCCATGCGCTACTCTCCTGGCTGGGGCGCAAAGTTCGTAAAGTACATCTTGGTGTCGTATGCCATCTCGACGCGCTGATCGCATTGATAGGTTTCAAACAAACTTCGCAGGTCCCCGATCATCGCCTCGTACGACGGCTCGCCCGGTTGGGGGATGTACGACGAGGAAAGAAGCCTGCCTTTCAAAGCCTCAAAGTCGAGGTGCTGATAATTGGGCAGGACTCGCTTGGTGGACGGGATATCACAGAAGAAGTGGGCAGCCGCAGCATCCCGGCGCTTGACCTCTCCGTAGTCGGTCCCATACCGCAATACGAGCTGTTCATAGTCATGATTAAAGCCAGCAGAATCGACCAGACGGTCGTTCCATAGCAGCACAAGATATCCTCCCGGCTTTAGGATGCGACGAAACTCTTTTAGCGACTTATCACGGTCGAACCAATGCGCTGCCTGTGCGGCCGTGACGAAGTCGAGTGACCGATCGACAAGGGTCGTCGCTTCGGCTTTCCCATCTACGCTGCTGAAGTTGGGGAAATCCGAGAGATACTTCTCACCGGCCGTTCGCATTTCCCTGTTCGGCTCAATGCCAATCACGCGATTTCCATTTTCGAGAAGCAGTCGCGTGAACAGGCCGGTACCGAAGGCAACGTCGGCCACGAGCGAGTCCATGGTGAGTCCGCACTGGTTACGCAGGACCGTGATCGTCTCCTTGGGGTAACCGGGGCGAAAGCGCGTGTAGTGCTCAACGCGCGAAGAAAACCGTTCCGTCGGGGGTTGACGCAGCATGGCATCCATTACACCACTTAGCGGGCAAGGGCGTATGGCGACTCCCGACCTGCTACATTAATGAGAACCCATGCGCCTGGTGATTAAAGTTGGGACCAGCCTGATCGCGCCGGAGGGCAACATCGACACCCGGCAATTGCGCGAACTGATCGATCAACTGGAGTTAAAGCGCGATGAAATTTTGATCGTCAGCTCAGGTGCGATCGCTTCTGGCATGGCGAACCTCGCTCTCAAGGAAAAACCTGCGAGTGTGCCGCTCATGCAAGCCTGCGCGGCCGTAGGTCAGAGTGCTCTGATGCACACCTACGAACAGCTGTTTTTTGGGAAGAAACCGGTAGCCCAGCTGCTGCTTTCAAGCGACGACTTCACATCCCCCCTCCGCTATAAGAATTTGCAGAACACGCTCGGCCAGTTGCTCAAACTCGGCGTGGTGCCCATCGTCAACGAAAATGACAGCGTCTCCGTTCGTGAGTTAGTGGGCGCGTTTGGCGACAATGACGAACTCAGCGCCTTACTGGCGGCTGCGGTGGAGGCTGACTGGCTGCTGCTGCTCACGGATGTAGACGGTTTTTACGAGGGGGATGGCAAGAAGCGCCGCTTGGTGCGTACGATCAAGAAGCTGACTCCGGAAATGGAGGAGCTCTGCAACGGCCACAGCAAACTCGGGCGCGGCGGGATGCGATCGAAGCTGCGGGCGGCCAAAAGCGCCAGTGAAGCTGGAGTGAATGTAGCAATCGTTAACGGACGCGACCCGCGCGTGATCGAACATGCACTCGCTCGCAAGATCGGCACGTATTTTCCTCCTGGGGAGAAACGGGGCTAACTATGGCCACACCGGTTGCACGGGGTTCAACAACCCGTGAGAAAATCGAGCGCGCCCGTGCCGCTTCCGCCAAGCTGGCACAGTTCTCCACGCCAGAGAAGAATGGCCTGCTGCGACAGATGGCCGATGCCATTGCGGCAAACGAATCGCCGATTCTCTCCGCCAATGCTGAGGACCTGGAACGGTCGAAGCTTCAAGGCGCAATGCGAGATCGTCTGCTGCTTACCCCCGCCCGCATTCAGGAAGCAGCCCAAGCCGTGCGTGACGTCGCCGCCCTGCCCGATCCCGTCGGTGAAGTGATCGAGGAGTGGAGGCGTCCGAATGGGCTGAAGATCAGAAAGGTGCGTGTCCCGTTAGGCGTCGTGGGAATCGTTTACGAATCACGGCCCAACGTAACCGTAGACGCTGCCGCGCTTGCGTTCAAGACCGGCAATGCGGTTGTGCTGCGAGGTGGCAAAGAGGCGGCCAAGAGCAATCAGGTGTTAGCGGAGATGCTCTCCGCGGTTCCCGGGGTACCGAAAGGCGCAATCGAACTGCTTGATTCGAGCACGCGCGAATCAGTCCAGGAACTGATCACCGCGCGCGGGTTGGTTGATGTGGTTGTGCCGCGGGGCGGCCCGGCCTTGATTTCGCACGTGGTGGAAAATGCTCTGGTACCCGCGATTGAGACCGGGGCGGGCAACTGCCACATCTTCGTCGACGAGTCGGCGGACCTCGACTTGGCGAACAAGATCACGATCAATGCAAAAACCCAGCGGCCGTCAGTATGCAATGCCGCAGAGAAATTAATCGTTCATCGCTCCGTGGCTGAGAAATTCCTGCCCCAGATTGCCAAGCAACTCTCGGATGCGGGCGTAGAGCTGCGCGGGGATGAAGAGTCGCGCAAGCTGGCCTCCGGGATTGCGCCGGCAAAGGAACAGGACTGGAGCGAGGAATACCTGCGGCTCTGCATGGCGATTCACGTGGTCGCAAACGTCGATGAAGCCATCGAGCACATCAATCGATATTCCACAAAGCACTCCGAAACCATCCTGACGGCCAACGAAGGCAACGCAAGGAGGTTCTTGCAGCTAGTCGATTCGGCGGCAGTGTACTGGAATGCTTCTACCCGCTTCACCGACGGGGCTGAGTTCGGCTTTGGCGCAGAAATGGGCGTGAGCACACAGAAGCTACACTGCCGCGGCCCGTTCGCGCTGCGCGAACTCACTTCCTCGAAGTACCAGATCTTTGGGACGGGGCAAATCCGCTAGAGCTGCTCACCAGGGAGTAGACGCTGACCAAAAGACTAACGTCGGTCTCGAAACAGCAACCCGGAAGAATTCAGAGCGCCTTTGATTCTCGCGTTCACTCCGCGGGCAAACTGGAAATCCAAGAAAGCCTCCGCAGCGGAGCTAACCTTCGCGCCATAGCCATACCACCAGGGCTTCTTGATTCCCGGCAGGAGATCGGAATCGACGTACTTGATCCGGACCATTTCCTCCATTCCGAACCGGCCGTGGGTCCGCCCAATTCCGCTGGCTTTCACCCCGCCATGCGGAGCTTCGCGAATGCCAAAGCAGGAGACGGCATCGTTGATCATGACCGTTCCGGCGTGGATCCGGCGAGCGACCGCCTCGCCACGAGCGCGGTCTTTCGTCCAAACGCTAGCGGCAAGTCCGTATTCGGAGTCGTTCCCGAGCCGCACGGCTTCCTCATCGCTGTCAAATCCCATGATCGGTAGTACCGGACCGAAGGTCTCTTCGCGCATGATGCGCATCTCGTGCGTCACATCGGCCAGCACGGCGGGCGCATAAAAATTCTCCCCTAGAGAAGGCAAGCGCTTGCCGCCGCACAGCAGCCTGGCTCCTCGCGCGCGCGCATCTTCGACGTGCTCCTCCATTGTGCGAAGCTGACGAGCGTGAATGAGCGGGCCAACGTCGGTGGTGGCCTCCATACCATTGCCGACGCGAAGTTGCTCGGCCTTTTCCACGCACGCGGCAACGAAGTCCTCGTAAATACTCCGCTGAACGTAGCAGCGCTCGACTGACAGGCAAGCCTGCCCCGCGTTCACGTACGCACCCCAGATTGCTCCACTTGAGGCGACGTCGATGTCAACGTCTTCGAAGACGATCATCGGATCTTTTCCGCCGAGTTCGAGCACGACCGGCAAGAGGCGCTCCCCAGCCATCTGCGCGATTCGCTTTCCGGTCGCAACGCTTCCCGTAAAGATCAGCTTGTCGATCTCGGATTCAACCAATGCGCCGCCGGTCGCACCGTCGCCGATCACGACTTGCAACACATCGGCGGGCAATCCTGATTTCATCAGCAAATCGGCCAGCAGGAGCGAGGAGAGCGGCGTCAACTCCGAGGGCTTCAGTACCACGGCGTTTCCTGCGACCAGGGCGGCGAGAACCTGCGCAGCCGGGATAGAAAAGGGATAATTCCACGGCGAGATGATGCCGACGACGCCATGGGGTTCACGCAGGATACGCCCTCGCTTTGTTTTTGTGGCAAGACTCCCGTGGGCGAGGGGCTCTTCGCGCAAGAAGGAATGGGCTTCCTCCACCTGGAACCGAATCGCGTCGAGAACAACCATCACTTCGGTGAGCAAAGCTTCGGCAATGGGCTTCCCCGCTTCCAAAGTGATCGTACGGGCGATGCTGCTTTTTTGATCTGCCACCAGCCCTTGCAATCGCTTAAGGGTGCCCAGCCGATCACGAATTGGCGTCGCCTGCCACGCAGGTTGCGCAGCACGTCCTCGTCGAACTGCAGCCTTCACCTCTCGAGGTCCGGCGCAGCCGAGTGTACGAAGAACCTCACCGGTTGCAGGATTCAAAACCGTAACGGTGCGGGCGGTTGTAGCGGTTTCAATTTCCATTGTGAACCCAGCCGCAGTTACTCAAACAAACAGGAATTCTTTTGTCCTCAGCTCCTTGATCGCATCGCGCAACTTGGCAGCTTTTTCGAATTCAAAGCGCTTGGCAGTCTCACGCATTTCGCTCTCCAGCTTGGCGATGTAGGTATCGAGTTCCTCCTGGCTCTTGAAGTCCGGAATGCCGTCGGCTTCAGAGCTTGCGAGATCGGTGTAATCGGCCTCAACAATGCGCGCTAGCGTCATATCCAACGGGCGAACAATCGACTGCGGGGTAATACCATTCGCCTGGTTGAACGCTTCCTGAATGGCACGGCGGCGACTGGTCTCATCCATGGCTTTCCGCATGGAGTCGGTCATATTGTCCGCGTAGAGAACCGCCCGCCCGTTCAGGTTGCGGGCACAGCGGCCGATGGTCTGGATCAGAGAGCCGCTGGACCGTAGAAAACCCTCTTTATCGGCGTCGAGTACTGCGACCAGAGAAACTTCGGGCAGGTCGAGGCCTTCACGAAGCAGATTGATCCCGATCAGCACATCAAACTCGCCCTTGCGCAAATCGCGAAGGATCTTCACTCGCTCGAGCGTTTCGATCTCGGAATGCATGTATCGGCATTTCACACCGACTTCGCTGTAGTACTCGGCTAGGTCTTCGGCCATGCGCTTGGTGAGTGTGGTTACCAGCACACGCTCGCCGCGCGAGACCCGCTCCCGAATTTCGTGAAGCAAATCGTCGATCTGCCCTTTTACCGGGCGAATTTCGACCGGCGGATCGACGAGGCCGGTGGGGCGAATAATCTGCTCTACGACCACCCCTGCAGACTTGGTGAGCTCATATGGTCCGGGAGTCGCGGATACGTAAATGATCTGGTTCGTACGGTGATCGAATTCTTCAAACGTCAGAGGGCGATTGTCGAGCGCAGACGGCAGGCGGAAGCCATATTCCACCAGCGTCGTTTTCCGCGAACGGTCGCCATGATACATGCCGTGCAACTGAGGAACAGTCTGGTGCGATTCGTCGATAAACATGACGTAATCGCGGGGAAAGTAATCGAGGAGCGTGGGCGGGGGCTCGCCCGGCATTCGTCCGGTGAAATGGCGCGAGTAGTTTTCGATGCCATGGCAGAAACCCATGGCCTTGATCATTTCGAGGTCATACATGGTGCGTTGGTGGACGCGCTGAGCCTCGACCATGCGTCCCTGCTTTTCCAGTTCCTTTTCCCACCAAGCAAGTTCTTCTTTGATCGTGTCCACCGCGCGGTTGCGAGTTTCGGGCTTCATTACGTAGTGGGTCTTGGGATAGATGGGCAGGCGGACATACTTCTGTTTGACAGTGCCAAATAGGGGGTCGATCTGCGAAAGAGATTCGACCTCGTCTCCCCAGAGCTCGACGCGATACGCCATGTCGTCGTAGGTGGGATAGATTTCAATGACGTCGCCGCGCACCCGGAAAGTCCCGCGACGAAATTCGCCTTCGCTGCGCTCGTAAAGGATTTCGACCAGTTTGCGGGTGATGTCCTCGCGCTTGATCTTTTGCCCTTTCTCGAGGAACAACAGCATGCCGTAATAGGCTTCCGGCGACCCCAGGCCGTAGATACAGCTGACGGAAGCGATAATCAGAACGTCGCGACGCTCGAAAAGAGAGCGCGTGGCGGAAAGCCGAAGCTTATCGAGCTCGTCATTGATCGTCGCCTCCTTCTCGATATAGAGATCGGCTGCGGGGACGTAGGCCTCGGGCTGGTAGTAGTCGTAATAGGACACGAAGTACTCGACCGCGTTATGGGGAAAGAAGCTCTTGAACTCGTGATAGAGCTGAGCGGCAAGCGTCTTATTGTGGGCCATCACCAGAGCGGGTTTGTTCACCTGCTCGATGACCTTGGCCATCGTGAACGTCTTACCGGAACCGGTCACCCCAAGAAGCACCTGGTGCTGCTCGCGGTCAACTAGGCCTCGGGTAAGGGCCTCGATGGCGGTGCCTTGGTCGCCCTTGGGCTGATACGAACTGACTAGCTTGAAATCCATGAAAACCGCCGCGCACCGCCCAGGACGGAATTTTCCGGGGTGGGCATCCCCTCATTATAGATACAGAGTTCGAGCGAACGATTCGCAGGCAAGGGAGAAAATCTTTCCCACCGTGAACACGGCGGAACGTCGGGAAGACTTAACCCGTTGAGCTTGGCACGAGATCAATGGCCGCATATCATCGTTCCCGTGCCTCTCGCGGAAAGACAATTGATCTCACGCATACGCCGGCAAGCCACAAAGGGAAGTCGCGCGCGGGGAACTCGGGACGCCAAAACCAGAGTCATCGCGGGAATCGGCGATGACTGCGCCGTGCTGCGCGTCCCTAGGGCGCACGAGATCCTCGTCACCACGGATTTCAGCCTTGAGGGCGTACATTTTCGCCGGGAGTGGCATTCTCCAGAATCGATCGGGCATCGTTGCCTGACCCGCGGGATGAGCGACATAGCAGCAATGGGTGGCGAGCCGGCGGCGGTTTTTCTTTCCCTGGCTCTTCCGGCGCAAACGCCCCAGCCCTGGGTAGACGGTTTTGTTCGTGGCCTGCTGAAACTCGCAGGGCAATTCAATACTCCGCTCGCAGGTGGAGACACAACCCAGTCTCCGGACTTGATTCTTGCAGACATTATCCTGCTGGGGTCGGTTGCCAAGGGCCGGGCGATTCTGCGTTCGGGAGCAAGGCCCGGCGATCGGATCTATGTGACTGGGGAACTGGGCGCAGCGGCTGCCGAAACCGACTTCCTCTACAAGCAAGAGGATGGTTGTGCCAAGAAATCGCAATGGATTCCCCAGCCTCGAATTGCCCAGGGCCGATTTCTCCAGGAACGGCGGATTGCCACCGCCATGATTGACATCAGCGACGGACTTTCGACCGACCTATGGCACATTTGCGAAAACAGCGGTGTGGGAGCGAGCATTCGTGCCACTGCCCTTCCCCGGGGAAGGTTCCGCGGGCGCGAAGTCGGGTTTGATTTCGCCTTGCACGGCGGTGATGCCTACGAACTGCTTTTCACGGCTCGAAAGCACACCAGCGTCCCGGCAAGCATCCAGGGCATTCCGGTCACCGCGATCGGAGAAGTTGTGCGTGGAAAAGACATGATGCTTGTCGATTCAGACGGACGGCTTTGCCCTTTGCAGCCTCGCGGCTGGGAACACTTCCGCAAGCTCAGTTCCTCGAAGTAAATTTCCCCGAACCAAGAGAACGGCCACGTTTCGATTTCCCGACGTTGAGTTCAGGGATATCAAGGGCCGAGCCATCATGAAGGGTGACTTTGGTTACCTGGGTCGGCATAGCTGTGCTTTCATTGCGGGACTACATTAGGAACATGTGGTCTCTCACCCTTCTCCTCGCGCTCCTCACCTCCACCGGCTTCGCGCAACAACCCGTCGCGCATCCGGTCAACGACGACTTCGTACATCAGCAGTTCGGGAGCACGTGTGCACTCGATCCGAAGTTCACCCCAATGACTGCCGATCTGAATGGCGATGGCATTGAGGACATCCTGATCGTGGCTCGATGTAAGAACCCACTCATCGATCAAGCCGAGAAGGACTACAAAGTGGTCGATCCGATGAACTCGTTTTTTGGCTACGGCAATCCCCAGGTGACCTCAACCATGGGACAACAGGATCCGCGGCTGAAAGGGATTTGTCTCCTGATCATTCACGGGGCGGGCGCAGACGCGTGGCACGCGGCAAGCCCCGGGTCGAAGTTTGTGATTATCAACATCGACGTCAAGACGGCCGTACTGAAGAAGATGAAGCTCCGAAAGCGAACCTTAACTGCTATCTACGTCGAGGAAGCCACTGGCGATCAGATGACCGCCGCTATTTTCTGGGATGGAAAGAAATACAAGTACGAGCCGCTGGGCTCAAGCATGGAATAAAGGCAGAGGCGGGCAGGTGCCCGACTCCGCCCTTGGGTCGTGATCGACTACAGCTCGAAGTGGAACACATCCAAAACAAAGAAAGTCTTGCGGTTGACTAGAACAATGTGCCCGCCAATGACTGTGTGCATATATCCAGGGGGCGGAGGCGGCAGATATCGCACAACCTCGACCGGGCAGGGATGCATTTCGCGGCGCAATCCCGGAGGTAGCGTCCCCCTCACAACCAGCTGACGCTCCAGTCCAGGAGGCAAGCGGTCGCGCTTCGCCAGCCCAGGTGGCAGATGGTCGTAGTGCGCACGATACCAGTCGTGCAGGTCGCGATCGTGATCGCGGTAATGGCCTCGATCGTCATCGCGATCGTGCTTTTCGTGTCCATAAGCATTGCCATTCCCGTGCCCTCTTCCATTGTCGTGGTCGTGGTCACGATCGGCGAATGCCGGCGTAATGCCAAGGCATACGATCAACGCCGCACAGATCATGGAAAGCCGGTTCATAGGATCTCTGCTCCTTTACAGCGTAAGAACCCTCAGCATAGGCAGAGGTTGCGGCGGGAACAAGTCACGAGAGTACTAGGGGTTATGGCCCCCATTGGCACTAGCTTTCGGGCTTCCCCGCCGATTCACAGAGCTCGCGTCGGACAACCGTCGCCGGCGGGGAGTTGCGAAAAGTCCGGCTCCCGCCTGCGAGTCGGTGTTCGGTGAAGGGCCGAGCCAGCGAATGACCGAGCGCCTTATAATCCCCTGCCATGGACATCGAACAAAAATTGCAGGAACTTAAGCGTCGGGATCGACTTGCCGATGAGGGCGGTGGCAAGGAGCGTCGCGAACGCCAGCATAAGGAAGGCAAGATGTCGGCACGGGAGCGGATTGAGTTCCTGCTGGACGAGAACACGTTCGAAGAAACTGACCGGCTTGTCACCCATCGCGCAAACGACTTTGGACTCTCGGAACGCAAGTACTACGGCGACGGATTTGTCACCGGTTACGGCCGCATCGATGGCAGGCTGGTGTTTGTCTTCGCGCAAGACTTTACAGTATTCGGCGGAACGCTTTCCGAGGCCAATGCGGGCAAGATCGTCAAGATCATGGAAATGGCAGCGCGAGTGGGAGCACCGGTAATTGGCTTGAATGATTCCGGCGGGGCACGCATTCAGGAAGGCGTAGTTTCCCTCGGCGGATATGCAGACATTTTTCTCCGCAACACTCTCTACAGCGGCGTGATTCCGCAACTTTCGGCAGTAATGGGGCCGTGCGCAGGTGGCGCCGTCTATTCGCCAGCCATCACCGATTTCATCGTGATGGTGAATAAGACCTCGCATATGTTCATCACCGGCCCGGATGTGATCAAAACCGTGATGCACGAGGATGTGACTAAGGAAGATCTCGGCGGCGCCATGACACACAATGAAACCTCCGGCGTGGCCCATTTCTTGGCGCATGATGACGCAGAGTGCCTCTCACTGCTGCGTGAACTGCTGAGCTTCATCCCTTCGAACAACCTGGACGATGCTCCGCGCAAGCCCTGCAGCGATCCGCTCGACCGAGCGGAGCGGTCCCTAGACACGATTGTGCCGGCACAATCGAACTTGCCTTACGACATCAAAGATGTCATCCGCGCGGTGATCGACGACGGCTACTTCTTCGAGGTGCAGGAGCACTATGCCAAAAACATCGTGGTTGGCTTCGCTCGGCTGAACGGACGGCCCGTGGGAATCGTCGCAAACCAGCCTGCGGTACTCGCCGGAACACTCGACATCAACGCTTCGGTGAAGGGGGCCCGCTTTGTGCGTTTCTGCGACTGCTTCAACATCCCGCTCATCATCTTCGAGGATGTCCCGGGGTTCTTGCCTGGAACGCAACAGGAGTACGGAGGAATCATCCGGCACGGAGCCAAACTGCTCTTTGCATTCGCGGAGGCCACGGTGCCGAAGCTAACGGTGATCACCCGCAAGGCCTATGGAGGCGCCTATTGCGTGATGGCGTCAAAGCACATCCGCACGGACGTAAATTACGCCTGGCCGACGGCGGAAATCGCGGTCATGGGCCCGGAAGGCGCCGTGGATATCGTGTACAAGCGGGAACTCGAACGCGCGGCTAGCCGGGAACAGATCCGCAGCGAGAAGATTGAGGAATTCCGAAACCGGTTCGCGAATCCATACGTGGCAGCCGAACGAGGATACGTGGACGCCGTAATCCAGCCTCGTGAAACGCGGAAGAAGTTGATCGACGGCTTGGAAATGCTTCAGACCAAGCGGGATAAGAACCCGCCAAAGAAGCACGGCAACATACCGTTGTAAGGCTTTTCCTTTACCGAGTCGAAGCAAGGACCATCCAAAGTCGACTCTCTCCAGACAGGCTTGCGTAGGCGGTTGAACTTAACGCCAGGTGCGCGAGCGAGCCCCGGCCGAAGGCTGGCTGGAGAGTGTGCGGAAAACCGGTCGCTCTCCCGCTGAGCTCTGATTGCCATTCGCTGCAAGAACGTCCATACCGCTCTGGGTTGTGTAGATAGCCTGATCAAACGTTGTTCCACTCTTAGCTTTCGCGACCGCGAAGAAGCCATAGGCTTTGCCGTTGACAAACGATGTGCTTATGTAATCGGCCACCATCTGCCCAGAGAAAGTGGATGGCAGCCAACTCAAAGACATTGGGCCGGCGAAAGAGGTGGGGCTGCTCCACGTCTGCCCGCCATCAAGGGAGGAAATGAACCCCACGTAAAGGGCACATGTCGCCGCGGTACAATTCGCAACCGGGTAATAGTAGTAAGTGAGCGCCAAGTGCGCGCTCGTACCCGAAGTGTTTGGGTCGACGCCCAGGCCGGGAATGAAATGGTCCACGGTGCTGGTCGTGGCATCGATGGGAATCCGGACCGGAGCGGTCCACGTGGTCCCGTCGTCAGTGGTGCTCATCACCAGATCATTCGCAATGCAATTTGTGCGAAAACGGCAATCCTGCCAGATGACGTAAACGTTTCCCGCAGCGTCGACCTGCGCAGAAGGTAGAGCGTCGCTTCGCAGGCCGCCCGCTGGCGCATGATCGCTAACCGTCGCGATCTGAACGGCAGCGCCCCAACTCTGCCCGCCATCGTTGGACGAAAACGACTCGATTTCCGCTGGAATCATCGCGTCTGCTAAGTATGGAACAACAACGGTTCCATTCGGCTGCACCAGTGGCTGCCCGCCCAGGCCATGAGGCGCGCTTGTGGGAGTTACGGGCGCAGTCCATGTCTGCCCGCCATCGGTTGAGGTGCTCATCTGGATGAGGTTGCCATTGTTGTTGTCGTCCCACTCCATATAGCAGCTGCCGTAGTGCGGACTGGAGATCGTGGTGTCGCACACCAGCCAGTCCTTGTCGAGGCCTGGACTTTGAGCCACGACAATCGGATTATCCCAGGCAAAGCCGAGGCCGTCAGTTGAGCGGCTTACAGCGACCTGGACGTTTGTGTTTGAAAGCGGCAGGGATGAGATCAGCCACACCCCGTGCTTGGGATCATAGGCGACATTGGTGTCGCTTACCGCTGAATTCGTGCCATTGCCCTGAAAGGTCGTGATACCCGGGAGAAACCCGCTCGTCCAGGTGACACCGCCATCCGTGGATGTGGCATAACCGAGATCCGCTCCTCCCCCGCCGTGAATACGCCCCACCTGGAAGCTCGTGATTATGGTGGATCCAAAGGAAAAGCTGCCGGGTTCGACTTCGGTCGCGTGCTGGCTAGTGCTGTTGGTGAAAGTGTCCGTGCTGAGTTTCACCAGCGGCGTTGTCGCGGGAGGCGGGTTGGAGTTGTTCAAGGTGGAACTAGAAGACTCGCTATTGCCGCAACTCAGGCTGGTAAGGACTGCGAGGGCGCAGCAGCAAAAGCAACCGACCGACCTCAAGCTCAAACGCGGCTCCCCTTTGCGTTTCTTTTCACAACGGTTCCATAAAAGTAGCGGCTCCCCTAACCCCCGTCAATGCCCACTTTGAGCACGACTGTTAACATGATCGGGTGCTCCTCGAAGTACGAAACCTGCGAATACAGTTTCCCGGGTCTTCGGGTCCAGTAACGGCAGTACGCGATGTGAGTTTCAGCATCCCCCGGGGTGGTGTCCTCGGACTGGTGGGGGAATCGGGATCAGGAAAATCGGTCACATCCCTGGCCATCATGCGCTTGTTGCCGACCGTGGCAGCTGTAACGGGCGAAATCTGCTTTGAAGTCGACCACAACCAGCGAAACCTGTCTGGCCTCGATACCGAGCACATGCGCGCTTTCCGCGGTTCGCGGATTTCCATGATCTTTCAGGAGCCCATGACAGCGCTGAATCCGGTGATGCGCGTGGGCGAGCAGATTGCCGAAGCCGTGCGTGCGCACAATCATGTCTCGAAAAAGGAAGCGCGAGAGCGCGCCGTCGAGGCGCTGGTCGAGGTGGCGATCAATGATGCGCCTCGTCGGGCACTGGACTATCCCCACCAGCTCTCAGGAGGAATGCGGCAGCGGGTCATGATCGCCATGGCGATTGTGAACCGACCGGAACTACTCATCGCCGACGAACCCACAACCGCTCTCGATGTCACTGTGCAGCAACAAATCCTTGACCTTTTGGCGGAACTTCGCGCGAAATTTGGCCTGGCAATGCTGTTCATCTCACACGACCTGGCCGTCGTATCGCACGTAGCGGATCAAGTGGGCGTGATGTATGCCGGTGCGTTAGTCGAACTCGGGTCGCGCGAAGACATTTTCCGTAGCCCCGCCCATCCGTATACGCGGGGATTGCTTGGCGCGGTACCAACGCTGAAATCCAACCGAACGCACCCCTTGCGCACCATCGAGGGCTCCGTGCCAGCCGTGAATGCCATGCCGCCGGGGTGTCCTTTCGATCCGCGGTGTGAGTTGCGAGTGGACGCATGTGCCCGCGAACTTCCTCCCCTGGAAGAGGTGGCGCCGTCGCATTGGGCGAGGTGCCCGGTCACCAAGAGCGCGCGCGCTTTATAATCTCCATTCCGTTCCGGTTCGCCGGAGCACGCCGACAGACCAGCTTCCATGCGCATACTCTTGCTCAGCGACATACACAGTAATCTCGAGGCTTTGGAAGCGTGTCTGGCTGCCGCCCCCGACCACAACAGAGTATTCAACCTTGGCGATGTGGTCGGATATGGTGCCAGCCCGAATGAAGTCACCTTCCGTGCCCGATCCCTCGGCGAGGTATTTGTGAGGGGAAATCATGACAAAGCAGTTTCCGGAATCGACAATATTGAAAGCTTCAATCCAGTTGCAGGCCTTGCGGCCCTCTGGAACCGCGATCACCTCGACGCTGGAAACTTAGCTTGGTTGCGTGACCTTCCGCATGGGCCAGTGAGGCTGCCAGAATTGCCCGACGTACAACTGGTTCATGGTTCCCCTGAGGACGAGGACCGCTACGTGGTGAATGTTCAGGATGCTTTGGGACCCCTGGCGGCTACCGACGTTCCCATCACCTTTTTTGGCCACACACACATCCAGGGATTATTTCGGCTGCACGCCGGAGTAGTCGAGGCGATCTACCCCGAATATCAAAGCCTTGCCAAGGCTGAATCATGGAGTCTCGATCTGGAAAGTGGATCTTCCTACATGATCAATCCCGGGTCGGTGGGGCAACCGAGAGACGGCGACTGGCGCGCGGGATTTGGCGTCTTTGACACGGAGACGCGAACCATGAGCTTCTGCCGCACCCCCTATAACCTGCGTTCGGCGCAGGAACGCATTTTTTCCGCCAACCTACCTCCGAGGCTGGGCACTCGATTGGCGGCTGGGAGGTAGAAATGAAACCTGCTCCTCAGAATCACCTCATCGCGCACACCGACGGTGGAGCTCGAGGCAATCCTGGCCCAGCCGGGTACGGGGTAATCATCCGCGATGCACTGGGAAACAAGATCGCTGCGCTAAGCCAATACTTGGGACGTCAAACGAACAATTTCGCCGAGTATCAGGCGCTCATTGCCGCCCTAGAGTATGCCGCAGGCCACGGGCCCAAAGCGCTGAAAGTGATTAGCGACTCGGAACTCCTGGTGCGGCAGATGAAGGGAATTTACAAGGTCAAGGAACCAACCCTGCGCGATCTCCACGCGCGGGCGAATCAGCTTGTGAGGCATCTGGATTGGTTTGAAATCGAGCATGTGCTGCGCGGACAAAATAAAGAAGCCGATCAACTTGCCAATGAGGCCATGGACAAGGGGTCTGGCCGCGCACCGCTTCTTTCCGCGTCACCGACGGCGCAACGGCTTCCGCAAGAATTTGAGGGGGTTGTGCGAAACGGGAAAATAGAACTTTTGGATGGCAGCATTCCGGACGGAACCGCAGTCCAAGTCCGGGTAAAGCGCTAGTCGTTCACCGCGCCACAGCCGGGTGGTCGTGCTTCAACGCCCATACCAGGGCAACCATCCAACCAATGAACGTCCACCCGAGGAAGAAGTTCAGCACCAAGATTGCGCCTACGTCCCGCTTGCCGCGAGCACCGGCAATGATCGTAGGCAGGAAATACATGAGCAGCCCGAACCCGAATAGGTGCGGCACGAATAGGAACGGGAAGTGCAGAAACACGCCCATCGCTAAGACTCCTGCGGATGCAGTTGGATCACGCAATCTGGTACGTCCGATGGCCATCGGAAGTTCCCGCCGGGATTACTCCGCTCGGGCCCGATCGCCCGCTGGCAAAGCAGGCGTTCTTCTAAGCCTCTCCCAATCCATCCCGGCTGTTAGAATCTTTGGTTTGCCTACGCTCATCCACTCTGTAGAAGGAGCACGACTTTGCCGGAAACCATCTTCGATGTAGCCATCATTGGCAGCGGGCCAGCGGGGTACACGGCGGCCATTCGAGCTGGGCAATATGGGCTGAAGACAGCGCTGATCGAGAAAGATCCATATCTAGGCGGAACCTGCTTGCATGTGGGCTGCATCCCGACAAAAGCCCTGCTTTTCAACGCCGAGCTTTGGGACCACCTCAAGGAAGCCTCCGAATACGGAATTGAAGGAGTAGCGTCGCGCAAGCTGAACTGGGAAGCAGTATTGGACCGTAAGGCGAAGGTCGTGAGCAAACACGCCAAGGGACTTGAGTTCCTGATGCGGAAGAACAAAGTCGAGACGATCAAGGGCTACGGTAAGCTGACCGGCCCGTCCCAGAACGGGATCCACACCATTGAGCTGAAAGACGGCACCAAGACCTCGCCAGTAAAGGCGAAGAACGTCATCCTGGCGACAGGATCTGAGGCCCGAATGATTCCTGGTCTTCAGCCCGATGACCGGGTGCTCTCCAACATCGAGATTCTCAAACTGGGGAAAGTTCCCAAGTCTCTGGTCGTGGTTGGAGCGGGCGCTGTCGGCGTCGAGTTCGCCTCCATCTTCCGTTCCTTTGATTGCGAGGTCACGATTCTTGAAATGCTGCCGCGGATGGTCCCTCTCGAGGATGAGGAAGTCTCAAAAGAACTCGCCCGCGTTTACCGGAAACGTGGCATCAGCGCCCATACCGGCGCCAAGGTCGAGAGAGTCGAAAAGACCAAAACCGGCGTTGCCGTGACTTTCTCCGTAGATGGCAAGCAGCAGAAGATTGAGGCCGAGAAAATTCTCATCGCCATTGGCCGCAAGCCTCTCACCGATAACCTTGGCCTGGAGAAGACCGAGATTCAAACCGATCGCGGGTTCGTGAAGACGAACGAATGGATGCAAACCGCTGAGCCCGGAATCTTCGCTATCGGTGATATCGTGCTCGGAACCCCGCAGCTGGCGCACGTCGGAGCGATGGAGGGGATCGTCGCGGTATCCATGATCGGAGGTAAGCAGGACAAGCCCATTAATCTGCTGCGAATTCCGAATGTGACGTTTTGCCATCCCGAGATCGGAAGCGTCGGCCTAACCGAGGCAAAAGCTCGCGAACAAGGCTACGACGTAAAAGTGGGCAAGTTCCCATTCACGGCCAACTCGCGTGCCTCCATCGTCGGTGAGCACGAAGGGTTCATCAAGATCGTCTCTGAAAAAGAGTACGGAGAAGTTTTGGGAGTGCATATTATCGGCCCCCAGGCAACCGAACTGATTGCCGAAGCGGTGACAGCGATGGAGTTAGAGGCCACCGTCGAAGACCTGATGTGGACCATCCACGCACATCCCACACTGGCCGAGGCAATGCTCGACGCCTCCAACAGCGTGTATGGATTGGCGATTAATGCCTAGCTGCTTTTTCGTGAACGCGCGGGAGCCGCATCTCTGTTATGCCTTGAATCCTCTGAACTTATTGCCTGCTTCTTCCGTATAACCTCTCAGACGCCACGGCTTACTTTCTGATGGCCAGGGCGTCCAATGCTAAGTCATGGTTTTGCGGGATCTTATCAGCGATGTCCTCCGTACGCTCTGGGCCCACAAGCTACGGACATTTCTGACCATGTTCGGCATCGCCTGGGGCATCGTCTCCATCGTCCTCATGGTCGCGGCGGGAGAGGGGCTGCGCAAGGGCCAGGAAATCCAGTCCCGCAATCTTGGCAAAGACATCATGATCATCTTTCACGGGCGTACCAGTCTCCAAGCGGGAGGAGCCCGGGCCGGCAAGATTGTGCATTGGGAAGACTCGGACGTTCAAGCAGTGCAGTCGGAAGGGCCTGACTGCGAGTACGCCATTCCGGAATTGGAACAGGGCGATGTTCGAACTCACAGCAATTACAACAACGCTGCGTTTCTGGTCACCGGGTCTTATCCCGAGTTTGGCGACATTCGCAGTCTTACGGTTGGTTCGGGTCGGTTCTATAACTGGGACGATGAGCGCGAAGGCCGCCGCGTAGCTTTTCTTGGCACTGATGCTGCCAAGCAGCTCTTCACCGAAGGACGAAACCCGGTTGGGGACAATGTGTATCTGAACGGGATTCCTTACCTGGTTGTGGGTGTGATGGCGAAGAAGAAGCAAGACTCCTCCTACGACGGTTGGGACGTCAACAAAGTCTTCGTTCCCTTTTCCGCGATGCGCCGCGATTTTCCCGACAAGCCACCAGGCACGCCGCACACCTTTGACCAGCTATTGGTCACGCCGAAGAGCGTGCAGCAACATGAGGCTTGCAAACACCAGGTACGGGTGGCGTTGGCGCGCATGCACGGTTACGACCCGACCGACAAGGAAGCCTGCCCGATCTGGGACACCGTCCAAGAAGCCAAGGCATTTACCACAATGACCGATGGAATGAAGTACTTCCTCGGTGCAGTGGGGCTGGTGACGTTGTTTCTCGGTGGAATCGGAGTGATGAACGTCATGATGGTGGCAGTCCGCGAGCGAACGCGTGAAATCGGCGTGCGGAAGGCGCTGGGCGCTCCCGCCCACTCAATTCTTCGCCAGTTTTTCATCGAGGCGATGATGATCGCCATGATCAGCGGGGGTGTAGGACTGGCTGTCGCCTACGGCCTCTGTGCCCTGGTAAACCTGTTGCCCATGCCGGATTTCTTTGCGGGCCTGGTCGCCACATGGAAGACGGGCGTGCTGGCGTGCCTGATGCTCGGAACGATTGCGGTTTTTTCAGCAGTGGTTCCAGCGCGCCGCGCGGCGTCGGTCGATCCGATCGAGGCCTTACGGTTCGAGGCCGGAGGGTAACCGAGACTGACTGGTGAGTAGTGGCTAGTAGCAGAAAACATCCCTTCCAGCGGGGAAATTGACTGCCTCCAGAACTAGCCACTACTCACTAGCCACTCTTTTTCATGTTTACGCAAATCATTGTCGAAGCCTGGATCGCATTGAAGCGCAATGTGACCCGCAGCCTGCTTACGATGCTGGGAATTGTGTGGGGGATCGCAACGGTCACGCTGCTCATCGCCTACGGCAACAGCTTTCGTAGCGTGCTGGTAAATGGCTTTAATGCTTTCGGCAAGAGTGTAGTGATCGGCTGGCCAGGACAGACCAGCGAACAGCCGGGAGGCCAACGTGCCGGCAAGAAAGTCGTTCTCGAGCAAGCCGACGTCGACCTGATTAAGGCCACGGCGCCCCTAGTCAAGTATGTTTGCCGGGAGACCGTCAGGCGGCCGGGGATCGCGTATCAGGATCGGCTGGTGGGGACAGCCGCGATCCGCGGAGTCTGTCCGGAGTACGGCGAGATGCGCAACGAGGTTCCCTCCGAAGGACGTTGGATCAACAGCGGTGACGACCTGGAGCGCCGACGCGTGTGTTTTCTCGGCGGACATCTGAAGGAACAGCTGTTTAGCGGCCGGCCAGCTGTCGGTGAAACCGTCGAGATCGGCGGCGTGCGTTTCGAAGTTATCGGCGTGATGCAGCGCAAAATCCAGCTCAGCAACTATTTCTCGAGCGATGACGATTCCGTCTGGATTCCGTACTCAACCGCGGGCGATCTGTGGAATACGCGTTACGGAGCTGTCATTGTGTTCGCTCCCATCGCGCCACAGTTTGAAAAGCGTGCGATGGCGCAGGTACTGGCTGCTCTCGCAAACCGGCAAGGCTTTTCGCCAACAGACCCGAAGGCATTGCAGATGTTCGGCCGCGACGAGTTTCGGCCGGTGATCGACGGCATCACCATCGGCCTGGAAGTACTGCTTACCTTCATCGGCACTCTCACGCTCGGGATCGGCGGAGTAGGGGTGATGAACATCATGCTGGTCTCGGTCGAGGAACGCATCCGCGAAATTGGCCTTCGTCGCGCGCTCGGTGCCAAGCGCTCGCATATCAAGCTGCAGTTCCTGGCTGAAACCCTGCTGATCATGCTTCTCGGAGGCATCCTTGGGGTCATTGTGTCCTACGTTGTCGCCGCGGCGGTAGGAACGCTCCCGATGATGGGCCCGCTTTTCGAGGATGATTCCGGTAAGGGCGATATCCACCTCCGCATCTCGATGATGACGGTCATGGTTTCCACACTCGTACTGCTGCTGGTAGGAGTGATCAGCGGCTTGCTTCCAGCGCTGAAGGCATCCAAACTCGATCCGGTCGAAGCCCTACGCTACGAGTAAGCGCACGCTCTGGTCCCTCAGGATTCAAAGTCCCTCAGTTACAATGAATTCGTGGCAGACGCCGTATGCATTGGCATCTTCGGAGAGTTTGATCCGGCGTCGCCGACCCTTCCATGGGTCGAGAAATCGATCCAGCATGCCGCCGAGAAGCTCAAGATCGCGGTCAAGGCTGAGTGGCTTCCAACCGATACCCTGCTCGATCCTGAACTCGACAAAAAACTAGAAGCATTTGATGGCCTGTGGGCGGCGCCAGGGAGTCCCTACAAAAGTTTTGATGGCATGTTGCGCGGAATTGAGTTTGCCCGGCGCCGCGACTGGCCCTTCCTCGGCACCTGTGGCGGATTTCAATACGCGCTGATCGAGATTGCCCGCAACGTGGTGGGCATGGCAGATGCCAACTCAGCGGAAAATGCTCCTCCCTCCGGGCAGATTGTCATCACGCCGGTGAGCTGCGAGGTGCCTAGCCGAGCGCAGGGAGCGCCGGCATTGTCGGGGAAAGTCAGAGGGCTCCGTATTCGCCCAGGCTCCTATCTGCATTCCTTTTACGGGAAGGATGTGGTGGAGGAAGGATTCTTCTGCAACTTCGAGGTGAATGCCGATTTTGAGTGGGCCTTTATAGAGGCAGGGTTCCCGTTTGTGGCTCGCGGAGAACGCCACGAGCCTCGCGCGATTGAGTCTCAGACGCACCGGTTTTTCATTGCGACGCTGTTTCAACCGCAACTGTCTTCCGAGCCGGGGAAGCCACACCCTCTTATCATGGCGTTCCTGCGCGTGGCAACCGAGTGGAAGACGCAAAAAACCGAAGATGCGGTTCTGGGCTGATGTAATCGGTTTGGAGTCCGATCACGCTCCTGCTAACCGCCCGGCTTGCTTTCAAAAAGCGGCCATAGCCGGTCGCCAATCACGCGGTACAGTCCGTATCCTGTCCCAGAATCCCCCACCTGTTTGAACAGCAACTCTCCGCGCCCATCACCATCGGCATCTACCGCGTCGATGAACTCATACCGCGGTTGCATGTCGAGGTGATTGTTGTCGGTGGTATGCGCGAAGATCTTATGCAGATCGCCGTAAATGTCCTGGCGGGCCACAACTGCGGTGCTGAACTGCAGATCAGCCCGGCCCGCAACCGTCGCCGTCGCTGAGTAAATCAGGACGGCTTCATTGGTCCCCGAGATATCCAGGATCTTGAGTTGCTGATCGCGAAACTCGGGGGCGGGGGATGAGCGGACCCCTTTCGCCTTGGGTTCACCCGGCGAAAGCAACTCCAGGCGCCGCTTCACCTCGTCGGCGGCCATGGCCGCCATCTTCTTCATGAAATCCTGCTCTTCGTTAGGTTTTGTCTGGAAGGTGTAAGGACGGGGCTGGGGACCATCTGCATCGGAGACGGCGGGAATCGCATCGACCTTGGCTCCGGCGGCCGGAGTGTCTGGCGTGCTTTTCGTTTGCTGCTGCGCTTCTCCGGGATTCTGTCGACGAAGCATAGGACGATCCGAATTCTCGACGGAACTATCTCCGGCAGCTGGCTTCGGAGCCGGAGCAGGCTTTTTGAGCACGGGCCGGTCCGAGTCGTCCTCGGTGGCTTTTGGTGGACCGCTTTCGCCCGACGTAGGCGGCGCGGTTTCTGCCGCTTTCGGATGGGCGCCTTCCGGCGTACGGCTCAGGCGCGGCGGGCCCCCTGCCTTGATGTCATCGTCGTGTTTCTCTGCCAGCTTAGTGGCTCGCGTCTCGGCCTTTTCTTTCTCAGCCGCAATCTGAGCATTCGTCCTCCAGCTGCCCAGGCCAAGCCAGCCTTTCTGCGGGAGAGGGTTGGTTACCGTAAACAGCCCTTGCGGCACGCCGGACTTGACCGCCTCGTACACGGTACCCGGCTGCAAGGCCATGGGCACCGGATCTGCTTTGTAGATGCTCGCGTCATAGAACTTGCCATCCACCATGATCAGGACGGGAACCAGTCGACCGCTGCCGTTCGAATCAATCTCGACGAGGCCTAAAGCGCGCGGGCCCTGACTCACGGGACGTCGTTTCGCGACCTGAGCAAAGGCAGTGCTCACCAGCAGCACACAGACAACCGCAATCCATACCCGGCGGTAGCGCATACTTAGGTTGGATGCGTCCTGGCTTGTTTTGCGGTATAAACATGGACGTTCAGGAGAGAATCCCATGGAAATCAATGATAAAGCCCCGGACTTTACTTCCGTCGACCAGAATGGCGAGAAGATCGCATTGAAGGATTACAAAGGCGCCTGGGTGGTGCTGTATTTCTATCCTCGTGCGGATACTCCAGGATGCACGATCGAGGCGTGCAGCTTCCGCGACTCGTTCCAGCGGGTCGAAAAAATCGGCGCGGTCGTGTTGGGAGTCTCGCCCGACACCGCGAAAGATCAGAAGAAGTTTGTGGACAAATTCGACTTGCCGTTCACGCTCGTCGCCGATGCCGACAAGAAGATCTGCAATGCCTACGGCGTGATGCAAGAAAAGAATATGTACGGCAAGAAAGTCATGGGCGTGGCGAGAACGACCTTCATCATCGGACCGGACGGCAGGATCAAGCACATTTTTGAGAAGGTGAAACCGGAAGGGCACGCAGAGCAGGTTCTGGAGTGGCTGAAAGAAGCGCAGAAGGGGGCGGCATAAGGTGGAATCGAGATAGTTGTGTACCTAGAAACGACAGGGAAGTTTCAGGCGCCTCACTTCAAGCCAGTCCATCTCGACTCGGCTGTCATGAAGTTAGGCTGAGACATTGTGCCTATACCCTTTTGCCATAGCGAGGCCGGAACATCACCATGAAAGCCATTCAAGTCCAGCAACCCGGCGGCGCAGACGCGCTGCATTTTGTCGATATTTCGGTGCCGAAACCGAAGCCGAATGAAGCAGTCGTGAAGATTGCTGCGAGCGGCGTGAACTTCATTGACGTGTATCTGCGAGAGGGTCGTTACAAGGCGCCCTTGCCGTTTGTCAACGGACAGGAAGCCGCGGGCGTGGTCGCCGAGGTTGGATCAGAGGTAAAGACGGTCAGACCGGGAGACCGCGTCGCCTATGTGAGTGTGCTGGGCGCCTACGCCGAGTACGCTGCTGTTCCCGCCGATCGCCTGGTGGCACTCCCGGAAGGGGTGAGCGAACGCGACGCTGCCGCCTCCATGCTGCAGGGGATGACCGCGCATTATCTTTCCCATGACACATTCCCGCTCAAGCCGGGGCAAACGGCTCTGGTTCATGCCGCGGCTGGAGGCGTGGGCCTACTGCTTGTCCAGATGGCACACAACATAGGCGCGCGCGTGATCGGAACAGTTTCTACAGAGGAGAAAGCCAAGCTTGCTCGGGATGCAGGGGCGGACGATCTCATTGTCTACACCAAGTCAGATTTCGAGGCCGAGACGAAGCGGCTGACGGACGGCAAAGGCGTGGACGTCGTGTACGATTCTGTCGGGAAAACTACATTCGAAAAAGGTTTGAACGTGCTTCGTCCCCGCGGAATGATGGTTTTATTTGGAGGATCCAGCGGCGCGGTTCCTTTCTTCGATCTCATACAGCTAAGCACGAAAGGCTCGTTGTTTGTGACCCGCCCAACTCTGGCTCACTACACCCTGACGCGAGAAGAACTCGTGAGGCGCGCCAAATCGGTTTTCGGAATGATTGCCGAGGAAAAGCTGAAGCTGCGGCTCGAGCACACCTACAAGCTCGAAGACGCGCAGCAGGCGCACCGGGATCTGGAAGGCAGGAGGACAACCGGAAAGCTGCTGCTGATTCCATGACCGTGGGGGGCCTCCGGCGGTGGCCGGCTGGGGTGGGCACCACGGCCTTTGGGTAGCTCTTCTCCGGAACCAAACAGTTGCGCGGAATCAAAAAAGCCGGCTCTGCCGTACAATCATTCGTCCATGACTGTGAGCGTCCCTTCTTTTGCCAAAATCAACCTTGGCTTGCGCATCGGCGCCTTGCGGTCGGACGGCTTTCACGAGCTGCTCACGGTATATCAAACGATTGCGCTTCGTGATTTCGTTCGGGTGTCGGTTGGACGGGGCACGGGGATCGAGATCAAATGTGACGATCCACGGGTCCCCTGCGATAGCTCGAATACCTGCTACAAGATCGCCCAGCGTGCCCTCGACGCTTTAGAGGTGCGCGGCCGCGTGGTCATTGAGATCGAAAAGCGATTGCCGGTGCAGGGCGGATTGGGCGGAGCTTCGGGGAACGCGGTTGCGGCTCTCATCGCTCTTGAAAGAGCGGTGAAAAAACAACTCGCCGGTCCCGAGCGGCTGCGAATTTCCGCGGAAGTCGGATCGGATCTGCCGCTGTTCCTGCTGGGGGGCACGATCCTCGGTGTGGGGCGGGGCGAACAGGTGTATCCGTTGCAAGACTTGCCGTCGGTTCCTTGTCTCGTTCTACTGCCTAAGACCGCCGTGTCCACGCCAAAAGCCTTTGCGGATTGGGACCAATTGACCTCATCTGCTGGCTCCGTTAAAATGTTTGAGTCCAGCCGTGAGATTTCCGCGTGGCTGGCTGCGGCGGAAATTAGCCGCGGATCCGGTGTCTCCGCCAAGGGCGGAGGCCGGGCCGAGAGCCCACTACTCGACCTTGTCCGTACCGGGATAGAAAACGACTTCGAAAAGGTCGTCTTCCGGCAGTATCCCGAATTGCGCGAGGTAAAGCGTGCGCTCGAACGGTCTGGGGCGCAGTATGCATCGCTTTCTGGATCGGGATCGGCGGTTTACGGCTTGTTCTCCTCGCGTGAGAAAGCGGCCCGAGTAGCGAAGAAACTGGCGGTATTCGGCATGCGGGCGGTAGTCACGAGAACCTTGACGAGGCGGCAGTATTGGAACAAGCTCTTAAGCCATTAGCTCTTAACTCCTAGCCAAGGCAGTTGGGTTCAAGCCAAGAGCTAAGAGCTGAGTACTGGGCCGTCGACTAATGGTAGGTCAAGTGCCTTTGGAGCACTTTGTCTAGGTTCGAATCCTAGCGGCCCAGCCAGAAATCAGTCGTTGGCGACCGCTTTGGCGGCTCGCAAGCCCGAGGTTCAATACCCAAGTGGTATTGGCCAAGGTTCGACGACGAAATTACGATCACTCGAGTCCGCAAACGCACGACGAAGTTGAAACCGAGAACCGGCGGTTCAAACTATGGCTACGCTTGCCACTGCAGCAGAAAAGAAAATGAGCGCTGACGAAAAGCACGATCGCAAACCTCAACGCGTGCGTGTTGACGACAAGTTCAAGATTTTCTGCGGCATGGCGAACCCGCCCCTTGCCGACGAGGTTTGCGCGTTTCTGGGCATGAATCGCGGGCAAGCGCTGGTGACGCGCTTTGCCGATGGCGAGGCATACGTTCAGATTCAGGAGAACGTGCGCGGTGCGGATGTTTTCATCATGCAGCCGACGTGTCGCCCGGTGGACCAGCATCTGATGGAGTTGCTGTTAATGATCGATGCCGCCAAGCGCGCATCGGCGCGGCGCATCACGGCGGTGATTCCGTACTACGGCTACGCCCGGCAGGACCGTAAAGACAAGCCGAGAGTTCCGATTTCCTCGAAGCTGGTGGCGGATCTATTGACCACGGCCGGTGCGGATCGCGCCCTGATTGTCGATCTGCACGCACCACAGTTACAGGGATATTTCAATATTCCCGTTGACCATCTATTTGCATCGCCGGTGCTGGTGGATCATTTCAAGAAGTTGCAGTTGCCCAACCTTACCGTGGTTTCACCGGACGCCGGGGGCGTGGAGCGCGCCCGGTTTTTCGCGAAGAAAGTCGATGCCGCCTTGGCGATCGTTGACAAGCGGCGCGTTGAGGCAAACGTCGCCGAGGTCATGCACGTGATCGGTGATGTGAAAGGCCGTACCTGCTTGGTGATCGACGATTTGATCGACACCGCGGGCACGCTGGTGAAAACGGCGAGCGCGTTGATGGAGAATGGGGCAGATGCGGTGTACGCGTGCTGTTCGCATCCAGTGTTTTCAGGACCTGCGGTCGAGAACATCATGAAATCGTGCATCAAGGAAGTTGTGGTTACCAATACCATTCCGCTCACCGAAGCGGCTCATAACGCCCGGACCGATTGTGGCGGAAAGATTCATGTACTAACGATTGCGGGGCTGATCGGACGCGCAATCCAGTCGATTCACGAAGAAACTTCGATCAGCAAACTCTTCTTGTAGGACGTGAAGGAATTCGAATATGGCGACAAAAGTAGCAGATACCAGCACTCTTGAAGCGCAGCCCCGCACTCCCGGCACAAAGAACGATGCTCGCCGCGTGCGCCATGCTGGCAAGATTCCCGCAGTGGTTTATGGGGCGGGCAAATCGGCGGTTCCGGTGGCGGTGGATCCGCGTCAGGTTTCGCGTATTTTGCACTCCGAAACCGGCCACAACTCTGTGTTTGACTTGGCCCTTGATGGGGAAAAGACCAAGGCCATGATCGTGGACTGGCAGTATGAGCCCATAAAGGGTTCCCTGCTTCACATCGATTTGAAGCGCATTGCCATGGACCAAAAGCTGCGGGTGAACGTGCCGATCGAACTGATCGGCGAGCCTGCGGGCGTAAAGCAACAGGGTGGATTGCTCGAGCAGATCGTGCGCGAAATCGAAGTCGAGTGTTTGCCGGCTGACATTCCGAACGTGATCGAACTGAACGTGGCCGAGTTGGTGTTTGGCGTCGTGCTGCGCGTGGCCGACCTGCCGAAAAATGATAAGGTGCGTTTCCTTACGGATGCTGATCAACCAGTGGCGCACATCATCAGCATCAAGGAGGAAGTCGCGGCCACTCCGGAGGCGACGGCTGCTGAAGCTGCGGCGGCGCCGGCAGAACCAGAGGTCATCAAGAAGGGTAAGCAGGAGACTGAGGAAGAAGGCGAGGCTCCTGCCGAGAAGAAGGAAAAGAAGTAGAACGCAGTTTTTCTTCGCGGGTTTTGCGGGGGTTGGGCGGATTTCTTTTCGCTGGGTTTGATCCGAATCCGCGGAAACCCGAGGCGGTGAATTCGAGCGAACAGGCGTGAAGCTGATTGTTGGACTTGGCAATCCGGGAATCGAATATCAGTTCACGCCCCATAATCTGGGCTTTCTCACGATCGACCAGTTGGCTGACGATCTGAAGGTGGAAGTTCGAAACCGGAACTGCCGAGCTCTGACTGCGAGGTCAACCATCGGCGAAGAACCGGTGGTGCTGGCGAAGCCCGAGACGTTCATGAATTTGAGTGGCGTTTCGGTGCGGGAATTGGTCGAAAAGCTGGGGATTACCCCGGAAGCGGATTTAATCGTCATTTACGACGAATTGGATTTGCCGATGGGCACGATCCGGGTTCGCCAGCGGGGCAGTTCGGCCGGGCACAATGGCATGAAGTCGATTATTGGCGCGCTGGGTACGCAAGAGTTTGCCCGCGTACGGATCGGCATCGCGCCGGAGAAGAACATCCTGAAGCCGTTCCGCAAGTCGCAGTTGAAGCAAGTGGGCGACGCAGTTGAGACGGCGGCCGAAGCCGTAGATGTCATTTTGAAAAATGGAATTGCGGCGGCAATGAACCGGTTCAATAGGAAACCGGAGCCGCCAGAGGAAACCGAATAGTGGCCAGTACTGGCAGAGTTCTGAATGGCCATCGCTAGTGGACTTGCAGCTGATTTGGAGAACTACATGAATCGTACTTATGAATTGATGTTTATTGTCCGCCCCGATATGACGGAAGAGGATCAGGACAAGCTGATCTCGACCTTAGAACATGCCGTCACCTCCTCGGGCGGCCAGGTAAAGAACGTCGAGAAGATGGGTAAACGCCGCCTCGCGTACATAGTACGCAAGTTCCATGATGGCGTGTACATCCTGCTGAGCTTTGAGGGCAGTGGCGGGTTGGTGCACGAACTCGAACGGCGTCTGCGGGTAACGGAACCGGTGATCAAGTTCCTCAGTGTGCGCACCGATGAAGAACTGAAGCGCCTCGACAAGATCAAGGCAATTCGCGACGCCCGCCGTAAAACCTCGACGGCGGCGCCGGCGGCTGCCGAGCCTGCAGGCGAAGCACCGGCAGCAACGGCGTAACCGCTGTTATCGATCGCTGATTGGCTGTTGGTTTGCTGGTGATGATCGCCTCGCCACCTGGCAGGGCTGAGAGCCAAGAACTAACAACCAAGAATCGAATTTTTAAGGAGCAACATGGCTGACGAGACAAAACCAGCACCAGCAGCAAGCGAAGCCCCGTCCGGCGAGCGGCGTCCACCGCGCTCCGGGCCAGGGGGGCGGGAAGGCGGTCCCGGTGGTCCCGGCGGACGGAAGTTCTTCCGGCGCAAGAAGGTGTGCAAGTTCTGCACCGAGAAGATCGAAGCCATCAACTACAAGGACGTACGCCTGCTCGCGCAATTTGTCGCCGAGAGCGGCAAGATCGTGCCCCGTCGTCTGACCGGAGTATGCACGCCGCATCAACGCCGTCTGAGTACGGCAATTAAGCAGGCGCGCAATATCGCCTTGCTGCCATTCGCAGGCCGCGCGGTCTAGAACTTCTCTTCCGCGGGTTCACGCAGATCCGGGTGGGTGGTTGTTTTCCGCGCCCGTCGGCGGGAATTCGTGGCGATGGAATTTGATTGGAGAGACCAATGGAAGTCATTCTGAAAGAAGATGTCGCGAAGCTCGGCTCTCGCGGAGATGTGGTGAAAGTCGCCGAAGGATACGGCCGTAATTTCCTGCTGCCGCGCAAGCTCGCCATTGAGGCGACCACCGGAAACAAGCAGGTAATCGAGCAAATGCGGGCCGCCGCAGTGCGCCGCTCGGCCAAAGAAAAGGCACAGGCCGAAGAGCTATCAAAGCAGTTCGACGGGCTCTCCGTTTCGTTTGCGCGCCGCGCGGGCGAACAGGATCATTTGTTCGGATCTGTTACTTCCAGCGATATCGGTGATGCCCTCGATAAAAAGGGCTTCAACATCGACCGCCGGAAGATTCAGCTGCACGAACCCCTGAAGACTCTCGGTGAGTTCACGGTTCCGGTGAAGCTGCATAAGGACGTCACCGCCCACTTGAAGGTCCTGATCGAGAAGGAAGCGGCGGAATAGTTTTGGCTCGCTTCCATGCGCATGGCGAGATAGACGAACGGCAAGACCGGGCGGGCTGATAGCCCGCCCGTTTTCGGTTTCCCGCAAAAGACAAGGTCACGAATTCATCTCATGGCCGCTCGGCCAACTTCCCTGACACAAATCGGTTGCCCGCCACAATATATCGGAGAGGCATGTCGGCCGCCTTTGTGATTCCAATTCTCTTCGTAGTGAGCACCCGCGAAGGCCGCATCCCATCGTCCGCAATGTAAAGATCGGAACGGGCATCCGTAAGGTCTTTGCCATTGTCTCGCTCGCGGGTGATTGCGAAGGCTGCGGCGAGTCGGCCGGGGCCGGATGTAAGCCGGCGAAGATCGGCTCCGTTTTCCACCCCGCGCAGCTTGAACATCTCTCGAATTCCCGCAAGCGGCTCGAGAGCGCGAAACAGGATCCCGCCCGGCATTCCATCGGGCAGGCATGAGACATTCAGGCAATAGTGATTACCGTAGATGAAGTAGACGTATGCGTAGCCGGGAGAACCAAACAACACGGCATTGCGCGAAGTCTTTCCAATGGAAGCGTGGGCCGCGGGGTCCTCGGCGCCGAGGTAGGCTTCGACTTCAACAATGCGAGCAGCGAGCGTCTCGCGCCCCTGCTTGCGAATCAGAATCTTTCCCAGCAGATCAGGACCCACATCCCTTGGGTCGCGATTATAAAAAGGACGCGAGAGCGCGCTGCCAGTGGGGAGCGGGTTTCCCCCGCATGGAATGCTACTGCTCGGCGACCTTTTCATCCGCTTGCTCCGAACGTGGACTTTCGTTTCCTCGAGCATCCACGGCTGAAACGGAGTAATGGTACTCGTGTCCGGGTAGAACACCGTTATCGCGGAATGCAGGGGGCTTGATGGGAGTGGAGTTGAGCTTCTTTGCTTCCCCGGTGTCTTCAGACCGATAAACGTTGTAGCCCGCCACGTCGGCATCGGTGGCAGGCGCCCAGACCAGATCGATGAACGGTTTCTGCCCAGGCCCGCTCGAAACTGCCTGCAACCCGGAAGGGGTTGAGGGCGGAAACACGTCATGCGCAACGATGGAGACCACTGGGCTGTCGTCGCCCTCGACCTGCCGCGATGCTCCTTGCGGCTGCGTGATGAGGGTAACGATTTCAATCCAGTAGTCGTATGTCTTCTCCCATTCGATGGTGCTATCGACAAAGCTGGGCGTCGCATCGGCGCGCACCGGAACTTCTCCGGCGACGGCTTGACCATTCGTGCCTGTTTCCCGGCGACGGAGACGGTAGAGAAACTGAATTCCTGGCGATTCGGGAGCGTCGGTAGCAGGAGCCCAGGAGAGATGGACTCCATCACCGCCGAGCTGTGCTTTCAAATCAGAGGGCGCTGGAAGCGTCGGTGCTGCGAGCACCTGGACTTGATTGGAAGGTCCGGAACTCTTGCCGTAGGAGTTCAAGACCTCAATGGCGTAAACGAACATCGCGTCCGGATTGGGCGAGAAGGTGGTCAGCCTGTCGGTGTACGTTCTCGAAACGTCCTTGTCGTGAGTCTTGGTGGAAGGCAGCTTTGCTATGGGTTCGCCACAGCGTTCGAGAGCCGCCGGCGCTCGACAGACTTCCGTCGGGCCAGGGTGGCGGATATTATGGCGGTCCGTCGTATAGCTCGGCGCCGTCCAGGTAAGAGTAACCGTGTTCCCCTTCCTTGAGGCTCGGAGATCGTGCACCGGGCGGGCCAGCTCAAGCGAAGGTGGGAGAGGCTCTCCTGGACTGCCGCAGGCGGGAACGAGGGCGAGCGACAGCAGAATCAGCGCCAAATTGATCTTCGCGACAGTCATTCCGAAGCAAAGAGGGTAACACTTGCAAGCAACGGGCCGGAAAAAGCCGGGTCCTCGGCTGCGGGGAGGGACTCCTGCTGCGCATGATTTTGCTCGGATCGCAATGGCATCTTTTAGAAAACTGGCCTACAGGATGTACCGGCTCAGGTCTTGATCTTTCACGATGTCGTTGAGCATCTTGGCGACGTAAGCGGCGTCCACGGTAATCTGCTCGCCCTTCTTGTCGGGGGCAGAGAAGCTGATCTCGTCAAGCACTCGTTCCATGATTGTATGGAGGCGGCGGGCACCAATGTTTTCTGTGCCTTCATTGACGCGGAACGCGAATCTAGCAATTTCTTCGAGCGCCTCGCGGGTGAATTCCAGCTTCACGCCTTCAGTTTCTAGAAGTGCCGTGTATTGCTTGACCAGGGAAGACTTGGGCTCCGTAAGGATGCGGATAAAGTCATCCATGGTGAGCGACTTCAGTTCAACCCGAATTGGGAAGCGGCCCTGGAGCTCAGGGATCAAGTCACTCGGCTTGGATACGTGAAAGGCCCCGGCCGCAATGAACAGGATGTGGTCGGTACGTACCATTCCATAACGGGTGTTGACGGTCGTGCCTTCCACGATCGGCAGGATGTCGCGCTGCACGCCCTCGCGCGAGACGTCAGGACCATGGCCACCTTCGCGCCCGGCGATCTTATCGATTTCGTCGAGGAAGATGATGCCCGCATCTTCGACCCGGTCGATTGCCATACGCGTGACCTGGTCCATATCAATGAGGCGCTGCTCCTCTTCCTGAATCAGGTATTCAAATGCTTCGTTGACCTTCATCTTCCGCTTCTTGGTGCGTTGGCCAAAGATGTTCGGCAACATGTCCTTGATGTTGACGTCCATCTCCTCTACGCCTTGATTGCTGATGATTTCAAAGGAGGGGAAATTACGTTCGCGCGTTTCGATTTCGACCGTACGATCGTCGAGCTTGCCCTCTCGCAGCTGCTGGCGAAGCTTCTCGCGGGTCCTAGAGTAAGAATCACCGGTGGAAGATTCCAGTTGAAACCCAGTTGGTTCGGAATGCGACGGAGCAGCAGGAGGAAGCAGGATGTCGAGCAGGCGTTCTTCCGCGTTCAACTCCGCCTTATCGGCCACATCTTCGAGCTTCTCAGCACGGATATTGTCGATCGCGATCTCAACCAAATCGCGAATCATGGATTCAACGTCACGGCCAACATAGCCAACCTCGGTGAACTTCGAGGCCTCAACTTTCAGGAACGGGGAGTTCGCGAGTTTCGCCAGGCGGCGCGCAATCTCGGTCTTGCCCACCCCCGTGGGTCCGATCATAATGATGTTCTTAGGAATGACTTCCTCGGCGAGGTCGGGAGGAAGTTTCTGCCGGCGCATGCGGTTCCGTAAGGCGATCGCCACGGCCCGTTTCGCGTCGTTCTGGCCGACAACGTGCTTGTCAAGCTCCGCCACGATTTCGCGCGGAGTCAACTCATCCAGCGCAAGCTGTTCTTCTTCGGCGGTCGCGGGTAGGTAGATGGCCATAGGTTCGGATTCGGACTTCAGGCCTCCAGGACAGGACTTCACGGTTCCTGCGGAAGCCCAATGCCTGGCACCTGAAGCGCTTTCAGAGTTCTTCGATCGTTACTTTCTCATTGGTATAGATGCACATTTTGCCGGCGATCTTCATAGATTCTTCGGCGATTTGGCGCGCTGTAAGCTGCGTGTGTTCCGCCAGGGCCTTGGCAGCAGCTTCCGCAAAGGGGCCCCCGCTGCCGATGGCGGCGATACCTCCATCCGGTTCAATCACATCACCTTGGCCACTGAGCAGGAAGGTTTGCTCTTTATCGGAAACCAGCAGCAATGCTTCGAGATGCCGCAAGAACTTATCCGTGCGCCAGTCTTTGGCCAGTTCCACTGCGCCACGGCCGAGATTCCCGTGATATTGCTCCAGCTTTGACTCGAAGCGGCTGAAAAGCGAAAACGCGTCGGCAGTTGACCCCGCAAATCCGGCAAGGATCTTGTCCTGGTAAAGGCGCCGAATCTTCTTCGCGTTGTGTTTCATCACGCTCGAACCGAGCGTAACCTGCCCGTCTCCCGCCATAACGACGTGGCCACCGCGACGAACACATAGGACTGTAGTGGAGCGAATCAGGCGCTTCTGCGGCATGAGAACAAGAGTTGATTATAGCAGCGGGCGGAGACGAGTCATTTTAGCGGCCAGGCCGTCTACTCGCACCCGAGCTCCGTCCCATATCGTAAAGACCTTCTCATGCCCCGGCTGGTTCCCGGCTTGCAGCCAGCAGCTGCCGCAACACGTATTGCAAGATCCCGCCGTTTGCGTAATACAGCGCCTCCTGCGGGGTGTCGATGCGGAGAATGGTTTCAAACTCCTTGCGGGCGGAACCGCCCTTGGCCTGCACTCTCACGCGCGCGCCGGAGGAGAACTTCTCGACCAGAGCGGCAATGCCGGTCACTTCAAACACCTCTTCCCCGGTCAGCCCGAGAGATTCGGCGCTCTCCCCCGGGAGGAACTGCAGCGGCAAAATGCCCATGCCGACAAGGTTCGACCGGTGAATGCGCTCGTAGCTTTCCGCTATCACGGCACTCACACCAAGCAGGCGAGGGCCCTTCGCAGCCCAGTCACGCGATGACCCCGAGCCGTATTCCTTTCCGGCCAAGATCACAAGCGGCACACCTTCATGGATGTACTGTTCCGAGGCTTCAAAGATGCTCATCTGCGTGCCGTCGGGCAGGTGTCGAGTGAAGCCACCTTCGACCCCGGGAACCATCCGATTGCGCAGCCGAACGTTCGCAAAGGTCCCACGAACCATGACCTCATGGTTCCCGCGCCGCGAACCATAAGAATTGAAGTCTAGGGGAACCACGCCGTGCTCGAGCAGATATTTCCCCGCCGGGCTGTCTTTCTTAATGGAACCGGCCGGGGAAATGTGGTCGGTGGTGACGCTGTCGCCGAGCACGGCCAACACCCGAGCGCTCGTGATGTCGCTGACGGGGCGGGGATTCAATGTCATTTCGTCAAAATACGGTGCGCGGCGGATGTAGGTTGAGTTGCGGTCCCATCCGTAGGTATCGCCTTGGGGGACGGGCAGCGAGCGCCACCGCTCGTCTCCGGCGAACACGTCGTTATAACTGTTACGGAACATCTCGGAGGAGATCTGCTGGACGGCTTCGTCTACTTCGCGCTGGCTGGGCCAAATGTCGGCCAGGAAAACTGGCGTACCGTCCTTGCCATTGCCGAGCGGATCGCGGCGAAGATCGACGTCGATGCGTCCGGCGAGAGCGAAGGCAACAACCAGAGGAGGCGACATCAGGTAGTTGGCGCGCACATCGGGATTGATGCGGCCTTCGAAGTTGCGATTTCCAGAGAGAACCGAGGCCACGACCAGGTTCTTTTCGTCGATTTCTTCGGAAACCTCTTGCGGCAGAGGTCCAGAGTTACCGATGCAGGTCGTGCAGCCATAGCCAACGATGTGGAATTTGAGCTTTTCAAGGTATCCGGTGAGCCCGGCAGCTTCAAGATAATCTCGGACAACCTTCGATCCAGGAGCGAGCGACGTCTTCACCCACTCGGGAACTTCGAGTCCCCGCTCGACGGCTTTCCTGGCCAAAATGCCGGCCGCCAACATGACGGATGGATTGGAAGTGTTGGTGCAGCTTGTAATGGCCGCGATCACCACACTTCCATGGTGCAGCTGACCGTTGCCATTGGTCGAATCATCCGGGGTGCCGGCATTGGGTGCCTTCATGAGGCCCGGCAGCGCCTTCTCAAACGACTCTTTGGCTTGCGACAAGACGACGCGGTCCTGAGGACGTTTGGGGCCAGCCAGACTTGGCTCGACCGTGGCGAGATCAAGAGCGAGCAGTTCCGAGTATTCTGCTTGCGGAGTGCCTTCGTCGTGAAACAGTCCCTGCTCGCGGCAATAGGCTTCCACAAGCGCAATCTGCTCTTCCGAACGGCCGGTCAGCCGGAGATAGCTCAGCGTCTCTTTGTCCACCGGAAAGATTCCGCAAGTGGCGCCATACTCTGGCGACATGTTCCCGATCGTCGCCCGATCGGCGAGAGGTAAATCGCGCAGGCCGGGACCAAAATACTCGACAAACTTTCCAACCACACCGTGCTTGCGCAGCATCTCGGTGATGGTGAGAACCAGGTCGGTGGCGGTCGCACCCTCGCGAAGCCGTCCGGTAAGCTTCACACCAACAACTTGCGGGATGAGCATGCTGACCGGCTGGCCAAGCATGGCTGCTTCGGCTTCGATTCCGCCAACTCCCCAACCGAGTACCCCCAGGCCATTGATCATTGTGGTATGGGAATCGGTGCCGACGACGGTGTCCGGGTAGGCGACTCGCTTACCTGGCGATTCCTTCAGGAAGACGACCCGAGCCAGGTACTCGAGATTCACCTGGTGAACAATTCCCGTATCCGGCGGAACGATAGCCATATTGCGGAACGATTCCTGTCCCCAGCGCAGGAAGGCATACCGCTCTTTGTTGCGCTGAAACTCAAGCTCGGCGTTCAGCGCAAAAGCTTGCGCCTTCCCGAATTCGTCTACCTGAACGGAGTGGTCGATGACAAGTTCCGCAGGCTGCAGCGGATTGATGAGCGCCGGATCCCCGCCCAATTTGGTCATGGCATCGCGCATGGCGGCAAGATCCACGACAGCGGGCACCCCCGTGAAGTCCTGCATGAGAACACGGCTAGGCGTAAAGGCAATCTCTTTGTCGGACTTGCTTTTGCCGTTCCACGCGGCAAGCGCACGAATATCTTCGGCTCTGACGTTGCGGGCATCTTCGGTCCGGAGAAGATTTTCAAGAAGAATACGCAGCGAATATGGCAGGTGGCTGGTCGAGATACCGGCCTTGTCGAGCGAATCCAGCCGGTAAATCTCGTATTCTTTGCCGCCAACCGCCAGTTTGGAACGAGAGTGGAAGCTGTCCATGGCCGCAGGTTCTCCGTAAAGCAATCAGAAATTTGGTCCGACATATTAGTTTAGCTGGTGCAGAAGGAGTTTGGGAAAGCGCATCCAGGCTCCGTGATGAAGCCGTCGAATGATTGATCCGGGCTCGATCAGCGAGCCTCGAATCAAAGCTCGGCCTCTTGAGTCTGGTGTTCTATCTTGCCCGCAGCAGCAACACTGGCACACTAACCGCGTGTTGGACGCGGTTTGCAGTCGTACCCAGAAAAATGTCGGCTAAAAACTTGTGCCCATGGGTGCTCATGGCGATGAGGTCGCAGCCCTTCTCTTTTACCCAGCGCACAATCTCGCGGCTGGGATCGCCGAACGCCAGTTCCGAGCTGGTGAGAATTCCAGCTTGCCGGAACTCGGCAAGCACTTTTTCGAGGTAAGCGGTGTCTTCGGAAATCTCTGGGCTGACGGCATCGGGGCCATAGGTGCGCGCGGCCCAGCCGTCTGCGACATGCAGCAGCACCACGTGGCTTTCCGCCAGACGGGCCAGCCGTTTCACGTGCTCGATGATGGCGCGGTCGCTGGACGTGCCGTCGAGAGTTACTAGAATGGTCTTGTACATCGGCTACCCCCTGATTCAGCTGCCGACAATGACGTGCCAGGCGGTCTTGATTGACTCCGGTAATCCCCACAGGTCGAGTGCGGTAATCAAAATCGCGCTTGACCAGCCTGCGACCAACAACACCTTGCCGCTACGCCACAGCCCCATATGTCTCCGCGAACTGGTGAAGGCGAGGAGCGGAAACATCGCAAACGGAAGCTGCAGAGCCAACACCACCTGGCTGAGCGTAAGCAGGTCATTCACGCTGGAATCGCCGCGCACGCCGATCATGATGACGGCAGGGATGATTGCCATGGACCGCGTGATGAGCCTGCGAACCCACGGTTGAATGCGCCACCGCATGAAACCTTCCATCACCACTTGGCCGGCGAGCGTGCCGGTGATCGTGCTGCTTTGGCCGCTCGCCAGGAGCGAGATGATAAATAGTGTGCTGGCGAGGGAGGTCCCGACAAGAGGAGCCAGCGTTAGATAAGCAATCCGGATCCAATCGCTCTCGGGACTGAAGGTAACGGTCTCTCCTCCGGCCACCGTGACGCTGGTTTGGCCGTAGAAAACCGTAGCCGCAAGCACCAAGATCGCCGCATTCACCAGAAAGGCGACACTGAGCGCAGTGGTCGAATCAATGGTGTTGAAGCGAATCGCGCTGCGAATCGAGGCCTCGTCTTTCTGCAGCTTGCGGCTCTGTACGAGCGCTGAGTGCAAGTACAGGTTGTGCGGCATGACGGTGGCGCCGATGATTCCAATGGCGACGTAGATCATTCCAGGCTGGCGAAAGCCGGGGGTTGCCAGCGCTCTGCCCATTTCGAAGAAATCAGGACGCGTCTGCGGCAAGATAAAGATCTCGATCAGATAACACACTCCGATCGTCACGATCAGAAGCAGAATGATGGCTTCGATGGTCCGCATCCCGTAACGCTGTAGCGCAAGAAGGAGCAGAACGTCCAAGCCGGTAATGATCACGGCCCAGAGCAACGGAATGTGGAACATCAAATTGATCGCGACCGCGCTCCCCAGCACTTCCGCGAGGTCGCAGGCGGCAATTGCCGATTCGCAGAAAAACCAGTTAGGCCACCGTGTCCACTCCGGCATCCAGTCGCGACAGGCCTGCGCGAGGTCCTTGCCGGTGACGACACCGAGGCGGGCTGAGATCACCTGCATGAAGACGGCCATGATGCTGGCGAGTGCAATCACCCAAAGCAACCCGTACTTGAACCGCGCGCCTCCTGCAAGAGCGGTTCCCCAGTTACCCGGGTCCATGTAGCCGACGCTGACGAGAATGGCAGGACCGATGAACGCCCGCCACTGCTGGAAGAACCCCGCCTCATGGGATGGAACCTCCACTGTCCTGTGCAAGCCTTCAAGCGAGACGTGGGGAGATTCAAGCGACACGTCGGTCGAGCCGGAAGGGGGTGCTGCGGGGTCGGAATCGCGCGAAAGCTCCATCGCTTGAAGCATATATTACGCGAGGGTTGAGGGCGGCCCAGGATTGCTTTTGATGAAGCACCCGCCAGTCGCCTTTTCGGGGCCACACCGTTGGGGGTGCCAGTACCCAGATTCCATGTAACCAAAGTAGCAACACCTGCTGGGCTTTCCTTTCGGGTTGAAGACGCGGATCATTTAGCAGTACAACTTCTCTACACCCAATCCACTGGAGACTATGTGAAACACTTAACCCTCTTTGCCACTTTGTTTTGCGGCGCCTGCCTGGCGCTAGCGCAGGCGCAAGCCCCCTCGGCGGGTTCATCGTCGAACAGCGTTTCAAGAACGCTGCAGGCGATGCGATTTCGTCAGGGTAGCAACGTCAAAGTCATGTTTCAGGCCACGGACCAGATGCGGGGTGCATCGGGCGAGGCGAAGCTCGAAGGCAAGAAGGGGACTGTCACGGTGGATGCCAAGTTTCAAGGCTTGGATGAGGCGACCAAGTTTGGCCTTGAATACCTAACCTATGTGCTTTGGGCCGTTTCGCCACAGGGCCGGGCTGAGAGCCTGGGTGAGCTGGTCGTTGAGAAGGGCAATGCCCACCTGAAAGCCTCAACCGACATGCAGACCTTCGGCATGATCGTTACGGCCGAACCTTACTTCGCGGTCACACAGCCCGGGGACACAGTGGTGGCGGAGAGCGTCGTTCCCGAGGGCATGGCCCAAGGCGAGAATATCGAAACCAAGTACGAACTACTTGGACGAGGAACGTATTCTGCGACCAACCAAAAAATCCAGAACGCGATTTTCGGCATCGATCGCACTACTCCGATGCAGTTGTTTGAGGCCAGGAACGCCGTGCGCATAGCCCACATTGCGGCGGGGGACAAGTATGCGGCATCGATTCTTCCCAAAGCAGATCAACTGTTGATGCAAGCCGAGACGGCGTACCGTCAGAAGCAAGGCCGGTCCGTCATTGAATCGGCTGCGCGGGACACCGCGCAGACGGCAGAGGAAGCTCGCGTAATGGCCGTCAAGCAGCGGGCCGAGGATGAGGCGCAAGCAAAGGCTGCCGCGGAGAAGACTGCCGCCGAAGCACGCGAGGCTAAAGCTCGCGCCGATGCCGAAGCGGAAGCTCAGCGGCGAGTGGAAGCAGAACAGGCGCGAAAGGAAGCCGAACAGGCCCAAAAGGAGGCAGAGGAAGCAAAGGCTGCTGCGGAGAAAGCAAAGACCGAAGCCCAGCAAGCCGCAGCTGAAGCGGCGCGCCAAAAGGAAGAAGCTGAAAAAGCCAAAGCCGAGGCTCTGGCTCAGCAGCAGGCTCTCGCCGAGCAAGCAACCAAGGCGCAGCAAGCGGCAGCGCAATCAGAGCAATTACGTCAGCAGGCGGAAAAAGAAAAACAAGAGTTGCGCGCACGCTTGCTTCAACAACTCAATACCATCTTGGCCACGCGCGATACGGCTCGCGGCTTGATTGCCAACATGTCCGACGTGCTATTCAAGACCGGCAGCTATGAACTAGCGCCCGGTGCCCGCGAGCGTCTCGCGAAAGTCTCCGGGATCTTGCTGGCCTACCCCAGCCTACACGTTCAAATTGAAGGCCACACCGACAGCGTAGGAAGCGACGAGTATAACCAGGACCTCTCCGAGAAGCGTGCCAGTGCAGTGCGCGACTATTTCGTTCAGCAAAGCATCGCGGCGAACTCCATCGAAGCCCGCGGTTTCGGCAAGACGCAGCCGATCGCGACAAACGACACTGCTGAAGGCCGCCAGCAGAACCGCAGAGTGGAACTGGTGCTCTCCGGCGATGCCATTGGGAATACCGAAACGACAGCCGCGCAGCAATGAGAAGCACCTCTCCGCGGGGGGGCGCGAACCTAGCAGCCTGTGACGGGATGTCGATTTGCGAGCGTTCTGAAGTCCCCAGCCACACTTGTGGCGCTCGAAAGTCCTCGCTTCGAACGTGCTCTTGACCTGGATGCACACGCGGGAGTCCCACGGATCACAGGGAGCAGCGAGCCATTGCCAGATTAATTTGCGGGCGCCAAAGCTGCGCGGCTTTCTTCCCGCGCGGATTCAAGCAGCTTCCAATCGCTCTTGATGGATGGTTCGGAAATTCTCGGTTTCTTGGTCCTGAGTTGCTCGTCTAGGCGCGACAGAAGCAAGTTTTGCAGTAGCTCAGGCGATCCGGAGACGTGGAGCGCATTCCCCCGACAGATTCCTACTGGCACTTCTTTCCCGTCCAGCTTCACCTGCACAAAGGGCCGGCCCTGAGCATCCATCAGAGGAATGGCCTGCGCTTGAAGACGGCGCCAGTCAGGAAACTCGTCGAGTTCGTCGGATTTCCTCATCGCTTTGACCTGGTTCTCGTAGGAACGGCGCTGAGAAGGCGTTAGCGGAGGAGCGAGGTTCTTCATGGGGTTTTCGGCGGCAGCATTGAAAACTAACGCTCCCTTGGCGGGATTGAATCTCCAACCGGCCAGGTATGCGGCTTCCACCGCTCCCACCACGAATGGGTGGAACAGAAGTACCGGGGTTACATACTTTTTTTGGAAAAAGATCGACTCCAGTACTCCATGCACCGGCTTGCTGCGCTTGAGGCCAGGGACCTGCGGAATCACGAAAACTGTGAGCTGTGCATCACGGTGGTGCTTGCTGTAGTGCACGAGGGATTTTGCCGCCTGTTTAGGGGTGGTCACCCCTAAGTCCGCAATGATGCTGCGATGCACCGCATGCGGGTAGTAGAAGTTAATGATCTGCTTGGAAAAATCCGCGCAGTTGCGGTTCAGCAGCTTGTACGAGCCTTCGTTCGGCGCGTCGTTCAGAGCTCGGATGAGCGCATCGTCCTGCTCGGGCCGGGTAGCGATGCGAAATCCGTAAAGCGTTCGATCGTATGCCGACCCAGCAAGCTGGTAACGAGGCTCGGCGCCGGGACGCGATTCCCCCGGCAAGGCTAGCGAACTCACGAACTGTTCGCGCAGAAATGCAACCAGCTTGGCATCTACAAAAAGCGGTACGTCTTCGAGCTTGCGAACTGCGTAGAGGTAAGGAATTAAGGGGACGGCGATCCAGTCGTGGCCGGCAATACCGTGGTAACGACTGATGACCACGCCCTCTTCCCCGGGAGCGCACCGCCGCAGCTCAAATGGGGTTTCGGCGCAGACGCGCGCCAGATACACCGCAGTATGGCCGGTGCCAGCAAAGCTGCCGTCGTAACTGTAAGGCTCTTCTAACAGAAGCGCCGCCTGCCCCCAGGCATTGGAATTTCCCAGGGCCACCAGGAGCGTTAGACAGGAAACAAAGGACTTGCAAAACGTCGACACGGCACACCTATCCTGCGATTGTATTCAACCCGGGGTTTGATGCGGAGTTCCGGAATCTGGTGCGATCTTGGACTTTGGTAATCGGGTAGGCATAGGTATGACAAGATTCAACGCGGAGACAGATAGGGTTCTCATCGGGTCTCCGGGAAATTAGAACTGCTGTCTAAAATCAGCCAGTTCTCGGCGGAGTTCGCCAAGTTCGTTCCTTAGCGACGCAACCTGGCTTTCCAGGCTAGCAATTCTCTCCTCGGCCGAATTGCCAGCGGAGCGCGTGGAAGGGATGGTAGCCGCCAGGACATTCTCTGCCGCTATGTCGCCCGCGAACAAATGCAGGTAGCGCGACTCTTTGGTCCCAGGCTGGCGGGGCAGGACGCGGACCAGTGGCGGCTGCCGATCCATCAGCTTCTGTAACGCAGATTGAACGTCCTCGAGGGTTTCGAAGCGATACATTCGCTCGGTTCGGCCTCGCAGTTCGCCCGGAGTTTGTGGACCACGAAGCAGCAGCACGCATACAACCGCCGTTTCCCGGCGGTCAAAGTTGAAAACCTCCTGCAAGCGGTGTTCGTATTTCGTGACCCGGCTGTCCGCGCCTCCAGCCGGTCCGGCAAGGCGCTTTTCCTGCAACGAGGCCAGGGCTTGGCGGATGGCATCCTCATCCAGATTCATTACCGGCTCACGATTGTTCTTCTGATTACAAGCGTTGAGCAATGCATTCAAGGAAAGCGGGTAGTAATCGGGAGTGGTGATGTCCTTTTCGATCAAAGCACCTAAAACACGCGCTTCGACGGCGGTCAAGTTCAATTGCAGTTCGGTCATCAGGATCAGTCCGTAAAAAGTCTACCAGTGTTGTGCCCGGCTCGATCGGAGCGGGAGTATACTCCCGGCAGTGAGCGTTTTCGCTTGCCCGGGGCCATGAAAGAGAACAATTTCAGTGGAGGCTCTATGAAACGCCGCGAGTTCCTGAAAACCTCAGCCTACGGAGTTGGCGCCGTGTGGCTTGGATCTAACTTCATACCCGGGGCTTGGGCGATCCCAGAGTTGAGTAAGAAGTTCGGCGCCTCCGATACCGTCACTCTCGGCAGCACGGGGATCAAGACCAGTCGTTTGGCGATGGGAACCGGAACCGTGGGTGTCGGCCACCACTCGCATCAAACCGCACTCGGCTTGAAGGGCCTGTCGGACCTCTTACTGAATGGTTACGACCAGGGCCTGCATTTCTTCGATGCAGCCGATTCGTACGGAAGCCATCCCCACGTAGCCGAGGCGCTCAAGCACGTCCAGCGCGACAAAGTCACGGTCCTGAGCAAGTCGTGGGCTCGCGATCCCGCTGGCATGCGTTCCGATATCGAGCGTTTCCGCAAGGAACTCGGCACGGAGTATATCGACGTTCTGCTGATGCACTGCCTTACTGAAGGCGACTGGACCGAACGCTACAAAGGCGTGATGGATGTTCTCTCTGAAGCAAAGCAGAAAGGCATCATTCGCGCACATGGTTGCTCTTGCCACTCGATCGAGGCTTTGCGGGCAGCGGCAGAATCTCCCTGGGTGGAGGTTGACCTGGCCCGCATCAATCCAACCGGTGCGTCGATGGATGCGAACCCCGACGTGGTTGTTCCCGTCCTCAAGCAGATGAAAGCCTCCGGCAAAGCAGTCATCGGCATGAAGATTCTCGGTGCGGGCGCGTTGCGGGATCGGCAGGACGAGTGCCTGAAATATGCACTGGGACTGGGCGTGCTCGACGCGTTCACAATTGGCGCGGAGAACCGCAATGAGCAGGATGATCTGATCAAGAGAATTTCGGCCGCCTAGAACGCTACTATCGGTCCCTTTTACAATGGCGGGCGTGCCTTCGTATCGAGGACGCCTTGCCCCCTCTCCTACCGGCTATCTTCACCTTGGCCACGCCCGGACGTTTCTGCTCGCAGGGCAACGGGCTAGAGAGCAGGGCGGCAGTCTGATTCTCCGGAACGAAGATCTGGATCCTGAGCGCTGCCGCGCGGAATACGTTTCAGCGGCCTACGAAGATCTGCAATGGATCGGACTCCAATGGGTAGAAGGCCCGGATTGCGGAGGGCCCTACGGGCCATACTCACAGAGCGAGCGTCGCAGTCTGTATCTTGGGCAATGGAAAAGGCTGCGGGACTTGGGCTTCATCTACCCATGCACGTGCTCGCGAAAGGAGTTAGCGCTATCGGCAATGGCGCCCAACGATGCCGACAATGAGCCGATCTATCCCGGGAGTTGCCGTTTCAAAGCAGAGGCGGCTTCGTTCCCGGCTCCGGCAGGCGTGAACTGGCGCTTCCGCGTTCCTGATGGGCGGGAGATCACCTTTTTCGACCAGAATCTGGGACGGCAAAGCTATGTCGCGGGAAAAGACTTTGGCGACTTTGTGATCTGGCGGCGTGATGATGTTCCGGCCTACCAGCTCGCGGTCGTTGCCGATGACTATGCCATGAAAATCAGCGAGGTCGTGCGCGGAGAAGATTTACTGAAGTCCACCGCACGCCAACTGCTGCTCTACCGTGCTTTGGACGTTGCCGAACCGCAGTTTTACCACTGTGATCTGGTGCGAGATGAAGCCGGGACCCGCCTGGCCAAGCGCCATGATGCACTGAGCATCCGCCGCTTGCGCGAGGCTGGCTGGACCCGGGAACAAGTGCAAGGACGCGCCCTCGAAGGTTAGGAAACTGTGCAGGAGGATCTACTTGAAGTGAATAGTCGACTCGCTTCCTGGTTTCGTAGGGCGAGGCGCTCGCCCTAGACGAGCGCTGGGCACGCCATACTTCGGCCTGATCTCGTGGCAGCCGTTTTCACAGTAGACTCCACCTTCGGCTGATTCAGGAGAAGGCATCGGGGCGTTCACGGCAAACTCGCGTTCCGACTCGAGATAAGCGTCCACCTCCGCGAGCAGACCTTTGTGCTCCTGGGGAGAAAGCCATTTCTTCACATTCAGCAGATAGTTCTCGAATCGAGTGATCGGGTCGCGACGGCGCCAGTACTCGAACATCGCCTGGGGAACATAAGCCGCGGCGTCATGGATGGCATGCCCCTTCATGCGCATCATCTTGGCTTCGATTAGCGTTGGCCCCTCGCCTTGGTGGGCCCGCTCAACGGCTTCACGTGCTGCGTCGTAGACCTGACACGGGTCAGTACCGTCGACAATGACGCTCGGAATGCCATACGCAATCGCGCGTTCCGCAAGGTCCGAGACCTTGTACTGCATCTCCGAAGGCGTGGAGTATGCCCACAGATTGCTCTCGACCAGTAACACAAGGCCAAGATTCTGCACGGCTGCAAAGTTGATTCCTTCGTAGGTGACCCCGGTAGATTGTCCGCCGTCGCCGATGTAGGTCATCACGGCGATGTTCCGCTGTTGAAGACGCGCGCCGAGCGCAACCCCCGCCATGACTGGAATCAAATCGCCCAGCATGGAGATTGGCGAGACGACATTGCGATCGTAGATGTCGCCAAAGTGCGAGGTGCCATCGCGGCCCTTGGTTGGCGAGTCTGCCTTCGCCATGTACTGCATCATCATGTCGCGCGGCGCAAAGCCGCGTACAAGGAGGGCGCCTTGATTGCGAATCATCGGTGCGAGCCAGTCGTCTTTGGCAAGTGCATAGGCGGAGGCACACGAGCACGCTTCCTGACCTAGCCCGAAGTAAACTCCTCCAACAACCTTGCCTTGCTTGTAAAGATTTTCAAGCGCCATCTCCATCTTGCGATTGAGGACCATCCAGCGATAGATCTCGATCGCTTGTTGCCTGTCCAAGTGTTGCGAATCGCGAATGGGCGGGGCGGGCGCATTCAGATCGCCGGAGATCTCGTAACAGCATACGTCGCCCTTGCGCGTCTGCCGGACAGTAAGGCTGGGTTTTTCCAGCCGGTAGTCGGCGATATCGTAGGTGCGTTGCTGCGGGAGAGCGGTCCCACGCTGACTACGTTCGCGGGGAGCTCGGCTCCCGTTCCCGGGCGCGGAGGCAGCCTTTCGGGATGGCAGTGGCCTTGCAGGTTTCGATTTCCGGCGGTTCCGCTTCATGGCTGGCCCTGACCATGCTACTCCAGCCGATGCGAATTTTGCAGCGTACTCTAGCAGGGCGGCGATTGCGGTATGGACTAGGAGATGCCTAACTTCTTCAAGTTCTCCAGGGGCCTGGCGAGCACGGCCTTCCCCTCCCGGACAACGATCGGCCGCTGCAAAAGTTCCGGATGTTCGGCGATTACTTTGAGCAGAGCGTCGCCGCTCAAATTCTTGTCTGCTACATACTGCTTATAGGCGGCCTCTTTTGTGCGTACGACCTGTTCTGGGCGCAGACTTGCGCGCCGCAATAAATCTTTCAATGCGGAGAAAGATAGCCGCTGTTCGATGGGATTGATAGCTTTGAACTCCACGCCTTGCTCGGCCAAGACACGCCTGACCTCACGGCACGTGGCTCAAGTCGGTTTTTCATAGACCGTGACTACCTTTTTCAGCGTCATGCGTCTCACTCCTCGAAATCACACGCGGATCTCAGTGCCTGACAGGGGATCATGCCCAGGCGGTGTCGTCTTCACCATGAATCTTGCGAAGATTTTCCGGTGGGCGCAGGGGGAGCCCCAAATTCTTCCCGACCAAGGCGTCGATCGATTCGAGCCAGAGGATCTGGCTCTGGAAGACTTGTCCGAAATTACGCGCAAGCGCGTGCGCAACGTCCTCGAGTGGAACGGGGCGGGCGAGCTCCTTGCCAATCGAGGTCACGGGTCTTGAGGAAATGCCGCAGGGGACGATCAGATTGAAATAGCTGAGATCGTTGTTCACATTGAGCGCAATTCCGTGGGAGGTGATGCCGCGCGATATGTGGACACCGAGAGCGGCAATCTTGGCTTCTGCCGAAGTTCCTTGCTGTCCAGGCGATTCGAGCGTCCACACCCCCGTGAGTCCGGCAATTCTCTTGGTTGGAATTCCAAATGCGGCGCAGGTACGAACCAAAACCTCTTCCAGGTTCCGCACAAATTCGATGACGCCCATGGTGTTGCGATTCAGGCTTTGCGAAGGAAAGCCCCGCAGATCAAAGATGGGATAAGCGACCAATTGACCAGGGCCGTGAAACGTCACATCGCCACCACGGTTGCACTCAAAGACTTCGACCCCGCGCTCGGCAAGGAACTCGGGCGATGCGAGGATGTTTCTGGAATGAGCATTTCTCCCCAAGGTGATGACGGGAGTGTGCTCAAGCAGGAGCAGCGTATCCGAGATGCGTCCTTCTTTGCGCAGGCCAACAAGTTGTTCCTGCAGCCGGAGGCCGGTCCCATAATCAATCGGGCCGATTTGAAGGATGGATATCATGCTGCCGTTTCGAAAACGTTATGCGAGAAAAGGAGTCTCCGGGAATTATGCCACTCACGCGACCTTCGCGGAGCGGGTTTGATCAAGCCAGTTCTGGAGCCTGTGTAATGCCAGCTCACACTGCATTTGATGCCTGAGACTGCGATCCCGCACCTTTTTGTCGAGCGCTGGCAAAAGATCAAACGTGATGTTGGCGGGCTGGAACTTTCTCGGATCTGCGTGGGTGATGTAGTGCACCAGCGATCCGAGCGCGGTGGCGCGGGGTGGCGCAACCGGGGTCTCTCCAGCAACCAGCGCAGCGGCATGAATTCCGGCCAACATGCCGGTGGCGATAGACTCGACGTAGCCTTCTACCCCGCAAATTTGTCCCGCAAAAATGGCTTTAGGATAAGCACTCATCTGCTGCGTGGGAGTGAGCAACGAGGGCGAGTTGATATAGGTATTGCGGTGAATCTGGCCGAAGCGATGGAAGCGCGCATGCTCAAGGCCGGGGATCAATCGCAGCACCCGTCCCTGCTCGCTGAACTTCAAGTGGTTCTGAAATCCGACCAGATTATAGGAGTCGGCGCGAAGATTTTCCTGGCGTAATTGAACAACCGCATAGGGAACCTTACCGATGCGCGGATCTTTAAGGCCCACGGGCTTCATCGGACCGAATCGCAGGGTATCGCGACCACGGCGCGCAATCTCTTCGATGGGCAGGCAGCCCTCGAAGTAGTTCAGCTTCTCCCAGTCCTTGGCTTCCACGGATTCAGCAGCCACAAGCGCGTCATAAAAGCGATCGTATTCTTCCTTGGACATGGGGCAGTTGATGTAATCTGCTGAGCCTTTGTCATACCGCGCCGCCAGATATACCTTCTCCATGTCGATGGAATCGGCTTCCACGATGGGACTGATGGAATCGTAGAAATACAGCCGGTGCTCGTGGGAGGACTCAATGGCCGGCCCTTCGCCCGCACTGCTCAGCCGGACGATCTCTTCGGCCAATGCATCTGAGGTGAGTGGACCGGTAGCGATGATGGTGATTTCATCTTCACGAATACGAGTGACCTCAGCGCGGTGTATGCGAATGAGTGGGTCGCGTGAGAGACGCTCGGTCACCGCCAGGGAGAAAGCGGCGCGATCAACGGCCAAGGCGTGTCCCGCGGGAACCGCACTTTGCTTGGCGATCTCAAGCAGCAAAGAACCCGCGCGGCGCATCTCTTCCTTCAACAACCAGGGGGCAGAATTCTCGCTTTCGGATTTCAGGGAGTTCGAGCAGACAAGTTCGGCAAACTCTGAGCTCTGGTGTGCGGGAGTCGAGCGCACCGGGCGCATCTCGAACAGATCGACGTTGATTCCGCGCTGCGCACACTGCCAGGCCGCTTCCGACCCGGCTAGGCCCGCCCCTATGATTTTGACCTGACTCATTTGCCGGCTTTTTCCGTCACCGCTAACATGGCATTGCCGATCAGGCACACCGATCGCCACTCATCCAGAAACTCGGCCCCGAGTTTCTTGTAAAAATCGATCGCCGGTTCGTTCCAATCGAGGACCTCCCAGCGCAAGCAAAAATACTCCTCTTCCCAGGCAATTTTGGCGACCGCGGCCAGCAGCTCCGTGCCAATTCCCTTTTTTCGAAAGGAGGGGCGGACGAAGATGTCTTCTAGAAAGAGTCCCGCTCGGCCCTGAAACGTGGAATAGAATTCAAAAAAAAGAGCGTACCCTGCAACCTGACCGTCCCACTCCCCGATCAACGCGCGGAACTTCGGGTGCTCACCAAAGCCGTCGCGCAACACATCTTCTTCGGTGATGATGGTCTCATGCTCAAGGTGCTCGTAGTCTGCAAGCTCGTGAATCAAAGTCTTGAGCAGATAGCTGTCACCTTTTTTAGCAGGACGGATATTGAGCATTGTCACCCCTTGCGGCCCACAACCAGACGAAACTGGAACTACACGAATCGTAGCGAACTCCCAGTATTTACGCTAGTTTCATAGGCGCCGTCGGCCTCCGCGCGCATCCTCACGGAGGAGACCGGACAACCACGCCGGTTACAGCGTCCCCATCAGGAAGTTCATGTTTTTAGTTCCGCCACGGTGGCGCCACCGCCGCCCTCATGCTGAGGTGGTTCGGCAATCGACTCGACATGCGGGTGTCTCTCCAGAAATTGCCGCAGCGCCTTGCGCAAGATGCCCATGCCACTACCGTGAACCACTCGAATCCTGGGCAGTCCGGCCAAAAATGCCCGATCCAGGAATTTTTCGACTTCACGAGTGGCGTCATCGACGGTGTGCCCAATTACGTTGATCTCGGAAGGAACGTTCTCGTCGCTTTCGAGCGAAATCGAGACGCCTTTGGCGCGGGCAGCATGAATTGGAGTATCAGAAGCGCGCACGACGACTTCAGCGATGTCTTCGCGGGCAATCCGCATCTTCATCGCGCCCACTTCAACCTCAAAATGGTCGCCGTCAAGCTGGCGCGCAATCTTGGCGTTGCGGCCGACGGATTTCAGCTTTACCAAGTCGCCTTCGGCAACGTGCTTCACCAGCTGCGGCATTGCATTCGGATCACCACGATCGGCACCGCTGAGGTGGGCCACCACCGTAGAGTCGAACTGCTCGCGAAAATCCCGCCGCAGCTTGGAAATTCGGCGCTCTGCATCTTTGGAGAGCTTCTGCGCGGCCGCTCGATCTTGTACAGCCCTCACGGCCTCGCGCACTTGATATTCGAACTCGCGCAGAAGCAACTCGAGTTTCTTCTCGAATTCCCGGACATTCTCCTGCTGCAACCTCTTCCCTTCACCGGCCAACCGCGCCCGCTCACGATTGAGGTCGTCTTCTTTGGCTTGTAAACGCAGGCGTTCATATTCTGCCGCCTTCAAGCGCTCGTGCAATTGGTCCAAGAACTGTCCCACATCTCTCGCCTGGTTCCCCAGGCGTGCGCGAGCCGACTGCACGATTTCTGGATTCAGACCGAGGCGCTGCGCGGTGCTGATCCCCGCCGAAGCGCCAGGAACACCGGTCCTCAACTGGAAGGTGGGTTTTAGGGTGGCCTCATCGAGTCCAACCGCAGCATTCAGAACGCCAGTAGAGTTGGCGCCAAAGACTTTGAGCGAAGTGTGATGCGTGGAAATCGCGGTGATGCATCCAATCTTCAGAAAGTGATCGGCAATGGCGACGGCCAGCGCAGCTCCTTCTTCTGGATCGGTTGCGGAGCCGAGCTCGTCGAGCAGAATGAGCGACTGGGATGTGGCAATCCGGGAAATGGAATCTATGTTGGTGACGTGCGCAGAGAAGGTGGAGAGGTTTTGTTCGATAGACTGGTAGTCTCCAATATCCGCCAGGACAGCATCGAACAGGGGCATCTTCATGCGGCTCGCTGGAACCGGAATTCCGGACTGCGCCATGAGCGCAAACAGGCCGATGATCTTAAGAGTGACGGTCTTACCGCCCGTATTCGGTCCGGTAATGATCAGTTCGCGACGCTCGCCTTCGAGTTCCAGGCTGATGGGCACGACTTCCACCTTCTGTAGCCTCAGATTCCGTTCGAGCAACGGATGACGCGCCTCATGCAGAATGAAGGCCCGCCCTTCCCTCGCCAGCTCCGGCGCCACGCAGTTGTAGCCGTCCGCGAACTTTGCTTTGGCGAATTGAAGCTCTAGTTCAGCCAGGATGTCCTGTGCCGCGGCAATCTGAGCCGCTTGTTCGCCGATCCGCTGGGTCATTTCCAGCAGAATTCGGCGTACTTCCCCCTGCTCTTCTTCGAGTAACCGCACCAGTTCGTTGTTCTGCTCGATGGTTTCCAGAGGCTCAATGAAAACCGTCTGCCCGCTCGAACTCGTGCCATGCACGACGCCTTGCACGCGTCGTTTCTGCTCGACTTTAACCGGAATAACGAACCGTTCGCCGCGTACAGTAACCAGTTCGTCCTGCGCGCTCCCCCCCTCCGAGAGCCGGCGCAGGTATCCACGCAACGAATCCTGGATGGCGCGACGCTGCTTCTCGATCTCGCGGCGGATGCCCGCTAGCTGCGGAGAAGCGCGATCATCGAGCGTCCCATCCGGCAAAATCTTGCCGCGAATCGCCTTCAATAAGGGCAAAAGATCTGCAATGCCTGTCGAAAGCTCCCGGACCGGTGACCAGTCGCTCTTTATCCCTTGCGGCGGATGGAATGCAATTTCGCGCCATTCAGCCCCGCGGTCCACAACGGTGATGACGCTGAGGATCTCCTCCGCTCCGAGGGCGACACCGGAAATGCGCGATTTCTCGAGAATTTTCGAGATGTCGAGCAGTCCAGAGAAATTAAAATCCCCTCCCGCGCGCCGGAAATCGCGGACGGCAGCCGTCAATTGCTGCTGGGTTCGAATCCAGGTCAAGTCCGCGGAAGGGGCAAGAGCCTCTACCCGGCCCCGGCCCAGGTCCGACACCGCATATCCGCGAACCAGTTCTCGCAAACCGTCGAACTCGAGCAGGCGGGCACTTGTGTCTTTTATCGTTTGCAGCACACTTTCATGGTACTGTAGTCGCCCCGGGGTGGGGCGATGGTGGGGAAACTTGGCGCGCGCGGCCGCACTCGGGGAAGCCCCAATGGTGCTGGCGCCTGCTGCTAGAATTTAAACATGGCATTCCCGGCAACCCGCCTTCGCCGACTGCGACGGTCGCGCGCGATACGTTCTCTCATCCGCGAAACACGGCTCACGCCTGAGTCCTTGGTTTATCCCCTGTTTGTCTGTCCCGGCGAAGGGGTGCGAAAAGAAGTCCGTTCCATGCCGGGTGTGTACAACTTGTCAGTGGATGAAGTCGTACGCGAGGCTGAGGAGGCGCGCTCGCTTGGGGTTCCCGCCTTGATTCTGTTTGGACTGCCGGAAAGCAAAGACGAGGCGGCGAGTGGAGCTTGGGAGCAGAACGGCATCGTCCAGCAGGCCGCGCGTGCTCTTAAGCGCGAGGTTCCTGAGATGTTGCTCCTTGGGGATGTTTGCCTTTGCGAGTACATGTCGCACGGCCATTGCGGAATTGTAAAGCCCACGCTTCCCCGGCCGGTGGGGGCAGCGGTCGCGAATCCGCCGGCCGTCGGCACAGAATACGAAATTCTGAACGATGCCACGCTCGAATTGCTGACACGTACTTCGGTCTCGCTGGCCAAGGCGGGGATCGACATCATCGCCCCGAGCGACATGATGGATGGCCGGGTGGGTGCGATCCGAAAAGGACTGGACGGAGCCGGATTCGAGAATACCCCAATTCTTTCCTACGCCGCCAAGTTTGCCTCGGGGTTTTACGGGCCCTTCCGCGAGGCTGCCGACTCGGCACCTCAGTTCGGCGATCGCCATTCCTATCAGATGGACGGAGCTAACTTGCGGGAAGCAATGCGGGAGATTGAACTCGACATCGAAGAAGGGGCGGACATGATCATGGTCAAACCTGCCATGCCGTACCTTGACGTGATCTCGGCTGCGCGGGAGCGCTTTGATCTCCCGCTTGCCGCTTATCAGGTTTCCGGGGAGTACGCGATGATTGAGGCGGCGGCCCGCAACAACTGGATTGATCGGGAACGGGTGATGATGGAATCTCTGGTCTCAATCCGACGGGCTGGGGCAAGCATCATCCTGACCTACTACGCGAAGGAAGCGGCAAAGATCCTGGGATAGCTCTTAGTAGAATCGGGAATCTTCACCGCAACACCAAGAAAGAACAACCGAGAGCACAGCATGACAAGACCGAGTTCTCGAGGACATCTTGTGACCTCTCCGATTGCGCCCTTTCCCCGCTTGAAGCCATTTCAGAATGCTCGACCCGCCTGGAGGATCTGACCTGCTCTCTCCAAGGAATGGCGCTGCATTGTTGCTCGGCCTGGCAGCAGGAATCGTCTTGCTGATGTTGCGGCTCGAGATACAGCATTCATTGACGCTCTCGCAGCCCGCCTCATATCACAACTTTGCTGACCAGCGCACCATGATGGGCATTCCTAATTTCTGGAATGTTGCCTCCAACCTCCCGTTTGCCGTAATTGGAGCCTGGGGGATAGTCTTCCTTTTCTCGAGCACCGGCGAGCGTGATCGGGCGTTCGTCGATCCGCGCGAACGTTGGCCCTACCTCGTGCTGTTCATCGGTCTCTTCCTCACCTGTTTCGGGTCTGCGTATTACCACCTGGCGCCGTCAAACGCTACCCTCGTTTGGGACCGGCTGCCGATGTCGATCATGTTTGCGGGATTTGTGGCCGCAGTCATCGCGGAACGAGTCGACGCCGAGTTTGGGGCGAAGCTGCTCCCGTTTCTGGTGCTGCTGTCTACGGCGAGTGTCCTCCAGTGGTACTACAGCGAACGGCAGGGCCACGGCGACTTGCGGTGGTACGCCGCGGTGCAGATTTATTCGGTGCTTGTCTTGTTGATTGCGCCCATCTTACGGTCGAAATACACGCGGAGCCTCGACTTTCTGGTGGTGTTCATTCTCTACGCCTTCGCCAAAATACTCGAAACTTTCGACAGAAAGATCTATGGGGTGTACCAGGTAGTCAGCGGACACACGCTCAAGCACCTTGCCGCGGCAATGGCGGGGTACTGGATTTTGCGAATGCTGCTGAAAAGAGAACCGTTGCATTCGGAATTCATCGCCCATTAACCTGTGGCTTGTATGCTGCGGTCGTCGGCTAAAATGACGCTGTCTTGCCATTGAGCAGTTTTTTACTGCGCAATAGCACCCTTTTGCCATGCAAAGAGCCGCGCTCTTCTACAACCCCCTCTCAGGCCGAAGACGTAAACACCGGGTAAAGGACGTGGAGAGCGTGGCAGCCATTCTGCGCGGGGGAAGCGTTCAGCTGGAAGTAGCCCCTACCCGTGCGGCTTCGGACGCAGCCGCGCAAGTCCGCATGGCAATTCACGATGGGTTCGACACTATCATCGCCTGCGGCGGCGACGGAACCGTACACGATGTTCTTCAGGGACTCGCCGGCCGAACTGCGGCCCTAGGGATCATTCCCCTGGGAACCGCCAATGCCTTGGCGCATGATTTGCGCTTGCCCATGAATGCCGAAGCTGCGGCCCGCGCATTGCTCGATGCCGTGCCCAAGAGAATTGCTGTCGGCCAGATCCATTATCGCGACTTCAATGCAATCCCCTGCTCACGGTTTTTCACCGTCGCCGCAGGAGTCGGCCTGGACGCACACCTTTTCTACAAGCTCAATCGACTGATGAAAGACCGCGCCGGAATGATGGCCTATTACAGCAAAGCCTGGCATCTCTGGTGGACGCACCGGATGCGGTATTTCGAAGCCGAATTCACGAGCGATGGCGGCCCAACTCAGCGCGAGGCGCGCCTCTCAGAGATGCTCGCGGTGCGGATTAACCATTTTGGAGGAGTACTTCGCGAACTCGCGCCCGGCGCATCGCTAGCCAGGAATGATCTTCGGCTCATACTGTGCCGGACAGGCAGCCGGGCCCGGTATCTGGCGTATGTCTTTCGCGGAGTTCTGGGGCTTTCGGGCGGCGTGCGGGGAATTGAACTTGCCTATGCCGATCAGGTCACCTGCCGCCCGATCGCGGAAGAGAAGCCTGAGAACATTTATGTCGAGGCGGACGGAGAACTGCTCGGCCGATTGCCAATCACATTGTCACTGGTGCCAGACGCGCTCACCTTGCTGGTGCCGAAAGGCCATCCTTCGTTGCTGCGGTAAAGCCGCGTGGGTTCCCGCCAACGACCGCTCGCGACCAATGGCGGTTTGTTCTGTGCTACAAAGAAAGCTTGGAGCCAATTACCCATTTCCTCACCGGCGCTGTTCTGGGCCGCTCCGGATTCAACCGCAAGACCGCACTCGCCACTGCGACGATGACCCTGGCCGCTGAAGCGCCCGATCTCGACATATTCTGGAGATTCAAAGGCCCGGTCTACTACTTTGCGCATCACCGCGGCTTCACCCACTCCTTTGTCGGCCTGCTGTTCATGTCAGCGCTAACCGTTGCCGTAGTGTATTCGGTGTGGATCCTGAGAGGACGTAGGACGAACATTCCCGATCTCAAGCCTCGCTGGGGACAACTGTTCTTACTGGCGTATCTCGCAGGACTGAGTCACATTCTGCTCGACTTCACGAACAACTATGGCGTGCGGCCGTTCTGGCCGTTCTGGGGAAAGTCCTACTCTTGGGACATCGTTTTCATCGTGGAACCCGCACTCTACATCTTTCTGATCGGGGGCTTGGTAGTGCCGCTGATTTTCTCGCGGCGTGAGGCCCGGGGGCATGCAGCGATCGGAGCGCTTCTGTGCGTCGTGATCCTCTACGGAGTCCGGGACTATGAACACCGCGCCGCGGTCAAAGTGGTTCGTGCCTCTACATTTGAAAACAATTCTGTTTCGCAGAAGCCGCAGCGGGCCTCCGTTTACCCTTATCCATGGTCGATCACGCACTGGTACGCAGTGGCTGAAATGCCAGGTTTCTTCGCCAGTACAGACGTAGATTCACGAACCGGGATTCTCAACCGCGACCTGCTTGAGTTCTATCCCCAGCCGCCCGAGACACCGGTAACGCGGGTGGCCAAACAGTCCTATTTAGGTCGCGTATTTCTCAACTGGGCACAATATCCGCTGGTCACCGAAGCTGCGTCCGGGCAAAATACCAGTGTTCACTTCAGAGATCTGCGTTTCGAACTTCCGCAACGCCGCGGGGGGGTTGCATTATTATCCGGGTGGGTAGAGGTGGGCCCGGATTTGCAGATCATCGGCGAAGGCTTCGGCAGCCGGAAGCAGAATCCGCCACTCAAGTAGAGCCTACTTGACGTATTCCGCGCCACCCTCGAAAATCGAGTTCTTCGAGGTGAATCGTATGCTGGCATACTTATTCGTGCTATTTGCGGTTGCTGTCCGCCTGGCCATCCCCCACATGCAAACGCATCCGTGGCACTTCACACCCGTGGCCGCAAGCTTGCTGTTCTTTGGCGCACGCGGTTCACGCCGCCAGCTCTGGATTCCAGTCGCCCTGCTGGCAGCTTCCGATGTTGTCCTGAGCAAGTTTGTGTATCACTACGGCGTCGATATCAGCCAGCTTGTGAGTTGGGTGTGGTATCTCGCGATTGTGTTACTTGGAACACGGCTGCACAACAACGAGAAACCACTATGGATCGGCGGGGCGGCCCTAGCGAGCCCGATCTCGTTCTTTCTGATCAGCAACTTTGCGGCGTGGGCTACCATGGCTATCTACCCGAAGACCTTCGCCGGATTGATGACCTCATACACGCTGGGTCTGCCGTTCTTCAAGAATGATCTGGTAGGCACGCTCTTCTTCTCTGCGGTTTTCTTTTCCGTTCCAGTCGTGCTTCGGTTGCCGGCAACTGTGCGGCACAAGCCTGCAGCCTAGCGGGCCAGGACAGGCATTCAGGCCAGGCCGGCCCGAGCGAGGGCTTTGTTTTTGCTGATATCTTAGTAGCTCATGCTTACGCCTCGAGAAGAACTGCTGCGACTGCTCGCAACGAAGTCTTTTCGTTTGGGCCAATTCAAGCTCGCCTCCGGAGCTAGCAGCGACTACTACATCGATTGCCGGACCACGACACTCGATGCTCGCGGTGCCCAGCTGACTGGGCAAGTATTTCTGGAGGAGATTCGCTCGCGGGGCTGGAATCCTGAAGCGATCGGCGGGTTGACGATGGGTGCGGATCCTCTGGCCGTATCGGTCGCCGTGGTAAGCGGCGATATCAACGCATTTCTTGTTCGCAAAGCCGAGAAACAGCATGGCACGGGTCAACGCATCGAGGGCTTTCGGGAAAAAGGAACGCGGGTGGTCATCGTTGATGACGTCTGCACCACGGGATCCTCCACGATCCAAGCCATTGAAGCTGCGCGGGAATTTGGATTCGAAATTGTAGGCGTGATGTGCCTGGTGGAGCGGCAGGAAGCCAAGGGACGCCCCGCTGTCGAGCAAGCCGCTTCTCCTGCGCCGTTCGTTTCCTTGTTTACGGCGAACGACGTAAAGCAAGAGCACATAGCCAGCAGCCCTCGGCCATCCGCCGTAAGGTAAGAAACGCGATGATCCCCGACGGCTACACCGATCTTGCCCCCGGAAAGCTGGCAGCCGTGGTCACCTATCTGGAAATGCATGAGCGTCCTCAGAACGCCCGAACCTCGTCGGTGGGGCTGAAGCCAGTCAAGAGCCCCGACCTTGCCTGGTATCGTGAGGTTTTTCGCCGCTCCGGAGAGCATTGGCTGTGGTGGAGCCGCCTCGAGATGGGAGATGACCAACTCTCCGCTGTCCTCCACGCACCTACAACCGAGCTGTTCATGGCGGAAAGCCAAGGCGTGGAAGTCGGCATGGCGGAACTGGACCGGTCGAAGGCCGGCGAAGTCGAGATCTCGTTCTTTGGTCTCTACTTGGAAGCGACCGGAAAAGGCTTTGGCCGCCCCTTTATGGAAGCACTGCTTGATCGCGCCTGGGCAGCCGCCACCTCGCGCGTGTGGGTCCACACCTGCACCCTCGACAGCCCAGTGGCGCTTCCCTTTTATATAAAGTGCGGTTTCCGTCCGTACAAGCGGGCAATCGAAGTGGCGGGTGATCCGCGGTTGCGGGGAGTGCTGCCGGAGGGTGCGGCACCGCAAGTGCCGATAATTCGATAAGCTAGAGAATTCTCCTTCGACAGCGCTCGTCACCATGGCCGCATTGGTGGGAAGTTGTGAACCTTGAACAGCCCGAAATGAGGGTCGCGTGATACGAAAGCGTCAAACGTTCTTCCATCTGAGCCCGATGCACGACAGAATGATTCCATTCCTCCACGATTTCATGATTCAAGGCCTATGATCCAAACTCTCGAATGGACTGAGCACGGCGTACGCTTCATCGATCAGACGAAACTGCCCACTGAAGAGGTTTACGTCAACTGCGAAACGTACCAGCAAGTCGCCGATGTCATCCGCAACATGGTGGTTCGTGGCGCTCCGGCGATTGGAGTCTCCGCGGCGATGGGGATCGCGCTTGGCGCCAAAAATTCCAGGGCGGAGACTGTGGGTGATCTCAAGCGGGATCTCGATCAGATTTGCGACGTCATGAGCAAGACGCGTCCCACCGCCGTGAACTTGTTTTGGGCAATCAAGCGCATGCAGCAGAAGTTTGAGACCCTTCGTATAAACCCGGTTGAACGGATCAAAAGGGCGCTGATCGAAGAGGCCAAGCGCATGCACGCCGAGGACATCGCCATCAATCAGGCCATGGGAAAGCACGGGGCTGCACTGCTGCCGGCAACCGGAGGGGTCCTGACACATTGCAATGCCGGGGCGCTGGCGACGGCTGGTTATGGGACCGCCCTAGGCGTCATTCGCGCTGCCATCGAAGCAGGCAAGAAAATTCAAGTCTATGCGGACGAGACGAGGCCCTTCTTGCAAGGCGCCCGGCTCACGGCTTGGGAACTGGTGAAGGACGGGATTCCAACCACCGTAATTTCCGACAACATGTCAGGTGCAATGATGCATCAAGGCAAGATCGGGGCGGTCATCGTCGGCGCCGACCGTATCGCGGCCAACGGTGACGTGGCCAACAAAATTGGGACCTACACCGTTGCGGTGCTTGCGAAAGAGCACGGTATTCCCTTCTACGTGGCTGCGCCGATCTCAACGGTCGACCTTGAAACGTCCGACGGTAGCAAGATTCCTATCGAGCAACGCAGCGCCCTGGAAGTCACGCACTTTGCGGGCAAGTTGGTCACGCCGGAAGGAGTAGGCGTTGAAAATCCGGCCTTCGACGTGACTCCCGCGAAGTATGTGACGGCGATCGTCACCGAGCGTGGGGTTGCGCGGGCTCCCTACGAGCAATCGCTAAAGGCACTCGCGAAGTCGGACTAGCGGGGCGCAATCTGAGGCCCTTTCGCAAGCTCCAGGGGTTCGCAGGTGTCTCCAAAAAGAAAAGCCCAGGGGCGTAACCCCCCGTGGGCTTTGTTTTGCTATCGCTGCCAGGCGATCCTGGGAAATCTGGCTTTCCTGGCCGTTCGAAACCTGCTATTGCAGTGATTTCGGATCCGAAAGGTTTTTGGGCGAAGCTTTCGTCAACACAGCATCAAGCTCGCTAGCAGCGCCGGGCGTGCCGACCTTGCCTTCGCGCAAAATTTCTTTTGCCGTCAACTTGTGCCCATAGAGTTTTTCATTAGCGCCAGTATCCGGACGCAAGGTGGAGCCTTCAAGCGATACGCCAGCAAACAAACCCCGTGAGCGGGAGTAGGAAAGAATCTCTGCCCGCATGGCGACGTCGGTGGCGGCTGCTGTATCGCGGCCCTTGGGGCCGGCGGCGGCCGCAGCATCTGCCCCGAGCTTGACTTTGCTGCCCATAAGAGATTCGGCGCCCCGAGGGTTCATCACCAAGAGTACAAAATCGGTAGCTTGGCCGCCGAGTTGGAAACCAATGTTTCCGCCTTCTAGGGCATACATAGCCGGCGCGCCCCATCCGCCTGTGTAGTGTTGCCCGGTCCGGCATACCATCACGCCGCGGCCGTAACTGCCACCAATGCCGATCGCCAGCTTCTTTACCGAGGGCAGCACAATCACGCACTCAGCACGGTCGAGCAGGTCTTTGGGAATGTCATCGGGGATGTTCAGGATTTCTTTGAGGACAGTTCCTGAGTCTTTGATCCGGTCCACCTCTTTGATGTCTTCGACGGCGAAACTCAGCTGCGCAGAAAGCAGAGCCATCACCACGAACAGCAATTTCTTCATGATTCCTCCTCAGCAGAAATACATTCTACTCTGGACGGATTCAAGTTGCGTGTCGTTCCGGTAGCGGCGCTCGAACCTCTAGCACATGTCCTAATACCACATCGCAACCATTGGGGTCGGGCTGGATGTCAGTTCACCGGCAAAGAAGTTTGCTTCTGATCCGTTACCCTCCCTGCGGCCGCCTGGCACTTTCGTAATCAGCGGGTAACAAAAGCACGCCGTCTCGCGCCAGCCCATTTTGGGGAACGCATATTCCTTTCCTGTGGCGAAAAGATTTCCGTCGCTCTTCCCCACTCGCAAAACGCACGGTCCAAGCTGCTGAAAACGTGCGGCCTAGCTCGCCGTCGGAAAATGGCGGGGGGCTTGCTCATGGTAAGTAGCTGACTTTTTCGGCAGGGGAGGACTGCATGGTGCGAAATACACTTTCTGCTCTTGTGGTCGCGAGCCTTAGCGCTCTGCTTGCCTGTGGCGGAGGCTCGGGGACCGGAACCACGAGTTCTCCTGTGCTTTCCGGCATTCAGGTGACTGCGGCCGGTCTGAACGTGATCGTGGGCACCACCGAACAGCTGACCGCGATGGGCGGCTACAGCGATGGAACCATGCAAAATCTGACCAGCAAAGTCAGTTGGTCCTCTTCAGACAGCTCCCTCGCGACTATTGATGCCAGCGGGATGCTGACTCCGAAAGCTCACGGCAGCGTCACGATTACCGCGAGCTCGAGGGGAGTGAGCGGCTCCGTAACCCTGACGATTTCTGCCACGCTGGTCTCGATTGCCGTCACTTCGACAACTCTGTCTATCGCACCCTCAACCACCGAACAGTTCATCGCGACCGGAACCTACAACGACGGCAGCACACAGAACTTAACCGGCAACGCAACCTGGGCGTCGTCGAACACGTCGGTCGCGACCGTGAGCAGTTCCGCTCCCACGTTTGGAATGGTAAAGGCCATGAGTGCTGGCACCACATCCATCACCGCCACCTCAGGTTCCGTGACCGGTTCGGCCACTCTGACCGTGACATCAGCCACGGTGGTCTCCATCGCAGTCACTCCGACAAATGCAAACATCTCCATCGGAATTGCGCAGCAATTTACCGCCACGGGAACTTTTTCGGATTCATCGACGCAGGACATTACTGGATCGGTCGTGTGGAAATCATCGGCAACCGGGATCGCTTCGATCACGGTCAGTGGACTGGCGAGCGCCTTCAATATCGGGACCACGACGATCTCGGCCTCTTTTGAGGGTGTGTCGGGAAGCACGCCCCTAACCGTGAACGCTGCCAATCTTTCCTCTTTGGCGATCACGCCGTCGAGTCCATCCATCGCTCAGGGCACGACCATCCAGTTCACCGCTACCGGAACGTTTAACAATGGCAGCACACGAAATCTCACACGTCAGGTGAGTTGGACATCCTCCGATACGACCGTGGCCAGTTTCGGCCCGAGCGGCGGAATCGCCACCGGACAGCCGCGCACGGTGGCCGGCACTGCAAACATTACGGCGACTCTAGGATCAATCAGCGCGAATACCAGCTTGACTGTGACGGCCGCGACGCTGACCTCCATTACGGTAGCGCCGGCAACTCAAACCGTCCCCATCGGGGGACAGGCGGGCTATACAGCCACTGGACTGTTCAGCGACTCAACCACCCAGGACATCACTTCGATTTGTAAGTGGGTGTCCGGAAACACCAGCATCGCAACCGTGGGCAGTGGCGGCGGATCACTATTGACGGCCACCGGCATCGCACCCGGAACGGCCACTATCAATGCCACGCTGGGCACGATTACTGGCTCGGCTTCTCTGACGGTGGGTTCCGCAACCCTGGTTTCGATCGCGCTGACTCCGTCGAACGCCATCCTCGCGCCTGCCTCGACGCTCGGTTACAACGCAATGGGCACTTACTCCGACGGCAGCCAGCATTCGGTGAACGGAAATTCGACTTGGGCTTCTTCGGACCCGAGCATCGCCATCGTCAGCGGATCGGGAACGGCTACGGGCGAATCGGCGGGCGCGGTCACAATTACCGTGCAATCGGGATTAATCAGCGCGACGGCAAACTTGATCGTCGAGGGCTCGACTCTAAGCTCCATTCAGGTCACGCCCATCAGCACGAAGCTGCCACAGACCATTCAGGGGAGCTTCATTGCAAAAGGCACCTTCTCCGACGGAAACGTGCTCGACCTCACCTCGGTCGTGACCTGGACGTCTTCTGCCGCTTCGGTGGCGACGATCAGCACGGCGACCGGAAGCTACGGAGTGGCCACCGCGGTAGCGCCAGGACAGACAACCATTTCGGCCACGTTCGACGGCAACGTGGGCAGTGCGATCCTGACCGTAACCAATGCATCGCTGGTTTCGATCGCTGTGACTCCGGCAAACGCGACGCTAAGCCAGGGATCCAGTCAACAGTACGTTGCTACGGGGACGTTCAGCGATCAATCGACTGTCAAGATCACCGGTCAAACGAACTGGAGCTCTTCCGAAGTCTCGGTCGCGGTCATCAATGCACAGGGCCAGCTCACCACTGCCAACCCAGGTACCGCGACGATCTCAGCCACGTTGAATGGTGTCACGGGGACTACAGGGGTTACGGTGCAGTGAGTCGCTGCGCGGGAAGGCTCCAGTCGAGGCGGCGGAGAAGCTTTCTCCTCGGGTGCTCTGTGCTGTGCAGAGGGCGACGCCGGAATCCAGTGAACGGCGTGATCGTGGTAAATCTTTGAGGATAAGTCCGAAGGGCCACCACCCCCGCGATCACCGAGAACCTCGGGATGGACCTCAGGTCTGACCGGCGCAGACGGCCAGCTCGTCTAAAACCTGCATGCTATTCTCAAGGACAAACAATGAATGTAGAGTCATTGCCTTTACTTCCACACCAGAAATCCAGCGCCCGGGTAGAGCTTCCCTACGCGAATTTCCACGAACTCTTGAAGGCGCGAACCTCTGATGGTCCGTCGCGTGAGTTTCTGATTTTTCCTGAAACCGACCGCCACTATTCATACCAGCAGTTTTATGACATAAGTTTGGCCGCTTCCGAGTGGTTGAGTTCGCGGGTAAAGGACTTTGGGACAATTTGCATCATTTTCCGCAACACGCCGGAATTCCTTGCCATTTATTTTGGTGCGGTTTCGCGTGGCATGACCGTGGTCCCCATTAATCCAGATCTCGCTCCCGCGGAAATTCGATTCATCGTCGAGAACAGTGCCTGCGCGGCGGTCTTCTACGACCCCGACTTGGAAGCCAGAATCGCATCGCTTAGGGAGGAAATGAGCATCCCCTTCCACTCCTTCGCAAATGTCGGGGACTTACCCACAGTTGACGGCAGGAGAGCTGAAGCGAACTTGCCGACGGTCGATCCCACAACCCCAGTCGTCATCATTTACACCTCGGGCACAACCGGCAATCCCAAGGGCGTCGTCCTCAACCACATGAATTTCATCATTGATGGTTTTGCCATTGCCGATTGGTTTCAATTAGGTCCTGCGACGCGCAGCATTTGTATCCTGCCGTTGTTTCACAACAACGGAATTGTGATCTCCACCACCACAACGCTCTGCGCTGGCGGTTCGATCGTATTCGTAGATCCCAAAGCGAGCCTGCGCTCGTTTTGGGCCCTCGTTGACCGTTATGGCGCGACCTTCACCAGCGTGATGCCTTCGATCCTAGCGGCGCTTCTGATGCTGCCATTTGAGGGCAAACGCGGGCAACTCAAGGGAATCATCTGCGGAGGCCAACTGCTGCCGCTCAGTCTCATGCAGAACTTCGAGGAACGTTTTGGCGTTCCCATTTTCGAAGGCTTCGGCTCGACCGAGGCTTCGTCCTACTCCTCGTTTAACCGCTTTCCCTCTGAACTGCGAAAGCTAGGCACCGTGGGAGTAGTTTTACCGATCTGTGACATGAAGGTGGTTGATGACGAGGACCAGGAGGTGTCGGACGGAACTGAGGGCGAGCTTTGCATTCGAGGTCCGAATTGCGCCATCGGTTATCACAAGTTGCCGGAATTGAACGCGCAAAAATTCCGGAATGGCTGGTACCACAGCGGAGATTACGGATTTCGCGACCGAGAGGGGAACTACTATTTTTGTAGCCGGAAGGATGACCTGATCATCAAGGGCGGAGAAAAAATCTATCCCGCGGAAATCGAAAACGTCTTGTCGAAACACCCCAATGTAACCGAATGCGCAGTCATTGGCGTCGAAGACCCGATTCTCGGACAGGAACTTTGCGCTTTCGCCAATCTAAAGGACCAGAATGCCAGCACCGAACAAGAGCTTGTTAAGTTCTGCGCACAGTCGCTGGCGCGATTCAAACAACCCAGGCGAGTCGTGGTAATCAATAGACTCGGAGATATGCCGGAGTTGCCCAAGGGGCCCACCAAGAAGATCCTGTACCGCAAGCTCCGGGATTATTACGAAAATCGGATCGCCCGGGCCAAGGATCCGGAGAGTTTGAAGTGGGTACGTTCGACGGGTGGCTAGCAAGCGAAATATGGGAAGTTCACCTTAGAGAATGAGCTGGCTCAACAGCTGGTAACGTGCAGGTAATCTGGACAATTTGGCACCAGATATGCAAGTCTTTAATAGCTTTTTGAGCAGGACGAGTTCTGCGACGCGGCAAGGTATATATGGTTGCCCGGAACGTGCTTTCAGTGCCCCTCCCCCCTAACAGCAAGCTTTTCAAGCGATTGGCTTACCTCTGAGACACGACCGCAGCCGAGCTTAAATCCGCTGGTTCTCGGGTCGAAGGGGGTTCCGGATCGGCCGAGGTTGGGAAAAGTAATGGACTTCTGGAAGATCGAGCATCCGTCCGAGAGTTTGGCTGTAGTCGAGCCGGCCACTGGCAGGCAGAAGAGCTACGGCGAGCTTCGGAGCGATGTCAGCCAGATGTTCATGCCGAAGGAGCGGTCCCTCATCCTGCTTTTGGCGAAGAACCGCTACGAATGCCTGCTCACGTATCTCGCGGCACTGCAGTCCGGAAATCCCCTGCTGCTCGTGGACGCGAGCCTGAATCCTGAACTGCTCGAGCAGTTGGTCGAAACCTATCGTCCGGCGCACATTTACACCGCTTCCGCCGAGTTGACGCTGCCTGGCTATGCCAGGCGGCAGCAAAGCGGATGGGACGTTTGGGACCGGCAAAACAGAGTTCCGGCTGAGGCTCACGAGTCGTTGGCGTTGCTGCTGAATACTTCAGGCTCGACCGGAAGTCCAAAGTTGGTGCGCCTCTCGCGCAAAAACCTTCAAGCCAATGCGGCTTCGATCGCCCTCTATCTAGGCATCGCCCCCGGGGAGCGGCCGATCACGTCCCTTCCAATGTCGTATTCCTACGGGCTGTCTGTGATCAACAGCCATTTATGCGTGGGTGCGACATTGACGTTGACCGACTACGGCATATTGCGCCGCGAATTCTGGGACATCGTCGATCAGTGCGGCTGTACGTCCCTGGCAGGCGTTCCCTACAGCTATCAAATGTTGTTGCAAACCGGGCTGCTCAGCAAACGCGGTGCAACCCTTCGCACACTCACCCAGGCGGGCGGAGCATTGGGGGAAGCTCATATTCGCCAGATGCATCAACTCGCGCTCAAGCGCGGGTTCAAGTTTTTCGTTATGTACGGTCAGACTGAAGCCACCGCACGAATCGCATACGTACCGTTTGAGAGATTAGGCGAAAAAGTCGGCTCGATCGGAGTTGCCATTCCAAGCGGAACCCTGGACGTTGATGGCGACACCGGAGAGCTCGAATACCGCGGGCCGAACGTGATGCTGGGTTACGCCGAACGTCTGGAAGATCTGGGGAAAGGCGACGAGCTCGGCGGGGTTCTGAAAACCGGCGACCTTGCCCGACGGGACGAAGACGGGTTCTTCTACATAACCGGCCGGCTGAAGCGGTTCCTCAAGCTCTTTGGCAAGCGCTTTAATCTCGACGAAGTGGAACAGATCGTGCATCGCCAATTCGGCTTCCCGGTTGCATGCTTTGGCCGCGATGATTTGTTGATGATCGCACTTGAGAGCGAGGAATCAAACGTAGCCGCGGTCGCAGCCATGGTGCGAGACACGTTCGGCCTTCCCAAAGACTCGATTCAGATCGAGGCCGTGAAGAAGTTGCCACGCACGGAGCGCGGGAAAATGGATTATCAGTCATTGCTGGCAGCCCGGGTAGCTTCGCCCATGGTTGCGGCGGGTCAGGCGGTCCGGTGAAGACAGAACCAAAGCAGGACTCAAGCAGACGAATGCGCGAGGCTGTGGCACAGGTCTGGGCGGAGGTGTTAGAGCGCCACAACATCGGCCCAAACGAAAATTTCTTCGATCTCGGCGGCGATTCGCTGAAAGCTCTGGAAGTCATTGCCCGTCTGCATGTCCTCGCGGGAGTGGAACTGCCGCTGATCGCCTTCTTCGAAGATCCGACCATCGGTCATTTGAGCCAAGTTCTGGTGGATCTTCAGCCGGTAGCGGAAACGCCCGCAAATGGCGCCGGCAGATCCGCCAACGACACAATCACCTCCGTCGTGGCACAAGTCTGGAGCGAGGTTCTGGAGCGGGAGAGCATCGGAACCGGGGAAAACTTCTTTGATTTGGGAGGTGATTCGCTCAAAGCGCTGGAAGTCATCTCGCGCCTGCAGGAGTTGCTAAAGATTGACGTGCCGTTGATCGCATTCTTCGAAGCTCCCACCATCGCACATCTGGCGGAGGTTGCCGAACAGTTAGGCACGACGGTTGCGATGGTTGCGGCTCCCGCGCCCTCTCTGCCAAGGACAGAAGCGCCCCTTTCTTTCGAGCAATTGCAGTACTGGCTGCTTCAGCAGGCTGCAACCTCTGGACACTTGCACAGCAATGCGCGCGTGTTTCGCATTCGTGGCGAATTCCACCCCGACATTCTCAAGAGCGCATTGGACCAGCTGTGCAAGCGTCATCAAGTCCTCAGCTCGCGCATCCAAGCGGGGATCGATGAACCTGTGCAGATCGCCGACCCGAATCCAGACATTGCTGTTGAACTAGAGGACCTAAGCGCCTTTCCATCAAATCAACGTGAGCACCGGGCCCTGCGGCTTGCACAGGAAGAGTGGCGCAGGCAGATCGATCTTGCGAAGGAACCGCCCCTGCGGGCACGGCTGTTTCGGTTGTCCGCGCACGACCACCTGCTAGTCATCATCATTCACCACGTTGTCAGCGACGGAAACAGTGGCAGCATCTTCTTTGGCGAACTGGCTGCGATTTACAACGCGTTGCTCGACGGGACCGTCCCCTCGCTTGAACCGCCAGCTGCTCAATATTTCGACTATGCCGTTGCCGAGCGCGCGCAGATGCAGGGCGAGCGACTCGAGAAGGAACTCGAGTTCTGGCGCGAGTACCTGGATGGCGCGCCCTCGAGCGCATCCCTTCCGACGGACAAGCCCCGGCCGCAAAAAACTGGCAACTCGGGCTCCAGGCTTTCGGTTTTGGTGCCATCGGCTACGCGTGACCGGCTTGGCGAGCTTGCCCGAACCACGGGTTCGACACTTTTCTCGGTTCTGCTCAGCGGGCTTCGCATTCTGCTCCATCACTGGGCGGGGGAACGCGACACGGTTATCGGAACGGTTGCCAGCACTCGCAGTCGCGCAAGCACGGAGCGCATGATCGGCTGCTTTGTGAATTTCCTGCCATTCAGAAATGAGGTTTCCGAGAGCGAAACTGCTCTCGACATTCTCGAAAAAGAGAAACGCTCGGTTCGCGACGCCTTCGCGCACCAGGAGTGCCCATTCCTGAAGATCGTCACCTCCGCCACATCTTCCCGACTCACCGACGCGAATCCGGTCTACAATGTCGCCCTCCTGCTTCAGAACTTCCCCGAGATCAAGTTTGCCGGCGAGAAGTTCACGGGAGAGCTCATTGAACTGGAAAGCGGTTTTTCTCTCCTCGATCTTCGCTTCATTGCAACCGAGCGATCGACGGGCCTCGAACTGGATTGCGAGTTCAATACCGACCTCTTTCACGCTCGGACGGTGGAACATCTGCTTGACGGGTTCGCCTCGCTGCTCAAACAGCTAGCCGAGAATCCTTCCCGGCGGATTTCTGAATTTCAGATTCCGCAAGGCTTGCTTACGCAAGCGGATGCCTCCCTCCGCCGCGAACAGCCCTGCACAATCGCGATCACTTCCAGCTTCACCTCCGACCTGGTGCAAGCCCCGCTGGCATTTTGGATGAAAGAATTCGGGGTGCGAGCGGACTTTCGCTTCGCCCCTTATAACCAAGTTTTCCAGCAGTTACTAGATCCGAACAGCCTGAGTTCGAAAAATCGCGATGGCTTCAACATTTTTTCTCTTCGGCTGACCGACTGGGTGCGCCTGGACAAGGACCTCTCCCCGGCTCGCAAGAAAGAAAAAATTGAAAGCAGCGTCCACCAACTGCTCGGAACGCTCAAGAAGCACCGGCCCGCGGTGCCAACCTTTTTCTGTATTTGCCCGCCGGAAAAAGCATGTGCGGGATCGGATTGGGCCCCTTTCCTGGCCAACATGGAGCGTGAGATCGTCGGCGCCATCGGCAGCATTCCGGGCGTTCATCTGATCACCCCTGGGGATATCTTTGCGCATTACCCCTTGCAAGACTACGCTGACGAATACACCGACAAACTCGGCCATGTCCCATACACGGCGGACTTCTTTGCGGCGCTGGCCACAACGATCGCAAGACGCATGTTTGCCGTAAGCACCGAAGCCAAGAAAGTCATCGTGCTCGATGCTGACGGAGTGCTGTGGGAGGATCGAGTTCATCCCTGGACGATCGATTCCCGGCGAAACCTCCAGGAATTCCTGCTCAGGCAATTCGAAGTACACGGACTCCTACTGTGCCTCACGAGCAGGGAGCCGGACGAGAATATTGATCGCCTGCTCGAAGGCGAGGGCGGCATGCCACTCGGTGGGGAGCACTTCGTTGCCCGGCGGGCGGGCGCGCAATCCGTTGTCGCAGCAGTCCGGGACTTGGCGGATGAACTGCAGCTGCCACTTGAAGGCTTCATAGTCTTCTCCGCGGACCCCGAGCGTTGCCTCGAGATCGAGTCAGGTTTGCCAGAAGTATTGACGTTGCGGCTCCCCGTGAAAACAGAGGAGATTCGAGCGTTCCTGCAGCATGTGTGGGCCTTCGACCCGCCCAACCAGGCCCCAGCTTCTGATCCACGCTTTTCCAACGCCAACCAGGTGGTGGCCCGCGCCGCCACGGAATTGCGCGACGTACCAAGCATTCGCCAGGCCATCGATGCCGCACAGCTCACCGAGCGCAAGCCCACGGTTGACTTCGTCGGGCCGCGAACGCCTAGCGAAGAAATTGTGGCCGCGGCATGGGCGCAAGTGCTCAAGCTCGATCGGGTGGGGGTTCACGATAATTTCTTTGCCTTGGGCGGCCATTCCTTGTTGGGGACCCAGGTCGTAGCGCGCATCCGACAGATGTTCGGGATTGAGATTCCTTTGCGGGCAATCTTTGAAGCTCCTACGGTTGCCGAATTCTCACGGCGGATCGAAACTGAGCGGAAGTCGGGCAGCGGCGCCCGTGCAGCCTCCATTCCTAAAGTCGGGGACCGCGAGCATCTCCCCCTCAGCTTTGGCCAGCAGCGCCTATGGTTTCTCGATCAGCTCGACCCCGGAAATCCTCTCTACAACATGGCGCAGAAAATGCGGCTCCGGGGCAAGCTCGACCCTACGGCTTTGGAACAGGCCGTAAACAGAATGGTCAAGCGGCATGAGGCGCTGCGAACCAGTTTTGTGCTTCGCAACGGCGAACCGGTACAGGCGATTGCGCACGACCTCGTGTTGAGAGTTCCAATCATTGATTTGTCGTCTTTGCTGGAAGATCAGAGAGAGATCGAAATTGAGAAACGAACGGGTGAGGAAGCCAGACTTCCGTTCGACCTAAGTACAGGCCCCCTCATGCGCGCACAGATTCTGCGCGTACAGCCGGACGACCATCTGCTCTTGTTGACCATGCATCACATCGTCAGCGACCGCTGGTCGCTCGGAGTGGCAGCAAGCGAACTGGCAGAACACTATTGCGCGCTGACCGAACATCGACCTTCAAAATTGCCCGATTTGGCAGTCCAGTACGCAGACTTCTCGGTATGGCAACGGCAAACTCTCGAAGGCGACGCTCTCGAGGAACAACTTCAATACTGGAAGAAGAAACTCGAGGGAGCGCCCTCCGTACTGGAGATTCCCGCCGATCACCCTCGGCCGGCGCAAATGTCAATGCGCGGCGCATGGCAGCACCATTTGGTCCCCAAGGCGACTGTGGACAAGCTCACGAACCTGAGCCAGAAAGAGGGCGTGACGTTATTCATGACGCTTCTGGCGGCGTTTCAGACGCTGATGTCGCGCTACTCGGGGCAGGACGATGTGGTCATCGGGTCGCCGATTGCGGGTCGGAATTTCGCCGAGCTTGAGCCACTCATCGGGTTTTTTGTGAACACGCTGGCCTTGCGGGGCGATCTGTCGGGCGATCCGAGCTTCCGCGAATTGCTCGCGCGCACAAAAGAGACATGCCTGGAAGGCTACGCTTATCAGGAGATTCCCTTCGAAAAGCTCGTCGAGGAACTCCAACCGGAGCGCAGTCTAAGCCACAATCCCATTTGCCAGGTGCTCTTTGCCCACCAGAATGCCCCGATGCAGGTGCTGCAGCTGCCCGGAGTAGAGCTTGAACGCACGGCGGTCCATCCCGGGACTTCCATTCTCGACATGTCTTGGTTTGCCATGGACGTGCCTGAAGGCATGTTGCTTCGCGTGGAATACAACACCGATCTTTTCGAGGCCGACACCATTGCGCGCGCTTTGGGGCACTTTTCACATCTGCTCGAATCGATCATTGCTGATCCCGCCCAGCCGATCTCGCGATTGACTCTGCTCGGCGAAAACGAAAAGCATAGGCTTCTCGTCGAGTTCAATGCCAATGAGACCGGGTTCCCGACCGACCGATGCATGCATGAATTGGTCGAACAGAGCGCCCTGCGGACTCCCGAATCGGTTGCTGTCGTTTGCGGAAACGATCGCACAACCTACCGCGAGCTGAACGACCGCGCAAATCAGATTGCGCATCACCTAATCAAACTTGGCGCCGGTCCGGATGTTCTTATCGGCGTTTTCCTCGAACGCAATTCCGATTTGCTGCCAGCAATACTGGGCGTGCTGAAATCAGGTTCTGCTTACGTTCCGCTTGATCCGAGCTATCCCCGCGAGCGGCTCGCAGCCATTCTCGAAGACGCGAAAGCTTCGATCGTGCTCACTCAGCAATCGCTTCTCACGCAGGTGCGCGGTTCGGTGCCAAATTGCGTGTGCGTGGATGCGGAGTGGGAAAACATCGCCGCTGGGCCCACGGAAAATCCAGTGACGAGGGTGAAACCAGAGAACCTGGGATACGTTCTGTTCACATCCGGGTCAACCGGGCGACCGAAAGGCGTTGCCCTCGAACATCGGAGCGCTGTGATGTTTGTGCACTGGGCACAAACGGTGTTCGCGCCGCGCGAACTTGCTGGCGTGCTGCTTTCGACCTCAGTTTGTTTTGATCTCTCAATTTTTGAAATTTTTGCGCCCCTGAGTGTGGGCGGCAAAGTAATCCTGGTACAAAATGCCCTCTACCTGCCCTCCGCGGAAGCCAAAGACGAAGTCACTCTGATTAATACTGTGCCCTCGGCCATGGCGGAATTGGTGCAAATGAAGGCGGTGCCCAGCTCCGTCAAGACGATCAACCTTGCGGGCGAGGCTCTTCCCGAATCGCTGGTGAATGAGATCTACCGCGACACACCGGTCGAGAAGCTCTACAACCTTTACGGACCCACAGAAGACACAACGTACTCGACTTACACTCTGACACACGCCCACGAGCGGGTAACCATTGGCCGGCCGCTGCCGAACACCCAGGCCTATGTGCTCGACCGGCATGGAAATCCGCAGCCGATCGGGGTACCGGGAGAACTTCACCTGGCGGGGGCTGGCATGGCGCGCGGCTATTATGGACGCCCGGAACTCACTGCGGAGCGGTTCCTGCCAAACTGGTTCAGCCAGAAGAAAAACGCGCGCATGTATCGCACGGGCGATCTCTGCCGCTGGCTGCCGGACGGGAATCTCGAATATCTGGGCCGGCTGGATCACCAGGTCAAGCTTCGCGGCTTCCGTATTGAACTGGGCGAAATCGAGTCCGTTCTGGCGCAGCATGCAAGCGTGCGGCAATGCCTGGTCATGCCTCGCGAAGATGAACCCGGGATGAAGCGACTTGTTGCCTACCTGGTCGCGCACCCTGGCAAAGCGCCCCAGGAAGAAGAACTGAGAAGTCATCTGAAGAAAAGCCTGCCGGAGTTCATGATTCCGTCGGCCTTTATGTCGCTCGAAGCCTTCCCGCTCACGCCCAACGGGAAAATCGATCGCAAGGCCTTACCCATTCCGGAGTATGTCCACCAGGCATCAGCCTTCGTTGCGCCACGCAACTGGATCGAAGAACAGATCGCCGGAATTTGGGCAAAGGTTCTACGCCTCAAGCAGGTGGGGGCAACCGACGATTTCTTCGCTCTCGGGGGGCACTCGCTTTTGGCGACGCAGGTGGTTTCCCGCATCCGCCAATCCTTGAATGCAGAGGTTCCCTTGCGCGCTCTGTTTGAGGCGCCAACCGTAGCTCAACTGGCGCAACGCGTCGAAGCGCTCGGGAAAACCGGTTCCATTCCAGCCATCACGCGCGCCTTGCGCGATCGGAACCTCCCGCTTTCTTTTGCTCAGCAGCGGCTCTGGTTCCTAAATGAACTGGAACCCGACAACCCCCTCTACAACATTCCGATTGCGGTCGCGATGAGCGGCGAACTGAACTTCGACGCGCTTGAGCACTCCCTGAACGGAATTGTCCGCCGGCACGAAGTGCTGCGCACCACCTTCCGTGTCGAAAACAATCAGCCGATCCAGGTCATCGCACCAGACTTGAAGATCAAGGTGGAAGTCGTTGACCTGACGAGGGTGCCAGCCGCAGAGCAGCAGGACGCGGTAAAGCGGATGGCGATTGAGGGGGCGTCGGCGATTTTCAACTTGCGGACCGGGCCTCTGTTCCGCGCCGCCGTCTTGCGCCTCAACGCTCGTGACCACGTTTTGCTGCTCAACATGCACCACATCGTTAGCGATGGCTGGTCTCTCTGGCAGTTCGTGAAGGAGCTGGCTGCATTCTATGCCGCTTATGTCGAGGGCGCCCAACCTCCTCTTGAAGATCTGGCCATTCAGTACGCCGACTATGGAGTTTGGCAGCGACAGTGGATGCAGGGCGGGGTCCTCGACCAGCACCTGGAATACTGGAAGAAACAACTGGCGGGAGCTCCGGGCGTGTTGGAACTACCTGCCGATCGCATCCGTCCTGCGGTGCAAACTTACCGCGGCGCCACTGAAACCGCGCTATTCCCGCCCGAGTTGCTTGCCCGGCTCAGAGAAATCAGCGCGGCCGAAGGCGCGACGTTGTTCATGACTCTGCTGGCCGCCTACCAAACCCTCATCTTCCGCTACACGGGACAAGAGGACGTGGTGGTCGGAACCCCGATTGCGAATCGTACCCGCGCGGAAATCGAAGAACTGATCGGGTTCTTTGTAAACGCGCTGGTGATGCGGACCGACCTTTCCGGGGAGCCAAGCTTCCGCGAGGTGATCGGCCGCGTGCGGGCGGTCGCGCTCGGGGCTTATGCCCACCAGGACCTGCCCTTTGAGAAGTTGGTGGAGGTTCTCCAGCCGGAAAGAGATCTGACCCGGACCCCGCTGTTCCAAGTATGGTTTGCGCTTCAAAATGCGCCCCGCACCGAATTCAGGTTGCCAGGACTCGATCTACGAACGATGGCGGTCCACAACGGCACCTCGAAATTCGACCTCGGACTGTTTGTCGTCGAGAAACCAGAAGGATTGTCTTGCATGGTCGAGTACTCCACCGACTTGTTCGATGCAAGCACCATCCGGCGTTTTATCGGTCACTTCCGCACGTTGCTTGAGGGAATTGCCGTATCTCCGGATATGCGAATCTCCGATCTTCCTTGGCTCAGTTCGGCGGAACGGCACCAGATCGTCCAGCAGTGGAATGACACCCACGTGGAGTACTCACGTGAACTGTGCTTGCACCAAATCATCGAGCAGCAAGCGCAAAAAAACCCAGAAGCCCCGGCTCTGATTTTTGAATCCGAGAAGCTGACGTATCGTGAACTCAATGAGCGGGCGAATCAATTGGCGCACTGGTTGCGCCGCATCGGGGTCGGCCCCGATGTCCTGGTGGGCGTGTGCGCTGAACGTTCCGTAGAAATGGTGGTCGCCCTGCTCGGCGCGATGAAAGCCGGAGGCGCCTACGTGCCGCTCGATCCGGATTACCCGCGAGAACGACTGGCCAGCGTTTTGGAGGACGGGGCGCCGGCGGCGGTGTTGACTCAGGAACGACTGCTTGAGGTTCTGCCCGAGAACGCCATCCCTGTCCTTTGCTTGGATCGCGATTGGAGCAGACTGTCGGACGAACCACGCACCAATCCCGACTGCATCACCAACGGCAAAGATCAGGCCTACGCGATTTTCACATCGGGTTCGACGGGCAAGCCGAAAGGCGTCCCCAACGTGCACGAGGGCATCGTCAACCGCTTGCTGTGGATGCAGCACGCTTATGGACTCGATGGCACGGACCGCGTGATGCAGAAGACTCCCTACAGCTTCGACGTTTCCGTGTGGGAATTCTTCTGGCCGCTGATGACTGGTGCCTGCTTGGTGGTTGCTGTGCCCGAAGGCCACAAAGATCCCAACTACCTCATCGACGTAATCCAACGCCAGCAAATCACCACCATCCACTTTGTGCCTTCCATGTTGCGCATGTTTCTTGAAGCCGAGGGCGTGGAACAGTGCACCAGCCTGCGGCGCGTGATTTGTAGCGGTGAGGCTCTTCCCGTCGATGTGCAGAACAGATTCTTCGAGCGATTGAACGCGGAACTGCACAATCTCTACGGTCCCACCGAAGCATCGGTCGACGTCACCTATTGGCAGTGCCTACGCGGCGATAGCCGGAATACCGTTCCTATCGGCAAACCCATTTGGAATACCCAGATTTATATCCTCGATAAGCATCTGCGACCGGTCCCGATCGGAATTCCCGGTGAGCTTCACATCGGAGGCGTAGGCCTGGCGCGGGGCTATCTGAACCGCCCGCAACTTACTGCGGAAAAATTCATCCCCGACCCGTTTTCGGGTGAACCAGGAGCGCGGCTCTACAAGACCGGCGATCTGGCCCGCTTCCTACCCGACGGCAACGTGGAATATTTGGGCCGCATGGATTATCAAGTCAAAATTCGCGGCTTCAGGATCGAACTGGGCGAAATCGAAAGCGTGCTGGAACAGCATCCGGCGGTCGGCCAGGCAGTAGTCATGGCCCGCGAAGACCAGCCGGGAGACAAACGCCTGGCCGCTTATGTCGTGGCTGATCCCGAGTATCGCGGACAAGAGCAAGCCGGCGGAGATGTCCTCAGCGCCGAGCAGGTCGCGCAATGGGCGATGACCTTCGACGAAGCCTACCGGCAAGGGGGGTCGGCCGAAGACGCCACTTTCAACATCGTCGGCTGGAACAGCAGCTACACCGGTAAACCGATTCCACCCGCCGATATGCGCGTCTGGGTGGAAACCACGGTGCAACGCATTCTGGCATTGCAGCCCAAGCGGGTCTGGGAAATCGGTTGCGGCACCGGTTTGCTCCTGTTCCGTGTGGCTCCGAAATGCGAAACCTTCCACGGGACCGACGTCTCGCAGCGCGCGCTCGACTTCCTCGAGAAGCAGATGCAGCGCCCGGATCTGCGACTGCCCCAAGTTTCTCTCGAATGCCGCGCCGCCAATGACTTCGACGGAGTCAAAGACGACAGGCTCTTCGACGCCATCGTCATTAACTCCGTCACGCAATACTTCCCCGATCTCGAATACCTGGTCGAAGTCCTTGCTGGGGCCCTGCGCCGGGTTCGGCCGGGCGGCTCCATCTTCCTGGGTGATATTCGGAACTTCCGCCTTCTTGAAGCCTTTCACACTTCCGTAGAACTGTTCCGGCAGCCAGAGTCCACGCCGCTTGCCGAACTGAAGGCACTCATCAACAAAGGCATCCGCCAGGAAGGCGAGCTTCTGGTGGATCCGGAATTCTTTTCCACCCTCAACCGGCGCTTCCCTGAAGTCGCCCGGGTAGAAATGCAGTTGAAGCGGGGCCGCATGCAGAACGAGTTGACCCGCTTCCGCTATGACGTGGTGCTGCATGTTGGCACAGGCGAACCCGAGCAGGAACTCGACTGCCACTGGGTCGATTGGCAACGGCAGTCGCTCTCGCTGGCTTCCCTGCGTGAGACCCTCAAAAACAACCGCGGCACTTGTCTGGGCATCAGTGGTGTTCCGAACGCCCGGATCGCCGACGACGTCGCCGCGCTGAACACCCTGGGAGATGGCTCATTCACAGGGTCTTTGGCCTCACTGCGGGCTCGAATCGAAGAGAACCGCAGCGAAGCCGTGGAACCCGAAGATCTGTGGGCGCTTGAAACTGAGTTGGGCTACACGGCTGAGATTCGTTCCTCGCCCGCGGCCGCCGACGGCCAGTGCGACATTCTGTTCCGCAAGAAAGATGCGCCGGCGGGCGCGGTCCGTTTCCCCGGAGAAGCCCACTCTCTCCGCCCAATCACGAACTACGCAACCAATCCGGTGAGGACGCGGGCTTTGAGGAATCTAGCTCCAGATCTGCGCGCATGGCTTGGCGACAAGCTGCCGGAGTTCATGGTGCCGTCCAACTTTGTTTTGCTTGAAATGATGCCGCTCTCTGCAAACGGCAAGGTGGACCGAAAAGCCCTGCCGGCCCCCGAGCAGTTGCGTCTAGAGGATCGCGGCACTTACGTGGCCCCGCGATTACCGGAAGAAGAACTTCTTGCATCCATCTGGTCAGACGTGCTGCGAATCGAGCGGGTGGGAATTCGCGACGACTTTTTCGGTTTGGGTGGGCACTCGCTCAATGCCACTCAGGTGGTTACGCGCGTTCGGGAAGCGTTCAAGGTGGAGATGCCGCTGCGCACCCTCTTCGAGTCCCCCACCATCGAATCACTCGCTTGTGCGATCATCAGCATGACGCGCCGCCAAGAGGGCCAGGAAATCCCTCCCATTGTCCCGGTTTCCCGCGACCAGCAGGTACCCCTTTCGTTCGCGCAACAGCGGCTATGGTTCCTCGATCAAATGGAACCCGGCACCCACCTCTACAACATTCCCCGCGCCTTCCGTCTGGCGGGAACCCTCGATATCCCAGCCCTCGAAAGCGCCCTGAACGACTTGATTGGGCGGCACGAGATCTTGCGCACGAATTATCAGCTTGGGGATGCAGACCAGCCGGTACAGGTCATCGCCCCCAAGATCACGATTGCGTTGCCGGTGATCGATCTTTCCGGGATCGAAAGTCTGCGGCGCGAAGAGGAAGCAGAACGAATCGTGCAGCAGGAGACCGACCGGGGATTTGATTTGGCTCGCGACCCAATCTTGCGCGCAGTTCTGCTAAAGCTTTCTGAGGCGGAACATGTGCTGTTCATGAACACCCACCACATCGCTAGCGACGGCTGGTCCTCGGGCGTGATGTTGAACGATCTATGCTCGTTCTACCAAGCAGCCGTGATGAAAAGACCTGCATCGCTTCCTCCATTGGCGATTCAGTACGCCGATTATTCCTTCTGGCAGAGAAATTGGCTGCAGGGAGAGGTTCTCGCCAAGCAGCTCACGTATTGGAAAAAACAGCTGGCGGGCGCACCACCGCTTCTCGCGCTCCCTACCGATCAAGCCCGCCCTCCGGTTCAAACCTACCGTGGCGCGATGTTGGAGACGACGTTGCCGAAAGGCCTCGCCGAGGGCTTGGGCGCTTTGGGTCGGCAACAGGGTGCGACGATGTTCATGACCCTGCTGGCCGGATTCGAATGTCTCATGCACTACTGCACCGGCCAGAGCGACATTGTTCTTGGAACTGACCTGGCTAACCGCGCCAGCGTCGAGACCGAGTCGCTGATTGGCTTCTTCGTGAACCTATTGCCGTTGCGTGTCGGTCTTTCGGGAGATCCGAGCTTCCTCGAACTGATCAGCAAAGTGCGCGAGGTTTCTCTCGGCGCCTATGCGCATCAGGATGTCCCTTTCGACAAGCTCGTCGAAGAACTCAAGCCGGAACGGAATTTCAGCTACAGCCCTCTGGTGCAGGTTCTGTTCGTGCAGCAGAACACGCCTCGGTCCACTGCAACCATGCCCGGAATTGAAATGTCACGCTTCCGGATGGAAGTGCAATCCAAGTTCGATATGGCCGTCTTCATGCGGGAGACGGGTCGTGAAGTGGTCGGTTGGTGGCAGTACAATCCTGATCTCTTTGACGAAAGCACCATCTCGAGACTGGCGACCAGTTACGAGTTGATCCTGCAGGCAGCAATCTCGAATCCTAAGGCGCGGGTAAGTTCGCTTTGCGAACTGCTGGCGGAAGCAGACAAAACCCGGCGCGGGTCGGATCAGGTCAAGGTTCAGAAGGCAGGGCTTGAGAAACTGAAGAAGATTCGCCGCAAAGCGGTCGCGGATGCGTAAACGAAAGTAACGTGTAAGGCCAAGCTGTAGCTGCAAAAATTGCTCAGGACGCAAAACTGAATGGCTTCGAATTCGACAATGGCGCCGGCAGCGTTCCGGCTCTCCGCGCAACAGGAACGTGCGTGGCACCAGATGGCCAAAGGCAGTCCGGCTACGGGGCAGCTCTGTTTACGTATCCGGGGTGAGGGTGATCCCGCCAAGTTTCTGACCGCGATCACCAGTGTGGTTTCCAATTACGAGATACTGCGCACCGTGTTCCGTCGCCAATCCGGCGTGAAGCTGCCGTTTCAAGTAATTCTGAACGAGCCCCGATTTGTATTCCAAACCACAGCATTCCTGGCAAAGAACTTTGAGCAGGTCCTGCAAAGCGAACGCGACCATGCTCGTCCTAGCGAGCAGGAATCAGGTTTTCGTGCCTTGCTGCTCCAGGTGAGCGGCAACGAGCACCTCTTGGTGCTGACTCTTCCTTCTCTCTTAGGGGACGCTACGACTCTGAAAAATGTCGCGAGAGAGATCGCACTTGCCTACTCGGATCAGACAAGCAGCGACGAAGCCATGCAATATGCGGACCTCGTTGAATGGCAAAACGAGATGTTGGCCAGCGACGAAACCAAGGCCGGACGAAAGTTCTGGGCCGATACGTGGCGAACCATCGACATCGGTTCCCTTGAGAAAGTAAGCCTGCCGCTTGAACGCAAGGACCCTGCCTCGTTTTGTCCGCAAGTCTTTAGCCTGGCTGCGCCGAAGGAGCTTTTTTCCCAGCTCAACCGGTTCGCCGGGTCCAAAGTCGCAGCCGACAATGTGTTGCTGAGTGCTTGGGCCGTACTCCTTTCCAGATTAACCGGCGAGGCCGCCGTCTGTGTGGGTTGCGAGTTCGATGGCCGCAGGTACGAAGAACTTCAGTCTGCTCTTGGCCCCCTGGCGCGCAACTTTCCCTTGAGTTTTGCTCCCGATCCGGAAGCATCCTTCCGATCGATAAGTTCGAAGATCGGATCGCTCGCGGAAGAGGCGCGCAATTGGCAAGAAGCATTTTCCTGGGCCCAACTTGTTGATGACGAGAGCCCCGATTTGCCTCTCTGCTTCTCCTCGACGGATTTGGGTGCCCCCGAACAATTCGGAACGCTGACCTTTGAAGTGCAGCAGGCGCAGGTTGTTAGCGAGCGTTGCAAGCTGCGGCTGGTAGCGGTGAGGCGGGAGGCAGAACTGCAACTGGAGTTTCATTACGACTCCTCTCGGCTCGAGCGCAGCCTGGTCGAACGCATTGCCGGTTGGTATCAAAATCTTCTGACTGCAGCGCTCGCGAACGCCGAGATCAAGATCTCGCATCTGCCACTGCTTTCAGGGAGCGAACGCCAGCAGCTGCTGGTTGACTGGAATAACACCGCGGCCGAATATCCGGCGACGAAATGCCTGCATCAGCTGTTCGAAGCCCAAAGCGAACGCACTCCGGAGCGAGTGGCAGTACGCTGTGGCGAGCAGGCGTTCACCTACGGAGAGCTGAACGCTCGCGCGAACCAACTGGCGCACTATTTGCGCCGGCACGGCGTCGGCCCGGACAAACTCGTGGGACTTTGCCTGGAGCGTTCGGCCGAGACGATGGTTGCGGTGCTGGCCATTGTCAAAGCCGGAGGCGCCTATGTGCCCCTGAACCCGGATAATCCCCCGGCGCGCCTTCGTCAGCAAATGGAAGGCACGGTGGTGGTGCTCACCGAATCGAAGTTGGCGGCGCAGGTTCCAGACGTTGCAGGCACCAAGTTGGTGCTCGACGCCGAACCCAAGCCCTGGACACAGGAGCTTGCTTCGAATCCTGACCGCACCGCCACGGCTGAAAATCTGGTCTACGTGCTCTACACCTCCGGTTCGACCGGGGTGCCGAAAGGCGTTGCCGTAAGGCATCGTAATCTCGTCAACTACGCCGATTTCATCTCGAAGCGTCTGGAAGTCCAAAAGCATCCCGAAGGCCTGCACTTTGCGACGGTTTCGACCCTCGGCGCGGACCTGGGTAACACCTGCATCTACCCTTCTCTGATTTCCGGCGGAACGCTGCACGTGATCGGCTATGAGACCGCCACCGACGCGGTGCGCTTTGCCGAATATGCGGCCAAGTACGGCATGGATGTGCTGAAGATCGTGCCCTCGCATATGGCGGCGCTACTGCTGTCACAGTCCGACCCGGAGCAGGCGAAGAAGTTGCTGCCGCGGAAGTATCTGGTCTTCGGCGGCGAGACCCTGACCCCAAAGCTGCTGGAGAAGATTGCTTCCCTTCAGCCCGCTTGCCAGGTCTTGAACCACTACGGTCCCACCGAGACCACGGTCGGCTCGTTGACCTTGAAGCTGAAAGACTACGACTGGAAGTCGAAGCAGATTTCGAGCATTCCAATTGGACGGCCGATCCAGAACACCCAGGTGTACTTGCTTGACCAGAATCTAGAGCCGGTGCCAGCCGGGGTGAGCGGTGAGCTGTACATTGCCGGAGCGGGAGTCACGGCGGGGTATCTGAACCAGGCGGAGAAGACGGCGGAGCGGTTCCTGGAGAACCCATTCTCTTCCGACTCATCGGCGAAGATGTACCGTACGGGGGACTTGGCGCGATATCTGGAGGACGGCGCGATCGAGTTTCTGGGGCGCGCAGACGATCAGGTGAAGGTGCGGGGCTTCCGAATCGAACTGGGAGAGATCGAATCGGCGCTGGCGCGGCACCCGACCGTGAAGCAAGCGCTGGTGCTGGCGCGGGAGAACGAAGAGGGGGACAAGCGGCTTCTGGGATATGTTGTCTCCGAGGGCAAGGATGTCAGCGGTGAGCAGTTGCGCGACTACCTGAAGCAGGAAGTACCGGATTACATGGTGCCGCAGGCAATTGCTGTGCTGGCGAAGTTCCCGCTGACGCCGAACGGCAAAATTGATCGGCAGGCCCTGCCCGAACCGCAGACGGCAGCGGCCCAGCGTGCCTACGTTGCCCCGCGGAACGAAACCGAGCGGAAGATCGCCGAGATCTGGGCCGAGGTGCTGCGCCGCGAACTCGCGAGCATCAGCATCGACGACAATTTCTTTGACCTCGGCGGGCACTCCCTCATGGCCACTCAGGTCGTGTCGAGGATCCGGCGGGCCCTGGCCATCGAGTTGCCGTTGCGAACCCTGTTTGAGCATGCCACCATCGCGGCGCTCGCAAACCAAGCGCAAAAGATCCGAGGCGCCGCAGAAGATGCGGTTCCATCTCTGCAGCGGATCTCACGTGAAGGCCCCTTGAGGCTTTCTTTCGCCCAGCAAAGGCTGTGGGTACTCGATCGAATCGAGCCCAACAATCCGCTCTACAATATTCCGCGCGCCTTTCAGCTCAAAGGCTCACTCGACGTTGCCTCGTTTATCCGCGCTCTTAACGAGATCGTGCGCAGGCACGAGTCCCTGCGGACCACATTTGCCACAAGTACGAACGGCGAGCCGGTACAGGCCATCGCCAACTCGCTCGAGCTCGATGTTCCCATCCTGGACCTGAGCGAATCCTCGACGCAAGAAAGGCAGTCCAGGGTAAAGGAACTCGCGGTCCGGGAGGAACAAACACCGTTCAATCTCGCAAGCGGACCTCTGGTTCGCTCGAAGATTCTGAAGCTTGCGTCCGATGAATACATTCTATTGCTCACGATGCATCACATTGTGAGCGACGCGTGGTCAGCCTCCATATTCTTCCAGGAGCTGGGCGCGCTTTATGAGGCCTTCACCCAAGCACAGCCGTCTCCGCTACCGGAACTGCCGGTTCAGTACGCAGACTACGCTGCCTGGCAAAGAACTTACCTGCAGGGAAAGGTTTTGGAACAACAGCTTGATTACTGGCGCGAGCACCTGAAAGGCGCGCCGCCCTTGCTCGACCTTCCGGTTGACCGGCCAAGGCCGGAGGTGCGCACATTTGCCGGAGCGTATGACCCGATTTTGCTGGCGTCAGATGTCGCTTCTGCCGCGAAGGAGTTCAGCCAAAAGGAGGGCGCAACTCTATTCATGGTGCTGCTTGCCGCCTATAACGCTCTGCTGTCACGCTATTCGGGGCAGAAGCACATCGTCATCGGTACCGACATCGCAAACCGGACGACGGCAGAAACCGAGGCCATGATCGGGTTTTTCATTAATCTTCTGCCGCTCCGTACGGACTTATCCGGCGACCCCACATTCCGTGAACTGGTCTCACGCGTCCGCGAGGTGGCACTCGGGGCCTATGCCCATCAGGACATCCCCTTCGACAAACTGGTCGAAGACCTTCGCCCCGAGCGCAGCCTCAGCCACAATCCGATCGTGCAGGCACTCTTCGTCATGCAGAACATCCCGCCACAACGGCGCGCCCTGGCAGGCGTTGAGATGTGCGGAGTACCCGTGCCCATCACTCGCTCGAAATTCGACGCCGCGGTTTTCATTGGCGAAAGCAACGCCGGAACCTGTCAGCACTGGGTGTACAGCACGGAACTGTTCGATCGCGGAACCATACTCCGCATGGCCGCTGGGTATGAAACGATTTTGCGCGATGCCCTGTTCCACCCCGAGAAGCGAATCAGCGAGTTACGGATCCAAAGCGACCAGGAAAGGCAGCAGCTCGAAGCGGAGAAGAGCCAGCGCAAACTCGCACAGCGGAAAAGGCTAGGCGCGGCGCAACCAAAAGCCGTCCAATTGGGGGAAGGATCCGATTCGGATAGGTGACCCGGGTGGGCGGGCCGGGAACGGAGGAACACCGTAAGCGCCACAAGAGTGTGCAATTGTTTGCACCCTTTAAAATAGAGCGAACCTCACTTTTGCAAGGGACCACGTGTAAGCTATTGAATTTACTGAGTTTGTTACGTTATCGTCGATCGGCAAGTTCGCCCCCGTGCGGCTGGTTGCTGGCACGAGAAATGCAGAATTACCTTAACCACCCTGCCGGGCACGTGTGTCGACGGGGGCGTAAGGGGATAGAAACGTGGAGAATACAGCAACACTCAAAAAATCACTGGGCGCGATTCGGCGCAAGGCCGTGGATCTTTCGCACTTCAGTCCGGTGCGCGAGACCCAGCTCAACGAGAGTGAACTTTTACCCTTAGTCATCGAACCTGCCGCGGATCAGGTGGATCTGGCCGAATGGGCGCGTAACCATCGGGATTATGTCAACTCGAAGCTGCACCAGCACGGAGGCGTCCTGTTCCGGGGCTTCGGGCTTTCGACGCCGGAAGATTTCGAGGGGGTTGCTGCCGCCATCTACAAAGAGATCTATTCCGAGTATGGGGACCTGCCACGCGAAGGCGTCGCGGGAAAGATCTACACCTCCACGCCCTATCCAGCAGACAAGGCCATTCTGTACCACAACGAGAGCTCGCACATGAATGCCTGGCCGACTCGAATCAGTTTCTTCTGCGTCATCGCGGCCACGGAAGGCGGCTGTTCTCCGGTGGTGGATTGTCGTAAGATCTACCGGCAGCTCGATCCGGCGGTGCGCGACAAATTCGAGAAGGTGGGATTGATGTACATCCGCAATTTCTCCGACGGGCTGGACGTCAGCTGGCAGCGTTTTTTCCAGACCGAAGAGCGAGCCGTAGTGGAAGAAGCCTGCCACAAGCAGGGATTCATTGCCGAGTGGTATGGAAAAGACAGCCTCCGCGTGAAACAGAAATGCCGTGGCGTTCTGCGTCATCCAGTCACCGGAGAGATGTCATTCTTCAATCAAGTTCAGCTGCACCACGTCCACTGCCTCGATCCGGAAACCCGTCAGTCGTTGCTCTCGATCTTCAAAAGTGAGGATTTGCCGCGTCACGTTTATTATGGAGATGGTTCGCCCATCGAAGATTCGGTGATGGACCACATCGGAGAGCTGTACGAGAAAAATGCGGTACGATTCCAATGGCGCGAGGGCGACATGGTCACTCTCGACAATATGATCACGGCACACGCACGCGACCCGTTTGTTGGGCCCCGTAAGATCGTAGTGGCACTTGGAGACCTCGTGCACGGCGCCGATCTCGACCGTGCGTCTTCGCAGTGACCCATAACCGGCCCGTCCCCCCCTCCGGGCCAAAACGCATGATGTAGGCTAAAAGTTTGCGTCGTCGAAGGAGCTTAGGGGATGTCCGAACAAGCCACAGGATTTTGGCTCTCACCGCAGCAGAAGCTGGCGTGGAAGCTGACCAGCGAAGGCCTCCATGGCGGCTCGAGAACTCTTTGCCGAATCTCGATTCACGGCGAAGTCGACGCCGACCAGATGCGAGCCTCCCTGAACCAGATTGTCTCGCGTCACGAGAGTCTGCGAACCGTGTTTCGCCGTCAGCCAGGAATGAAGTTTCCCTTTCAGGTGGTGCTTGACTCGCAGGAACCGACATGGGAACAAATCGACCTTTCCGGCAAAAGCCAAGCAGAGCGTGACACCGAGATCGACGGTCTTCTCACAAGAGAGAAGCAAGTTGCTGCAGATGGGGAGCACTCAACCGTGGTCCGCGCGTTCTTAGTTCAGGAAGAGCCTGCCAGATATTCGCTCGTTCTAAGTTTTAGCAGTCTCTGCGCCGACGCTCCCTCTCTCCTGGCCATCTTCCGCGAGTTGTGCGCGATCTATGCGGGCAAATCGGATTTACCGGAACCATTCCGATACGTCCAATTTGCGCAATGGCAGCTCGATCTGCTCGAGTCGAAGAGGATGACGCACGCAAAGCGCGCGCGTCTTGGGAGAAGATCGCGGCCGGACAAACACCGATCCTTCTCCCTCTGGAAAAACAGGCGGGCACCGCTTTCACGCCAGATCTGGTTTGCGTTGAGTTGGACGCCAAAAGCGCCGGGGATGTTCTTGGTTCCTCCCAACCGAACCTGCTGCTCTCGGCATGGGCCGCACTCGTGGCCCGCGTATCTCAGCAAAATAGCTTGGTGCTGCATGTCGAGGCTCCCGGACGAGAATTCGAGGAACTAGAGAACGCCGTTGGATCCTTTTCTCGAATGCTTCCGGTCGGCATCGCCGTGGAGTCGCATTTCAGTTTCGCCGACGTTTGTCGGCGAACCTCCGAGTCGTTGCAAGAGGCCATCGGGGTCCAGGAATTTCTGCCGCTCGAGGCGTTCGATTATGAAGGCGCCAGTTTCTCTTATTACGACCTTGGGAAAACAGAACCAGCAGGAGGAGCGCAGTTCGGGCTCGACCGCGTGCAAATCATCGCCGAGCGCTTCAAGCTGCGTTTGGTGGTGGTTCGACGCGGTCCGCGGGTCGAGCTAGAGTTTCATTACGATGCGGCGCGGCTCGATCGCTCGGTAGTCAAGCGCATTGCCGGCTGGTATCAGAATCTGCTGGTGGCGGCACTCAAGAATGCCGAAGCCAAGGTTTCCGACCTGCCGCTGCTTTCTGAAGCTGAGCGCCAGCAACTGGTGGAGTGGAATAACACGGCGGCCGAGTATCCGGCTGAGAAGTGCCTGCATCAGCTGTTCGAGGTCCAAGCCGAGCGAACGCCTGAACGCGTGGCCGTGCGCTGTGGCGAGCTGGCCTTCACCTACCAACAACTGAATGCTCGGGCCAACCAACTGGCGCACTATCTGCGCCGGCAAGGGGTGGGCCCGGATAAGCTGGTGGGACTTTGTTTGGAGCGCTCGGTTGAGACCATGGTTGCAGTGCTCGGAATCCTCAAGGCCGGTGGCGCTTATTTGCCTTTGAACCCAGACAATCCTCCGGCGCGCTTGCGCCAGCAAATGGAAGGCGCCGTCGTCATACTCACGGAGTCGAAATTAGCCCCCCAGGTTCCCGAGTTTCCCGGCGCGAAACTGGTGCTCGACGCCGAGCCGACGCCATGGGCCGGAGAACCTACTTCGAATCCATCCTGCACAACCACTCCCGAGAACCTGGTGTATGTGCTCTACACCTCCGGCTCAACCGGTGTTCCGAAGGGCGTGGCCGTCCGGCATCGCAATTTGGTTAACTACGCCGATTTCATTGGCAAGCGCCTGGAGGCCGGAAAACATTCGGAGGGCCTGCAGTTCGCGACGGTATCGACGCTCGGCGCGGACCTGGGAAACACCTGCATTTATCCTTCGCTGATCTCGGGCGGCACGCTGCACGTGATCGGCTATGAAACCGCTACCGACGGCATGCGGTTTGCCGAGTACGCGACGAAGTATGGCATCGATGTGCTGAAGATCGTGCCCTCGCATATGTCGGCACTCCTACAGACGCAATCAGACGCCGAACAGGCTAAGAAGCTGCTGCCGCGGAAGTATCTGGTCTTTGGCGGCGAAACCCTGACCGAAAAGCTGCTCGAGAAGATCGAAGCGCTGCCTTCGACTTGTGAGGTCTTGAACCACTACGGTCCGACAGAGACGACGGTTGGCTCGCTCACGTTGACGCTGAAAGGCTACGATTTTAAATCCAACCAGCTTTCCAGCATTCCGATTGGACGGCCAATCCAGAACACGCAGGTGTACGTGCTCGACCAAAACCTGAAGCCGGTGCCGGTTGGAGTACGAGGGGAGCTCTACATTGCGGGAGCTGGTGTAACCGCTGGGTATCTGAACCAGCCGGAGAAAACCTCGGAGCGGTTCCTCAGAAACCCCTTCTCCTCAGACGGTACCGCCAAGATGTATCGGACGGGGGACCTGGCGCGGTACCTGGAGGGCGGCGAGATCGAGTTTCTGGGACGCGGTGACGATCAAGTGAAGGTACGCGGTTTCCGGATCGAGTTGGGAGAGATTGAAGCAGCGCTGGCGCGGCATGCCGGGGTGAAGCAGGCGCTCGTCCTCGCCCGAGATGACGAGCAGGGCGACAAGCGACTGTTGGGCTATGCCGTGGTGCAAGGCAGCGACGTCACCGGCGACGAACTGCGCGACTACCTGAAGCAGGAAGTGCCGAACTATATGGTGCCGCAGGCGATTGCGGTGCTTGGAAAGTTTCCCCTGACCCCCAACGGAAAGATTGACCGGCAAGCATTACCCGAACCGCAGGCGGTGGCACAACGCGCTTCGATCACGGCGCCTCGTGATGAAGCAGAGGCCGCCCTGTTGAGCATTTGGAGAAAGGTGCTGCACAGCGAGGCAGTTGGCGTAACCGACAATTTTTTTGACGTTGGCGGGCATTCGCTTTTGGCCGTTCAACTGATGGCGAGCATTGCCAAGGAGACTGGCCACGAGGTCCCGTTGACGGCTCTTTTCCGCGCTCCGACGGTCGAATCCATGGCAAAGTTGCTGCGGGACGCCAATCAGCCCAAGTCAGATCCCATCGTGATGCCAGTACAAGCCGGGGAAGGTGTGCCGTTTTTCGTGGTTGCATCGCCCAGTGCAAGCGCCCTCGGATATGCCGCCCTTGCGAAAGCGATGGGCGCCGACCAGGCCGTGTACAAACTGCAGTCGCGTGGTCGTGTGGTTCCACCACACTCGCCGATTCCACTGACGGATATGCGCAGCCTCGCCCTGGAGTACATCGCGGGGATGCGCTCTGTCCAGCCTTCCGGACCCTATTATCTGGGAGGCATGTGCGCAGGTGCTCACATTGCGGAACAAATCATTCTGGAATTGGAGGCTCAGGGCGAAACCGTTGGCTTATTCGCGGTTTTCGATACGTGGGTCCTGCAGAACGCGTATGTCCGGTGGCTTTGGCGGATCCATTACTATCAAAAAAGGACACGCCAGTTGCTTCGTTCCGGGGGACGCCGCCCTCTCACGTCTGTGACTGGCAGTCTGCGCAGGACGCTGAATCGAATCATCCATCCTTTTGCTCGCCAGCCGCAGACTCCCTGGCAAAAGGTTTATTGGCCAGGAAAGAACTTCACGAATCCTCACTTTAACGCTCCTGTGGCGGTGTTTAAGCGCCCGAGGCAGCCCTTCTACTACGTAAAAGACACGACCTTGGGATGGGGTTCCCGGTCGCGTGGTGGGGTCGAAATTCACTGCATCGAAATGCCCCATTTGATGTTGCGGCCGCCGCACGTACGCAAACTCGGCAGCCTCCTGCGAGAGAGCCTCTCGCGGGCAACGTCCAACGGTCCGCACAGGGATATGGTCTGGCGCATCCTCGACGACAAGGTTGCCCGTCCGAAAACAATTGACGTCCAAACATAAGAGTTACTTTTTCATCCACGGAGACCTCTCTTGCATCTGGTTCACACCGACCGCGCCCTGACATCTCGAAGGTTCTTGTCCGGCGCACCCCGCTCGACACGCGAACGCGAGGCGGGAAGATCGCGTGTGCATCCTGGTGTTGGCACTCTCGCTGCAAGCTGGCGCATGTTGGATAAACGGGGCGTCCACCTCTGGTATCTCGATCTAGAGGACGGCAGAATCGGCGAAAGAGAATGTGCCAGCCTTCTCTCAGCCGATGAGACCGAAAGAGCGGCAAGGCTGAGGTTCGCTCGAGACCGGCGGCACTTCAACATCTGCCGGGGTGCGGTGCGCATGCTGCTGGCAAGCTATCTCGAGGAAGAGCCTTCACGTTTGATCTTTTCTTATTCGGCTAAGGGAAAGCCGGAACTCGGGGGAGTCCACCAGAGCCGCGGGTTGCGGTTCAATGTTTCCCATTCCGGCGATATGGCCTGTGTTGGAGTTACTTTGGAGAGGCGGATTGGAGTGGACATAGAAGCGATCCGGTATGATGTGGAAATCAAGGCCATTGCACAACGCTTTTTCTCGGTTTCCGAGCAGCGGGATTTGGCCAGCTTGCCCGTCGATGACCAGCATCGAGGTTTTTTCAACTGCTGGGCCCGAAAAGAAGCCTACCTCAAGGCTCTCGGCAGTGGGTTGTCTCTGCCGCTATCGGAGTTCGACGTTTCCCTGCGCCCGGGTGAACCGGCTCGCCTTCTGGCCACGCGTCCGGATGCGAACGAGGCGAAGCGCTGGACGATGCTCGAGCCGGAGCTCAACGAGAAATATGCCACAGCCATCGTGGCCGAGGGGGCAGGACTGGAATTGACGTCGGGCGATCTGGTTTCAGTTTTTGGCAGTGGGGATGCAAATGCGAATTCTTAGCGTGGTCGGCGCAAGACCCAACTTTATGAAAATTGCGCCGATCGTGTCGGAACTGCGGCGGGTTTCCGATGTATCGCACCGCCTGGTGCACACCGGCCAGCACTATGATGACAAGCTGTCCGGCACTTTTTTTGAGGAGCTGGGGCTGCCTGAACCTGATCTTAACCTGCAGGTGGGCTCCGGCAGTCATACCTGGCAGACCGCTGAGGTGATGAAGGGTCTCGAACCGGTGCTCGAGGAATTCCGCCCGGGCCTGGTGTTTGTCGTCGGCGATGTGAATTCGACCCTGGCTGCAACGCTGACCGCGGTGAAACTCGGCATTCCCGTGGCCCACATTGAAGCTGGATTGCGAAGCTTCGATCTCACCATGCCCGAAGAGATCAACCGTAAAGTCACCGACACGATTTCCGAACTGTTATTTGTCACCGAGCAAAGCGGGGTCGACAACCTGAGGGCCGAGGGCGTCTCCGAAGACAGGATTTTTTTGGTGGGCAATGTCATGATCGACACCCTGCTGCGGCACCGTGCGATTGCGGCGAAGTCCCGGATCCTGGAGAAGCTGGGCGTAAAGGAGGGCGAGCATGTTCTTCCCTATGGCGTGCTCACGCTGCATCGTCCTTCGAATGTCGACCAACCGGAGACCCTGGAACCGCTGTTGCAGGCGATGGGCGAGCTGGCGCAGGAAATCCCGGTGTTTTTCCCGATTCATCCCCGGACGATGACGAGAGTTCGCGATTTGAATCTCGACCATTATTTTGTAGGATCCAGGAAAGGCTCGCTTACCGGTTTGCAAGCGCTCGACCCCTTGGGGTACCTGGATTTCCTCTGCCTCATGGACCATTCCCGGGTGGTGCTGACTGACTCTGGCGGGATTCAAGAGGAAACCACTGCGTTAGGTGTGCCGTGCCTCACGCTGCGCAACAATACCGAACGGCCAGCGACCGTCGAGCATGGCAGCAATCAGATTATTGGCGTTAACCCAACCAGGATCGTCAGTGCAGGAAGGCATATCCTGCGCAACTGGTCGCGTTCCTCGCGCCGGCCCCCGTTGTGGGATGGACACGCCGCGAGGCGGATTGTAGAGGTCGTACTGCAAAAGCGGTTTTTCGGTTCCGCACACCGATGCCAAGAACAGAGCAGCTCGGAACAATTAGTATGATCGGCATCTCACAACGTCTAGGCCTCGAGTTCCGTCCGCACAGCACGACGTGCTGGGCAGTAACCCCAACCTTCATGTCCGCTGGAGATAAGGGTCCGTGATGCGGGTTTTAATTGTAAGCCATACATTCCCGCCCGACTCCGCAGTTGGGGGCCTCCGCATTGCCCGACTCTGCCGTTATCTGCCAGAGTGCGACATTCACCCGTTCGTCCTGACGGTAAAAGACCGTCTCTATGAAAGCGTTGATCCCAGCTTGGTTCTGCCGAGCGATCTGAAAGTGATTCGCACCGGCTCGTTATCAACGCCGCTCGATTGGTATCGCCGCCTGATCCAGCATCGGAAACCGCAGACCGGCGATGCCGGGAAAGTGCAAGGCCGAGGCCCGAATTCAACCCGGGCCCGGCAACACCTGCTCGCCATGCTCTCATTCCCCGACCGCTACTGGGGCTGGTACCTTCCTGCCCTCAAAGCGGCTGGCGAGTTGATCCGAAGGGATAAAGTGGAGGCGGTTTTTTCGAGCGGGCCGCCATGGATTTCTCACCTGATTGCCCGGCGCCTGAAGCTTACCCATAATTTGCCATGGATGGCGGATTTTAGAGATCCATGGGCGCATCTTCTGCCGGAAAAACGCGGCCCGGGTTGGTTCCAGCATCTCTCCGAGCGGCTGGAAGAACGCTGCATCGGAGCGGCGGATCTAGTCATCTGCAACACCGACCGCCTGCGGGAAGCGTTTCAGAACCACTATTTGGAGGAGGCCCCCTCCAAATTCCGTACGCTCACCAACGGGTTTGACGACTCAGACGCGTACGCCACCGCTGCGCCCGCCCCGAAACGTCTCTTCCTCCACCTGGGTTCTATTTACGGCCTGCGAAGAATTGACACTTTTCTGGAGGCGATTTCCCAGCTTACTCGGTCCGGCCAACTCGATCCCGATTCCTTTCAGCTGGTCTTTCAGGGCGAAATCGATAGCGATTACATCACCCAGGCGCAGGCCATCTGCCCTGAGCTCCTTGAGAAACGATGTCTGGAGTTTCGTCCACGCATCAACCGCAATCAGGCACAGCAAGTCCTTGCGAGCGCCGATCGCTTGCTGCTCTTCCAGGGATGTCATGAACTGCAAGTGCCGGCAAAATTTTATGAGTACCTGCAGACTGGCATTCCGATCTTTGCGGTGACTGAGCCGGGAGCTTTGACCGACCTGCTGCGGGAGACCGACTCCGGTATCTGGGCAAGCCCGGGCAATAGTAACGAGATCGCCGAACGCTTCCTCCAGTTCCTGCAAATGCGCCGACGGAGCCCGGAATCGCTGCAGCTGGACATCAATGGCAAATTCCAGTACCGGCAGTTGGCATCGCGCCTGGGAGACTGGATGCGAGAACTGGTCGGCCCGCAGCAGGACGCGCGCGTGCCCGCAATCGCGAACAGCCGGGCTTGAAACGGATCTCGCGCTATCTCCGCTTAGGATTTACGGCGCAAAAGATTATTGGCAAGTTGCCATAAAGCGCGCATGCGGGACCTATAAACTCCTAACATCACAATGGCGTAAGCGGCCGCTCCCGCCGCCACTTCGAGGATTAATTTGGGCATTAACGGCCACTCGTGAGGCAGCGACCATTTCACCGCTTCAACCGCAACCGCCATCGCAATCGACCCGTTGAGAGGCGGGACAATGCCTTGCATATACTCTCGAACCCCCAGGCCAATCTTGGAAAGAGTTCGCCAGTACAACGGTATGACCACCACGGGGTAAGTAATAATCCAGGCCGCGGCGATTCCGGTCGTACCCCAATGGCTTCCAACATAAAAAGCGGTGGGCATGATAATTGCGGTGGCGATCGCATTCCGCATCCCGAAGCGGGTTTCTCCCACGACGTTTAAAACCTGCGGAAGCAAAGTCACGATCACGCGGAACGAAGCGTAAAACGCCAGCAACTCCAGCGGGACAATCGCGCCGCCCCATTTTTTCCCCAGCGCCAGGGGCACAAACTCATGAGCCACCAGGGCCAGACCAAAGGTGGCGGGAAACGTGGCGATGCCAATAGCCTCGGTCAGCACCCGCAGGTAGCGGCGCAGGGCGGCATGTTCATCCTGGACGGCGGCAAAGAACGCGGGAGTGACGCGCACGATAACCCCCGAGACCTTTTCGATCGGCGCCGTCGCCAGATTCCACCCCAAGGTGTATTCGCCCAACGGGGCTGGTCCGAGAACCCGGCCCGCCACAAGAAAATCAGCGTTCGAGTACGCGTACCAGCACAGCCGCGAGATCAGAATATGCGAACTGAACCGCAGGGCGTGCCGGATGGACGCGAGGCGCGGGACCGCAAAGCCATGACGGCAGTACAACGCGGTCGTAACTGTGAGCAACGCCGAACCTGCGATATTGCCGACGACCAGCGACCAGTAGCCCAGGCCGAGGAATGCCAGCAAGAGCGTGGTCAGCGCCTGGCAGATCGATTGCGCAGTCTCGAGCACCGACAAAAGTTTGAAACGCATGTCGCGTTGCAGGAGAGAGTATGGAATGCTCCGCAATCCCAGGATGATGAATGTGGTGCTCATGGCGACGACAACCAGAGGAAGTTTTGGAGCGCGAAAGAACACTCCCAGGGGCCTCGCGATGCCGCAAGAAACCAGAAAACAACCGAACCCTATCAACAGCGAGAGGCTGTTCAGCTGCCCGATTTGCTCTTCGTCCAGATTCCGCAAAACGAGCACGGCGGTGCCCACGCCAAATTCGCTGAACAGCGTCACCAGCCCCAGATAAAGAGTCGCCATTCCTACCAGGCCAAAGTCTGCGGGCGACAGCAGCCGGGCAACGATGATAAGGGAAGCCCAGGAAAGAAACTGGCTCGACCACTTGGCTCCGGCCGTCCAGGCCACGCCCTTGGCGAGACTCTGATCGAACACCTTCAGATTGGAAGAAGGCTGAGCCGTGGTGTCGGGGGGCGGTCCGTCAGTGATCTGCGTCATATCCGAGTCAACGCGGCGCTCCCTGCGAAACAATCCTCAACCGCCGCTCTAGATGATCTGTAAAAAGTTGCGCGCAATCGTGGTCCACTGTAACTCCTCGAGCGCCGTTGCTTCTGCGATCAGCGTTCCAGCCTGGAGAGCTCTGATCCCTTCCCGGATGCCCGCGGCGATTTCCGCACTTTCGCCTCCTGCAAGCAGGCTGCTATTTGGATAGTTTCGCAGGTATTCGCTCGCCCCACCCGTATCGGAAGTAACGATGTATTTCCGAAATGTCATGCCCAGCAGCAGCAACCCGCTGCCGTAACCTTTGAGGTAGGGCAGCAAAAGCAGGTCAGCAGCCTCGAACAGTCCCGCCATCTCGAGACGACCGAGAAAGTGGGGGATCAGCCGTACGCGGTCCTCTAGGCCGCACTCTCGCGCTCTCCTACGCGTATGCGCCAGCGCATCTTCGGCTGAGGAGTCCGCAAAGCCGGACTCCTTGCCGGCGACGATGAGAAGCACATCCTGGGGAAGTTCCGTCAAAGCACGCAGGCAGGAATCGATGTTCTTGTAGGGTCGTATGCCGCCGCAAATCAGGCAAGCAACTTTAGCAGGCCCAATCTGCAGTTCCCCGCGAACCCGCTCCCGCACTCCGGTACGTCGCGGGTAGATTGTGTAAAGACCGTGCCGCATTACCGAAGCCCTCGATGCCACGTCGGGGAAAAGTCGTGCAAGTTCCTTCCGGCTTTGCTCGGAATGGACTATCAGCCGGTCACAGTTCCCATATACCTTTCCGAGCAGCGTCACGTCCTCAGGGCTCTCTTCGTGTGGCAGGACGTTGTGCACGGTATGCACCGTTTTCATGCCCAGCCGCCGGCAAGTGGCCCAGAAACCATGTCCGTAGATTTCCGGCCACTGCGTCCACACGAGGTCATAGCGTTTCCGCCTCAGATGCGCTGCCAGCTCGATTTCAAGGAATTTTTGGCGGGCACGCTCCCGAAACAGGGGGGGCGGCTGGCGACCGGGTTCGGTTTTGACCGAAGAGGTTGTCGTCAACAGCGGCGGGGAGAGGGAGGATTCGGCCTCAGCCCGGTAGCCGGTTTTCAGATCCTGCTTCAGGAGCACGCTCCCGAGGACCGGGAAACAGCGATGGCGCCGGGCCGCTGGAAGTTCCGAGAGCGGCGATGCCCCATTGACGTAGACGTCTGCTGAAACCCCGCCCGCACACAAGCCTTCCGCCAACTCAAAACTGTAGGCGTTGATGCCAAAGTCGCCCAATGGATTGAGAATTGCTACCGAATTTAAGGCATTCACCAGAACCGGTTCCTGGGGCGGGCGCTGGAAGGATTCTATAACAGAGGTAACGACTCGATTCTATAACAGAGGTAACGACTCGAGCCGGAACGATCTTTGATAAAATCGATCACACAAATTTAACTGCCTGGTCAAGACCATTTGCTGGGTTATCGTCTCTAATCCCAACATCTTCTTTGTGCCCTGGCGGAAACGTCCAAGAAAAAATCCATAAGATTGGGAGGTTTGTACTTTTGACAACTTCGACGAGCCATCTTATCCCGGCGCACGGCGGCGAACTGGTTCAGCTGATTGCATCAGCCGAGCGCGCCGGTGAGCTGAAAGCCAACTCCCGCGAGTGGCCATCTTGGGACCTCTCCGCCCGCCAACTGTGTGATCTGGAACTCTTGTTGAGTGGAGGCTTTTCGCCCCTGCGCGGGTTCATGGGCCGCCGGGATTACGAGAGCGTCTGCCACGAAATGCACCTGGCGAGCGGGATTCTCTGGCCGATGCCGATCACGCTCGACGTGACCGAGGAGTTTGCCAAGAAACTCACGCCCGGCAGCAGTAAAGTTGCGCTACGCGACCCTGAAGGCGTGATGGTGGCTGTGTTGCATGTCGAAGAAGTCTGGCAGCCTGATCGAAAGGATGAAGCCAAATCCGTGTTCGGCACTACCAGCACGGTCCATCCTGGGGTGGATCACCTTTTGAACCGCAGCAATCCCTGGTACGTCGGCGGAAAACTCGAGGGGCTTCAAAATCCTACGCACTACGATTTCAAAACCCTTCGCCTGACGCCGGCGGAGCTGCGGGCTGAGTTTTCCCGCGTGGGATGGCGCCGGATTGTGGCGTTTCAGACGCGCAATCCCATGCACCGCGCGCACGTCGAACTGACTTTTCGCGCCGCCAAAACCGTGGAAGCGAACCTGCTCATCCATCCTTCGGTCGGCATGACCAAGCCCGGCGACGTGGACTACTTCACGCGCGTGCGCTGCTATCAGCTTCTGCTGGCCAAGTATCCGGCGGGGACGGTTCGGCTTTCGCTGCTGCCCTTGGCCATGCGCATGGGCGGGCCGCGTGAGGCGATCTGGCACGCTCTGATCCGCAAGAACCATGGCGTAACCCACTTCGTCGTCGGCCGGGATCACGCCGGTCCGGGAAAGGATTCCGACGGCAAACCATTCTATGGTCCTTACGAAGCTCAGGAGCTTTTCAAGAAGCACGAGCCGGAAATTGGCGTGACCATGGTGCCCTTCAGCATGATGGTTTACCTGGAAGATAAAGATTGCTACGTTCCCGATACGGAAGTACCCACGGGTGCCCGGGTGTTGAATATTTCTGGCACGGAGTTGCGCGACCGGCTCAACGAGGGCCGGGAGATTCCGGCCTGGTTCACATATCCCGAGGTGGTGCGGGAACTGCGGCGCAGCTTCCCGCCTCGGCACAAACAAGGGGTCACGATCTTCTTCACCGGTCTTTCCGGCTCGGGCAAATCCACGGTTGCGAACGTGCTGCTGACAAAGTTTCTCGAGATGGGCGGCCGCCCGGTCACCATCCTCGACGGAGATCTGGTGAGAAAGCATCTGTCCTCGGAACTCGGCTTTTCCAAGGAGCATCGCGACATCAATATTCGCCGGATTGGTTACGTGGCGTCGGAAATCACCAAGAACGGCGGAATCGCAATCTGCGCGCCCATCGCTCCCTACGATTCGGTACGCAAGCAGGTTCGCAGCATGATCGAACCGCATGGAGGATTTATCCTGGTGCATATGGCCACGCCGCTCGACATCTGCGAGCAGCGTGATCGCAAGGGCCTTTACGCCAAGGCGCGCGCCGGAATCGTGAAGGAATTCACCGGCATCTCTGATCCCTATGAGGCGCCCAAGGACGCGGAAGTAGTCATTGACACCGGCGAACTGAGCGCGGAAGAATCGGCGCAAGAAATCATCTTGCACCTGGAGCGAGAAGGTTTTATCGGCGTGAGCACCGAATCAAGCAGTGCTTCCACCACCTAAACCTACAGATCGCAATTTCCCATGCCAATTTATTCCGACGTTCTCGAAAGAATTCAACTGGCGATTGAAAAGTCGAAGCAGGTATTCAAAAAATTCACGCCCGGTGAAATCGAAGCCGAATACAAGGCCGGACAGGATCCGGTCACCCAGGCCGATAAGGAACTCGACGTAGCTTTGAGAGCGTCGCTGCTGCGTAAGGACGAAGGCTGGCTCTCGGAGGAAAGCGCCGATGATCTGTCGCGGCTGAATTGCGAACGCGTGTGGGTAGTAGACCCGCTCGATGGCACCCGCGAATTTGTCGCCGGAATTCCTGAGTTCTGCGTCTCGATCGCGTTTGTGGAGGGCGGCAAGGCGGTCGCTGGGGGAATCTTCAATCCGGCGACCGAGGAATTGTTCTTGGGCTCGACAGAAACGGGACTCACATACAACGGCGCTCCTCGGAAGGCCAGTTCGCGCACCACTCTTGCGGGTGCGTCGGTTTTGGCAAGCCGCAGCGAAACCAGCCGAGGGGAATGGGACTGCTTCCGCAACGCGAAATTTTGCATGCAACCTACCGGCTCGGTTGCCTACAAGCTGGCGCGGGTGGCCGCCGGACTCGCCGACCTAACTTTTACCCTCACGCCCAAGCACGAGTGGGATATTGCCGCCGGCATTGCTTTAGTCCACAGCGGGGGAGGATTCGCCAGGCCGCTCGATCGTCCGGAATTCATTTTTAACCAGACAAAGCCACTCTTGCCAGGATTGCTGGCCTGCGGCCCTCAATTGCGCGGGGAGTTACTGGCGCTTTTGGGAATCCATGATCCCGTCGCAGCCGCTCAATCGTGATTCATACGGGCGCTGACTGGTCGGCGAGCCAGAAGCGCTCCGGTTCCATCGAGCCAGCTTTCGAATTCCAACGCGGTTTTGAAACTCGTATCCACCAATCGCGGCAGGAGCAAGGGATTCGTCGGGGCTGAAACCAGCGACGGCTCGCAAGTCGTCGCTGAGGTTACTCCTTCTTGTTTGAGCCACGGCAGAAATTCCATTCGATAGACCCCGGACGGATAACAGAAATGCGTCGCGGGCTTTCCCGTAATTTCTTCTAGGCGCTGGCGGTTCTCGCGAATCTCGCGCCGGAATAACGCCTCTTCCTTTGGCGTGCGGTGGCGATGTGTGTGCAATTGAAAATCCACTCCCTGAGCAGAGAGTTCCCCAATCTCCGCAGGGGTCATCAACTGGAGCATGCGGCTGGCGCAAAAAGCCTCGTAGTCCTCTCCCAGGAGGGCGGCAAGTTTCGCGGCAAGTTCGTCCTTCGCCGCCCCGCTGTAATTCTGCTGTTCTGCGAAGGCATTGAGGTGGTTCGCAACCTCTTGCCGCTTTACTTCGGAGCTTAAGTCGACCTCGCCAAGGATCCCCAGTTCAGGTGCAGCCGGAAGCCTGCGCCCGCGGCTCTTCCATAGCAGGTATGAGCACGCGAGGTTGAAAATCGGTTTAGGGAAATCGGAATAATACGTTGTCTGGTAGACCGTGACCGGAAATCCGAAATCGCGCACCACCGGGTAGGCGGCGCGATAAAAGTCATAGCCACCATCATCGAAGGTGATAGCCACGCTCCTTGAGGGCAGCGTTCCCGCATGAAGATGCTTCAAAGCCTCGCCCAGCGGCAACACTTCGCAACCTGAATTCTTGATCAGCCGGAATCGCGAGGTTAGCACGTCCTCGGTCATGTAGAGCATCGGTTGCCATTCATGTTCGTCCTGCGCAGGAATCCCGATTTTTGAAGAAATGCCGTGATAGCAAAGGATCAGCAAGTGCCGGCGGCGCCACGAACTTCTTGCCAGCGCAGCGGAAATGCCGCTCGTTTTCAGGGCGCGGAAGCCGGCTCGTCGAAGGGTTCTGAGCATCATTCTGGTGTATAGGAATGCTCGGACCCGGAAATGCCTGTCGTTTCGTGCATTCCAAGTCCCGCGGCTCCCAGCAGCGAAGGATCGCGGTCGATGAAAATGCGCATCCACAATTCCAGGTTGAGCAGCCGCCAGATGCGATTGCTGTTGTCCCGCAAGCCTGCGCGGTGCTCGGCAAACAGCTTCCTGACCGCGTCGGGGCGGAACAACCCGCGTTCCAAACTGCGGGTTCCGGCCAGGGTTTGTTCGAGCTCGTCCAGTTTCCGGCCTGCCAGCCATCCCTGCCACGGGGTCGGAAATCCGAGCTTCCGGCGATGGACAATCGACGGCGGAAGCAGGTCTTCCGCTATTTTCTTCAACACGCACTTCCCGGCCATTCCCCGCGTGGAATATTGCGCAGGAATGCTGAAGGCGAACTCTACCAGTTTGTGATCGAGAAAGGGCACTCGGCTCTCGATCGACGCTGCCATGCTCATATTGTCCTGCTTCATGAGCAGCTCAACCAGATACGTCTTGATATCGGTGTAAAGCAAACGGCTCAGCAGGCTACCGGAGGATTTCTCCCAAAAGCCCATGGAGCCGTCGTATGTGCTTTCTTTCTGAGACAGCCCCTCACGGAGGAGACCGGCCTGCTCGTCCCCGGAAAACGCGGAATAAAAATTGTCGAAATAAAAAGACTCCCACGACGCTCCGTCCCGCCCGAGGAAGGTGTGCTCAAGTTTCCGCCGCAAGGCCGAGCCAAGCGGAGCCGAGCGAACACTCCTTCGCAGCAGAGCGCGAAGCGCGGCCGGCGCGACCGCGCGATAGGCGGAGTCGGCGCGCCGGTTCCAAAGCGTCCATGCGTAACGGGTATATCCGCCCAGGGTTTCATCGCTGCCCTCACCCGTCAGAACCACGGTGATGTGCCGCCGCGCCAGCTGGGCCACGAAGAACAGCGAGACACTCGACGGCCAGACGATCGGCTCATCTTCATGCCAAATCAGTTTCGGCAGAACATCAAAAAAACCCCGCCTAGTCATCACGATCTCATGATGTTCCGAGCCAAGATGCTTGGCTACGGTTTGCGCGTACGGCAGTTCACTGTATTGGCGTTCACCATATCCGACCGAAAAGGTCTGTAACGGACCCCCGCAGGCCTTGGTGGCCATCGCGGCCACTGTGCTCGAATCAAGCCCTCCACTCAAAAACACGCCCAGCGGTACATCGCTCATCAAATGCGACGAAACCGCCTGCTCAAGCATTTCGCGGTAGGTCTGAACGTAATAGCTCTCAGGATGCCGCACTTCGCTGTCGGCCGTCAGGTCCCAATACTGGCGCATCTCCCATTTCCCGCCCTGCACAAACTCGAGGGTGTGCCCGGGCGGCAACTTCCGTATCCCCTCAAAAAATGTTTCCTCGCCGGTGATGTAGCCGAAGGCCAGATACTCACTCAAGATGCGGCGATTGAACGACGCGCGGACCCCAGGATAGGCAAGCAGAGTCTTGATCTCGGAGCCGAACAGGAACTTCTCTTGGTCCTGCAGATAGTAAAAAGGCTTGATGCCCAAGCGGTCACGGGCGGCAAACAGTTTCTGCGAACGCGCATCCCAAATGACAAATGCAAACATCCCGCGCAGATACTGGACACAATCGCGCCCGTGTTCTTCATAAAGATGAACAATGGTTTCGGTATCGCTGTGCGTGCGATAGCGATGTCCGCGTGCTTCGAGTTCGCCCCGCAATTCCTGGTGGTTGTAAATCTCGCCGTTAAAGACGATCCAGACGTTTCCCTCTTCGTTGCTGATTGGCTGATGACCGCTCTTCACGTCGATGATGCTGAGCCGGCGCATCGCCAGACCGACGCTTCCCTCCAAAAAAAGGCCGGCGTCATCGGGGCCGCGGTGCACAATCTGCTGGTTCATTTCCACCAGCGCCTCGCGCTCCACGCGACTCCCATCCAATCGAAGGATTCCGCAGATCCCGCACATAATAATCAGTCCTCGGAACCGGCCGAGGCCGGTTGCAGCGCTTCTTCCTGGGAACGAAATGTCACTGGCCACGCGCTCACTCGAATCAATGGTCGCTGACCGGAGACGAGATTGCCCTCAGGCCCGGACAGCTCACAGCTCTCGACCTCGCGCTCCGCCGATACCACGGTGCGTCCTTTAAACTCCACCCGCGCGCCATTGCAGAAAATGATCTCCTCCACCCCGGTACGAGACTCGCGAACATAGAGAAACTCGGCATCGCTCGCCCAATCTTGCCACGACCATGACTGCCCGGGGTGGGCAAAGAACATCTTGTGTGTTTTGTCCTTTTGGGAATATCGGTAGCCGTGTTCGAGGGGCGAGCCCAGGGGTTCGAAAACCGTGAGTTTTCCAGGCTCAATGCTTGCGGTTGTCAGGACCGTCGCCGTTTCTACCGGCAGGGCACCCGCATACTCAACTCGCAAGACCGGCGCCGGCTGTTTCTGCCCGTAAGCCGGAGACCATTCGCCCTGGCCCAATCTCGCGCTCCAACGCGAACTCTCTGCCGATACGATTCCCACCCGCGCAGCCCCAGAAGCGAATACGCGAGGATCTTTGTCCTGTACCATGCCCGATGCCAGGTGCCAATGAATGGCCACACGATGTTGACCCACACCTTCGATCACGTCACGTACAAGCCAGAAATCGCCTTTGCGGTGAAACACCCAGCGGCGATGGACTACCGGATCGTAGCCGTCGTGGCTTCCGGCAAACAGAAGAAAATTCCCTCCCTCGATCCACCGTTCAACAGTCGTGTTCGTCAGACGCGTCCAGGAGAACGGGCCGTTCGGGACCGACTGGCTGAGTCCGTCCACCTGAACGGTGTTATGGGCCGCAGTTACTTGAAACGAAGTCCGCGTGCTATTCGGACCAACGTATTCTCCCGATCCCGGATCGATCAAAAGCTCTCGCCCCGATTGCGTAAGCTGGATGCTGAGCGCGTCTGCATGCCCGTGGCCCGCGCCATGGACCCCTTGGGGGCCGGCATCAATTACCAACTGCGCCGGCTCAGGTTCCGCGCTCGCCATGATGTACAGGCCGCTATCGCGCAGGGCGATGGGACGGGGCTCTGCGGCAACATTCTCGATCTGATCGAACCGTTGAACAGCTTCGACTCCCAGCAACCAAACGGTTTCATCCCGCAAGCCTCCAGCCGCACGTTTGAAATCCCCACGCCCGAACAGGACGGCGCCAGTCGCGAGCGGATCCAGCAGATGCTCGGTGCGGTTGCGGCGGCCGTGAAACAAGCGCCCGCCATCGTCATCGCCGAACCGCGCCGTAACCCCTGCCTGACTAATGCGGAGCAGCGCATCGAGCATCTTCTCAAGAGTACTCTCCAAGTGTTCGGGAACGGAAATGTCGTTGCGCGACGCCAGCACGATGGCATGCAGAAAAAAGTCCAGCGCATACACGTGATAATAGGCGGATTGCTCGAAATGCATTCCATCAGGGAGCACCTGAGACTTCGATTCCTCAAGCACAATCTTCCAGCCGAGCCGCTGCCACCTGCGGGCGGAACTCAACTCTGGGCAAAGCACGCCGAGGAAAAATAACGCCACCCCCTCCCCGAGCAAGTGAGTGTTGGGTGAGAAGTAAATTGAAAGGTACTTCTCAATATGACGGCCACTGAGCGCCAGCGCTTGCCGGAGGTCGGTCGAGAACTGGGGGCTCGCAGAGCCAGCCAGCAAATGCTTTACCCAAAGCCAGGAAAGCGCGCGGAAGGCCACCTCCAGACTGCTCGCCCAGTTCACTCCAATCGGATAGGGGTTCTGTTCTGTCCAGTCGTAGAACTGCGCCATCAATTCTTTCTTGAAGCGTTCTTCGCCGCTGACGGCATACGCCTTTGCCAGCGTCACCAAGTGTTGATGACGGTTGAGTTCCCATGTGACTTTCGCGTCGCCGACTTCCTCAAAGTCCAGATAGCGGATCGAGTACCAGGGCTTCTTTGGCGCGCCTTTACCGTGCACCCGATCAACATGCCAATCGATCTTCAGACCGTAGTCGAGGTTCTCGTAGCCAAGCAGATCAAATCGGTGCGCGCAAATCTTCTCCGCGCGGGAAAGCGTGTCGTTGACCTCATTCGGCATCCGCTTGCGGAGCAGAGCGGCCAATTCCGGCAACTGTTGCGGGGAAAAGAAGAATTGCGGAGCAACGCCACTTTGCAGCAAGGACACTCGGAGAGGGGGACGCTTCCCCAGGCGATACAAAAGGAAATCCGCCCGCTTCGAAACTTCCTGGCGGGTGCGCTCGCCGATCTCATGAGCACCCATTGCAAGCAACCGCTTCCAGCGCGCGCTTTGGATGGACTCAAACGGCATGCGTGACCTCTTCGCGAGGGATGGCGGGGGGAACACCGGTGAGCCAGTCCGCCATCTTCCCGACGTTATCGTCGCCCGACCTCGCCGCATGGTTCGTCAACTCCTCGCGGACAGCTTCGCGGTTCTCGATCAAGCGCAGCATGCGATCGCACAGCTCGGCCGCATCTTCTTCGCGGTACGTAATGACTCCCGGCGGACGCGTCCCATTTTCGCTGGCGATCACGGGAATGCCTAACGCCAGCGACTCTAGAACGGATGCGCTAACCCCGTCGCACGCCGGCGTCCGGACATAAGCAAAACAGCGGGTGAGCAGCGACAGAAACTGGTCGTGGTTCAGGTTGCCAAGCAGGAGTAAGGATTCCTGCTCATCCCTGTTCCATCCCTCTATGTACTGCCGAGCCGGAGCCATTTCTTTCCCCGGAAATCCCAACCATACAAATCCCGCTCGCCGGTGGTGCTTGCGAAAGGCGCTCATGGCTTCACGTAAGGTCTCCAACCGGTATTCCGGGCGGAAAGAGACATAGGAGAAAACCACTGGCTGGTGCATGTCCAGAAAGCTCTCCTGCTCGGGTGTCAATGGGACCGGCTGGAACTCCAGGTATTGAGATGAGAATGTCTCTATCGCCTCGATTTTTCCCGGCCTGATCCCATAACTCTCGATCGCGCGCTTCACGGCATCGCTGTCGCAGGCAATGCCGCCGGCAAGGGCAAAAAGCAACTTGAATCCCCAATGCAGGGAAAGCGAATCGTGGCGGGGGAAGTACGCCTGCGAGAGTCCCCCATGAAAGGTGACTAGCGCGGGGCGCAGACGCAACCGCCCTACGAGCACGGCGGCCAAAGCCAGCCAATATCCCTTTTTTGATTGACCATTGAAATGCACGTTCAGCCGGTATCCGGATAGGGAGTAGCGAACGACCTTGAGCAGATAATCCAGGCCGCTCTGCACGTCGATATAAGCCGGATCTTTGACTTGGCGGTTCTCGTTGATCTTCAGCACGTCGCAGACCTGCCCGCGACGGCGCAGCTCTTCGGTCACCAGCTTGGTCTGGATGGCCCAGCCACACATCGGGGGCGGGTAATTGCCGATCTGGAGAACCTTAACAGGATTATTCACAAACCATTCTCGGGAGAATAAGCATTGGGTGCAATCGGAATTCCAACCCTAAATCCAAGTAACTCCTTAACTGCCAGCAACATACCTGTATTTCAAAGTGCCCTAGCGGCGCCCGTGACCGGAGGCTTGCAACTGCCGGAGGTAGAGATTCTCAGTCTCCTCTACCAGCCGATCGAAGCTGAACCGGCTGCTTACGTGCTCCCGGCCTGCTTTGCCAAGGAGCCGTGCCAGTTCCTCATCCTCCAGCAATCTTAGCAACGCTCCTGCCAAAGCACCTGCGTCTTCGGGAGGTACCAGAAACCCAGTCACCCCGTCCTCGATGACCTCGAGGTTACCGCCCAAGGCGCTGGCCACGACCGGCAGGCCGGCGGCCAGGTACTCGAGAACGGCGTTCGGCAATCCTTCGGCGAGCGATGGCAGGACAGCGATATCGCAGGAGGCAAGGATCTCGGGAACATCGTTGCGACGGCCGAGGAACAGAAAATTTGCGTTCAATCCGCGCGCCTCTACTGCTTGCTCAAAGGCAGCCCGCCGCTGCCCATCTCCCACGAACACGAATTGCGTGTGGGGAAAAGCCTTCACGATTGCAGGTGCCGCGGAGATCAGCGTCAAGTGCCCCTTTACGTCGCTGATCATATTGCCAACCAGGACAATGAGTTTCTTTCCAGCGCTCTCCGGAAAAAACTTTTCGCGGTTTGCGCGGGCGCGCTGCAGGCGTGCCAGGTCAACGCCGTTATAGATGACGCAGACTTTATCTGGTGAAATCCGATCCTGCGCAATCAGCCCATCTCGAATTGCACTGGCATTGGTCAAAACGACGGACGACCGGGCCTGCAGGAACCTCAGAATGTGCCGGCGGTAGGTTCCATACCAGGCGTCATGCGACAGGTCGCGCTGGCTAGTGATGCGCACCGGCACGCGCGCGATCACCCCAGCGCTCATGCCCACGAGATTCGACCACAGGTCATGGGCGTGCAGAATCTCAAATCTCCCCCGGCGCAGGAAGCGAGCCAGTCGCAGGACGGCGAGCGCGCCGGAGGGCGAATCTATGCCCCGGCCGATGTCTACGTGCACAACGGGAAGCTCGCTCGCTACCAGCCGATCGAGGAGCGGCCCTTCCCGCCGCAAGCACCCGACTGTCACCCTATAACGCGCCGGATCGAGCCTTCGCGCCAGTTCCACCGCTTGGGTTTCGGTTCCCCCCAGCATGAACGAGTCGAGCAGGAAAAAGACCCGTCTTTGGCCGCCTTGGGGTTCGATTTGCTGTGGGGTTCGAACCGCGTCCGGAGCGCCCCCCAGGGCCGATTCGGTTCTCTGCATCACCGGGGTAATCTTCTCAAATTCGGGCTTATGATGTGCAATAGCTTGAGTAACATATTACTCTGTAAGCAACCTCCAGAATTCCCCATCGTGATACAAGAACTCATGGAAATCTTGGTTCCCGATTGTGGTGTTCTGCGAGCGCTCAGAAACCTAGGACTCAGGAAATTTCGGATCTTCTGATGAAAAAATCGATCAGTGTTTTCGGACTAGGCTACGTCGGAACTGTAACCGCCGCCTGCTTTGCGCATCTCGGCCACAAAGTCACGGGCGTCGACCTGAGCGCGTCGAAGGTTGAGGCGATCAACAGCGGTCGCAGCCCAATCGTCGAGCCTCAAGTCAGCGAAATAGCGGCAAAGTCCCACGCCGAGTGCCGCCTGCACGCTACTGCCGACGTAGAGTCCGCGGTCATTGAAAGCGAGGTTTCGTTTCTTTGCGTCGGTACACCCAGCCTGCGCAGCGGAAAACTCGATCTTGGCCACGTGGAACCGGTATGCCGGGAAATTGGCAGAGTGTTGGCCAGGAAAGATGCATTTCACCTGGTCGTTCTGCGCAGCACAGTTTTGCCGGGAACGGCTGAAACTCTGGTCATTCCAACCCTTGAAAAAGCCAGCGGCAAAAAGTTCGGACCCGATTTTGGAGTTTGCGTCAACCCGGAGTTCATGCGCGAAGGCACAGCGGTCTCCGATTTTCTGGAGCCTGCAATCACCATTCTGGGCGCTTCCGATCCCACTCATTCGGCTGTCCTCGGCGAGCTCTACGGATGGGCGCCTGGCCAGATCTTTAAGACCTCCTTCCGCGCCGCTGAAATGGTGAAGTACGTCTGTAACGCCTGGCACGCGGTCAAGGTGGCTTTCGCAAACGAAGTCGGCTCGATGGCAAAGGAACTGGGAGTGGACGCCGAGGAGGCGGCTGAAATTTTTCTTGCCGACAACAAGCTCAACATTTCCACCGCCTATCTGAAGCCGGGTTTCGCTTTTGGCGGATCCTGCCTCCCAAAGGATGTTCGCGCACTGAACTATCGCGCCAAAGAACTCGACTTGAGGCTTCCGCTGTTTGAGGCCATCCTGCCGAGCAACCAGGTCCATCTGGACCGCGCCGAGGAACTGGTGAAGAACACGGGCAAGCGCAAGATCGCCATGCTGGGTCTGAGTTTCAAGGCGGGCACCGACGATCTGCGCGAGAGCCCACAGGTACAGCTGATCAAACGGCTGCTCGGGGAGGGCTGTCAGATCAAAATCTGGGATGAGAACGTCTCGCTCGGAAGATTGATTGGTTCCAACCGCCAGTACATCGAAGAAGTGATTCCTCACATCGGATCCCTCCTGTGTTCAGATCTGCATCAGGCTCTTGAAGGATCCGAGGTGGTGATTGTGGGAACGCGGATTGACAGCCAACGTCTGCTCCCGGCACTCAAGGGCCAGCACGTCATCGACCTTGTGAATCTGGATAAATCCAAAAGACCCGCCACAACGGCCTACGAAGGGATCTGCTGGTAGTGTGAGGATTCTCTGGGTCAAGGCCGGCGGATTGCTCCCCCTCGACAGCGGCGGAAAAATTCGCAGCTTCCATATCCTTCGCGAACTGGCAAAATTGCACGCCGTCACGTTCTTTGGGTTTCATGCCCGGCAGGACAATCCCGCACACGCCGAGCTAAACTCGATCTGCGAGCGCGTAGTTTGTGTTCCTCTCGAACTGCCAGCGCCGAAAAGCGCGGCCGAGCTTTTGCAATACGCGCGTGGAACCCTCTCTCCCGATCCCTACGCGATCCGGAAATACTGTCAGCCGCGAGTCGCCAAGGAATTGCGACAACTTGTGGAGAGTGGCTCCTATGACGTAATCGTCTGCGATTTTCTGGTCGCCGCCGGAGTGATCCCCTGGGATGTAGCGTGCCCAAAAGTCCTCTTCACCCATAATGTTGAAGCCATGATCTGGAAGAGGCACTACGAGGTGGCGCGGAATCCCTTGTGGAAACTCCTTTCCTGGCGGGAGTGGCGGGCCATGGCAGGCGCGGAAAATCAGTATTTGAAAAAAGCCGACCTCGTCCTGGCAGTTTCACAAGCAGACTGCAATGTTTTCGCAGAACTGATTCCGCCGGAGAAGCTGGTGGTCATTGCCACCGGTGTCGACGTCGACTATTTTGCTCCTCAGCAATCCCTGGAGGAGTCAGACACTCTGGTCTTCACCGGCTCCATGGATTGGCTGCCCAATGAAGATGGAATCTTTTATTTCATCCGCGAAATCCTTCCGCGTATCTCCCAAGAAATCCCCGGAGTAAGGCTGACGGTGGTCGGCCGCAAGCCCTCCCGGCGCCTCGAGTCCTTGGCGGAGGAATACTCGAATCAGGTACAGCTGACCGGCTGGGTCGACGACGTTCGCCCCTATCTCGCAAAAGGCGCGGTTTGCATTGTTCCCTTGCGAGTAGGCAGCGGCACTCGTCTCAAGATCTTTGAAGCCATGTCGATGAACAAAGCCGTGGTCTCGACAACCATCGGGGCCGAAGGCCTGCCGGTTACCCACCGAAACGAGATCTTCCTCGCGGATACGCCGGAAGATTTTGCCGAATGCAGCGTGCGGCTTCTGCGCGACCAAGGTTTGCGCCGCCAGATCGGCAACGCCGCTCGGCGCCTGGTCGAAACGAAGTACAGTTGGGCTTCGGTGGCAACAGGATTTAGCGCTGCCCTGGGACGCGTCGTCGCCACTGCCCAACCCGAGCAAGCGCAGAGATAATCCCTCCTCCGCCTCCTTTCTTCGCTAGTTACTTCCTGACATGCCCTCCTAGGATGTACCCCAGTGCTGGACAATGACCTTGCGTGATCTAGGTCATCTCCCTCGACTCCACTAAAGTCACCGCAAGACTCACGAGGTAGAGAGTCCTCGTAAAAACTTGAACGCGAGGCCGTTACATGACCCCCAACGCACTGACCGGCCCTAGGAAGATGGCTTGCTCATCGCTTTCATTGCTCGTTCTCACGCTGTTCACACTTTCGTCACTTGCGGTATCGATGGACAGCCCCAGCGCTCCTTCAACGTCCAAACTGACAATCTCGCCCACCACCCTTCCGGCCGCAGCCCAAGGCAAGTTTTACAGCTCCACGCTCTCGGTGAGCGGGGGGAATGCGCCGTACCGGTTTGTTATGGGCTGGACGCCGCTCCCCGCGGGTTTGACCCTGAGTTCGAGCGGGACCATTTCGGGCACTCCGACTGTGACCGGCCTGTTCAAAATTGTGCTGCTTGTGACCGACTCCTCCTCAACTCGCTCCGGGGGAACGTTAACTCTCGCCGTGAGAAGCGCCTCGACAAGCAGCAGCGTTGGCATTTCCGTTTCGCCGGCGAGCGCAAGCGTATCGTCAGCCGGGACCCAGCAGTTCAGCGCGCTCGTGAGCGGAACCAGCAATACGTCGGTAACCTGGTCGACTAGCGTGGGCAGCATTTCAAGTTCCGGTCTATTCACTGCCCCCTCGGTCACCACCAATACGAGCGCAACCATCACCGTGACCAGCGTGGCAGACACCACCAAAAGCGCCAAAGCGGTCGTCTCCATCGCGGCGGGGTCTTCGCCGGTAACGGTTCAGATCACGCCCGGCAGCACCAGCCTGAAATCGGGAGGAACGCAACAGTTCGCAGCCACTGTCAGCAACGCTTCAACGAATTCTGTAACCTGGTCGGCTAGCGCGGGCAGTATTTCGAGCTCCGGGCTGTTCACCGCCCCCTCGGTCACAACCAACACGACCGCAACCGTCACCGCCACCAGCGTCGCAAACACCAGCAAGCACGCGACGGCAACGGTTAGCGTCAGTCCCAATTCCGTAACCGCGATCAGTGTGCAGATCACGCCGTCGAGCGCAAGCATCAAGTCAGCAGGATCACAACAGTTCCAGGCGACCGTCAGCAACACGTCAAATACGGGCGTGACCTGGTCTGCGAGCATTGGCAGCATTTCAAGCGCCGGTCTCTACACAGCGCCGTTGATTACCACATCGACCAGCGCCGTGATCACGGCCCGCAGTGTGGCCGACACGACAAAGTACGCACAGTCCACCGTAAGCATCGCGGCCGCTGTCCCCAGCTCGGGTAACACGGCGCCAGTCCCAGTGACCACCACCAACAACGGTCCCGACAACCGCTATTGCGGTTCGGGGGACGTACCGAATTTTGGCGCGGCTAGCGACACCGTAGCCACGCTTCCGACCGCGTGCTTTTATACAGCCATGGCCGCCACTCCATCGCCAGGGACGGTAATCGGAGTCTCGGCGGGTGGGAACCTGCAGGCGGCGATTAACTCGGCCAATTGCGGCGACACCATCACCATTCAGGCCGGCGCAGTCTTCAGCGGCACATTCACCTTGCCTGCCAAAGCCTGCGACAACCAGCACTGGATCACAATCCGGACCAGTGCCCCGAACAGCAGCCTGCCGGCGGAAGGGACACGCCTGACCCCATGCTACGCGGGCATCTCTAGCCTTCCTGCACGGCCGGCGTATGCGTGCACGTCCGCTGCAAAGGTCATGCCGCAGATTCTGGCGGGAGGCAACCAGGCATTTATCACGGCTTCCGGAGCCAACCACTATCGCTTGATCGGGCTTGAGATTACCCATCCGGCGAACATGCCGGTCGCCCAGCCTGATACGCTCGTGGACATCAGCGGCGGAACCTCGCTACCTCATCACGTGATTGTGGACCGCTGCTGGATCCACGGTCTTCCGACCGCGTTCCTGAAGCGCGGCGTGAAGGTTGATGGCAGCTACCTGGCAGTCATCGATTCGACCATCACGGATGTGCATGCGGTGGGAACGGCGACGCAAGGCATCCAGTCCGGTACCGGCATTGGCCCGCTCAAGCTGGTCAACAACTTCGTTGAGGGCGGCGACTCCGCGATCGGTTTCGGAGGGCAGAGCAATCCGTTCGGCAATCCCGCCGATGTCGAGATCCGCCGCAATCACCTGTTCAAGCCGTGGTCATGGCAAGCCGGCAACTCCGCCTACCTCGGATATCCTTTCTCTGCCAAGGTGGCTCTGGAATCCAAGAATTCGAACCGCGTCCTCATAGAAGCCAACATCATGGAAAACACCTGGGGCGATCAGCCGGGAGGCCCGGCCCAGGGAGGCGACGGCTCCATCTCATGGCTCGGACCGAAGAACCAGAGCAGTTCGTGCCCGACCTGCGATGTCAGCGATGTCACCATTCGCTACAACGTGGTGCGCCATGCTGGCGGAGGATTCTACATCTTCGACTCGCCCTCCGATACCGGAGCCATTGCGCTCCAGGCGAGCCGCTATAGCATCCACGACAATCAACTGGACGATATCAGCACGTCTTATTCCCGAGCTGGCAGCGGAAACGGAATCCTCAACCGGTTTTTAGGAAGTCTCCAATACGCTCCGCCGTCAAACGTGAATGTGTTTCATAACACCGGCTTCACCACGGGAACTGCAGTGCTGAGCCTTAATGGCACTTCCGCGGTGCCCTACGTGGGCTTCAGTTACTCGAACAACCTAGAATCGGACGGAAGCTATGGCATCTTGGGATGCAGCGGGCTATTGGGAATCAATGTGCTCAGTAACTGTGCCCCGGGATACGTCTGGTCAACCAACGTGATCCTCGGATCGACTTCCTCTCTGGTCAACCCTTCAGCCGTAGGCTTTGCAAACTACAATAACGGAAACGGCGGAGACTACCGGCTGTGTCAAGGACCTGGCGTGCCGGCGTCGACCTGCACGGCTGCCAGTCCTTATGTCAACGCGGGATCGGACGGAAGAGACCTTGGCGCGGATATCGGTACAGTGAAGACCATGACCGCGGGCGTCAACTAAATTCGACCCAGTCCAACACCTAAGAAGCGGAGGCCAAGCGCCTCCGCATTTTTTTCCTCAACCGCGCCTGAGCCGGGACGTTTTTCAATCTGCAAGCCGTCCAGGGGTGGTTCGTGTTACAGGCTCTGCAAAGTTTTTCACACTGGAGGCGGCCCCCCCGCAAGACCGCCCCTGCCCAAAATAACCCCTTGTGGCTGAACAGGTTATACTCAGGTCAGCATCCTGGCGAGGCCCCAGAATTGCAGAAACATTCAGGAGTTGCATGAATCAGCGTTGAGCCGAAGGTCCGAAACCCGTACTCCGGAGAACATAGCAGCATGAAATTGTCCGTCGTCATGCCCATCTATAATGAACGCGCGACCTTGCCCGCGATCGTCGCTCGCGTACTTGCGGTTCCGCTAGAAATCGAACTCATCTGTGTAGACGACGGCTCGCGTGACGGTTCGCGGGAATTGCTAACCGCCATGGCCGCCGAGCGCCCGCAGATGCGCGTCGTCCTTCAACCACACAACATGGGCAAGGGCGCGGCGTTGCGGCGCGGGATTCAGGAAGCCACCGGCGATTACGTCATCATTCAAGACGCGGACCTCGAATATGATCCCAATGAGTATTCCATCCTGCTTGAGCCTCTGATCGAGAACAAAGCTGATGTCGTCTACGGATCGCGCTTCATGGGAGGGCGCCCCCACCGGGTTCTCTACTTCTGGCACTCGGTCGGAAACTGGGTGCTGACCCTTCTCTCCAACTGCATTACCAACATCAACCTCACCGACATGGAGACCTGTTACAAGGCGTTCCGCCGTGAAATTATTCAGGCCATCCATCTTGAGGAGAACAGATTTGGTTTCGAGCCGGAGGTCACTACGAAACTTGCCCGACTCAGGCTCCGCATCTATGAAGTCGGAATCAGCTACTCAGGCCGCACCTATGAAGAAGGCAAGAAAATCGGCTGGAAGGATGGGTTCCGCGCCATCTGGTGTCTTCTCAAGTATTCCGTAACCGACCTGCCGCCCCTCGCTCAACCGGCTTCAGCGCCTTCACCCGAGGCGCAATGGAAACAGGAACGCACCACAGGATGAAGCGAAAGCGTGCCCATCGCAGAAACCAGCATGATCGCTAGCGAGAACCGCGCCGGTTCCAAAGAAGCTTCCGCATGGGTCCAGGCAAGGACTTGGGGCCTCCTTTTTCTTGTTGCGGCCATGGTCCAGATCGGGTTTCTCGCGCTCCTGCCCGCTTCGGCGCGAAGCAATGACAGTGTTGATTTCCTCCGCTACTATGACCCGGTCGCGCAGAACCTGCTTGCCGGCAATGGGCTGGTGGTAGAGCCGGGGAAATTCGGCACCACCTATCCTCCCGGCTTCCCCGTGTTTCTGGCGTTCGCTTACCGAGCCGGGGACCTTTTTCACATCAGCCACATCCACGCTCTGCTCGCCCTGAATGTTCTCGCCATGAGCCTTGCCGCTGTCCTGGTGTTTGCCACGGCCAAGGCACTTTTTGATACTGAAATTGCCCTCTGCAGCACAGCTCTCTGGATCACCTACCTGTTTAATCTTTGGCTCATCAAGCAGCCGAACAGCGAGGTTCCTTTCACGCCGCTGCTTTACGGAGGCATCTACTTCCTGATTCGCAGCTGGCAGAAGCGGACGGCCGGCTCAGCGGTGGCCTGCGGCTTCTTGCTGGGCTTGGCCGCATTAGTCCGGCCGATCGTGATCTTCCTGCCGGTTCTCGCGGCTGTGCTGCTTTTAACCCGCAAGGAAATTACGCCCAGGAAGCGAACTCTCATCGCGGTCCTGATCGTGGTTGTATTTGGCATCACGGCCTTGCCTTGGGAAGCGGCCCTCTACATTCATACAGGCCGGGTTGCACCCTTGAGCACGAACGGGCCAGCCACAATCTTTGACGGCGTGACCTTCACTCGCAGAAGCAACGTGCAGGGCATTCCTCCCTCGGTGGCCGATCTGATGCGGCGCATCGCCGCCAACCAGCGCGAACTGAACAGTTCAGCAAAACTCTTTGGTTATCTCGCCGCCGAAGCCAAACACCATCCCGGAACCGTGGCGGATCTTTTCTTGTTGAAGGCGGCAAGAAGTTGGTTTGGAACCGACTCTGGAGCGCACGAGCGGCCTATCCTGGCCCTGCAGGGTTTCTATCTGGCTTTCGCGATGTATGGATTTTTCCTGCTCTACGAGCGCCGCCCGGACAGGCGGCCGCAGCTGGCGCTTCTGCTGATCCTGGTGCTGTATTTCTGGGGAATGGCTTTTGTGGCGCTTTCCATCCTGCGGTATCTGGTGCCGGCCATGGCGTATTTGTTGATCCCTGCCGCTGCCCTGCCCGCCACACTGATAAAACGCCGCCGCCAAATGGCAGCGTCTGGGGCGGTTTAGTCGACGCCCTTGGTGAGTTGGTGGACCTTCTCCATGTCTGCACCCAGATCCTTCTCATCGGAGCCGGCCCCGGCATAAGGGCTGGCCTGTGGGCAGGATGCGGCGGGATCGCCTGCGCCCCGGCACAGGCGATAGTCGCCGTTCTGTGCCGCCGCGAAACGAATGTGTCCAGGATCCTTCGGGCGCAGGTTGACGTCTTTACTCTTTCTGATTTTGTCGTTGGATTTCGGGAAATCTCCATCGGAGCCAGCTATGGCATTGTTTAAAAACACCAGGTCCACAGTGCACATATCCAGGACGTCCCCGCCGTAAGCGCCTTGGCAACCGGAAATAGCCGCGTTTCCAGTCATGACGATCAGGTTGTTTTGAAACCTCAACCCGACAAGCGGTGCCTGCCTGATGGTCAGTAGTAGAAGCATCGGCCCGTTTGTGATCCCGGTATTGTGCTCAATGCCAACCTCGCGGGGCGGTTGAAAGCGCCCTCCCCCTAAGAGCCGAAACAAAATTCCTCGTCCCGAACCGGGGCCGGCATATTCAGTGCGGATATCGTCGAGCAGATTGTCGTGAATGCTGTAGCGCGAGGCTTGCTGGGCAATCCCGCCGGCATCAGAAGGAGAGTCAAAAATGTACAGGCCTCCGCCCGCGTGACGAATAATGTTGTAGCGAAACGTAATGTCGTTCACCTCGCACGATGGACAATGGTTATTCTGGTTTTTAGGTCCAAGCCAGATCGCACCTCCGTCCCCTCCCTGCGGGCCGCCCCACGCATTCTCGAGAATGTTTCCTTCCATAAGCACACGCGAGGAGTTCTTCGACTCGAACAACACCTTGCAGTTGAAGAGGACGCCCACAAAATGGGGATCGCCCAGCCTCCAGGTGAGTGGCTTGAACAAATGATTTCTGCGGATTTCTATGTCCTGCGGCGTGACCTCGGAACCGGCGCCCCCAAACCCAATGCTGGAACTGCCTCCCTCGATGAAGTTGTCGACGATTTTGAGCGGCCCAGTCCCCGTCCATCCCGCAATGCCTTGCGTATCGGTGCCCTTTTCATGAATGTCGGTGATCGTCGAGTCCACTACCGCCAGGTTGCTTCCGTTCAGAGCGATCGCTCGCTGCGTTCCGTCCGTGGCGTTTCCGTGGATCCAGCAGCGGTCGACGATTACGTGGTGGGAATTCCTGGTCAATCCCACGAGCGCGCCCGATTCGGTGCCCGAGGGCTGAGTAATTTCGAGCCCCATCAAACGATAGTGATCGACGGGCGCGCCTTGGGAATCAAGCGGAGGGTTCCCCACGATTTGGGCGGTCACTCCCTGCATTCGAGCACAGTTCAGCGCAGGACGGCCCGGTAGATCGCTTACGCCCGCATAGCACGGCGTCAGCCTCGTTCCTTCCGGCGGCAGCAGAGAATCCTCCGCCGCGGTGCGAATAAGGATCCAGTGCTGATCGTCGCAGTTTTTTGGCCACAGGTGGAACTGGCCTGCAAACGTCGCCCCAGCTTGCAGTTTGAGGACATCCCCGCACTTCGCATTTTTCAGCGCATCCTGCAATTGATCAGTTGTCTTGATCTGCCAGACACTGCCGGGCGCGGGTGTATCGGCCACGGCCGAGGAAACATACACACGAGGCAGTTCTGCCCGGCCGTCCATATTCTGCGAAGGAGAAGGCGCCTGTTGGGCGGTCGAGGCGGCAGCGATGAATAGCAAAGAGGCTAGAAGGCCGGATTTGCGGTGGGAGAAAAATCTCATGCGCGGATCAATCCTGAATCTCGAGTGGCCCCAGGTTCGCCGTCCGGCCTAACCAGGTGTGGTCCTTCAGCCAGAGTTTGGCCGCAAACAGCCGCGGATAGAGAGCTCGCATCGCGGACACACGCATCGAGCGCTTGGTCCTCGGCTCGTCCGAGAGTGGATAGCCGAGTTCCTGCAGGAGATCTCCGATCACCATTTCCACCGCCGCCAACTGCTCAGGGCGCATTTTCTCCTGCCAGCGCCCCACCGGGTGAAAGCCCTGCTCGGCGGAGAATGATGAATTGGGCTTGCTCACCGATCCGATGCCCACCTTCTGTATGTGGTCGTAATCAAGTTCCTGCCCGATGAATCGGCCAACTCCAGAGAGCGTCTCCTTGGGGGCGCTGACCAATTCTTCGTAGCGCACCTCCATGTACTCAGCACCCAGAGCGGCGCCTCTCTCCCGACCCCGTCGGACAGTCCAATCCCAATACGCGGCGCTGACCAGCAATTCCTGGCCTCGATCCCACGGCAGGTTCCGCGCCCAGCCCTGCCGCGCATAGGACAGCGCAACATCCCGTCCGTCGCGAATGATGTGAATGACCAGCGCTTCAGGAATCTGCCGCTTGATTTCCTGCATATAGAGCAGATGGTCTGGGGTGCACTCCGCCCATCGTTCCGCACCTTGTTGCCGCACGATTTCCTGCATATAGGTCTGCAGAAAATCTCCCGCGCCATCGCACTGCTGAAGAATCCGGTCCCGAATCTTTGCCGCCGTAAGCCCGGAAACCTGGAAGAGCTTGCTCCGCAACCAGCTCTCCAGAAGGCGTTCACGATTCGCCCGCGATTTGAAGTTGCCGAAGCGTGGCGCCAACAAATTGAAGGCCTGCGACTCCGCCCGATACACGGCAAATCCGCCGGCCGAAAGCAGCATGTGATAGAGCAGCGTCGTGCCTGAGCGGGGACAGCCGAGGACAAATACCGGCGCCTTGCTGCGAACGCCTGTGGCCTTTCTCGCCGGTTCCGTCTGCTCGCGCGTAGCCGTAGTCATAGTTCCTTTCAGGAATTCACCGGTGCGAGTTCTGCGGGAGGAAGCGAACTCTGTTCCGTCGGATAGTTTCGCGCTTCAAGAAAGTTCCGGTGCCATAGCTCAAAGATGAGCAACAGCCAGAGGTCGTTGGGCCGATCGCGGCGTCCGCTCTGATGTTCTTCGACCAGAGCCCGCACCGCTTGAGCGTTAAAATAGCCGCGTTGCAACGTCCTCGGCTCGAGCAGAATTTCCAACATATGATTCAGTTCGCCCCGCCACCAGTGTTTCAGAGGCATGGCAAATCCCTGCTTAGGACGGTCGAGACCGGGAATTCCCAGTCGCATGGCCAGCTTTCGCAGGGCGTACTTGCGCGTGCCCAAACGGAGCTTCCATCGCGACGATAAGCTGGCGACCCACTCCACGAAAAGATGGTCGAGGATGGGACAGCGCACCTCGAGCGAGTTCGCCATGCTCATGCGGTCCACCTTCGCGAGCACATCACCTGTGAGATAGGTCTTGGTGTCGAGATACAGCAGCCGGCCTAGCCGGTCGGCGGCCGGCGCACCATCGAAGTGACGACGATAGGTTTCTAAGGGATCGCTGCCGTGCCTCTGCTGCGCCAGAAAATCTGGAGAAAAAAGGGCCCGCTCACGATCGAGTGCCGGAAGATAGGCGATGCTGTCCAAGTATCGATCGCGCGGCGGCAGAGACACGTTGAAGGCGAACCGCCGCCCCCGCAAGTCCCCAGGCAGCCACGGATATACCCGGCTTCGGAAATATTCCCCCGCCCACGCCGGTATGCGCTCGTACTTCTGCCGCGCGAGATGCACCAGATAGCGATCGTAGCCGGCAAACAGTTCGTCGCCGCCATCGCCGGAGAGCGCCACCGTCACACTCTGCCGGGCAATCCGGGACACGTGGTATGTGGGAATCATGGAAGAATCGCCGAACGGCTCTTCCATCATTGCCGTCAGCTTAAGCAGGACTTCCTCAATGCGCGGCTCGACCGTAAACTCGTGGTGCTCGGTGTGAAATCTGGCCGCCACCGCGCGCGCATGTTCGGACTCGTTGAAGTCCTGTTTTGAAAATCCGATGGAAAAGGTCTTGACCGGCGCGCTGCTGGCACGGGCCATAAGGGCGACCACGACCGAGGAGTCGAGCCCGCCGCTCAATAGCGCTCCGAGCGGCACATCGCTGATGAGGCGAATGCGCACCGCTTCCGCCAGACGCTGCTCCAGTTCTGCGAGCAGATCTTCTTCGCTGCCCGGATCGTAGGTACCGAAGGCGGGCAGGTCCCAGTATTGTGAAATCAGATGCTTGCCTTCGGAAAATTCCAGGACGTGTCCCGGAGGCAATTTTCGGATGTTCCGGAAAGCGGTGAGCGGATCGGCGATATAGCCAAAATGGAAGAACTGGATCAGCGCCTCCTGGTCCAATTCCGCGAGTTCCGGCGCGACGGCAAGAATGGTCTTGATTTCCGACCCGAAATACAGCCGGCCCTGATGGAAAGCATAGTAGAGCGGCTTTTTCCCCAAGCGGTCGCGCGCCAGCAACAGGCTTCGCTTGCGCTCGTCGTACAAGGCAATGGCAAACATGCCGCGCAGCTTGTTGACGCAATCCCTACCCAACTCCTCGTAAAGATGCACGATCACTTCGGTATCCGAGTTGGTGTAGAACCGATGTCCGTGGCTTTCTAACTCGCGACGCAATTCCGGGAAGTTGTAGATCTCGCCGTTGAGGACGACCCAGACGCTGCGGTCCTCGTTATGGATAGGCTGCCGCCCGCCACCCAGGTCGATGATGCTGAGGCGCCGCATGCCGAGGCCAGCCGGGCCTTTGGCATAAATACCTTCGTCATCCGGTCCCCGGTGCACGATGGTTTGACACATCCGGTGCACGTCGGCGGAGTCCACCGAATCCGGCTCCCGGCCAACCATTCCAGCTATTCCGCACACGATCGCATCTCCAATTGAGCTCTCATGGCCGTGCGTAGGTCTTCGTCCACTGCGTCCGCTTCCAGACGTCAGGTTTTGGCGCAGCCGCGTTCTTGGCAATGGCATGCAGGTCCACCACACGGCGAAGGCCGATTGCATAGGCGATCAGAAAATATGGAAACAGGTTGTAGGCGGTGTCTGAGAAAGCTGCACCCATGAGATAAGCTCCGAAGGCTGCGATCAGCCCGCCTGCAAGAATCTCGGTATCTTTATCCTGCTTGAACAGTTCGGAGCGACGCACGCTCAGCACGCTACGGAAGGCCGCCAGCAGCACGAGCAAGAACAGAAGCAGGGCAGGGATGCCGCCCTCGGCACCCATTTCGGTATAGGTGTTGTGCGCGACCTTCCACGAGCCGGTCACGACGGGGAAATTACCAGGCCCGACCCCAACGAGCGGATGCTGCGCCATCAGCTGAAGGCTGGTCTCAAGCAACTCCCGGCGCGCATCGACGGAGCCGTTGTCCTGGGATCCGGCCATCCGTCCTACAAACATGCTCTGCAGCCGAATAGCGTAATTCGGAGGCGCGAACGCGACCATGCCGATGCCCATCATTCCCGCAAGCATGAGAAGGTGCCATCTGCGGCCTCTGATCCCAAACTCCCATAAGCACAAAACCAACCCCACCACCAAGGAGAGAAATCCGCTCCGCGAGTAGGTAGCAGTCACCGCGTAAACCATGGCTATCAGGCCGATCGCCCAGATGCCCTTGCGGATTGGCCCGCGCCCGCGCAGCAGGAATGCTAGGCAAAACGGAATATTGATTGCAATGTTGATGGCCAGATCATTCGGATTTTCAAGCACGCCTCCGGTCACGCCCGTCAACCTGCCAACACTATCGGTGTGATGAGCCGCGATGGAAGCGATGCTCATGAAGCAGACGGCAGCGGCCTGGACGAAAATCAACTTCCTGAGCTGCGAAATCCGTTCGACGACCATGGAAATCAGGATCGCCACCATCACACCCTTGCCAAAACTGGAAAATACGGTGGCGAAGGCTCCGCCGCGCCAATAGGCGAAAGGGATACACAGGCACAGCTGTGCGAACAGCAGCAGGAGGAGCTTGAGCGTCAGCGGAAATTCCACCTTCTGCCGCTTGCTGGATTCGGCAATAAGGGCAAGAATCGCAATCCCGCCAAGAATCTTGGCCAGCGGGACCATGCGCATGAAGTGCACGACGTCTTCGGGCCGGGCAAAATATAAGAACGAAAATGCGATGAGCACGCGGAAGGCGAATGAATCGCGTATCGCCCGTACCCTTTGGTGTTTGTCCATCCATGACGGCGGATTCGGGGTGACAGCGGGCAGCGCTCGCGAGGAAGTCATCGTCCCCATGCTACCCTCCGCCGCGTGATGAAACTAAAAAAAGCCATCAGCGCCGCCATGTTTAGAACGAGAAAGGTGCGAATCGCATCCGCGGCGCGCCCCAGCGGCCCCAGTTTCAGCCGCGCGATGCTCAACAGTCCCAAAGCATAAAAACCCAGTTGCAGCACCAGAGCTGCGCGGTAGACAGGCTGCGTTAGAAGCAGCGATGAGAGAAACACCGCCCCCAGAGCGAATGGCACCAGCAGCCGGGTCAGTTTGTGGCTGATGAATTCAAAGCGTATGGGATTCGCGCCGGTCAACAGCCAGGGAGCAAGCTGCACCAGCTGATAGTTGCCCGCAAGTGTCCGCACCTTACGCGAGAACTCCCATCTCATGCCCGTGCCGGGGGCGTCCCAGGCGCGGGCTTCGGGTGCAAACACCACTCGAAATCCCTGCCGCACCACGTGCATGGGGATGTACACATCATCGAGAATGGTGCCTGGAGGAAGCTGCGGCACGAGGTTCCGGCGCGCAGCGTATAAAGCGCCAGTCGCGCCGGCGACGGATCTGCAGGCAGACTCCATCTCGCGTATCTCTTTCTCGATTCGCCAGTAAAGACCCACGCCTTGGGCGGTTTCGCCGGTTTCTGGATCACCGATCATCAATTCCCCGCTCGCGCAGCCCACCTCCGGATCGGCAAAATGACGAGCCAGTTCCCGGAGAGCGCCGGCTTCGACTTTCTGCCGCGCATCGGTGAAAACGATCAACTCTCCATGGGCCGCCGCGACTGCGTCGTTCAGGCCCGCTGCTTTGCCCCTCGACTCGGGGCTGAGAATGACGCGGAACCGTGGACGATTCTCGTGCCGGCGCAGCAGATCGTTGGTCTCATCCGTCGAACCATCGGAAACAATAACCAACTCGCTCAGCTGCTCCGGATAGTCAAGCGAGAACAGGTTGCGGAGCTTCCGTTCGAGGTTCGCCGTCTCATTACGCACGACCATGACAAGCGAGATCGTCGGCGTGTATTCGGAAGCGCGCACCGGGCGCGACCACCACAGACGGCGCAACCAAAGCCAGCAGGGGTATCCGATGTAGGCGTAAGCGATCAACCCCGAGGCCGACCAGAAAACTGCCTTCATTGCGCCCCCCGCCCAAGGAGCACAATCTTGATGGTCTGGAACATGATCATCAGATCCAGGCCAAGGGACATGTTCTTGATGTAGTAAAGGTCGAACTGAAGCTTTTCTTTCGAATCTTCTACGGTATTGCCGTACTTGTATTTCACCTGCGCCCAGCCGGTGATGCCGGGACGGACAACGCTGCGCACCGGATAGTACCGAATGGCTTTCGAGAGCATATCGACGAACTCCGGGCGCTCTGGACGGGGCCCCACAAACGCCATGTCGCCCTTCACCACGCACCACAGTTGCGGAATTTCGTCGAGGCGCGACTTGCGCAGGAAGTGGCCGACGCGGGTAATTCTGGGATCGTCGTCCCCCGCCCAGGTCGGACCGGTATCCGATTCGGCATCTTGGCGCATGGTGCGGAACTTATAACAGTAGAAAACCTTATTCCCCAGCCCGATTCGCTTCTGGCGATACAGGATTGGGCCTTCGGAATCGAGCTTGATCGCGAGAATCACCAGCGGAATGACCGGCAACACCAATAACAGAAGAATGGCGGACGCCAAAATCGAAAACAGCCGCCGCAACAGCATGAAGCTGGCGCTGAAACGAAATCCGTCGGCAAAGATCAACCAGCTGGGATAGAGGTTATCGACTTCGATCTTGCCGGAAATCTTCTCCAGCCAGGAGGTTGCTTCTTCGATGGTGACTCCGTGGAGACGAAGCTGAAGCATCTCCATGACCGGAAGGGTGCCGCGTCGATCTTCCATCGCCACAATCACGCGGTGGACTCGATTTTCGCGAATTAATTCTACGAGGTGGGCACCGATGGCTTCACGAGTAAGAGCCCCTTCCACATTGCCACTCCATCCTGCAACCTCGACGCCCAATTCCGCGCGGGTCCGCAATCCGTTCACCAGGCGCTGCGCCCGTTCTCCAACTCCGAGCACATAGACTCGCTCTCGCAAATAGGAACTTTGCGCGAGCCATGCATAGGCGAGCCGCCAGGCAAACAGGGCGGCGGTAACCAACAGCAAGCCGAGAACCATCGTGTTGTTCCCGATCAGAACGCGCGGGAAAACATAAGCCACGATGGCCGTCAGGAGCGCCAGAATCCCCGGCACCATCAACAGGCGAAAATACAACTCACCGCGGGCATTCCATTGAGCCTGCCCATAAAGATCAAACAGGTGCGAAAACACCAGCACCGCAATCGTGCCCACCAGAATCTTGAAGTGTCCGCCTTCGTAATTCAGCAATACATAACTGTCTTCCGGATGGCGCCACAGAGTGGCCGCCAGGAACGAAGTCCAGACCAGTAATGCCTCACCACCGAGCAGCACCAGTGTCCGGATCGGATAGTAAATACTGAACAGGCGGATCAAACGATCTCCTAATTCTTGGATTCGGCTTTCGCGTCGGACCCGTACGCTGCATAGTAATAGCCCATGTAGGGAGAGAGTTCTGGGGCGATCCCGTTGAGCACCACTCCGACCACATTGCGATCGGCGAATTCTCCGCGCGCTCGGCGCGCCGCATCCACCGGAGTGCCGTTTGAGCGCACCACCAGAAGAACGCCGTCGCAATCGCCGGAGATCAGGGCTGCGTCAGAGATCGGCACTGCCGGCGGCGAGTCGATAATGATCCAATCAAACAGCGGGCTCATCCGGCTCAGTAACGATTTCATGAGCTCGTTGGCCAGCAATTCGGCCGGATTTGCGGTGTTCAGCCCCGCCGGAATAAAGAACAGGTTCTCGAGCGGGCCGCGCTGAATCACGGAAAATTCGTCGGCTTCGCGGCGGAGATACTCGGCCAATCCGGGACCGGGCTGTGCGCCGAGCAGCCGGTGAAGGGTGGGATTGCGCAAATCGGCGTCGATCAGCAGGGCGCGCCGCCCATGCTGACGCACGATGACTTGCGCAAGATTCGCAGAAGTGAACGATTTCCCTTCTTTCGGCAACGCGCTCGTGACCAGCAGTTTCGACAATGTCTGTCTCTCTCGGATCTGATAGAGACGGCTGCGCAGCGTGCGGAATTCTTCGGTTCCCGGCACATGCTCATCGTTGCTGAAAAAAAGCATAGTCTTCGGATCCGGGTTCCAGTGGGCCCGCTGACAGCGCGCCAGCAGATTCTCGTAATTCAATCCCCCGAGCGTAGGAGCCGCTCCCGCCAGTACCGATGCGCTGGCAATCACCCGGTCGGGCTCGGCAGCAGCTTCGAGGACCATGGACGGGCTCTCCGCCCGCGGATTCGGCTGCGACATCGCCCGTTCCTGTTCGGCTTTCTTTAACGCTTCGTGAATGCGGCTCATAGTTTTCCTTCCTTGGGTAGCTCACGCTCGGGTTCTTTCAGTCGTTCTGCAAGATTGGAGAGCGTCTTCAATGCCTCTGTAAGATCAAACCTATCTGCACTGGCGACGGGAGGCGGAGGCAGCGTTGCCGGGCTATCCCCGAGATCAAAATCCCGAGCCACTGCATCCACGATGCTGGAATCAACCGTCTTCTTCTGATCCACAAATGCGCTGACCAGGCAGTGCTCGCAGATCAGGTTCACCACGCGGGGTATGCCGTTTGAATAGCGGTGAATCGCAGTGAACGCATCCCCGCTGAAGATTGATTGGTTCGAACCAGCAATGCGAAGGCGTTGCTGGATGTAAGCCTTGGTCTCCTCCGCGGCAAGGGCGTGGGTTTTCGCACGCAGCGTGAGGCGTTGCCGCAACTGGCGCAAGTGCGGCTGTTTCAGTTTCTGTTCCAGTTCCGTCTGACCCACCAGGACAATCTGGAGCAACTTCTCCGTGAAGGTTTCCAGATTGGTCAGCATGCGGATCTCTTCAAGCACCTCATCGGCGAGATTCTGCGCCTCATCGACGATCAAAACCGCGGTTTCGCCCGCACGATAGCGTTCGAGCAGCCAGTTATAGAGACGCATCAGGATCTGGCTCTTCGAACGTGTCTCGCATGGAATGCCGAAGTCCGCCATCATGTAGTCGAGGAACTGCGGCACATTCATCCGGGAGTTGAACACGAACGCGGTCGGGACCTGCTGTGTCCGCAACCACTCGAGCAGCTTGTTAATCAGTGTGGTCTTACCCGTTCCCACTTCGCCCGTGAGAAGCACGAAGCCTTTGCGGCTCTGGATGCCATAGGTAAGGCAGGCGAGCGCCTCCTCGGTGTGCCGCGTCAAAAACAGATAGCGCGGATCCGGATTCACATTGAACGGGTTAGCCCGAAGGTCAAAAAAATCTTTATACATTCCCGCTTAAACCTCGACGGTTGCTTTCTGTTTCGAGCGGCCATTGCGCGATTTTTCGCGCGCGTTGCCGGGGTTGGATTCCGCGCCGATCCATGGCACTTGAGTGAGTACCGGTAAATCAAGCAAGGCAATTACATCCGCTTCCGTCCGTACTGATTTGTCGCGGAACTCCAGCCACATCGCCAGAGCCAAACCCAACACCAGCCCGCCGCCAAGACCACCCCCCGCAAAGAGCAAGCGATTGGGGAAACTGGGAAGCTCGGGAAGGTTCGCCGGTCCTTGTATGTGCATCTGCTCGCCCTGTTGCTCCTTTTCCATCGCGAACTGAATCTCGGCTTGAGCCTTCTTGGCAAGCAGATCGTTATATGTCTTTTGAGCGCTGTCGTACCCCCGGGTCAGCTCTTTGTATTGCTGATCAATTGCCGGACTCAATGACACACGTCCCTGGTAGACCTTGATCTGCTCTTCGAGTTTCTGTTGCGCACGACTGACCTGGGCAATGTTTTCTTTTTGCTGATGAATCTGGAGCCGAAGCTGCTGAATCTCGGGCGGCTCGGCAACACTCGCCTTGGTGTCCTTCGAGCCGTTGTCGTCCGCAGCCGCCGCGGCATTCACGTCATCAATCTTTTTCTGCAGAGCCTTGATGTCGGCCTTGGCCTTAATCACTTCCGGGTAATCGTCTGTATAACGTGCCTTGAGTTGCAGCAACTGGCTTTGCAGCTCTCCCATCTGCTTCTGCAAAATCTTGGGGTCTGCGTTATCGTCGGCGCTGGACTTCCAGGCAGCCAACTGCTGCGCCAGCACCGACTCCGCGTAGGCCTTGTCTTGCTGCGCCCGATTGAGAGACTGCGAATTGGCCTCCAATTGCTGGTTCAAGCCCATGAGGACCTGCAGGTTCTTTTCCGAGTCTTCCGGCAATTGCCCGAGGTAACGCGCTTTGAAAACGGCGAGCCGGCTATCGAGCCCGTCCAGAATTTGTTTGGCGTCTTGCGCCTGGCGGCCCAGAAATTCTGTCGTTTGTTTGGCGATCTCTTCACGGTCTGAGAAGTTCTCGCGGATTATGATCCCGGTCACCTCCGAGCAAATGGTTTGCGCCTGGCGCGGATTATTCCCGGTGAAGCTGACGTTAAATCCCGGGACATCACCTTTGCTCGCAGAACCCGGTACGGCAGCCTGCACGGACTGAATCTTGACGTTCATCCTGATGTCATCCATTGACGTGGCGAGCCCGGGGTCAGAAAGCTTTAGCTTCTCGGTAAGCGGACGCAGTTCTTCCGCGCTCAAGGCGCGCTGCTGCAGCCGCGTGATGCGTTGAACGAGATCCTCGGTCACTACCGGCTTCACATAGCCTTCCGGAACCTTTTGTTCTTCAATGAGCACCAGCGACGTAGAGGTGTACTGAGGCGTGAAGGCATAGGAAACAGCAAAGCCGATCGCAGGCGCCAAGATTGTGGGCAGCAAAATGATCCACAGGCGACGCCCCAACATCGCCAGGTAATCGTCGATCGTCATTTCGCGGTTTTGAATCATCGTAAGTTCCGTTCTGCCAGCCAGGCTGGCGCAAAGCTCTTAGTCGAGGCGTATCGGCCTCGGATGCCAATTGAGTCCGACCATCCCCGTCTGTCTGGAGGCGGTCACGCCACAGGTCGTCGAACCCGTGGTGGGACAAGACCCAAAACCCAGATCGTTGTACTGGTAGGTAGCGAACACGCTGAAGTGCTGGCTTAATTGCCGCTGTAGGGAGGCGCCGGCATACCAGAACTGATAGGAGTGCGATTTCGTACCCGAGGGGCTTGTGCTGGACCTCTGCAAGTTGGTGTTATGGGAATATCCCGCGTCCGTCGTGGTCATCCAGCGGCGGCCGAGGCGATAGCCGAGCGAAACTCGCACCGAGTCCGTGTTGGCTCCAGCGTAAAAACCGGAACCAGGCGTGACATACCGGCGGTACGCCAGCTGAACATTGGTGCGCGTTGACACGGTGTAGTTGAACGTGACCGATGCGTTTGCCGAAAGCGAGGTGGTTTGGCTTACCGGCGCCGCCGGCGGATGATGCACGATGATCAGTTGCGGCCCGACCCCCAGGGTAAGGTTCAGTTTGCCGGTGATCCGGTGCCCGTAGAGCACATTGCCGACGTGGGCGGTGACGCTTCCGCTGCCGGCGCTGGGAAAATGGATCTCCTGGAACCCGTAAGCCAAACCAATCTGGTCTTTGCGGCTCAACAGGTGGTTGTAGCCGAGTTGCCCACTCGTCATCTGACTGTTAATCGCCGGAATCGCTGAGTTGGAAACATCCAGAAAGTGCGAAATGCTGTACCCGCCAGACATCGTCACGGTGCTGCGGGGCGAGAGCCCTTGGACGACATCCACAATCGCTGTGTTATCGATTCGCGGCTGGTAGCCGAAGGAACCATAGGAAACCCCCGCCCCCGTGCCGCTGCCTAGCCCGCCTCCGAGACCGGTTCCGGCCCCTACGCCCGAGACTCCACCCCCCAGGGAAGAACCGAACGAAGCTGCTCCTCCATAGGAATTGAATCCGAAGGAACCCTCCGGCAAATAGCTAAACGAATCTCGAATCGCCAGCTGTCCGGTTCGCCATAAGATGCGTTGCACCGCCGCAAACGTATGCGCCTGCGTGGCCCGACTGCGGCTCAGGCTGTTGGCGTATTGCCCGGTATAGAAATTTCCCGCCGCGATATAGTCCATCCCGAGTTGGTACTGCTTCCATAGCTTCTGTAGATCCACCGACCCCACTGCGCGCGTAATTTCCGAGGTTTGGGTGCTCCCAGTGGAACCGGAATTCGCGTCGACCGACTCGCTTGCCTGCAAGCCGGGCATGAGATAGCTACGGCCGCCGAATGCCGGCTCCGCGGTTGGCTGATCCAGCCCAGAAAGCGGAGGGTTCTCCACATTGTTCTGCTCGGCAGGAGCGGTGGCCGCAGGTGCTGCCCCGCTACTGCCGGAGCCGCTGTCGTCCTGAGCCAAGGCCAGCGAACCCACGAGCAGCAGCGCCGCCAGACCTCCCACGACTCGCTTTCTTGTGAAACCTAGGTTATTCATAGCATTCCTACGGGACGACAATTGTGTCTCCGGGCTTCAAAACGAGGTTCTGGTTCATGGCCTCACCCTTGATCAACTTCTTGTAAGGCACGGGAATCTTCTTTTGTGCTCCGTTCTCAGTGCGGAGAACGTAGATACCTTTGGTATTTGCGAACTGGCTAAATCCGCAGGTAGCCAGCGCTTGCAGAACGGTCATATCCGGCAGCAGAACGATCGTTCCCGGATGCATCACTTCCCCCATGGCGTAAATCCGCTGGCTGGTCATCTGAGTGACGGTCACGGTCACGCGGGGGTCGGAGAGATATTTCTTCAGCCGATCGGTGATATCGGCGGCGAGCTGCATGGGGGTGAGCCCGGCTGCCTTCACATCGTTCAGCAGGGGCAGAGAGATCATGCCGTCGGCTCGCACCGGAAGCGTGGTCGTAAGATCCGGTTCCTTCCAAACGTGGACCGAAAGCACGTCATCTCCGCCGATGATGTAGCTGGCATTGTTGACTTGAGAAACCGGAGGGGCGGGCTCTGATGCCGGCGGCTTGCTCTGCGCCATCATCGGCAGCAATCCGACCGCAAGAACCGTAAGGGATAGTATTCTCGTTCGCTTCATGTCTTCTCCTGGCTACGAGGCTCCGTATTCCGTGTAGCCGATCTGCTTCAGCTTGTAGAGCAGGGCTTTGTAGCTGATCTGCAATTCCTGGGCGGCGCGCCTGCGATTCCAGCGCGTGCGCGTCAGCACTTTCAAAATCAGTTCCCGTTCCGCTTCCCGGGAAGCCGCTCTCGAAGCCTCTTTCAAGGATGTCTTTTCGCCGTTCCCCCTGTGGTCCCCGCGAGTCAACATCGAGCGCAATCCACCCATGGCCACGGACTCGTCCCCTACCGCGACGATCGCTCGCGCGGCGGCCTCAAGTTCCGGGAGATTTCCCGGCCACGAGTGACCCAAAAACAATTTTTGAGTCGCGGAGCTGAGCCTAGGCACCGGCCGGTGATACGCCTCGGAATAGCGCTGCAGGAAGAAGTCAAGCAGATGGGCCACATCTTCCTTCCGCTGTCGCAAGGGCGGAATCCGAAGGCAGACGCTGCTCAGGCGATAGTAAAGGTCCTCGCGAAAGTTTCCGGAACGAACATCGGCATCGAGATCGCGCGAACTGCCGCACACAACCCGGATCTCCCTCCGTCCATTTCCATTGCTTCCTTGCTTCGCAAGCATTTCAAGC
>DATJEL010000052.1:0-2238 GCA_035496675.1 Terriglobales bacterium
CGAAGCTGGCAATGATCGGATGCCCTGTTGAAGCCGCATGCTTTGATGCATGCTGACTGGGAGAACTGTCACAGCATCCGATGTGCCCACACTCCGCACAACGGCGGAGATGAAGCCATCAACCTCTCGGAGACGCCAGGCATTCCACACACCCGTCGCCACTTGGTTTCGAAGGGGGATTAATCCCGCTACGATCTTCTTCATTCTCAGTTTCCTTAAACGTTGCATCTACAGCAACGAGTTCAAGCCACCAGCAAGATCTTCCCGACACCACCCTTTTCAGCCTCTGCTTGAGCCTCGGCCGCTTCATTGAGTGGCAGTTTCTGGCTGATTGGGATTACCAGCTTGCCATCCCTCACCGCCTCGGCCATTGACTCGAGCGTTTTCCTATCAAATTTCGAGAATACGTGCGCCATTCTTACAGATGGGTACTTTGCGGCGTTCTGCGGTGCTTCGACAACCGATGCGTACACCCCTCCCGCCTTGACCTTGGCGATCAGTTTCTCGGCGGTTCTTCCGCCGACTGTATCGGCAATCGCATCGAGCGGCGAAAGACTTGCAATCGCGGTGTCGTCGTCAGTTGGGACCACCTGATCCGCGCCGACAGTCTTCGCCTCATCTATCTGCCTCTTCAAAACGCCGGCGATCACGGTCGCCCCGCGTTGCTTCGCCGTGAATACGGCCGAACGCCCGACATTTCCTACCGCTCCCACGACCATAACCGTCTGGCCCGCTTTGATTCCCGTAGCGGACATGAGCTGGTTGCCGGTAATTGTCACGAGTGGCAGTGCCGCCGCCTGGATCAAATCGAGCCCCATGGGAACTTTCGCCAGCATCGCGGCTTTCACCACACAAAGCTCGGCGTAAGTGTTGTCGGCCATGGCGAACACCTTGTCGCCGACGGAAAAACCTTCCACTCCAGGCCCACCCTTCAATATGGTTCCAGCAAGGTCGACTCCAATCAGGCCCGGAAAAGTGAGGGGATAGAAGTCCTTCGTTAACCCGGCACGCCGCTTGTAGTCGATCGGATTCACGCTCGTGGCGGCGACGCGCACCAGTACCTGACCCGGACCCGGGACCGGGTCAGGGTAATCCTCGAACTTCAATACTTCTGGACCGCCGTATTGATGGACAACAACTGCTTTCATGATTTATCTCCTCGCACGATGCGCAAACAGTCACTAGTAAAACTTAGATGAACGAATCTGGAATTGGTCGCCGACTAGATGGAGCCCCGAAAGTCGGGTGGGAATTGGGGGAGATGCCAAACAGGACTCGTCTTCGCCGAAGTTTGGCATTTGGCCCACTTCAGCACGTCCTAGATTCTCACATAGGCAATCGGAAATGCATCCGAAAGAAAAGGAATCCAGAATCACTCTCAGAACTCAATGACTCTGAGCAGAGGCTAAACGGAAAGGAACATCGCATGAAATACCCCACTTCTTATCGCACCGCACAGATTGATGGACTTTCAATTTTCTACCGGGAGGCTGGTCCGAGAGACGCGCCAACACTCCTGCTCCTGCACGGTCTGCCGTCGTCTTCGCGAATGTTCGAGCCGCTTTTCGCCGGCCTCTCCGATCGCTATCGCATGGTCGCTCCTGACTACCCTGGCTTCGGACACAGCGATTGGCCGGATCCCAAACAATTCGCTTACACATTCGATCACTACGCCGACATCATGAATCGGTTTACCGAAACGCTCGGGCTCTCGCGCTACACACTTTACATGCAGGATTATGGCGGGCCGGTGGGTTTCCGAATGGTCCTGGCGCACCCCGAGCGCGTAGAAGCTCTGATTGTTCAAGATGCAGTTGCCCATAACGAAGGCCTGGGGGCAAACTGGAAGACACGACGCGAGTTTTGGGCGCATCGCGCTGCCAATGAGGACGCACTACGCACCAATCTCTTGTCGCTGGAGACCACGCGTTTACGCCATGCCGGAAACGATCCTGACGTCGAACGCCATGACCCGGATCTGTGGACGGACGAATTCTATTTTCTGAGTCAGCCGGGCCAGGCCGAGATTCAAAGCGATCTGTTCTACGACTATCGCACCAATGTCGACGCCTATCCGAAATGGCAAGCGTGGATGCGCCAGAACCAACCGCGCCTGCTGGTGATCTGGGGCAAATATGAGTCATCGTTTGACTCGTCGGAGCCGGAATCCTACCGGCGAGATGTGCCCAATGCCGAAGTCCACATTGTCGATGGTGGCCATTTCGCGCTGGATACGGC
>DATJEL010000053.1:0-5284 GCA_035496675.1 Terriglobales bacterium
AGGCCGCAAGCAAAAGAAGCGTCAGTACCGGTCGCTCTGGATCGTGCGCATCGGCGCCGCTGCCAAGCTGAACGGCATAAGCTATAGCCAGTTCATAAACGGATTGAAGAAGAGCGGAGTTGAACTTGACCGCAAGATTCTCGCCGATTTGGCTGTACACGACGCTGCCGCATTTAAGAGCCTCGCCGAGCAGGCGAAGGGCGCTCTGGGCGGGGCAGCGTAACAGTTCTAAATTCCGTGCCGATTAAAGCTTAGTGTTTTGACTGAGTAGGTTCGCACTCGGACGGCTGCTGCCGTGACGATGCGGGATTCCCTTATACTTTGTGCTTCTGGGCTGCGCCTTGGTCCAGTGCTGTGCAGTCCAGGCGCGCCTGAGGCGCGCAGCGGCGAAAGAAATGCAGCCCACGCTGCAGCGCGTGGATTGCAGGTTAAGCAACACCGCCCCACAGGGGCGAAAGAAGATGTCTTCTAAATCGCAGACACGCTACGTTCCTCCCAAACTCAGGGATTTTTCGCCTTCAGCCCTCGACAAGGCTGCCGAAAAATTATTGGCCGCGCTGGAAAAGGAATGGCAGGCAGTCGCCAACGAATCCGACTGGAGAAGCTTTCGCGATCACTGGATGGCCCGTAAAGACGGAGTCCTCACCCAGATCAACGAACTCTGGCTCAAGGCCGCTCCCAAAGATGCCAAGCGCGAGGTCGGCCAGCGCGTTAACGAAATTAAAAAACGCGTAGAAGATTCGGCACAACGCGGGGAGAACGGCTACAAGGCGGGCGCTAAAGCCCGCATAGCAGACTCGGACTCGGTCGACATCTCTCTTCCTGGCCTTCGCCGCCCTATCGGAGCCGAGCACCCCATCATAAAAACGCGCAATGAGATACTTTCCGTATTTCGAAACCTGGGCTACTCGGTCGAAGAAGGCCCGGTCATCGAAACCGATTACTACAATTTCGAAGCCCTCAACTTTCCGCCTAACCATCCGGCGCGGGACACGCAAGACACGTTGTTCGTCGCCAACCAGGAAGCGAAGCCGCCGCGCGAACGCCTGATGCTGCGCACGCACACGTCCCCGGTGCAGATTCGCGCCATGGAGCGCATGAAGCCGCCGATCCGCATCGTAATTCCCGGCAAAGTCCATCGCAATGACCCGCCGGACGCCAGCCACTCGCCCATGTTCCATCAGATTGAGGGACTGGCGGTCGACACCAGCATCACCTTCGGCGACCTGAAAGGCACACTCGATCACGCTATGAAGGCGCTGTTCGGCTCGAGTGTCAAAACGCACTTCCGCCCGTCGTTTTTCCCGTTCACGGAGCCGAGCGCGGAGGTTATGGTTTCCTGCTTCATATGCGGCGGCAGCGGAAAGCGTGGATCCGATCCGTGTCGCCCGTGCAAGCAAACCGGGTGGATCGAAATTCTTGGCTGCGGCATGGTGGACCCGAACGTCTTCGAGTTCGTGAAACACAACGGGTACGATCCCAAAAAGGTTTCCGGATTCGCCTTCGGCATGGGCGTGGACCGCATCGCGATTCTGAAATACGGCGTGGATGACATCCAATTATTTTTCCAGGGAGATGTCAGATTCCTGGAACAGTTTGGATGAGGTAATTGGTCGCTGCTTAACATGAAAATTTCATCCCAATGGATCCGCGAGTTTGTAGGCCTGAAGATTGACGATGGTCAGCTTGCCACTGACCTCACCGAGGCCGGACTCGCCGTTGAATCCATCAACGGCAGCGGAGAAGACACCGTCTTCGAAATGGAAATCGGAACCAATCGCCCGGATGCCATGAACCATTACGGCGTGGCACGCGAAGCGGCGGCCATCTACGACCTTCCACTGATACCGATTCGCCCCAGCTTGCCGGAAGGAAAAGGCGCTGCGCCGGCGTCTATTGTTATCGCCGAAGCCGATCTCTGCCCCCGCTTCAGCGCACGCGCCATCCGGAATGTGAGGATCAAGCCCTCGCCACAGGCAATCGCGCAGCGACTCGGCCTGCTCGACCAGCGTCCCATCAGCAACGCGGTCGATGCCACCAACTACGTGCTCTGGGAGATCGGCAAACCCACTCACGTGTTCGACATGGACCTGCTGGAAGGCGGAAAGATCATCGTCCGCAAAGCCGAACCGGGCGAGGTGTTGAAAACCCTAGATGGCGTGGATCGCAAACTCACCCCGGAAGACCTGGTTGTGGCGGATGCGAAAAAGCCCGTAGGTCTCGCCGGAGTGATGGGCGGCTACGACACTATGATCACCGAGAAGACCCGCAACGTGCTGATCGAGTCGGCCTGGTGGGACCCGGTTACAGTTCGCAGGAGCTCCAAACGTCACGGCCTGCACACTGACGCTTCGCATCGCTTTGAGCGCGGCGCCGATTACGAATCAACCGTTCTTTCCTGCGATCGTGTTGCGGAGCTTATTCTGCAATCTGGCGGGGGAGAGTTGCTCGGCAATGTCATCGATGTGATCGCCAAACCGCTCGATCAGGCGCCGATCGTGCTGCGCATCAGCGAGGTCAATCGCATTCTGGGAACTCTGGTAAAGACTGCGGACATACTGCGCATACTTCGTAAGCTTGGTTTCGAAGTGATGCCGGAGCAGGATCCGTCGGAGTTCACAGTGCGTATCCCGAGCTGGCGACTCGATATCGAGCGGGAGATTGACCTGATCGAAGAGATCGCGCGCCTCTACGGGTATAACCGGTTTCCTAACACACTGCCGGCATTTTCGGGTGCGGTCTCAGAAAAGCCGGACGAGAAGAAAAACGACAAGCTACGCTCAACCCTGCTTGCGCTTGGCTACAACGAAACCATCTCGCTCAGCTTTATTTCGCATGAAGAGGCTGAGACGTTCTCTTCTTCGCCGGTCGTTGAACTTGCCAATCCGGTCAGCGAAGAAGCGTCGATTATGCGCACTTCCATGCTTCCCGGCATATTGAACATGCTCGCGTACAACCTGAATCATGGTATCGACAATGTGCGCCTGTTTGAAGCCGGATCAGTCTTCATGGCCGAGAACGGGGCGGTTTCGGAACCTCGACAGCTTTGCTTTGCCGCTACCGGAAGCGCGGTTTTGCCGGGAGTTCACCAGGCGGTGCGGCCGGTTTCGTTTTTCGATCTCAAGGGCGACATGGAAATTGCACTCGAAGCATTTCACCATGATCTGCTCAGCTTCGATACCCAGACCTCCGACTACTACCATCCCGGCCGCTCGGCGCGCGTTGCGCTGGATGGCTTGCTGGTAGCCCAGTTTGGCCAGTTGCATCCCGAAATCGCCGCCCAACGCAAGCTGCGGCAGGAAACATGGGTGGCCGAAGTATATCTTGAGCCGCTTTATAAACATCCGCTACGGCGTATTCAGTTCGAGCCGGTTGCAAAGTATCCGTCGGTGGAGCGTGATTTCTCGTTCCTGTTCGCGAATCAGGTGAAGTTCGAAAACATCGAACGCGCGATTGCGAAGCTGTCGATACCCGAGCTTCGCAAGTTCGCGCCGGCCGAAATCTTCCGTGGCGGCAAGCTGTCTGCCAGCAACTATTCCATTCTGCTGCGTGCGAGCTTCCAGTCGCGAGAGCGCACTTTGCGCGATGAAGAAATTGCCAGATGGTCCGCGAGCATAGTGAAGGCTCTCGAAGCGCTTGGGGGCACTCTCCGGGCACAATAGGTTCGAAACTGCAGATCACTCGCTGCGCTCGGGATGGCATCTTTCTTTATTGCTTTACACCAGAACAACGGCGACTTCGCCGATTTAAGATTTTTCATCCAACGTGCTAGCCTGACCACACCATGCAAGAAGCCGCAAGCCAGCCAAAGTCTTTGCTCAGCGGTAAAGTCGAGCTCTTCACCGAATCCGTGATTCGCGAGATGACCCGCCAGGCTATGCAGTACGGCGCGGTTAATCTTGCCCAGGGGTTCCCCGACTTTCCCGCTCCGCGTGAAATCAAAGAATCTGCCCAGGAAGCCATTGCCGGCGACGTCAATCAATACGCGATTACCTGGGGTGCCAAAAACCTGCGCGATGCCATCTCGCGCAAGATGAAAAGCAGCAACGGTCTGAGCATCAATCCTGAGCGGGAAATCACTGTTTGTTGCGGCTCAACCGAAGCCATGATCTCCACCCTGCTTGCAGTGTGTAATGCCGGCGACGAGGTCATCATCTTCGAACCTTTCTATGAAAACTATGGCCCGGATTCGATTCTCTCCGGCGCCAAGCCGCGCTTCGTGAAGCTTCGCCCGCCCGCTTCGAATGACGCTGAATGGAGCTTCGATGAGCGCGAGCTGCGCGCCGCCTTTCATCGCAACACCAAAGCCATCATCCTGAACACCCCGAACAATCCGACCGGAAAAGTATTCACCCGCAGCGAACTGGAACTTATCCGCGATCTCTGCGTGGAGTTCAATGTGCTGGCGATCACTGACGAAATTTACGAACACATTTTGTACGACGGCAGCGAGCACATCTGCATTGCGACGCTCGACGGGATGCGCGACCGAACGGTTGCAATCAACGGAATGTCGAAGACCTATAGCGTGACTGGCTGGCGGGTCGGCTGGACCATCGCTTCGCCCGAGATCACCAGCGCAATCCGCAAGGTTCACGACTTTATGACGGTGGGTGCGCCCGCTCCCTTGCAGGAAGCCGGAGCGGTTGCTCTTGGCCTGCCCAAGTCGTACTACGAGCAGCTCGCCGCGAACTACCTGAAACGGCGGGACCGCCTGGTGCCGGCACTCGAGCAGGCCGGCTTTCGCTGCTATCGGCCGCGCGGCGCCTATTACGTCATGACCGACATCAGCGCGTTCCGCTCGAAGAACGACGTCGAGTTCACCAGGTTTTTGGTCAAAGAAATCGGAGTTGCCGCGGTCCCGGGCTCCAGTTTTTACAACGACCCACGGGATGGAGCTCGTCAGGTGCGCTTCGCTTTCTGCAAGCGCGATCAGACGCTCGATGAAGCCGCCGCTCGCCTGGGTAAGCTGAAGAAATAATCGGGAACAGATCAGTGATCCTTAGCTTTCGAGAACCGCGAAAGGCGGGGCATTCCTTTTCCTGCTACTTCAGGCGCCGCGCTCGAGTGCAAGCGCCTGTCGCGCCGCGCGCGACTGGACGGATCGAAGACCCGTTCCCAGGTGGCCTGTGGTCGTCGAAGCAACAGACAGTGCACTTCCCATTTTTCCGCAGACTTCCTACACACTCTTCTGCGCTATACTGCCGAAAGCTCCACAAAATCCTTTCAGGAAGTGGCTCCATGTCTTTGCGAACAGCGGACGAGTTGGCGAACCAGGTTCCCT
>DATJEL010000054.1:0-47840 GCA_035496675.1 Terriglobales bacterium
TGTTCTCGTCGACCGCCTGGCGCGTATGCAGGCGGAATTCGACAATGCAAGAAAGCGCGCGCAACGTGAGCAGCAGGACTATCGCGACTATGCCCTTAGCGATACGATCAAGACCCTGATTCCGGTGATGGACAGCTTCGATCGGGCGCTTCAGTCCTCACCCGAGAAATCCGAGTTTCACCTGGGGGTCGAACTGATTCACAAGCAATTGCAGGATGCTTTGTCGAAGATCGGTGTCCAGCCGATAGTCGCCAAAGGACAGCCGTTTGATCCCCGGTTCCATGAAGCGATCGAAATGGTGGATACCGAAGATGCCCGGGACAACGAAGTCATCGATGAGCTGCAGCGTGGCTACAAGCTGAAGGACAGGTTGTTGCGTCCGGCCATGGTTCGGGTTGCGCGAAACAGCAAACAGTAACCATCAATTTTTGGAATTTGAGAGGGCTAAATCCCTGCCAAGTAATGTAAAACGAGACTACTACGATGTATTGGGCGTCCAGCGGGGCGCAACGGATCAGGAGATTAAAAGCGCCTACCGCAAGCTGGCTCTGCAATACCATCCCGACCGTAATCCGAATAACCCTGACGCCGAGGAGAAGTTCAAGGAATGCAGTGAGGCGTATGCCGTGCTGGCCGACGCTGAGAAGCGAAGCATGTACGACCGTTTCGGGCATGCCGGAGTCGGTGGCCCCGCGGGTGGTGGCGCCGGCTTTGACGCCAGCGTCTTCCAGGACTTCAACGACATCTTTGGCGAGTTCTTCGGGTTCAGCGACATTTTTGGCGGGGGCAGCCGCACCGGCCGCCGCACGCGCGCGCAGCGTGGAGCAGACCTGCGCGAGGACATCACCATCGAATTCGAGGAAGCGGTATTCGGCACGGAGAAGACCATCTCGTATCGCCGGTACGAGTTATGCGATGCCTGCAAGGGATCGGGAAGCGCTCAAGGAAAGGCTCCAACCACCTGTCGTACCTGTGGCGGCCGCGGCCAGGTCCGCTACCAGCAGGGGTTCTTCAGCATCGCCCGCACATGCTCGGCGTGCCAGGGCGCGGGTACAGTCGTCAGCGATCCTTGCTTGAAGTGCAAGGGGGAAGCTCGCGTGATTCAGCAGAAGGCGGTCGAAGCCAAGATTCCTGCAGGCGTGGAGGAAGAGACCCGCATCCGTTTCTCGGGACTTGGCGAAGCGGGCGTGCACGGCGGTCCTGCCGGCGATCTCTACGTCGTGCTCCACGTAAAGGATCATCCATTCTTCGAGCGTGAGGGGACTAATCTCCATTGCGTGGTCCCGATTTCCTTTCCCCAGGCTGCTCTTGGCACGGAGATCCAAGTGCCGACCCTTGAAGGCGAGCAGAGTCTCAAGATTCCTGAAGGCACACAATCGGGTACGGTGTTCAAGCTGCGGAATCGGGGCGTTCCCGTGCTCAATGGTCATGGCAAGGGCGATTTGTTTGTCGAGGTCCGCGTGCAGACCCCAGCCAAGTTGAACAAGCGACAGCGTGAACTGCTGCAAGAGCTGCAGGGAACGACTCCGGTCGAAAATAAGCCTCAGCGCCGCACGCTGCTTGGCAAAGTGAAAGAGATGTTCAACGACCTCTCCTGACGAGACAACCGTGGATAGTGAATTGAAGAACGCACGATTTTCCAGTCCTCACGTGTTGTTCACTCCATGACTCGCCGACGCTGGATCGCGGACCAAGCTTCGGGAAACCGCGCCGCACTCCTTGGCGAACACGCACGGCATCTTGTGCAGGTCCTGCGCGCCGAGGTCGGTCAAGAGTTTGAAATATCGGTCGAAGGAGATGTGCGCAGCGGCCGCATTTCATCGATTTCCCCGGATTGCGTCGAATTTGAACTCGGCGAGGCGGTGTTCGCTCCCCAGGCGTTTCCGATTACGGTCGCGATTTCCATCTTTAAGTTCGATCGCATGGAGTGGGCGATTGAAAAGTGCACGGAACTGGGCGTCTTACGCATCGTGCCACTGATTGCGGCGCGTTCCGAGCCGCACCTGGCCTCGGCGGCCTCGAAACGAGTAGAAAGATGGAGACGCATCGCACATCAGGCATCTGAGCAATCGCGGCGCGTATCGCCGCCGCGGATTGACGAGCCAGCGAAACTAAAAGAATTTCTCATTGCTGCAAAGGACGGAACGCGAGTTCTCTTGTCCGAAGTCGAGCGGAATGGCTTGAGGAATGTTCTCCCACCCTCTGGCCCGCTCATGCTTGCCTTCGGCCCCGAGGGTGGTTGGAAAGAGCAGGAGCTATCGGAGTTCGCCCAAGCAGGCTGGCAGCCAGCCTCGCTCGGCCCAACCATTCTGCGGGCAGAAACTGCCGTCATCGCCGCGGTAGCAGTCGCCCTTTCCTTGCTAGATCGAGCCTAAAGAGATCACCGGCTTTCCCCCGTGTGCCTTCGCGTCCCTCTGTCGCGGGCTGAGCCAGAATTTCCGCAAGCAACTCTGCTATGCTCGGCTCAATGGCGGTCATTCGTAAGGCTTCCTCGATCCTCCCCGATCCGCAGCAAAGGCAGGCTATTGAGCATGTCCATGGCCCAATGCTGGTTGTGGCCGGCGCCGGAACCGGCAAAACCACCGTCCTTATTCAGCGCATTGCTCGCCTCATTCGCGAGGGAAATGCCCACCCCAACGAAATCGTTGCTCTGACCTATACCGACAACGCTGCTGCCCAAATGCGGAGCCGTTTAGCTGCAGAATTAGGGCGACGCGAGATTCAAGGCCTTCAGGTATGCACCTTCCATGCATATTGCAATGATCTGCTGATCGCCGCCGATCGAAGGTTCGGCGTCCTCGATGACAAGCAACTCTGGATCTTCCTGCGGCGCAATTTGCGCGAATTGAAACTGAACTATTTTGTGCGTGCAGCGAACGTCTCCAAGTTCCTCGACGATTTGCTCGACTTCATTCGCCGTTGCCATGACGAACTGGTTACGCCAGAGGATTACCGCAATTACCTGAGGCGGATTGAAGAGGGCGAGCTCCCGCTTCCCCGAGTCACAAAATCGAAGGATGCCGACGAAATCAGTGAAGAAGAAATCCTGGGCCGCTGCCGCGAGATTGCCTTCGTGTTCGAGACGGTTGAGCGGACGTTGAAGGAGCGTAACCTGGGGACGTTCAATCACATGATTGTTCGCGCCAACGAATTGCTAGCGGGCAATCCCGATGTGCTTGTTCAAGCGCGCCGGCGTGCCAAATTCATTCTCGTGGATGAGTTTCAGGACGCAAACTACGCGCAAATCGAGGTTTTGAGCAAGGTTGCGGGAAGGGAAGCCTCGGACATGGGCGCGGGCGAGCGTCCTCCGCGACCCAACCTCTTTGCCGTAGGCGATCCCGATCAGGGAATCTACCGTTTCCGGGGCGCGTCGAGCGAGGCTTTCGACCTTTTTCTGCAGCGGTTCCCGGACGCGACGCTGGTTCCACTGACCCTCAACCGACGTTCGACAGCCCCCATACTCAGGTGCGCTTACGAGGTGATCGACAAGAACCCGGAAATATCCTCCCAGTCGGGGACGGCCTACCGGCGCGAGCCACTAGTTTCCGCGCGCGATAAGCAAGACCCTGAGCTCGCCTCGACGCGCCCGCCGGTGGAAGCGGTGCTGGTGACAGGAACTTTCATGGAGGCCACCGACCTGGTGGCAACGCTTGTGGAACGCAGGAAACGTTTCCGATGCCAATGGAAAGACATTGCAGTTTTGTACCGTATCCACGGTCATCGCGAGGAAGTCGCCCACGAACTGGCGCGCAATGGCGTGCCATTTTCGATTGAGGCAATGGACGTGCTAGACACGCCCGAGGTGAGGGATCTTCTCGCTTGCCTGTCCTCGGTATTTATCCCCGGGGACAGTGCCTCGCTGTTTCGGGTCGTCGCACTGCCCCGATTTGATTGCGATCCGGAAGTCCTGCGAAGCGGGATGAAGTCTTTGCCCCGCGATTCTACGGCTGGCTTGCTGCAGGTGCTGCCCGGGGTTCCAGGAGGTCCCGAGGTTCTCACCTCGATCGAGCAGGCAAGAGTTGCGGTTCGAGGTCTCAAGGCCAACGCGGCGCTGGTTTCGCTGGTGCGCGAGTTCCAGCTGCGTTCGAATTCGGCCATCGATGCCATTCTGGAATTCGCGCAGAAGTGGGAGGAGTTTCCGCTCACCGAGAGCGGGGGGCCGCTGGAGTTCCTGGAATATCTCGACTATTTCCGCGAAGCGCGCGGGACGGTTCCTCTTGCCCTTGCCGATGAAGAAAATTCGGTCAAGCTCATGACCGTGCACGGGGCAAAGGGCCTGGAATACCAACACGTCTTCCTGTTACGCGCCACCAAGCCGAGTTTTCCGGCGGCCTATCGCGAGAGTCTGGTTGATTTCCCGCGCGAGCTGCGAAATTCGACCTCGTTTTCCGCTTTCGACGACAAAACGCTCTCCGAGCACGAGGAACGCCGCCTGTTCTATGTTGCGATGACCCGCGCGCGCGATAGCTTGACGATCTACGCTCCCTTCGGACGCGGGGAGAAGGACAAGACCCCGCCCGGGTTCCTGCGGGAGCTGCTGAAGGCACGGGAGCTCAAGCCCGTTCTCCGGGAACGCAACTGCCGCGAGTTTCAAACCGGGATCTTTGCCCGCGAGGAAGTTGCCCCTGCCTCGCGCCTGTCTGAGTGGGTGTCGATGCCTCCCGCCTCTGATCTCGCCCACACCTTGAGCGCCAGCGCCATCGACAACTACAAGCTTTGTCCACTACGGTTCAAACTGGATCGGGAGTGGAGAATTCCAGGCGAGGTTTCGGCCGCGCTGCAGTATGGCGCCTCGATGCACCGGGTACTGCGAACATACTACGATTCGGTTCGTCTGGGCCGCCCCAAGTCAGAAACCGAACTCCTCCAGGTGTTCCGTGATGATCTTAGGGCCGAGGCCATCGCCGATCCCTACCAGCACGAATTGTATGAGCAGCAGGGAATTGCTCAGTTGAAGGAGTTCCTCTCCTCTGCGCAGCAGAAGCCTATCCAGGTTCTTCATACCGAGGAGTACTTCAATATCCACATCGGAGAGACCACACTTGTAGGCCGCATCGATCGCATGGACCAGGGGGGCGAGGGTGGTGTTGTGATTGTTGATTACAAAACTGGAAAGCCGAAGTCGCAGGAGGACGCCGACGAGAGTCTACAGCTTTCGTTGTATGCGCTAGCTGCCCGCGAAAAGTGGGGATACATTCCCGAACGGCTTGCCTTTCACAATCTGGATGGGAATACGGTTATCAGCACCGTCCGCAGTGCAATTGAACTTGAAGAGGCTCGCAACCAGGTGGAGAAGATTGCGGCGAAAATTGCGCAAGGGAAGTTTGAGCCGAGGCTTGGTTATCACTGCAATTCCTGCGCCTATCGCGGGATTTGCCCGAAGACGGAGAAGCGGGTGCCGGAGATGGCGGTGGCAGAGGAACAAGTCCGATGAAGCCGCGCGCAAAAACTTAGGGGACGCTTTCGCGTCCCCTTTGTTTTTATGCTGCATCAGCAATTAGTGTTTCTTCTTCTTTGCAGCTTTCTTCTTGGTTGCCATATTAACTATTCTCCCTTCCATTGTTCATGGATAATGCAACGGTCGTCTGTTGCAACTGTCTGAATGTATAGAGTTATTGAAATCTGAAGTCAAGAAAAAAATGAAGCATGAAGCCGGTCGAAGTGGAGGTACGAAGGTCACCGAAGAGTCGTTCACGGGAATGATTCCAGCGTGAGCGATGAATTTTTTGCCGAGTTAGGTCTTGCGCGAGACATTTCCGTTGCGAACAACACGCAGACCGGTCTCACTCGAGCGCGCGATCGCCGTTTCCGGTGGATCGATCGCAGCTCACCTGAAGCTGCTCGATTACGCTCGCCGTCCTGATCAAACGAATGGCCGAGCCGACGAAGCTGAAACCTTCCATTCAAACTCCTATAATTGAATGTGTCCTTGCAGGAGGCCCCATGCCCGCAATCAACGACGTGGTCATCATCTCCGCCTGTCGCACTCCGGTGGGAAAGTTCCAAGGCAGCCTTTCTGATCTCAGCGCAACTCAGCTAGGTGCGATTGTCGTGCGCGAAGCTGTGAAGCGCGCCGGGATCCATTCCGCCATGGTCGAGGAATGCATCATGGGCAACGTGCTTTCCGCGGGGCTCGGTCAGAACCCCGCGCGTCAGGCTGCGATCTTTGGAGGGCTCGCTCCCGAAGTGGGTGCCTTAACCATCAACAAGGTGTGCGGGTCGGGATTGAAAGCAGTTGGGCTTGCCGCGCAAGCGGTTGAGACGGCCAACAGCACCATGGTTGTGGCTGGCGGCATGGAATCTATGACCAACGCACCCTACCTTCTGCCTCAGGGGCGCAAGGGATTCCGCATGGGCAATGCCCAGGCAGTCGACTCCATGATTCATGACGGTCTCTGGGACGTTTTTAAGGACTACCACATGGGAATTACCGGCGAGAATGTCGCCGAAAAGTATGGCATCACGCGCGAAGAGCAGGACGAATTCGCTCTCCATTCCCATCGCAAAGCCGTGGCTGCGAGCAAAGAGTGTCGACTGAAATCGCAGATCATCCCCGTCGAGCTTGCCCCGAAGAAGAAAGGCGCGCCGCCGGTCATTTTTGAGAAAGATGAGTCCCCGCGAGAGGACACGACGATTGAAATTCTGCGCTCTCTCAAGCCAGCCTTCAAGAAAGACGGAACCGTGACCGCCGGAAATGCTCCGGGCGTAAATGATGGCGCGGCAGCCGTGGTTGTGACCAGCGCCAGAAAGGCCCAGGAATTGGGCGTGAAGCCGATGGTGAGAATCGTGGCCCAGGCAACCAGCGGCATTGATCCCGAGTGGGTAATGATGGCCCCGGTGGGTGCGGTTCGCAAGATCTGGGAGAAGACTGGCTGGAACAATGATGATGTCGACCTTTATGAATTGAATGAAGCTTTCTCGGTGCAGGCGCTAGGGGTCATGCGAGAGCTTGGCCTCGATCCGGACAAGACAAACGTGAATGGCGGCGCCGTTGCCATCGGCCACCCCATCGGCGCCAGCGGCGCGCGCGTTCTCGTGACGCTGATTTACGAAATGATCCGCCGCGATGTGCGCCGCGGAATCGCCGCTCTTTGTCTCGGTGGGGGAAACGCGGTGGCTATGGCAGTCGAAAGATAAAGAGCTCAGTCTAAGTTGGACTTCGTTCCCACGGCGGCGGTACCCGCACCGATGCCATCCCCGCTGCGGTCGCTGCGTCGAGGCCCACCTGCGTATCTTCGAACACCAGGCAACTCCCGGGAGACACTCCGAGTCGCTCGGCCGCGATCAAAAACGGCTCCGGATCAGGCTTGCTCTTCGCGTAATCGCCGGCGCAGACCAGCACCGCAAATCTTTCGAGAAGTCCAATCGCGCGCAGCGAGGCTTCCACCGAATCTCGAGTACTGCCAGAGACCACCGCGAAAGGAATGCGTCCACGCTGCAGTTCCATGTGCTCCAGAACCTCGGGAACGCACTTAAGCTTTGGGAGAAATTCAAAATACAGCTCTTCTTTTCGCTTGGCCACCCGCGCGATCGGCATCTCGATACCTTGTTCGCGCCCAATCAACTCGATGATCTCAACGATGGGCACGCCGCCAAGCTCGTAAAACCGTTCTTCAGGGAACTTGCAGCCCCATTCCCCGAGCGCCTGACTCCAGGCAACGTAATGCAAGGGCATTGAATCGGCGACGGTGCCGTCGCAGTCGAATAAGTATGCTTTGAAATTCCCGGCAGGCAGGGTGATTTTGGGAGCCACCATCCAGTTTACCTGCCTTCGGCCTCATTGTTTGCCTCGTGATGGCCAAAATCCAGACCGAAGTGAGGTTCAGACCTCGTGCCGGTGATCTTCACTGGCAATTCCGTGCCGGCGCCGTTCTTGCTGAACAGCGGATCCACTGGCTTCAGCAGGATTGATTTGAATCCGGTGGTCATATGCGAAAGTTTGGCCTGCAGCCGAGCTTTGCCGTGGAAATCAAATTCGTTTCCGTCCAGGCTGTACCGTCCACTCATGGTGACTTCGGTCCCCGGAAGGGTGAACTGCAGCGTGGAAAACGAAAGCATTCCTGCCCTCAGCCGGAAGCTCCCGCCTAGATGAGATTGAATCTGATCGGCGAGCTCGGTCTTTGCGAGTTTCGGCTTGCCCTGGCTTCTCAAACTCAAAGCGCCAACCTTGTCCTGGATCTTGTCATTTGAGAAGTGCGCACCCCAGACCTGGAAATTGCCATCAAGCCTCAACCGGTCGCTCAAGTCTTCTTCTCCGGGTGGAAGATCGAAATTGGCCAGCAGCCGGACTTTTCCGGTCATCACGGGAGGGTCGGTCCTGATTCCCAGCTTCAACAGATCTTGAATCTTGCCAGCCCCGATTTCAACGTTCAGGGTCACACGATGTCCCAAAGGATTCGACATCTTCACCACGGCTCCGCGGGCAATCAGGGAGGAGTCGAGGATTTTCGCCGTAACCGGCTGTAAGTAGGTATCACCGGTAGTTCCATCTACAATGGCATGAAACTCCGTTTCCAGGGGAACGGCGTGCCCGCTGCGCGCTACTTTGAAATCGGGTGTGACCGTCTTTCCATCGACCACAATGTTGTCGAGCGAACCTGAATACCGCCCCACCGAGGAAAGGATCCCGGCAATGCCCCTGATCGTGCTCAGGTCGGCTCCGCTGAATGAGTAGATCCCGCTGACCGGAGTGTCTTGCGGCCGATTCTCATTGAACGGCCCAAACTCGCCCTTCGCATGAATCATGCCCACCGGCTTCGGGTTCACCAGATCCGCCTCGAACTCGATTCCTCCTGCAGCGCTGGTGTTGTTCATGGCCAGGTTCTGAATATCGAATACCAGCGGAAGCTTTCCCATTCGGCTGGTGTTGATCACCAATTCCGCGTGGTCGCACTGAAAGTGGTCGACGTAGATCTTCGCCTTCCCGTGTTTTCGCATGCTGGTGATTTGCTGGCGGTTCTCAGCGGGCGGAATGTTGAGCGAGAGTCCCTGCAAGTGCACAGTGTCGACGTGCGTAGGCGTGTGCAACAAGTTCCACCATCCGATGGTGAAGCGGAAACTAGCAATCGCGATGAGGGGCTGCACGCCGGGTTGATGCGTGTTCGGATCGTTCTTCCCGTAGATACGGAGGTCCTGACCGGAAACGTGAAAACCGTTCTTGACCGTGACGTGGAATACGTCCAGCTCCACTCGGCTTTGAAAGCGGTCCGTGAGCGTGCGAATTACTCTTCCGCGGAGGATGGGGCCGGCATCGTAGGCCGAAATCACCAGAATGAGGGCAAACGCCAGCCCGAGCGCCAGCGCCGTCCATGCAATCCACCGCCCTTGATGGCGGTTTCCTTTTGCCGATGTCGGAACCTCGGTAGGAAGCGGCACAAGTGCTTAGAGTTGCTGACGCGGTAAACAGATGTCCACGCGAGTTCGGGCATGGACTTCGTTCTGCCGAATGAGGTTTATGGGCTCGAAGGCAGGAATTCTAGCCGGCGGCCTTTTTCGTTTTAGGCGGGTATTTCTCGATCGGCTTCCGAACCATGTTGTCGAGCTTGCCTCTGATCTTAGTAGCGTCGCTCTGTTCCTCCCGGGAGATTCCGCGCCACACGAGAGAATGCGTTGAGGGATCGCGCAGGTCGATCACCAGGGTCCCATCGGCGTAAGGAACCCGCACATAGCGAGTCCCCCAGCCCCGCCAGCCGGCAGGGTAGGCTTCGACTTCCGTCTTGCGCGCTGTCCCGAAGTGATAGACCAGGTTCAGGTCGGCTGGTCCGCTCTGGGTCTGGAACAAACCTCTCGAGGTGAAGTCACGCACCAGCTCAGCTTCGATTTGCTTCTTCACAAGTTCGCTGTTGAGAGCGGGGTTCTTGCTGTTCAACTCCCCCCGGCGAATCGCAAATGTCTTGTACTTGGTGAAGTCCGCGGCTTGGTCAAATTCGATAGAGATTTTCTGTCCGCGCAGCGGGCGGGCCACGGCAGGAAGTAAAACGAGGACCATCGCAAGGCTGATGAAACCTGGGGTTTTCGTCCGAGTCATGCTCTTTCTCCAGAAGTGCGTGATGTTATCTCCAGCGTCACCCCGGCAAGGTGAGGATGGTTCGCCCCCGAGCGAAACGATTGTACAGCCCTGCTTTTCCTCAGGCGTTGCTGAATTTGGGCCCGGCCCGAGCCCCGGGGGGTGCGAGTTGCCAAGCGCGAGTGCTGCCGGTCAGCTTTGCAAACGATGTTTATTCAACTACATACAACGCAGATGAGGAAGTAGTGCTTAGGGAGTCCGCAGTGTACCAAGGTGGCCAAGGGGATCGAATAAATCGCTTGACGCAGTTCTCGATTCCTTGTACGTTAAAACGTTCCGAAGGCCTACGAAGCCGGTTCTTAGAAGGATCTCTCCGAGCCGGGCTTATCAAAGGGTAATAGAGAAACTTTCAGCCTCTTCGGTGCATCTATACAGGTAACCAGAGCTTGTTTCCGGTAGAACTCTTCTGTAATCAGTAGCTTACGTCTTCTGGTCGGCTGTCTCGTGCCGCTTGCGGGTTCTCCGAAGGAGCAACTCCTCAAAACGTGGACACATTCCTGGAGAGAAAGGACGATTGCTAATGCGCTCGGATCGCGTTTTTGACGCACTACACACTTTGCGGAATCGTTATATGCTTTGTCAGCTTGCTTCAAAGGCAACTCGCAAATTTCATAAGCCGAACACCCGTATCCAGGAAACAATGAACGAAGTGCTGGACCGGATCGCTAGCTCTGAGAAGCAGACGGTTCTGTCGGAACCAGAACATTTTGTTGAGGCACAACGGCGGGCTGCTTAACCCAGCAGTCCCGCTTTCCTGCCTTGTTGCAATCTGAATTCCCCTAAAAATTCTGAAGAACCCGCCTTCATTTCTGATCCTTCGCAGGTGAACCAATGACCATTGCAGAACTCAAAGAAAAGAACATAACCGAACTCACTAAGATCGCACGCTCGCTTGACCTCCCCGGCGCGAGCGGAATGCGCAAACAGGATCTGATCTTCAAAATCCTGCAAGCGCAGAGCGAGAAGGAAGGGCACATCTTCGCCGAGGGTGTTCTTGAAATCCTTCCTGACGGTTATGGATTCTTGCGCTCGCCCGACTACAACTATCTTCCCGGGCCCGACGATATTTACGTTTCTCCTTCCCAGATCCGCAAGTTTGACTTAAAGACCGGCGACACCATCAGCGGCCAGGTTCGTCCTCCGCACGAGGGCGAAAAGTACTTCGCCTTGGTGAAGATCGAGGCGGTTAACTTCGAATCTCCGGATGAGGCCCGCAACAAGATTCTGTTCGACAACCTGACGCCGCTCTATCCGCAGGAGCGCATCAAGCTCGAAACAGTGAAGGAGAACATCAGTGCACGCGTGATGGATCTGCTTACACCGCTCGGCAAAGGTCAGCGCGGATTGATCGTGTCGCCTCCCCGCGCCGGCAAGACCATGCTCCTGCAGAACGTGGCGAACTCCATTACCACCAATCATCCCGAAGTAGTGCTGATGGTGCTGCTCATTGATGAACGCCCTGAAGAAGTTACCGATATGCAGCGCTCGGTGAAGGGCGAGGTCATCTCTTCAACTTTCGACGAGCCCGCCGCCCGACACGTTCAGGTTGCCGAAATGGTGATTGAAAAGGCAAAGCGCCTGGTTGAACACAAGCGCGACGTCGTGATCTTGCTCGATTCTATTACCCGTCTGGCGCGCGCCTATAACACCATTGTTCCGCCCTCCGGCAAAGTTCTCTCAGGCGGCGTCGATTCGAACGCCCTGCAGCGTCCGAAGCGTTTCTTTGGATCGGCACGAAATATCGAAGAAGGCGGCTCTCTGACCATCATCGCCACGGCGCTGATTGACACCGGTTCGCGCATGGACGACGTGATTTTTGAAGAATTCAAGGGCACCGGCAACTCGGAAATCATTCTCGACCGCAAGTTGGTCGATAAGCGCACCTTCCCGGCCATCGATATTCAACGTTCTGGGACCCGTAAGGAAGAACTACTCATCCCCAAGGATGATCTGGCTCGCATCTGGGTGCTTCGTAAGGTTCTGAATCCGCTTTCGCCGGTCGAAGCCATGGAACTGCTGATCGAACGGCTGGCCAAGGCGCAAACCAATGGCGAGTTCCTGGCGAAGATGAGCCAGTTGTAAACGCCTTAGCGATCAAGCTCGCGATTCAGAAGACCGGAATGAGAAAAAGGCACGGGACGCCCGTGCCTTTTCTCTTATACCCGGCATGTCTGTCATCTATTAATTCCGGCCGCGCGTTTCAACTTCCCCACCTCGGCGGGGCTCAAGGGCCGGAACTCTCCCGGCGGCACATCCAGGGCTAGAGGGCCATAACGGACGCGTCGTATCTTCTCGACGTGATGTCCTATCTCTTCGAACATCTTACGCAGCTGGCGGTTCTTGCCTTCGATGAGCGTGACTTCGTACCAGGGGTTGTCTGCTTCCCGCACCAGCCGGATCTTGGCAGGGGCGGTGCGTATGCGTTCCCGGGTCTTAGGGCGACCGGAGTCGGAGGCGAAGGACCGATTGTCCTCCCTGCTACGGTCGTCCGCTCCTTGAACCGCGATTGAGACCTGCACCCTGCCCTCCGGAATCATCAAGCCGCGCCTTAGTTTCTGCAGTCCTGCTTCGTTCGGCACACCAGCCACTTTCACCAAGTACACTTTCTGCACATGGGAGGAAGCCTTGGTGAGCGCATGCGCAAGCTCTCCGTCGTTGGTGAGTAGCAGCAGGCCCTCGCTTCCGTAATCGAGCCGCCCTACCGGGTACACACGCGCACGAATGCCCCGGAGCAGATTCATTACCGTTGGCCGTCCCTCCGGGTCGCTGACTGTGGTCACATACCCTTTGGGCTTGTTCATCAGCAGATAAACCTGCCGCTCAGGCCCGTGCAGCAGCTTCCCGTTCACGCGAATGTGATCGCACTCGGGATCGGCCTTGCTTCCTAGGGTGGTGACAATCCGTCCGTTTACTTCGACCAGCCCAGAGGCGATCATCTCCTCGGCTTTGCGTCGAGATGCGATACCGGCGGCCGCGATGATTTTTTGTAGCCGTTCAGAAGCCATTTCTCCAGAAAGCTTATCAGCTTTAATGGAGGAACAGCCCGGTCCGCTCGCAATTGTGAGCGCAATCGCTCGCTTTTCGCCAAGGCGGCACTCGCGCTGATTAGGCGCTCTTCTCCGCCTCGACGGCTGGCGTATCGGAGTTACCATCGGCCGCGGCGCCAGGAGCGCCGGATGGCGAAACAACCTCCCGAGATGGCTGCGGCGGGTTTGCTGAGCTCGTCTCGGCCTGTTCTGCGGGTAGCAAATCGCTTTGGAACGACTCGGCCACGAGCTTCTCGAACTCCTCCATGCTGGGAAGTTCATTCACGTCTTTCAACCCGAAGCGCAGCAGGAACTCTTTTGTGGTCTTGTAGAGGATGGGACGACCAACCACGTCCTTGCGTCCGGAAGTCGTGATGAGCTTGCGCTCCAGCAAAGTGGCAATGACCCCGCTTGAATCTACACCACGGATTTCGCTGATTTCGGGCACGGTCACCGGCTGCTTGTAAGCGATCACGGCCAGAGTTTCAAGCGCAGGGAGCGACAACCGGATCGGGGGTTTCAGACTCTTTGCGAATGAACGCACCAGGTCGTGCTGCTCGGGCTTGGTGGACATGCGATATCCGCCCGCGATCTCGCGAATTTCGATTCCACGCGAGTCCGCCGAGTACTCCACCTTGAGCTCGGTCAATGCGCGCAGAATCTCCGAGCGAAGCTCGGTGTCGCCCGCGATGCCGGAGGTTTCTTTGAGCAATTGGACCATCTGGTCCAGGGTGATCGGTGTTTCGGCTGCGTAAATGATGGCTTCGAGTTTGGGTTTCAGGGTCATGTCGCTTCGGTATCTCGTGCGCCTCGCAAAATAGAATCATTGAATCGTTGCATCATGGCCAATCCGCGGCAGTTGTATGGTTTTTACCGGTCCATGGCTCAAGCCTGCAAGCTTCTCGAGCCGCGATGTTATCTCCAATCATCTCTAACGACGGCTTGGTTTTCCATTACTTCTTCGAAATGGGCATGCTTTCGGATTAGGATCTCCCCGAAGAGCCGTTCTTGCCGCAGTTGAATCGCCTGCAGGCGTACAAGCTCCAATAGGGCGAGAAACATGCACACCAGCGCCTGCCGGGACTGTACGCCCGAAAGCATCTGCTTGACTCGGATCGGGCGGTCCTCCAAACTGAGCCGCCGCTTTATGTATGAGATCATCTGCCCGACGGTGATCGTCTCTTCGTTGACCTCGATCATCGGGCGAGCGCGCACACGCTCGAGCACCTGCTGGAACGTCTTCACCAGGTCGATCACGTCGGCGGCAATTTCCGGCTCCGTGCCTTCGGCCTGCATGAACTCGCGAATAGCAGGATTGGTCCGGACTGCGTCCTCGATTTGCTGCTTTTGTAAGAGCATCTGCGCGGCGGACTTAAACTTCTCATGCTCGATAAGGCGATTGACGAGTTCCGCACGCGGATCTTCCTGCGCTTCCGATGCAACCGCGGGATCTCGCGGCAAGAGCATTTTCGACTTGATATGAATCAACACCGCGGCCATATAAATGAACTCGGCTGCGACGTTCACATCCAGCTCACGCAACCGCTCCACGTAGGTCAAATATTGTGCCGTGAGTTTCGCAATCGGAATGTCATAGATGTCGATATCCTGCTTGCGAATGAGGTCGAGCAGCAGATCCATGGGACCTTCATAGACGTCGGTAACGCTGACGGCAAAAGGGAAGTCGCTGCCGCTGCTCGAAGCAACGGCGACGGGACCTGCCCCCGGAACCGAGGGTCTTCCACCCCTCGCGCTTTTCGATGGACTGGTTTCTTCGATCGGGACCCGCGCCTCTTCAGCCATGCTACTTTGCACTCCCTGATGGTGAGCCGCCCTGGACAGTTTTCGCAGGGCGGGAATCCTTAAAAATTCAACGACATTCCCATGGCACTACGCACTTCGTCCATGGTTGCGCCCGCCCGCTTGCCCGCCTGTTCTGAGCCGGCTTCAAGGATATCCCAAGCCAGGCGCGGGTTTTCCTCATATTTCTTACGGCGCTCCTGCATCGGATTGAGAATCTTGAGTAGCGAATCCGCTGCCCAACCCTTGCACTCGATGCAGCCAATGCCGGCGCTGCGGCAGCCGGCGTTCACTTTTTCGTTGGTGTCTTGGTCACTAAAGATCTTGTGCAAATCCCCGACCGGGCATACATCGGGGTTACCTGGATCAGTCCTCCGCACCCGCGCGGGGTCCGTCACCATGGTCTTCAGCTTTTGCCTGACCACTGGTTCCGGGTCGGTGAGCATGATGGTATTGCCATAGGACTTCGACATCTTCCGCCCGTCAGTTCCGGGCAGCTTGGGCGCAGGCGTAAGCACGGTTTGGGGTTCGGGGAACACCGGCGACTGTTTTCCGTAAAAATTGTTAAACCGGCGCGCAATTTCTCGCGTGAGCTCGACATGCGCTGCCTGGTCTTCCCCCACGGGAACGAAGTCCGCCTTGTACAAGAGAATGTCCGAGGTCATCAGCACGGGATATCCCAGAAATCCATAAGTGCTCAAGTCCTTCCCGGTGATGTTCTCCTGTTGCTCTTTGTATGTGGGTACTCTCTCGAGCCAGCCGAGCGGCGTGATCATCGAGAGCAGCAGATGCAGCTCGGCGTGCTCGTGCACATGCGACTGGATGAACATAACGCAGCGGGCGGGATCAAGCCCCGCCGCCAGCCAGTCGAGCAGCACGTCCATCGAGTTCTGCTTCACTTGCGAGGTGTCGGCGTAGTCGGTCGTAAGAGCATGCCAATCTGCGATGCAGAAGTAGCATTCGTTTTCATCCTGCATCTTGACCCAATTGGCCAAAGCACCCACGTAATTCCCGAGGTGAAGCTTTCCGGTCGAGCGCATGCCGCTCAAAACACGTTTTTTTCGGACTAGATTAGTCATTATCCGTATCGAAGGATAAGGCGAAAGAATTGGAGTAATTTTGACCGAGGCGCGCGCCCCGCTTGGATTCGATACTATCACGCTGCGGAGTGTGCCAAGGCTGTCGACAAGGGCCAGCTGAGACGATGGCTGGCTGCCTCTTCCATGCCTCTAGCGCCGGCGTCGCCTCGCAGGGGCCCATCCTCCTGGCTTTGGTGGATCGGGTGTTACTTCTGAGCCATCTGGACCTGATGTTGGCCTACCAGGGCGCTATCGATGCGATCGGGCAGCTTAAACTGGGAATCGATGCCGATGTTCGGATAGCGAGATGTGATGTATTTCTCCACGAATAGCCGGAGAACGAACTGCGGTACTTCCACGCCATCGAGTGAGACCGAATCCACGTGCAGGTAGCCCTGGCCACCGCGGCCGTAGCCATGGGCTTCAACCTGAACGTCATGAATTCCGCTGAACATGCTGAGGAGGGGATTCGAGGAATGGATTCCTTCGCGAACTTTGTCAAAGTCAACCTTCGCCACCCCGAAAATGACCCCGCTCGTCCCACTTAGCCGAACCGACTGCACGCCGGAGGGAAACTGCACCTCGTCTGAGGCAAGATATGCATTGATCTCGGCTTCTGTCATCGTTGTGGGTTTAGGATCGGGGCGCTGCGCGCGTCCGTTCGCCTCAAGGTGCGCAATCTTGCGATCTGCGCTGACAAGGTCGGGGGATGGTTTGTTGGCGGCTGGCGCAGATAAAGCGAGGCCGAACAGGCAGGCGGCGATAAGGGGGCATCCCAAGCGGAGGTTCACGGTTTCAGAGATGCCTCTGCGTTGGGAATGGCGGAAACGCGTGTTTTCACGAAGGTGCCGCCAATGGCATATCCCCCGGCATTGTCATTGACCGCTTTCAGATTCAGAGCGCCTCCTAAAGATGCGGTTCCGCTGACGGTATAAACCTCGCCGCCGCTGGTAAGTTTCGCATCCCGGAATGAAATTGCACCTTCGGCAAGCTGTAAGGCGCCGGAGAAGTCTGAAGCCCGCAGAGGACCCGAATCCCGTGTGAAAACGATGTGCGCAAACCTTCCTCCGGAAATCCTGAACTCAGCATTGAGGTCGGCCGAGTTGAGCAGATCCTGTAGGTTCGATCCGGAAGATTTGAACCGGTATTCGGCGTGACCCCTACCCTCGATCCAGCCATCGTGCATCAGTTGAGCGATGGTGCCAAGCGATACGCCGTCAAGTCCACCCGACCCCGTAAAGATCGGAGGGGAGTCTGTAAAATCAGCTTTCCAAGCGCCCGTTGCCGTTCCGTCCAGGCATTCGATCCTGAAATTCTGAACCGCCACCTTACCAGCCTCAAGCTCGAGATCCGTGGTGAAATGGGCGCAAGAAGCGCTCCCAAGAGACAGGCTGTCAATCGTGATGGTGCCCGATGCTCTTGCTTGCAACAGATAGGAAGGCTGCTCTTTTCCGAGAGACAGAAAACGGTACCAGGCCTTTGGACGCTGGGAAGGGTTCAGCAGATTGTTCAGCGTGGCCGAGGAGAGCTTGTCGCCGCGGAGTTTGAATTGCAGCTCACAATCGGAGGGATTGGGGCAAGGACGCGGAATGCGCAGGGAACCGTGCCACCTGGAATCTCCGGCGTTGGCCGAGAGATTCTGCACGGTAACCGCGCCGGGATCGATCGCCAGATCGGCACTTTGGATCGTAACGGCCGCATTCACGCCTCTTATTTGCGCATGAACGGTCCGCAGGTGTGCTGTGCCTGTGACGAGCGGTTTTTCGTCGCTGAACCATGCGCCGGATGCGTGCAGGTTGACGCTCGCGATTCCATCCCCTGAAAACCCGGGAGAAGGAAGTCCCAGCGCCTTTGCCGTCAGCAGCAGGCGAGCGATGCTGGCGTCACCATGCTCGGAACCGGTGAACCCGGTACGGGTGAAGATTGCCTGAGCGGTGAGAGGCCCCGGCCGCCCGGATGCAAGATTGACTGGCCCGATTTCTGCTCGCAGCTCTTGCAGCTGTGGGTCAGCGGCTTGGGACCGGCTGCCATTCATCCGGGCTTTCATAGAACCCTCAAGCGGCCCGCTGTCGGCTCCATTGCTCACGCTGAAGGGAATGGAGCCAAATCCGATGGCATCGCCCCCATTGCGGGCAATCTCCAACTGAGTGATCGATCCCTTGCCCTGAATGGAAAGCGGCCGGGTCGGGTACTCTCGCAGGAATTGAATACTGGAAGTGATCTCCCCGCTGATTTGGAGGTCTTGCGGGAATTCAGGTCTGGCGTGTTGAAGCAAATTCACGAGCGATCGGGCGGGCGCGCGATTTAGGACCAACCATAGGTTCGATGCCGCGACCACCTGCCCGTTGGCAAGGAGTCCACCCGCGCCACCTTTTAGCTGGAGATATCCACTGCCGACCGGACCGGTGCAATCGAGGCCGCCAACTTCGTGCGAGGCGGGCGCATATTCGGCAACGCAGTGGGCCGCGAGGCGAAGATTTTCGCCATTGATCACGTCCTCACGTCGGAAGTTATCGATGGTGGCATCGGCCACCACCCTCAGGCGTGCGGGAGTGCCTGCAACCGTGCCGGATAACAACGCGGCTCCTCGCCAGTCTTTCTCGGTCCCGTAGACGAGCTTAGAAACCTGGCCGATCTGCGCCTGTCTCCACTGAAAAGAAACTTGAATGGGAGTCTCATGAACTTGCGCCGATCTCCGCCAGAGCGCAGTCAGGTTGATGATTCCAGTGTCGGTGAGATTGGCATCGGTGCGGATCGGGCGCGCCTGCAAACGAGCGCCCCACGTGTCCGCTGATTCCTGCCAGAGAGCGAATTCTGCGTTGGTGAGCGCGAAGTGGGTCTTTTCCGTACCCAGCTTCAGGTTCACACGAGCATCGGTAGCTTCGACGTAGGGAAAACTCGGGCCTTTGCTTTTTTGACGGTCCGCTCCTGTCGGCGCCATCGAACTGTGCGAAGTGCGATCAATCAGGTCCTCGAGGTTCCACTGGCCGTTCTGGTTGCGCGTAAGGTTCAGGCTCGGCTCGCTGAGGCTCAGGCGCGCGATTTCCATCCGTCCGCGCAAAAGCGCACTCAGACTCACGGCAGCCGTCACATCGGGCGCCCGGAGAAGAGGTTCTGCTCCAAAGCCAGAGCCATCACGCACCAGCAAGTCGTTGATTTCAAATCCGGGGCGGGGAAGAAAGCGCAAACGCACCGAACCGATTTCCAGGCTGCGGCCCAAGGCCTGGGAAATGGAATTTGTGACCCGCGCCTTCATCCAGCCGGCGCCTGGCCGCAGGAGGAAAAGAAGCAGAAGGAGCAGACAAAACGCGGCGATCACGCGTTTGGACAGCAGTCGGCTCACCGGACTCCTTTTAGCGTCCTGTTCCAGCGGGTCTCGTCGAAGAAGTGAATGATGGTGCGTAGGAATGCGGAAATCCTTTGGCCGAACTCCCGTTGCGCGTACTGGCTTTCCGGGGTCTCGAAAGACCAGTAGATGAACATCGGGCGTCCGATGACGTGCTCCTGGGTGATGAAGCCCCAGTAGCGACTGTCTAGGCTCACATCACGGTTGTCCCCCATGCCAAAGTAGCTGTTGGGAGGCACCACGATATCTCCATTTTCGATGTGGGAGCCCATCGTCAGCTTCCAATCGTCAAGAACATTGCCATTTTCCTCCGGCGGCACGGCCGGAAAATTATCGCGGTAAGGCTCGTACTGGTCCCGGCTGCCTGGCCGGACGTAGGGCTCATCCAGTTTCTGCCCGTTGCGATAAACGATGCCGTCCCGCAAGTGAATTCGATCCCCGGGCAGACCGATGATTCGCTTGACGATGTACATATCAGGCGTGCGTGGATCCATAGACAAGAAGACGACGATGTCGCCATGCTGGATGCTGCCATACTTGACGATCGGCTGAATCCAACCAGTATGGGGAGAAAACTGCACACGGTTCACAAATACATGGTCGCCAATCAAAAGGGTGTCTTCCATGGACGAGGAGGGAATCTCGAACGCCTGAAAAATGAAGGCGATGATGAACAGGCCAGTCACCAGAACCCCGGCGAGCGAGGCCAGGAACTCGACCGTGGTTTCGCGCGGCTTTTCTTCCTTTAGCTGAGCTTTCTTCTTCAATCTCTGTCCCTCAACAAAATTTACTTGACCAAGCGCAAAGTCCGGTTCCAACGGGTGATCTGCAGGATGTGGCTCATGTCATACAGGAATCGCTTCAGTTTATCACTGGGCGTAAGGTGAGCCGGAAGGGGCTCGGGTGCGCGCATCGACCAGTAGATCAGCAGCGGCCGCCCTACGATATTCTCCCGAGGAACAAATCCCCAATAGCGGCTGTCCAAGCTGTCGTCGCGGTTGTCCCCCATAACGAAGTAATTGCCTTGGGGCACAATAAGCTGGTTGTCGACTAGCAGCTTTTGCATTTCCTGCCACCACTCGCCCGTGACCCCCTCCATTACACCCAGATCCAGCTTGGGAAACTCGTCGCGATAGGGGTTATGTGACAGCAGGTAGCGAACGTATGGCTCATCCAGCCGTACTCCGTTTACAAACACTTTCTTGTCGATGAGGCGAATCTTGTCACCCGGTACTCCGACCACGCGCTTCACAAAATGAACAGACGGGTCGACCGGATAATGGAATACAACAATGTCGCCGCGGCGGACGGGGCGGTAAGGAACGAGCTTGTCCCAGAAGTCGTCGCCTCCAAAATGCAGCTTGTCGACCAGCAGGTAGTCTCCGATCAGAAGCGTATTTTCCATGGATTCGGATGGAATCTGAAAGGCTTGGACGATGAATGCGACGACAAAGATCGCGATCACGAGCGTACCGGCGAGCGACTTGGACAAATCGGCCCAAGGCGAAGATTTCTTTGGAGCGGAAGCTTCGGTCAAACCGGTTCCCCTTGCGAATCGCGCGAATCGAGGTACTCGAGCACTTGCCGGGCCGCGTCCTGCTCGGCATTTTTCTTCGTCGATCCTTCGGCCTTCGCCGTAAATTCCACTTCGCCATTCGACCATGTCAGCAGGCGGGCCTCGATGGTAAAGGTCTTACGGTGCTCGGGGCCGGACTCCTTGACCAGGGCATAGGCGGGTTGCGGCCGACCTCCAGCCTGCAACCGCTCCTGCAATGCGGACTTGTAATCAGTAACCTTCCCCGCGGTTCCAAGGGTAAGGAAGTGCTGAAGTTCCGGCCAGACGATCTGCTTCAAAATAATGGCGCGGGTGGCTTCCAGCCCAGCATCCAGATAGACGGCGCCAAGCACCGCCTCGAGTGCATCCACCAGAAGTGCGGTCTTTGCCCGACCGCCACTTTTTTCTTCGCCGCGGCCCAGGCGAAGATACTTCCCCAGTTCCAGACGCTCGGCGATGTGGATCAAGTGATTCTTGCTGACGAGATGAGCGCGCAACTTCGAGAGCTGACCCTCGCTGAACTGCGGAAAGCGGCGGAAGAGCTCCTCGGTGGTGACCAGACTGAGAACGGCGTCCCCTAGGAATTCCAGTTGTTCATTGTCTTCGGCACGCTCGGCACCTGCCCGCTGCGCTTCCAGTTCGCGAGCCTGCGAGCTGTGAGTGACAGCCTGCTGCAGCAGTTTTGGCGAAAGGAATTGATGGCCAAGCGCCTGCTGCAATGTGAGAAGTTCTGAAGATGACGAAATCACGCTTGCGGTGTCCAAATCCAGTTTGCTCCGGCTCTACTGGCCCGGCGACGAATCGTTTGAGGCGGGCACCACGTCTGATGTTCCTGGTGCGCTATTTTGAGCGAGGAGCGCAGTTAATCGTCCACGTTCGTTTCGGGCCAGACGTCCAGCCTCGCTATCTTCTTTCGTTAACTCCACCGCACGATTGGCCTGTTCGAGGGCTTCCTGATACTTCTTTTCCTGGTCCAGGGCAAGCGCAAGCCGCAGCACGATAACTCCGTCCACATTCGTAGGGTTGGCGTCGATGGCTTGGCGCAAGGTCCTTTCCGCTTCCGGGTACTGCTCGCGCCGGTACTGTATGGTGCCCACGATCGCCAGCGCGGATGCGCGCAAATACTTCTTGTAGGGTTCGATGCTGTCGGGTTGGGTGTTTACCGGAACGACCAGATCGGTGTCGATGGTTGCTAGAGCATGTTGTGCATTCGCGATGGCCTGGTCCATGCGCTCATCCCGGTCCAGGTCCATTTGGGAGGTATGCTCCTCCTGCACCTGCGCCACGGCCAGCAAGGCCTCGGGATCGTCTTTGCTCAATTGCAGCACTTTGAGGGCGGCATCCATCATTTTTTGTGCCTCGCCTGCCTGGCGATAAGACTTCATGCTGGCACGGTAGAGCAGGACGCGGACGTCGCTGTCGGGGAACTTGGATGCGAACTCGGCTGCCGCCTTCGCCATCGCATCGGCGTCCTGCTTCTTGGCAATGGCTTCTTGATAAGCTACGTATTCTTCGTGGGTTCTCGCCTTGATGGGAACACGAGGCTTTTGGGTCCGCCCGCTCTGCGCTGCAGGGGCGTTTTCCGGGCTGGCCGCGCCGCCCGCGTTTTGTGGCTGGGCAGCAGCAGTCGAGGTGGCCAGCAGCGCCGTTGCGACGGTGATCGAAAAACGGGTCATCTTGACCTTATGGATTACCCGAGTCCTTGTCGTCCTTCTGCGGATCTTTGTTCGGTGCGCTTCTGGGCACATAAGCCTTGGCTAAGCCGTCTTCAGCAGCAGCTTTGGCCTCGGGCAGGGTTTCGCTTGCGGCAGCGGCCGCCTTGTAATGCTCGAGGGCTGCGGCCCGGTCGGGGCCATTTTCCTGCCTGTCCCGCACATCAAGCAGCCTGCCAAGATAAATGTGCGACCATGCGACAACCTTGGGATCTTTTGTGGAGCTAGCAGCTTGCTCAAAATTGTGTTGCGCGAGGTCCACATCGCGATTTCGCAGCGCAACCTCTGCCAGAATGAAAAACGCCCGCCCTGAATCCTCGCTCTTCTCTGCGAGGGCCTGCTTGGCCAGCGTTTCTGCCCCTTCCGGATCGCCAGCCGTCAGCCTCTCCTCGGCATTGATGAGCAGCTTGCCTGGTTTCGGGCGTGCTAACTGAAGGAGTTCCGGATCCGCAGCCGATGCAAACTGGATCTGCGATGCCTGCCGTTCTTCCCGGCGCGCATCCATCTTCGCGATCATCAAGCCGACGGCATTCCGGAACCCGGGCTCACCTTTCTCATACTCGTGCAGGTTGTCGTAGAAATAACGGGTTAGCACGAAGCCCTGGTCCATCGATCTCTCAACGGCGCGTTGCTGGTCGGCGACGGCCGCTTTGCCTCCCTCGCCGGTTCGAGCTTCAATCGCGCGAATGACACACTCGGTTACCAGCAGAACCGGATCCGACTTGAAACTCTCATCCATGGGCGCCAATTTCAATGCATCCATGAGCGGCGTGAGATTGGCCAAGTTGGCAGCATACCGTCCAACCAGCGGATCCACCAGATAGTGGAGATAAGCGTGCCGTATCTGCTCCATCTTCAACCCTGACTTCTCCCCTGGCGAAATCACCACGTAATAGTCGTTGCCATAGCTGCGAGCATTGACCTCAGAAGGAGCTATCAGCGGCTCCACCACGATCGTGAATGTCCGTCCACCATAGCTTCCCGAAGGCAAACGAAGATAGAGTTCGGTATCACGAATCATGGCAGCCAGAGCGTCTTTGTATCGAGCGTTCAACTCCGCATATTCCGACTGATGACTCTGCCAGACATCGTGGAGCCCGGCCTGGGCGTACAACTTCACCACCAAGGGAACCATGCCCAGCACACCGCTGGCATCAGGAGGCAGGTCTGCTTCTTTCACTTTAGGGGCGAAGGTCGGCGCGGGACCAAGGTAGAGTGCAAGCGAAACATATTGAGACAACATGTGAGTGTCGTCGGCCTGCTGATGGTCACGGTAAAACGAACAGACAGATCCCGCGGCCTCCTGTGCGCCGAGGCTAGCCTGGACCTGTCGTCCTACTTCCTCGCGAATCTTCTCGCGCAAGGCATCAGAGGAACCAAGTTCCGCGTCATATCCGCAGTTGTTGATGGCCGCCATCACGGCGAACAGAGTTTCGTTCTGGCCGATGGTCACCGGGGAATCTTGCGCCGGCACCAGCAGGGGATACGCAAACAGCATCGCCGCTACCAGGGCAGCATGCCGGAAAAACAACTTCGAAGTCAGGAGGGCCTCCCTTAATCGGACTGGCACGAGTGGATCTCTGAGAGAAAGTTTATGAGCTTCCTAGCGCAGGGTCAAACAACGTGCGGGATAGGAGATAGCGAAGTGGAAGTGACGCTGTAGTGTTAACTACTTAATAAGCAGCTGAGGAGTTTGAAATCGCGCGCTCAGTTAGCAGCAAGTTTAGAATTCTGGAACGTTCGGGAGAACATCCATGCGTATCTTTCTCGCAGCCATTCTCGTTTCAGCGCTGGCGTTTCGAACCGTCGGTCGCAGTCTCAGCCTGACGTACCACCTCTCAAAAGCACGTTGAGACAGCCACTCGCCCTCCGATTGGATGGCTTGAAGGAGAAGTATCTCTTAGGGAATCCTCTTCGCCTGCGAGTGACCGCTTTGAATCGCTCCGATTCGACAGTTCGCACTCGATTGTTTTTGGAACCTCAATACGGGGACGTCCTAGCAAGGTAGGACAATTCCGCGATCGCCGAGGGTTTTGCCGCGCGCGGCTCGAGGAGTTTTCTGAGACTATACTCATTGCCGGCGGAGTCCGCACAGGAGAGATGATCTATGAGTGAGTCTTCCCGGCAAATCAATCGGCGAGCTTTTTTGAACAACTCGGCTGCGGCTTTGGCTGCGAGCACCCTTCTGCCCCGCACCGCTCTTTCCTACAGCAAAACGCTGGGAGCGAACGACCGGATTGCTCTTGCCCATATTGGTATTGGGAACCGCGGCAGGGAGCTTGACGAGATCTCGTCCAAGCTGAAATCCAGCCACAACGTAGAGATGATCGCGGTCTGCGACTTGTGGAAGGAAAATCGCGAAAAGGCCGTCGTCACCAACACAAGCTATTACGGCCGTGCTCCGCGGCCGGTTCAGTATGTCGAAGACTTGCTGGCGATGAAAGACATTGACGGCGTGATGATCTCCACTCCGGAACACTCCCACTCGCCTATCCTCCAACTGGCGGCGGAAGCGGGCAAGGACGCGTACGTGGAGAAGCCAATGGGGAATGTTCTCGCTGAAATCAAGGCGGCTCGCCAAGCGGTGCTCGAAGCGAAGACGGTTGTGCAGGTGGGTACACAACATCGCAGTGAGCCGTATCAGATCAGTGCGCAACAAGTAGCTTCTAGCGGGGCTCTCGGGGATATCAGCAAAGTCGAAATTGTGTGGAACTACCACGGCCCGCGCTGGCGTGGCCGCAAGGAAGTCCAGCAAATCCGCGAGCAAGACACCGATTGGAAGAAGTGGCTAATGACCAAGCCCGCACGACCATTCGATCCGCAACTGTATTTTGAGTTCCGTCTCTACAAAGAATTTTCCAGTGGAATTCCGGATCAGTGGATGAGTCATGCCATCGATCTCGTGCATTGGTTCATGAACGACAGCTTCCCTAAGTCCGTCGTCTCGCATGGCGGAGTCTTCGCCTGGCACGACGGTCGTGAGAATGCCGATACTTTTGTGGCACTGCTGGAATATCCCAAAGGTTTCCTGGTCAGCTATTCGACCAGTTTCGGCAATGATGCCCCGAGCTTTACGCGATACATGGGCAAACAGGCGACTCTGACCAATATTGGCGGCGAAGGCAGCCCCCGGTATGAGGTGATTGAAGAAAAAGGAACACACGAAGCCGACGTTGACATCGACGAGAAGCGGAAATCAAAATTCATTCTGTTGCCGGGAGAGAGCAAGATTCCTCCCATGGGAATCGACGATATGAGCCTGGAACACATGGCCAATTGGTTTGAGTGCATGCGCTCAAGGAAAACGCCCCACGCTTCGGTGCACGACGGCTTTGCCCATTCGGTTGCCTGCATCATGGCGGCGCAATCGTATTGGTCGGGCAAGAAGGTGTATTGGAATACATCAGCCGAGGAGATTGCGGCCTAGCCGTTCCGGCCGGCAAAGGCATGTTCCGGGTAAATGAGTGGTAACGCCTTGATTTCGAATCCTGATTCCCTCAGAGCCCACCCCCGCCTATCGGCCAGTTAGTGAACCTCGGTGGCTACCGGGTTCACCTTTATTGCACCGGCACGGGAAGTCCAACTGTCGTCATCGTGGGCGCGGAATCCTCCTTCGATTGGGGACTCGTCCAGCCCGGAGTCTCCGGGTTCACTCATGTGTGCTCTTACGATCACTCAGGAACCGCTTGGAGCGATCCTGGCCCAAAGGATTCATGCCAGCTACGGGTCAGCGAGGTGCACACGGCATTGAAAAATGCAGGAATTCCCGGCCCGTATGTATTGGTCGGGCACTCGCTAGGAGGGCTCATTGCGCGTATCTATTCTGGGCAATATCCGAACGACGTAGCGGGCATCGTTTTCGTGGATCACGCGTTGGCGATGCTATCCCGCCGTCCGCCACGCGATGGCGGCGCAGCACCGCCAATCCCGCCGCCGACCTTGCCTCCCGGCGCCAAGATTGGCGGCACCATAGAAGACGATCCGAACGTCAGCAAAATGGCAGTCCGCGACCGGGAACTGCATCGTTGGTGGACAAGTCAGGCCCGCGATCAACCAAGTACACAAGACACCGTGGACATGTTGATGGACTGCATTGAGCAGGCCGATGGGGTCATGAAAGAAGGGATTTACCCGCTGGGGAACAAACCAATTGCGGATGTCACTGCCGGTTTGGCTCCGCCGCTACCTCCGCCCGTGGCGGAAGACTGGCGCCATAAATATGCGGAATTGCAGACCAAGCTGATGTCACTATCTACCAACAGTAAACAGCTTGTGGCAGAAAACAGCGGCCATTTCATCATCATTGATGAGCCAGAAGTAGTCATTGATGCCATCCGGCAGGTGGTGCGTTCGGTCCGAGAAACCGCCAAACTTCGAGGACGAAATCTTTAAACAGACCGCCAACAAATGGACACTTCACTCAGAATGGTCGGGCCCAGGGCGGCTTAGGCTGCATGTGCAGAGGCGCGGGATTGCAGACCCTCGGCCAGGAATCCACATTGCCCCGGGCTTCGCTCAAATTCTATAGGGCGGAGGTTTAATGCCTTTGTCGCGCAGATAGATTTCCGCCTGTCCCCGGTGATGCGCCACATGAATGAACATAGCCAGCAACACCTCGCGACCGGGGAGCTGCCCGTCGGGAGAACTGTGGGTTTTTCTGAGCTGTTCTTCGCTCAGGGATGAGATCACATTGGAACAATACTCAAAGGAGTCGCTCAAGAACTTGACAATTGCGCCCTTGTCGCTCGGTGAGGGCAGTTTTGGTGGAGTGGAGTCCTTCAGGCCAGCGCAGAACTGGTAGTTGGTGGTCGCAATATGCGACATCAGTTGTCCGAAATCCATTGATTCAGGATGCGGTCGAAAGCCGTATTGGTCCCGCGGCATCGCTTGGGCAACGGCCACGGAAAGCTGACTGAGGGCGCCGAAGTGCTTCGCGTATTCTCCGGAAGCACTCGCTTGCGCCCCAGCCGTGTGTGGCACTTGAAATACTAGGCATACTAGAATCGCGGAAACTGTCGCTCCACGAAAGGACATGCGACCTCCTGAGAACAGAGCAATGTGGGTGAACAAGGATCTGTTCGAGGCTTGCTAGATTAGCAGAGTAGACAGCGGGGCTGCTGGCTCGCTATCAATCGGATAGATCGTCATGTTGCTGCTTGAGCCGAAATGGCGAAGAGAAACCGCCCGGCTCAGTTTGTCCACATACGGAAACCGTCATCGCGTGTTGAGCCCAAAAAACTGCATCGACACAATTTACTGCAACCGCGCTAACGCCCTTCCGCGACTCACGTCTAACCATACCGTCATCATCAACAATGGCACGGTGAACCGCATTTCGATTTCGTTTAAATACTAGGAGCCGGTGGGCAAAGTGATGATTCGCCTCCTTGCGAGTTCGTTCCGCGTGGCAGCTATTCTGCTGTTATTAAATGCCATCAGCGCGAACGCGCAACCGCAGACAGGAGAAATCGATCGAGCGTTGTTTGTCCCACTTGGTGGTATCGATCAGTGGATCAGCATTCGGGGCGATAACCGTACCAATCCCGTGCTGCTGGTTGTTCATGGTGGACCGGGCGAAGCGCAATGGCCGCAAGCCGAAGTCTACAGGCCATGGGGGAAGGCATTTATCGTGGTGCAATGGGACCAGCGTGGTGCCGGCCACACCTTCGGCCGCTACGGCATAAAGACCCCCGATGTGACACTCGATCGTATCTCGAAGGACGGCGTCGAACTCGCAGAGTATCTTTGCCGCGAACTCGGCAAAAAGAAGATCATCGTCTTCGGCCACTCATTCGGGTCACTTGTCGCCACTCGGATGGTGCAGATACGCCCCGATCTGTTCGCCGCCTATGTTGGGACAGGACAAGTCTCGAGCTGGATGGCCCTGGTCAACACCCAATACGACCTGCTGTTGGCCAAAGCGCGTAGGGAGGGGAATCAGGCCGTTGTCAAAGAGCTTGAGACCATCGGCCGCCCCGGCCCGACTAACGGCGATCATTGGAGTTTTATCAACAAATACAATTTCCGTTCGCTGTGGGCTGCCTCCGACCAAGCGTGGTTGCAGCATCTGCGCGGCCAGGCAGCCGAATTGAAAGCTAGGGAGCCTGAACAATTCAAGAATCTTGAAGACGGAATGGAGTTCACGGGCGAGCACGTCCTGACCGACCAGATTGCCACGAATCTGCCGAAGACTGCCTGCGACATTCATACCGCTTATTTCGTCATCCAGGGGCAGGATGACGTCATTACCCCCACGCCGGCGGCCATCGAGTATTTCAAGTGCATCCAGGCACCAAAGAAAGAATTAATCCTGATCCCTAACGCGGGTCACTTTGCATTCATGACCGCTTCCGATAAGTTTCTCGAAGCGCTGACCACGAAAGTCCGACCAGTCGCTATAGCGCGTGGTGGGGGAAGGCTCCAAGATTTAGGCCAGCACTGATTGGTACTCTTCGTAGGCGCCTTTAAAGTCGGTGAGCTGGTGATCGCCCTCAAAGTGCCATATTCTTGTGGCTACCTCGTCAATCAAGTCTTCATCGTGCGTAACCAGCAGAACGGTGCCCTGATAGCGCTGTAAAGCGATGTTCAGCGCGTTGATGGACTCAAGATCCAGGTGGTTTGTGGGCTCATCGAGCACGAGAACGTTCGGCTTCTGCAGCATCAGCTTGCAGAAGAGAAGGCGACTGGCTTCCCCGCCAGAGAGGATGTCGGTACGCTTGTCGGCGTCATTGCGGGGGAACAGCATTTGCCCCAGCAGGCCGCGGATCTCCTCGTGGGCAGCAGAAGGATCCCATTGATGGAGCCACTCGAATACCGTGGTTCCGGGCTCGATTAGAGCTTTATGGTCCTGGGCAAAGAAGCCGACTGCGGCCTCGTGTCCCCAGATCACTTTGCCTTCGTCGAGGAATGCTCCATCGTAGCCGCTGGTTTTACGCAGTTCGGTGTTCGTGACCGTTGGAGAACTCGCCAGTAGAGCATTCACCAGAGTTGTTTTGCCCGCGCCGTTGCGTCCCATTAAAACGACTTTCTCTCCTCGCGTGACGCTGGCGGTGAACTTGCGTATTACCGTAGCGGCCCCGTACGACTTGCTCACGCCTTCGACTTCCAGAATGTGCTTTCCCGAGGGGCGCTTCTGTTCGAACTTGAGATACGGGCGTTGGATATTCGACTTTGCCAGCTCGGTTACCTGCAACCGCTCTACTTCCTTGCGGCGGGATTGCACCTGGCTGGAGCGTGTGCCGGCTGAAAAGCGCGCGATGAAATCATTCAACTGCGCAATCTTCTTTTCTCGTTGCGCATTCTGGCTCTCGATCTGCGATCGTACCTGGGTCTTGGCGACAACCATGTCGTCATAAGTACCGGTGTAGGTGATGATGGTCTCGTAGTCGATGTCGGCTATGTGGGTGCAGACCCGGTTCAGGAAGTGCCGGTCGTGCGAGATGACGATCAATACTCCTTCGAATTGATTCAGAAAGCCCTGCAGCCAGTGGATCGAATCCAAGTCCAAATAGTTGGTAGGTTCGTCGAGCAGCAGCGCCAACGGATGTCCAAAAAGCGCCTGCGCCAGTAGCACGCGGACTTTCTGGCCACCTGGCAATTCGGCCATCTTGCGCTCGTGCAACTCATCGGGAATATCAAGACCCTGCAGCAGGACCGCCGCGTCGGTCTCGGCGGTGTAGCCGTCCTCTTCGCCGACAATGCCTTCCAGTTCGCCCAGCCGCATGCCATCGGCGTCGGTCATTTCGGTCTTCGAGTAAAGCTTGTCGCGCTCTTCCAGCGCCGCCCACAGCCGCTTGTTGCCCATGATGACCGTGTCAATGACGCGGTACTGGTCGAACGCAAACTGGTCTTGGCTAAGGATCCCGACCTTCTTCGGACGCACGACCGTGCCCTTCTGCGGCTCGAGTTCGCCGGAAAGAAGCTTCATGAATGTGGATTTGCCGGCACCGTTCGGTCCAGTCAGGCCATAGCGCTTGCCCGGTGTAAAGCCGGTAGAAACTTCGTCAAACAGAATTTTGGCGCCGTAGCGCATGGACACGTTGCTGACTGAAATCATGATGTTTAAGGGAACAGCGGGGCAGGATCTTGAATATCCTTGAATACGAAAACACAGCTGTTATTTCTAAGGATATCACGGTGATTCCCCGGTTTGTACCCTTCGGCGGCCCGCCCTTAGAGGTACAATCCCTACGAACGAGGGGGTAGGCACGTGAAGCCCAATCCTGTTTCCCTGACAGTAGCACTCCTGCTTGCTGCCAGCCTGGCTCTCCTGGCTCAAAGTCAACCTGATGGCAAAAACCCCAACAGCACGAACTAGATGCCCTTGCTTTAGCTCGGTATAGCCCCAGAAAAACAGGAAAGTGCCAAAAGCAAAAAAGGCCTGAATTTGAGCTTCATCTTAAAATGTACCGAATGGTGCCGTTTCTGGCGGAAGGTTTTGAGAAATCTCGATAGAACTCATTGGGGAAAAGGGCCTGATACGGGCAATCGTCCTTAGGTTCACTCCATCCTGAAACTGACGACGACGTTAATGTCGGAGACGACGGGTTCTGCTCCGCACATCGCTGGCTTAAACTTCCACCTCCGCAGCGTGTTGAGACTCGCTTCATCTAAAGATCGCGCAGAACTCCCAACCAGTTGAATGTCCGTGACGGAGCCATCTGTTAACACCGTCATTGCAACGATGGTGTCCCCGCCGATTTTGTTCTGACTAGCAGACTTCGGGTACATCGGATCAGGCATGTTCACCGCAATGGCGTGTTTCATCCCCTCACATTGACGCCGCTCAATTGCTCCTTTGGGAGGAATCATCAATTGTTCATCGATGGGGGCTATCGTCATTTCATCCACATGGGCCGTTATCGCCTTACTTCCATCGACGATTAAGTCGAGGTGGCGCGGATACCGATGAGCATCGAACTCGAAGTAGTCAGCGAATTGTTCGCGCCGCAGTTCGCCTGGTGGCTCTTTCCAATCAACCTTGAGGATGTCGTGAGAGGCGCTGTCGATGCAAAACTCGCGTGGCTTGTACGGATCTCCGTCAGCTTTGACCTGCATACACGTAATGTCCCGTTTCCAATCTGTTGCTTCGGCTTTTTCACCACGAAAGATCCGGGAGATGGATTGGGCGCGAACTGGAGCAAGCTGATGAGTTCACCTACTCGAAACGGCGTAAATGACATGTTGCGGATCGTGTAGAGCTTCTCGCCATTACGAACGTCGACTTGCTGGAAATTGCTGAGGCTAACCTTGCGCCACCATCGATCCTTTGCTGCCCAGCGTAAGCTCAGATGCCCCTGGGTAGGTATTGCCTGCTGCGCTACAAAACTGACTTCTAGCCGCAATGGGCTCCGTGCATCGCGAAAAAGATTACCTTGCCTCTCCGCAGTGGTGAGCAGCTGCATTGCTGCATTCTTATCGGCACATAGCAAATCTGGCATTGAAAACAAGAGAACAGCCGCCACCATGATCGAAAGCTTCATGCCGCAGCATCGTATCGCACCGGAAGCTTCAGAAGAAAGCTTTTAACTAATTAGCAGTGAGGCAACTACGCGGCGCACCTCGGGTTCAATGTGGGTATCATTTGTTGGCTACAACCTATGTAACTGATCCCGGCATCAGTCTTGACATAACCGGAGGAGCACCATGATTCGCAAGTTGATCCCAGGGATGCTCTTGACTGTATTGTTTTTGACCGCCTGCGGCAGTACCCGACCCATAACCGTGAGCCCGGCATCCGCCGATGCGCAAAACTTTCCCAATGGCATCGTGCATTTCAAAGCCACTGGCGTGACCTCGCCCACCTGGTGCATCGGAACCGCAAACGGCTCCTGTAACGGCAATATCGCCTCAATCGCCACAATCGACGTTAACGGGCAAGCCCAATGCCTTGCTGGACACAGCGGCACCGTGACGATTCTCGCGGGCTCTGGTGGGCAAGTCATGAATCCAGATGGCGGAATGCAGTTGTCGCACTTTGATTCGGCCCAGCTCACTTGCCCGTAGCCCAGCGAAACCTTAAACTCCAGGCTCTCCCGTTCGCCACGGATTACGGGTTTGCTGCTTACAATTTTGCTCCGGGCCGGGGGCGGCGGGATGAGAGCCCTTCCGCAGGAATATCAATGTTGGGCAAAGCCGCGGTCGGACGATCGAAATTTCGCCTCTAACTGTGCGATGGCATCCACTTGCTTTGCAACCGCATCCAGCTGCTGATTGAAGGCTTTCGCGTCTTCCTCTGTTTGAAAACCACACCGTTCGATGTTTGAAGATCGTGACCTTGGCGGTTGATCAAAAAGCCGGTCAACTGTTCGATCCCGGTGAAGTAGTCCTGCATTAGCCTCAACTCTTGGTCAGACGTTGGCTGCGCGTCTCTACGCCGCGCCGAAAGTCGTCAGCCAATCTGGAACCCGTGGCCGCCAGACGTCGCTCCGCGTCCGAGAGGGAGCGAACATGATCGGAGTGCAGTTGCAACCACTTTTCCTCCCCGGATCGCGCCCGAATCTGAAGTTCCCGGAGTTCTGCAATGCTGAGCTGGCGCTTGCCTGAAGTCATCTCAAATAGAGAGTCCACGCGGAATTGCTGCATCTGCGATTCCCCTTCGCTCCTTTCCATCGCAAGTGTCTTCCCGACCAATTGCAATGCCCGATCCTCAGCTCGAAGTTGATGCACGACCAAGCCTATAAAGCCGGTCTGTGCAAGTGCAAGGATGCAGAACCATGAGATTCCCCAGCGTTGTCGCGTCAAGAACAAAAGCAACCATAGGGCGGGACAACCAAACACTAGAATCGATCCAGAGTATTCGCCCAACTTAAAGGCAGATTCGGGTGGGGCCAATGAGATCACTGTGGCCAAAATAGAAATATGAAAGACCAATAGCGCGAATATAATCGGCCAGCGGCCGCGGGGTTTTGGCGTGGGAAATTCTGTGGTATCTAGCGGTGCCGAGATTTTCGAATCTGGCGATCCCATGATCAAATTTGGAAGCAAGGTTTTAGTCGCACCGTCAATGGCAAGAGCTTAGCATTTGGAAAGTCAGCTGACGAAACTTTGTTCGGCTCTCGGCGAGGAAAAACGCACTCGGGCGACGGTCAATTTTGGGCTTTGGAGGAACGGGGCCGGATGCCGAAAACGTTCGGAATCGGCCACGCCGCCGGGTTCTTGTCATCTTCTCTAAACGAGGTCTCGAAACTGCCAAATATCTCAAGCTCCTTTCCCCCGGCGTGCAGATAAAGTTGAGACTCCGGGCCGCCCTCCAGGTGCTGAGCGGCCACGAGTCCAATGCCGCCTGAGAGCAACTCGCGATTTAGATCATGCATGGACAATGGTGAACGAGAGAAAACAAACAGAATCCGCCCCTGGTCGTCCTCACCCAGAGCTGCCTCACTCCATTCCCTGGCCTGTTGGCCCCATTGGTTCTGGCCAGGTCGTTTAACCAATCTCAGGTTCTGCACGACGGACGCATAGTCCCTCTGGATGTTTTTAAAGCTGACTCCCGGAGCATCCAGATCAAAAATCTGGAAACGGGGATGGCCTTGGGGGTTTGGCGGATCGAACGCGGCGACAGACTGATAGGTGTTGACTCGATTGTTATAGACGTGCTCCCGGAAGCGGGCATATCCGAGATGGGTTTTCTGATCAGCCCCGAACATTCCCGCGTTTATCGCCGCTGTGAACTTCTCTCTTTCACACCACTCGCGCGCCGTTTGCCCTCGCTGCTCACCACTCAGGCCGGTGCCAACCATCTGCAACTCCCATAGTTTCGGATCGATGCGCAATACGGTGATCCACCTGCCACCAGGAGAGTTGGAAGCATTGAGCGCCAGGAGCCTGAGGTCGAGGCCGGGAGAAAGGGACTGCCACTCAGATGCATTCCCAGCCCCTAGGGTCCGATTGACAGACGCCAGCATGACAATGGTCAGCACAACCGCCGCGACGAAGCGTGGGCAATTCATTTCCAAGAGAGCAGGTGAAGGTAGGCGATATGTTACTCGCCTTCTGAGGCGAAATCATCATTTTCTAAACCGCCCTGGAGTATAACTTGATCCAAAAATCGCAGCATGACTCATCGCGCCCGAAGAGCCGAAAAGTCGACAAATTGGCTCAGCTAGTCTGCCCAACGGATGCACTGCTCAGGGTTCACATAGATTCCCATTCAAGTCTGGAACTGCTGTTACCTGAAGTCGCCCATTTTGCGATTGTATGCCCTGATCTTTTTGTCCGAGGAATTCTCAAGTGTTGCAAAATCGCCATTCGAAGTCCCCGGTTGCGAAGCACAGCACCCAGGTGAGCCCAAACTGCCGATACCAGGTGGTGGTCCGCCGACTACATCGGGGTTTACAGCATATTGCGTTGATCAGTCCGGAGTTCCGACCAGGCGGAAACCTGTCCATGGAAGATGCCTGAGCGATGGTGTTTTGCCTGGTGATTGATAAATTGCCGGGCCACTTATTGACTCCGCTCAGACGGGTTGTTGAAAACCGGCGGATAATAGATTTTGAAGGGTTGGAACTCTCGCACGGCTTGAGGAAGCAACGATGCGCCCAGCGCGATACTCGTTCGATTGCCCGCTGACTCTAACAGTCTATCGCTGCGGCCAAAAACAAGAATTGTGGGGTCGTGCTGCTGACATCAGTGAAGGTGGAGTGGCGGCCACGCTGTCCGAGACGCTGGAAGTTGGTGAGATTGCGCTGATTCGAGTCGAGATCGAGAAGAAGTCGGTAAGCCTTCGGGCGGCGGTGCGTTATCGCCGAGGTCATTTTTGTGGGTTCGAATTCTTGGCAACGTCGCCCGACCAGCGCGAAGCCATTAAATCACTCTGTGAGCGCCTTCGTCCGATTCCCGCAGCAAAGAATCGCGAACCATAAGAACTTGCCGGGACGTCTTGCACCTGCCTGCAAACAGGACCCAGATTCACTCCTCTAGACTGCGTAGGCGTCGGCTTTCGACGAACAGATGAACGCACTCGAAAAATTGCGAAGGAGTAGGCGCAAGTGCTTATGAATCAGATTCCTCGGCTCCCAGAAAACGAAGAGTCACGCTGATCTTGATACTGGGTGCTGGGAGCTTCGTGGGAGCAGCTCTGCTGATTCGCTCAATCGTGGCTGGGCTCTCAATCGACGGCGATGGGAAATGGAGTTAGACGCGCCGCTTGAAAACTCGCGTAAGCGCTCCCGCGCTTGCAACACCCATGAGTTGCGAAAATCCAAAATACATTGCAGCGAAGGGGACGAGAACGGCAGGCCCCACGAGCAGTGGCTTACCAAACGGCAACAGCCGTTTGATCAGATACGCTAGCAGCGCGCTGGCAAGGGCGATTAACCAGAGTTTCGCGATGCGACTTACAGATGATGGCACGACGCCGATGCGCCCGTGCATGGCACTACGCAGCAGTACGAATTCCACCCATCCGGCGATACCAGCCGAGAATGTGAGGCCAGCTGTGCCCCATCGTTGGTCGAGTCCGAGTAGCCGTGGCAAGGGCAGCGCGCACAGATACCCAAGCCCGAGTGTGAGGACTACTCGCAGAACCGCGTACCTGAGCGGCGTACGCGTGTCACGCAATGCATAGAAGGCCGACGAGTATAGGCGGCCCGCGGTCGAGGCAAGAAGGCCGGTCGCAGAACCCGCGAGAACGGCCCAGACGAATAAGACATCTGCGTGTTGAAAATTTCCCGAACGATAAATCGTCGCGACAATTACATCACCCAAAACCACAAAGGCAACAGCCGATGGTATGACGAAAAACGCGATCTGTTCGAAACCCCGCATGAGTCGTCCGCGCAAAGCGGAGGCAATTTCTTCTGGGCTTCCCGTCGTGCTCGACATGGCAGGAAGCTCTGCAGCCGAAACCGCCATGCCGAAAAGGCTGACCGGCAGCGTATACAGGGTTTGTGCGTAGGCAAGGGCGGCGACCGCGCCGGTACCCAGAAAACTTCCAAGCCATGAGTCAACGTAGGCACTGATCTGAACAATGCCTCGGCTGAGAAAGACCGGAAAGAAGTTCTTTACGACTGTCTTTAAGTGAAGATTGGCGAAATCCGATCGAAGACGCAATGGCCGCAACAACTTGAGGACAATCGGAAGTTGAATCGCGAACTGCAATGCGCTTCCAACAACGGAACCGATGGAGAGCAGGACGGCGAGGCGGGGTTGTGAGTGGTAGCGTCCTGCCCAGAGGAGCGTCGTTATCATCGCCACATTCCAAACAACCGGAGCGGCATAGGACAGGAAAAATCTCCGGTGGCTGTTCAAGATCCCCAGGCACCATGCCGAGAAGACCAGCAAGGCAGCGCCTGGAAAGAGAATCTGTACCAGACGGATGGTAAGCAGCCGTTTATCCCCGTGGAAACCTGGGGCAATAAGGTCGATCAACCAGGGCGTCGTGTAAATTCCGATCGCCACCAGAATTGCCGTAACCAGGAATAATAAAGCGAATGTGGCCTCCGCCAGCAGGGAGGCTTCCTCGCGGCGATCCTCGGCATTCAGCCTCGCATAGACGGGGATGAAGGACGCAGAAAGGACACCTTCGCCAAAAAGATTTTGCAGAATATTGGGAATGCGGAACGCTGCACGAAAGGCGTCGGCAGCATCGGAGTTGCCAAAATAATGCGCAAAGACTCGATCACGGACCAGCCCAACCAAACGGCTGAGCAGAATGCCAGCGGCTACGGCAACCGAATGCCTGCTGGTTGGAGATTGGTGGGCAGGTTTATCCAAAGCAGGATTATACGGATAACCTTTCAGAGGAAACGTCGGCAATTCAGAAAATACCCCAATTGTTGATGCAGATGTACTGAACCGCATGTCAGGCTTATTCGTAAGCTGTTCCAGCCGGTCTCAGCGGGAGTTCATGCTGTGAGCGCGATCTAGCAAACGCCCGTCTATCGACCAGGCGCCTGCTCCCGCTCGCAGCAAGAAAAGCAAGGACATCAGCATGGCGAAATCTGTACGTGCGTCGCTAATCATGAACCAGAAGCCCTGATTGGGCCGGAATAGTTCCGGAATTTTGGTCGTCGCTATGGCGGTGCCAATCACGATTAGGAGCGGCATGGCTGCAAATCGAGTGGCAAGACCGATTAAGACGAGAGTCCCACACAGGATCTCGAAGGTTCCCACGAAGTGAGCGGTAAAATACGGATGCGAAAACCCAATCTTGGTGAAGCGATTCACGCCCATGTTGGGGGCGATGTACTTAAGGATGCCCTGAGTGAGGAAGACCAGGCCAACGGCCAGCCGGATGAACAGGATCGAACGAGATTCCCAAGCCGGACGAATTGCTTTTGACCAGAAGGGCTGAGATGTATTTTCCATAAGCCGATTTAGCAGATTCTACTCGAGATTCGCTAACCCTATGCGAGTCACGGCACAGTTTTGGGAAGAGGTCGACATGGTCCTTCAGTAATTGGCTGACCGCCTAATCACGCCAAGATAGAGGGGTCGAAGGAGGAAGGAATCGATGAGTGTTAGGGATGAACAGGCTTTGCGGGATGTTGTCAGGGGTCTAGAAACGGCGTGGAATCGGGGCGATAGCGTGGCTTGGGCAGAGTTTTTCGCCGAGGACGCGGATTTCATTCATATTTTGGGTGGACATTTCAGCGGTCGAATCGCGATCGAGCAAGGTCATCGCGTCATCTTCGATACCATCTACAAGGGCAGCACAAACAAGTACACGGTGAATAAAGTGCGGTTCACGAGCCCAGACAGCGCGGTGGTTTTCGTGTTGGCAGAGTTGAAGGTTTCACGGGAAGGCTTCCCCCCGGTGTTGCATGCTCGCCCCACTCTGGTTACCCAGAGAACGCCCGACGGCTGGAAAATCGTAGCCTTCCAGAACACCATGATTACTCCAGATAGTTCCTCCGGGCAGACTGCCCGCATTGCAACCGCATTGAATGATGCCATTGCAGAACACCATCCCATTAAGGGAATGACCAGCTGAGAACCTGCATCCCGAATTGCGCGCCCCCGGTCGGTTATCCCGGAGGTGTGCCTACTTCGGAATTCACCGACGCTAGCTTCGGGTGTTGACCAAGATACCGTATTTCCGCTATTATGGAAATTATGGCGACCGCTCTTACCAAAAAAAGCAGCGAATCCATTGCGAGGTTCGCGGATATGTTTTCAGCCATGGGCGTCGAGCCAAGGCTCCGCATTATGCAGTTGCTGTTGTCGGCCCATCCTAACGGGCTTGTCGTCGGAGAAATCCAGGAAGAGCTTGAGATTCCAAATTCGACTCTTTCCCATCACCTCGACAAGCTCCGGAATGAAGGACTCGTAAAGGTACAACGAGAGAGTACTTTCCTTCGATACACGGCAAATGCCGAGGCCCTTCAACAATTGCTCGGGTTCCTCTTTGCAGAATGTTGCACACGGAACCATGCCCTGAAACCAGAAGAAGTTGTTTCATGTTGCAAGTGAGGAGGATCCAATGAGCAGCACCAACATTAAGGCAGCAGTCCGTGAGAAATATGGAGAGGCTGCCCTACGAGTGAAGGATGGCGGGAGCTCTTGTTGCGGCGCGAGTCTAAACATGGGATGTGCTGATCCCATCACGTCCAATCTCTATAACACCGCACAGATCGCTCACATCCCCGAGGAGGCGCTGCGTGCCTCCCTGGGGTGTGGCAATCCAACGGCGTTGGCCGATTTGCATCCCGGCGAGGTCGTTCTTGACCTTGGCTCAGGAGGTGGAATTGACGTGCTCTTGTCCGCCCAACGCGTCGGGCCGAAAGGGAAGGCCTATGGATTGGATATGACGGATGAGATGCTGTCATTGGCAAATGAGAACAGGCGAAAGGCAGGGATGGACAACGTGGAGTTCCTGAAGGGAGAGATTGAGAGCATTCCGCTTCCCGATAATTCCATCGATGTCATCATCTCCAACTGCGTGATCAATCTCTCCGCCGATAAGGATCGAGTGCTTCGCGAAGCCTTTCGAGTTCTGAAACCCGGTGGACGGTTTGCTGTCTCCGACGTCGTAACCCGCGGTGAGATGCGCCCTGAAATTCGGCGGAGCATGCTTGCCTGGGTGGGATGTATTGCCGGAGCTCTCGAAGAGAACGAGTACCGTGCAAAGCTGAAAGCCGCTGGATTTGGCGGGATTGAACTCGAACCGACTCGTATTTATCGCGCCGAGGATGCAGGCGAGATTCTTCTCCATGAAGGCGTAGACCTTGCCGGAATCGCTCCTCAGATCGATGGGAAATTCATGAGTGCCTTTGTGCGCGCGGTAAAACCCACGGCATCGTTTTGTTGCCCCCCAACGTGCTGCAATTGAGGAAATCAGGCATGGGGATCCCCTCGCTGACCCTCTAAAAGTGGAATGCGTCCTACTTTGGAGCGTCCCCATCCAGCATTTGTTGCGTAACCTCATCCTCGCCAGAAAAGAACCGGCGCCCGGCTCCTTCTTCGGTCATCTTTTGATCGTGAAGCGTTTTGAATTGTGTCATCGCTTTCCGTGCATCCTCCGTGTTGCCAAGAGAGCGCTCGACCTGCGACAGCCGGTACCATGAAACCTCATTCTTTGAATTCAATTCGATTGCCCTTTGCAATTGCGGCAGGGCTTCTTGGAGTTTCCCTTGGGATGAGAGAACCGATGCTAGCCCCAATTGTGCCTCTTCGAAGTCGGGATGAAATTTAAGCGTCTCCTCGTACAGCTGCTGGGCCTCGGCAAACCGTCCTTCGGTCTGCCGGGCGTGTGCGATTTCATATGCCGCATTGCCGTTTTCCGGATCAAGCCGCAGTTCCGTTTGGAATTCTTGCTCGGCTTCGGCCAGATCTGCGTTGGAATTGGACTCCTGCGCACGTGCGAGCAAGGTGCGTCCTAACCGGTAGTGGATGGCTGGCTGATTCGGGTTGATCTTCAATACCTCGTGATATTCGGCGATCGCCGTCGCGAAAGATTCCTGGCTCTCGGCTGCCTCAGCCAGTGCTTGATGCCGCCAGATCGAATTTGGCGCGGCATGGACCAGCTGTCGCATCGTAAGGTAGGCATAATTTCCGAAGATTTTCCCGTTGTGATAGAGGACCTCCGGATCGGCGGGATATAGACGATTCAGTTCCAACGCGACCTCTACGGCTTTGCTGTCCTGCTTCAGGCCGGTGTATGCGCGCTCGAGCTGCAGGCCACACATTCGTCGGATCTCCGCGTCTGGGGAATGGAAGCCCTTCTCGAGAGCGGGAACAGCCTCGTTGTACCGGCCGAGTTCGGAAAGCGCCATGGCGAGCACTGCTGCCGATTTCCTAAGTCCCGGCTTAAGTTGCAGGGCGTGCCGCAGTTCCTTCACTGAGGGGCCATACATCCGTTCCTCGAAATAGATCAACCCCAGATTTGCGTGCACCTCCGCGATCTGCGGATTGGCGGCCGCCAGCTTCTCGAACGCTTGTTGCGCGTCGTGATACCGCCCGGCATTGAGTGCCTGTTGTGCCGCCTGGGATTGCTGTTCGAGCGAGCTCGATTCCTGGGGGAAGCAGAAGCAGGTTAGTGAGAACACGAGCGCCACTCCAAGGAGGCGCTTTCCAGAACCATTCATGGGGAGACTCTTTCTCCGTCAACTTTCGCCAGGCAGGAATTCTAGTTCAAAAAACACCGCCAGGCTGGACTAGCCTGGCGGTGCCTAGAAGCTCTCGGAGCGTTAGGACTCCTGGACTCAGAAGACCAGCTTTCCTCCAAGCTGAAGAATTCGACCCGGTCGTGCTGCCTGAACTTGGCCAAAGCCGGGGTTGTTCGGGTTGTTTCCTATCGGGGCACCGATTCCTGTGCTGGTGAATGGATCAAACCCGTATTGTGCGTGGTTGAATACGTTGAACGCCTCGGTGCGGAACTGGAACGACACTCTTTCGGTGAACTTGAAATCCTTGCCTATACCCAAGTCCCAGTTGTTGATTCCAGGGCCGCGCAGAATATCACGTCCGCTGCTGCCAAACTGTCCCGCCAGCGGCTGACAGAACGCTACGCCGGCAAGGCTCGGGTTCACGCAGCTCGACGCGGGTATATGTTGCGGGTTTGCCGGATCGAGAGGACTCAGACCAACCGTGTTGTTAAACCAATGATTAATATCCTTGTGGAATCCACTCGGATAGGGATTGCCGATGACATTGCAACGCTGAGTAAACGACAGCAGCAATCCATTGGCATCATTGCAAAGGATAGAGAATGGGAAACCGCGCTGGAATGTCGCGATGGTGGTGAGCTGCCAGCCGCCCACAGCTGCATCCAGCGCCTTGCTCATACCGCCGCCGAACCGTTTCCCGCGGCCGATTGGAAGTTGATAAACCGCGCTTGTCACAAAGCGGTGATCAACATCAAAATCGGAGCGCCCATAGTCCAGGCGCGCGTCATGTTCGTTCATGTGTCCTGCGAAGGCGTTGGTGGAGCCCACTCCCGCGGCAGCCGACTTATCGTCAAGACTCTTCGCCCATGTGTACACGGCAAGAAGCGCGACCGAGCCTGTTCGATGCTCCAGTTTGAGGTTGCCGGCGTTGTACTTCGAATATCCGTTGTATTCGCTGTCGAGAAAACCGAGTCCCGAAGTGACGTGCTGGAACGGCCTTCGGGCCGCGACCGGACAATCTCCGGATGAGGGGTTCCCATTCGCGAGCGGGTCACAGGCGGATGGATCCAGTGGAGGTAGCGGCTGCCCAATATTAATTCGGTTGAGCAGGTGCGTGCCTTTGTTTCCAACGTAATTGGCTTCGAGAGTCGTATTGCGAGCCAGCTCCCGTTGCACAGAAAAGGACCATTGTTGGACATAGGGGTTGTGAGGATGCTCGGAGATAATCACCGCAAAAAATTGACCGCCATCCTTGGCTGCGCTCACCTGGTGGAGAGGAACCGGGGGAAACATCTGGTTGGTGGTCTTTGGTAGGCAAGGGTTCTGTCCTGGCCCGCCGCACGAACTGGAAGTGTCCAGAGTGGGATTGTCCGTGGCACGGACGACGAAAGGATAGATATCGCCTGAGTCGTCGATTTCACGGGTTTCAAATGAATCGAAGAAAATCCCGTAACCGCCGCGAATTACAGTCTTGTCACCGAGTCGGTAAGCCAGCCCGATTCTTGGTGCAAAAGGCTTTTTCGATCCACTCATTGGATTCGGCCGCCCGCAGTAGCTGTAAAAGTCGTTTCCACTTGGAGCGATTGGGCCGCCGAGACTCTGTACGGTTTGCGTTCCCAGCGCCTTATCGGCGTAGCATAGTCCTCCTAGAGGATTACTGGTATCAAACCAGAACATCTTGTTGTCCTTCTCGGTAGGGACTGACCGATAATCCCACCTCAGGCCCAGATTCACCGTCAAGCGGGGAGATACTTTCCAGTCATCTTGTACGAAAGGAGCAACGTACATGAACCGATACTGGTTCAAATTGCCAGCAACATTGGTGGGACTGAACGGCCCAGGCTGAAAGGTGGATGCGTTGTTGTAATAGCCCAAAAGGAAATCGGCCAAGGCATTGCCCGTCCCGCACCAGGTGGTGGGACAGGTTCCACTATTGCTGTTGGTGATGATGGTCTCATTCGCAAACCCAAAGTTACCGAGAAAATCGGCTGAAAGATCGCGCTTTTGAAGCCAACGGCGATAGTCGAAACCGGTGCTGATGGTGTGCTTGCCTGTCACCAGCGTGAGCGAATCCGAAAACTGCCAGGTCGGGATGTCACTGGTTGTGGTGTCATTTCCCTGGCTTCCAACCGAGCTCGATAAGGTTGCAGGGAACGAAATCGTCGGAAAAAGACGTGCGTACGCAGGCAAGTTTGGATACACGCCGGTGATTCCCAAAGCTGAAACTTGCGAGGAGGTGACGGGATTCCCGCCTTGTATGGCGATCGGTTCCAGCCGGCCAAAGCGAAAATTGTTAACCATCCGGGACCCGATATCCTTGGTATGCGAAATCATCCAACTCTCGGCTTTTTCGTTAAACACGCCGACGCCATATGGGCTCGAGATGGATCCGTTTATGTTTGTGTTGTTGTAGGTGGCGCTTGTGTAGCGGAAGAAAACCTTACCCAAATGGCCGAGGTCTTGATCGAGTCGGTAAGTCTGCTGGTCTGTAGTTTGGGGCAGCGTAACCGACAGACGGTAGTTAAACTGCCCGCAGGTCGTGCAATTCGGGGCAGGAAACATATTCAGTCCCATGGCTTGTTGCGCAAGAATCGAGAACTGCGCGGACGGTATTTTGTTCCCGGAAAACGGTGCATTGGTGGTCGGATCAAAAGGCATGCAAGGACTGGTGGGGCTCGGAGTACAACTACCGCCGATTTGAGTGGGCAAGGCCAGTCCAGAAGCTGAGAAGTCCCCATTCAGCTCGGCTACAGTAGGGACATTGAAGGTTGCTTGATTAAATCCGTTCCGAATTCTCCAGCCTTCGTAATTGACCATGAAAAAGGTTTTGTTGCGGCCGTCATAGACCTTCGGGATGTAGATGGGGCCCCCGAGTACGAACCCAAATTGGTTCTGACGTAGCTCAGGAAGTTGCTGTTGGAACGGCGCCTTGGCATCGAGAGCATCATTTCTGAGAAATTCGAAAGCAGTGCCATGCAGTTGGTTTGTACCACTTTTGGTAACGATGTTGACCTGGTTAGCGCTGAATCCGTATTCGGCAGAGTAGGTTTCACTCTGGATTTTGAACTCCTGGATGGCGTCTTGCGAGAGGATCACCGCGGGCGTGTTGAGCGCTGTGTCCGTGTTGATGAGGCCATCGAGGGTATAGTTGTTGGACGTCGGCCGACCACCGTTGATGCTAATGGCGTTGCCTTCCCCCTGCCGCATCTGCCCTTGTTCCCCATTGGTTTGTACCGCTCCGGCTCCAATAAACAACAGGCTTACGAAATTGCGGCCATTCAGCGGCAGTTGGTCGACCTGCTGTTGTGTCACAGTCTGTGAGACCGCCGAGCTGTCCGTATCCAATGTCACGCTGCTTGCCTGGACTTCAACGCTCTGACTGATTGCGCCGGGTTTCATGGATACGTTCACGCGCTGCTGTTGACCCACAACGAGCGTGATCGAATCAGTCACCGCCTTCTGAAATCCGGGTGCTTGTATGGTCACCTTGTAAGTGCCAGGCTGCAGGTAGGGAACGGTAAAGTCTCCTGAGGATGTCGTTTGTGTGTGGTTGGTAACATTGGTAGCTGTATTCGTGACATCAACGGTAGCGTTCACCACGACCGCGCCCGAGTTATCGGTGACAGTTCCAAGAATCGTGCCGTTAGCGCCGCCTTGGCCAAATGCGGAACCTGCAAACGTCAACAACATCCCAAGCAAGCACGCTGTTTGAATCTTGCTGAACATATGCAATTGCCTCCTCATCGCGGAAGGGCGAGATTTCGACCTGGACGCAGCCATTGCGCGCGCAAGAAACAGTCAGGCTGCCGCATAAGGACCCACAAAGGTGCTTTTGCGTGCGGCGATACTCCCATCGCTTTACAAATGGAGTCAACCCGCAGGGGTTCAAGCATCACAGTTTTGCATTGAGAAATGTGCCTGGGCGGTGTGGGATCGAGAAAGACTGCCCTAAATCAGCAACATGGGATCGGTTCGCGCTGCTTTGCTACGGATAGCATTGGCGGTCCAGTTATTTCGCAACGTGCAATGAGATTTAGTCCCCGAGCGAGATCCGCGCGATTCTGACGTGACAGTTGTCACAACAAAATCCGTGCCGTTCCCTCAGCGCTCGTCCGAACCAGTGTCATAGTTAACGCTAACGCGCATCTACCGCCAGGACGATCATGCAAACTCGCGGGGAGATGACGATAATGAAGGTCGCTCTTTACCGAGCGCCCAAGCCGGAAAAAAGCCGCGCGACAGGTAAGAACATGAAGAGATTTATCATTACCGGCGCTCCTGGCGCCGGGAAAACTGCAATTATTCGCCACTTAGAACTCGATGGTTTTGGAGTGGTTGAAGAAGCCGCCACTGACATCATTGCGGTCGCCCACGCCCGAGGCACGCGAGAACCCTGGACGGATCCAGCTTTCCTTGATGCAATCGCTCTTCTCCAGAGAGAGCGCGTGATTCGCGGTGCTTCGCTGCCAGACGAAATCCAGTTTCACGATCGTTCTATCGTGTGCACGGCGGCTTTGGCCGCCTATCTCGGGCACAGCCTGTCCCCATTCCTAACGAGCGAGTTGGAGCGCATTCGCAGGGAATGCGTATATCAGCCGCAGGTCTTCTTCATACAAAATCTTGGTCACATCACACTCACAGCAGCCCGGCGAATCACCTTCGAAGAGAGCCTCGAATTTGAGAAAGTTCATGAGGACACCTACCGCAACTTGGGCTTCGAACTTCTGTATATAGCGCCGGGAGAGGTCACCGAGCGAGTCCGTTCGATCCGGGCAGCCGTCGAGAAAGCCAAGGACGACTCGTGCAGTTGAGGTTTTTGTCGCGAACCTGGTTTGCCCTGATCTCCTCGCTTAGCATCCAAGAAGGGTCTGGTTTGCAGGTGCTGCGGCTGCTGCCCACAGGAGATCCTTTGAAAGTTGCACTGATTGCACCCCCCATGATTTCCGTCCCTCCCGCCGATTACGGCGGCACCGAACTGTTCGTAGCACACCTTGCAACCGCCCTGCAGGACATGGGTATTGAGGTCGTCGTTTACGCCAATGGAGAATCGACAGTACCGGTTCCGCGTCGCTCGCTTTACGAGCATGCCGAATGGCCGATCAAGAACGCAGAGCACTCCTGGATGCGCGACAACAATCACACGTCATGGGCTATCCATGATGCCGAGCGCGAGTGCGACATCCTTCACGTGCAATCAGAGCGAGCCATCACGTTTTCGCGCTTCAGCGATCGCCCTATGGTGCTGACCCTCCATGGTCCACACGATCCGAAGTTGAGTGAGCTCTACTCCTTCTTCCCGGATATCGATTATGTGTGCATCAGTCATGCGCAATGCCGAGAAGAAACAATGCCCCGCATGCACACGGTTCATCACGGCATCGACATCGATCAGTACCGGCTGATTGAGCAGAAGCAGCAATATCTAAGCTTCATCGGGCGAATCGCTCCCCTTAAAGGAACTCATATCGCGATCGACGTGGCGAAACGGACAGGGATTCCCTTGAAGATGGCAGGGGACATTCAGCCGGTGCATCGAGACTATTTTGAACGGAAGATCAAGCCGCACATAGACGGGACGCTGGTCGACTACATCGGCCTGGCTGACCTGGCGACGAAGAATGAACTGCTCGGAAACTCCTTAGCGATGCTATTCCCGATCCAGTGGAACGAACCGTTTGGACTCGTCATGGTTGAGGCCATGGCCTGTGGCACGCCGGTGCTGGCGATGCCGGGCGGCTCTGTGCCGGAAATCGTTAGTCCAGGAGTCTCTGGGTACATTTGCCGCTCAGTCATCGAGATGGCCAAACGCGCCCGCAATCTGGACCTGAATCCGGTGACGGTGCGGAAGTACGTGGAAGAAAATTTCTCCACCTCCCGCATGGCCAAAGCATACGAGAGGGTCTATCAAGCCGCTTTGCACGAGAGGCCAAGGGAAAAAGTCGCGTAAGCCGCCCGACAGTTGCTTCGGGAGGTAAACCGTGCGCTTCTCTCAGAAGCTGAATGCGAAGCTGGGGGAATTCCAAGTCTGCTTCGTCCCCCTCTCGCTCCTGCGCGGTCCAGTCTTGATTCATAGCGGCATCGGCTCGGGTTCAGGAACCGGCATCGGCCCAACGTCCGGCTCTGGGTCGGGATGGATGGGCGGGGTTACGTCCGGATCCGTTCCCGGGTACGGTTCTGGATCCGGTGCAGGTCCGGGCGGCCCTGGGATCGGTGGCGTTATCGAAGACAGTCGCCGCATGTGCTTTTTCAACGGCATCATGTGTATGGGATGCGTAGGTGGCGGCGTGCGGCCAGTCATCCGAGGCGATCTTCACGGCTCCAAAGTTCACCTGAATGCACCTGAGATGGCGAAGCACGCACTGTCTGAGAGGAAGCGGAAAGGCCTGTTCTCGAGAGCTCTCGAAGCGGGATCGGCCGAATTTAGGGTCCCATTGAAATGATCCCGGGTTTTCCACAAAAGCATTCACAGAAATCTTGCAATTGTCGTAAGAACTGCGTTGACACGGATGAAGCGACTCTTTAATGTTGCTTCCGTCGACGGCTGAAAGGGTTGGCTTAATAAAATTCGCCAGTCCGAAGTAAGCTGAGTGATCTGCTCGGCAGGGCAACCTGAAGAGCACCCAGACCCGAAAAAACCGACTGACTCTGCGAGGAGCAGTTGGGGTTTGGAACTGCGAAAGCAGTGATTACATCAAGGGCTGTGACGGT
>DATJEL010000055.1:0-50533 GCA_035496675.1 Terriglobales bacterium
GTGAAGGCGCGCATCGGCCTGTCGCTTTTCTTCTTCCATTGCCTGCAACAGTTCGCGAGTGAGCTTATTCAGTTTTTCGGGATCGGTTTCTTGAGCAACTTCGGCTGCAATCTGTCGCCAAGACCTCACTGGTTTCGGGTCCACGGCCATGACGCCCCACAAAATCAAAAGGGGGAGTCTGGCCAATTCGGATGTCAACGTGCGGGTATCGGAACAGGCCAGCTCCAGCTCACTGACGTCTTACCGATGAGCAACTCTAGGATATCCCCGAGTGTTTGTGGATTCAAGCACCCGGCCAACAAGGCAAAGCCCCTCTCGTTTGGCTGTGGGTCGGGGGCTTTGCCTGTTTCATTCAATTAGCTGCGTGTGACTTTTATTGCACCAGGCTTCTTGATATGCGGCAACTTGCAAGAGTCGCAGTCCCCGAAGAGAGAGGCGGTGCTATATATGGGAGAGTGATCGGCGGCCTAGCGCCGTCAGCTCGTTGGGGCGACGCTGAAAACGGTCGCTGACGACCCGCGACAAGTGGTCATGCGAGACACCGCTGCTCACTGATCATAGAGAGACTCGTTAGCCTCCCCAGGGGCACGAAAGTAATTAAATGCCGCCAGACTATTTCGGACTCTGTGGTGGGATGCATTCAAAATAACTCAGTTCTACTTCTGCGTCTGCCTTTGACTGATGGTCGGATGTGCAAAGGCATTTAACGCAAAACCACTCCTGCGTTGCTCCGTTCCACTCAATGTGATGTGTACCCATTGGCACGGAATAGTGCCCCGCTCAAAAACGCCGGAGGACAACCACAGCGTAGCTCCCGTTTGAGCTGGGCCTAAAGGGCGACACTCGCCCGTCGACAGTCTACCCAACGTTGCCAAAACGGAGTGCGTTACGAAGGTTTTCACGGAATGCAAAAGCCGTCACGGAATCTGTCTGCAGATCCGCAACGGCTCAAGAGTCACTTCGTTTGTTAGCGAACATTCTCCTTCAACCGAAGTGGCCACAAAATACAAAATGTCCCGTATCGAACTTAGGGTATATGCAGCTATCATGTTGCGCATCAGGCACCCGCGGAGTTCTTGCCGGTGGTTAAAATCATTCAAATGCCTAAGCGGACCAGCCCAACCCTGGTGGCGACGCGGCGCAGGTTCATTCTGGATCGGGCTCACCTGAATTTCTGGATATTTCGTGGCAGGACTCGTCAGTGATGCCGCTGGAGCACCCTTTAGAGCTACGTCGAAGAAAGTGTGAACGTATTCAGAGGAAATGGAGAGTCCACGCCGACCTTCCAGGCCACCGAATCTCCTAGTGCGTTGTAGCAGGTGAATAAGAATTTGGCTATTCAGAAGTATTTGATCACTAAAACTGAAGTGATTCGCATCGTGGATAACTACATACAGCCTTTCCTCGGGGAGCCGCCTATAGATCGATTCGATTTCCCCAAGCACTTGTTGAGTGGACGGATCGGACATTTCGCGACTGTGGTCGCTCAAAATAAACATGCACGGATTGTTCAGCCCCTCGCGAACGACACTGCCAAAGGGAATACCATCCAGGTCAACCGCTGCCCTGCAGCGCGAATCGTCGTGGCAGAACTGCAACGCCGTAGCACCTCCGAAGGAGTGCCCAACCATCCCAAGTCGAGCTAGATCCATACGACCTCTGAATTGACTCGTTGTATCTTCGTTCAGCATTGTTAATCGATCTACCACGAACTTCGTATCCGAAGTCCACATCCCCAACAGCTTGCCGATCAATGGATCTGCAAGGTTGCCGTTGGCGTTTTCCACGTTGTTTTGCGGTAATCGAGGGATTACATGTCCGTCTGGGAGAACCACCACGAAAGTTCGATACGGCGCATCGAAGCCGACGACGAAATAGCCATGGCTGGCCAAGTCTTCCGCCAGAGTTGTAAAGTCTGCCGTTAGAGCACTGCCCCCTGCACGCAGCAACACAACTGGATAGTGCAACTGTTCCGGCGATACCGGCGCATTCGCAAAGCTGTGGGTTTGGACATATAAAGGATCGCGTTTCAAAAATGACTTCATGAATCTGCCTTGGTACGCAGCAAGTGCTGTGCGCCAAGCTGAAGGCAGGTATTCCGCAGTTGCTCCCGCATTAGGGGCGGTAGCTGGATACCACATCCAGACCAGGACTTCTCTTTTTGTCGTCGGAACTTCTGACGATTGATCTACCGGCTTGTCATCGGTCCATGCAAACGTGGCACGTCCAACCCTAAAGTTGCCGCTTGGAGCAGGTAGTGTGATTGCGGTGCCATGTTCTCGCCACATGAATAGGAGTGACACTGCTACGACTGTGAGCCCGATTATGAAAACGCCAAAAACGCTTTTCAGGAATACTCGAACCGCTCAGCTAAGGAATGCCCTGTTCCGGTCTTGAGATTTCATACCTTCGTCACTCAATCAAAACACTTTGCACTGCAAAGTGATCGCTGTCAAGTGCGATCAACTTTACGTGGTGGGAGAACTCGGAGAGATTCGACCATTCGCGTGAGCGTGGTGATTGCAGTCGGATGGTTCGCAATCGTTGTCTACGCATTAGTCAGATTCAAGGGGCGCGGCCTGTGGTTCCTGCTTGGAACACCCCTCGTTGTCTTTTGGCTTTTCATCCTCTTCTTGATTGCTTGGGGTTGTGCCCACAATCTCAAGGCATGCCCGTGAGGTCAGGGAGTGCCTCAGCTGGACGATGGTGGGCATTGGCCTGCTGCTTTCACTCTTCGCGATGTTAGCGAGCGATGATCTCTGGCTTGGCCCGTTTAGGAGCGATCACTGCCAGCTCCGGATTTATTGTTGGAAAGGTAGGGCGTTGGACAAAGCGGCGATATGCTCCGGAATTGCTACCGCGCGAGTCACCAACTGGTATCTCGCCGGCGGCCCTTGCCATAATGCCAGCCGCGTGAAAACTGTGCATGCCTGTCTAGCGAAGTGTCCGTCGGTCAAAAGACCAGGGCTAAAGTGGATCGTCCCCTGGTGGCTTACTGGCATTTCGCAATGAATCCCTTCGATGTTGCGGTTGTTGGATAGTAGGCTTCTCCAAGTATGAGATTTGTTCTCAAGCCGACGTCCCGCAGAGCGGAACAGTTAGCACCAGGAGGTGAAATAGTTTTGAATAGGCCATTACGGTACATAAAACATACGGCATGACCGCTAACATTACCCATTCCAATAATTGTGCCATCATTAGAGATCCCGGTTAGCGCTGTGTGCGGGGAGGATGGAAAATTAAGCTTTGCCCAGTTGCCTCTTGAATAGATGAATCCGTGGAATGTGTTTGGCGGGCCTTCTAAGCCAACCACTACCCCAGAATCATTGATGCCGAGCGGCTGGGTTCCTGATCCCGTACCGTTCGCCGCTCCGGGATAATCAAGCTGAATACCGGGACAATTTACTTCATTGCACAGCCCTACCGAATCAGATGGCGTCGATATATAGCGATTAGAATAGCGTTTGATTCCGTGGTAAGTGTTGAAAGAATCCTTGTAATAACCCACGACTGAGGTCCAATCATTGATGGCAGTAGCGACGTAATACCTAAGAAACAGTGTGCCAATCAGTACGTTAGCCTCCACAATCGATGGAGTTGTGATTGCGCCAGTGATGACGACAGGATTCTGTTGGTTATTGTGCCGGAACCAACCTACCATTGCGCCATTGTTATTCCGATCGACTAGGTGAAGGCCAATTGTCGATTGGTACTTGCTCGTTAGCTGCACTGAGCCGTTTGGCCAACGAATAAAGCCGGCATCGGGGCGGGCATTATTGACAGAATGGGAGTCCCCAACGATTGTTAAGAAATCATTCATGGCAAATGGGGTGAGCGACTCCACATCCAGAGGTGATGAAGTTTGGTAGGTCAACGGGAATGTTTGAAAGCTACAACTCGCAGGGGCCTGGGCACGAACTGCCGGAATCGTCGCAAGGGAAATAGTAATAACTGCGCAGAGACACACGCGAGAACAAAGAGCTGAATGACACATGGAAGTCACCTTCTGTTGGCCAAACAAATCGGAACGGCGACATCAAGGGCAGACGCCGTCACAGGCTAAAGATTCGTCGCGCATATTGCCGAACCCGTGGAGGGCCCAGGTGAGTCACGAAGAAACTCACTACTCGCACATCACATTCTCACAAGGAAAAACGACGGCCACTGTCAAAAATAGCAGTCGTTCCGGGCAGCTCTTAGGACCTCACCCGATTCGTACCTCCCTTGCGGAGTTGAGATTGAAGAAGTGTAGGCCTTGCGGGTAGACCCTCTGCGCGATGCCGGATTCAGACTGTTTAAAGGTGATTTCTCCCGGGATGCGAAACCCGAGCTGGCCGTGCCTCCCGAAGAACAACCCCGAGTACGTGATTTCAAGTATTCCACCTAAGGGATGACGTTCGGTAGGCTTCCCCCATGCTACGTCGCAAGAAGCGGGCTGTGAAGATGAAGCGGGCTGTGAAGATCATGAGACCCAGTTGTTCGTTTGCTTATCGCATACAGCCCTAAGTTCGATACAGTACATTCGTATTTGTGCGCCACTTCGGTTGGTGGAGAATGTTCGCTAACAAACGAAGTGACTCTTGAGCCGTTCCGTTACGGCTTTTTGCATTTCGGGAAACCTTCGTAACTCTCCATTCTGGCAACGTTGGATAGACTGTCGAGGGCGAGTGTCCGCCCTTTAGGCCCCGCTCAGACGTGAGCTACGCTGTGGTTGTCCTCCGGCGTTTTTGAGCGGGGCACTATTCCTGCCAATGGGTAGACATCACATTGAGTGGAACGCACCAACGCAGGAGTGGTTTTGCGTTAAATGCCTTCTCACCTCCGACCATCGGTCAAGGGCAGACGCCGAAGTGGAACTGAGTTATTTTGAATGCATGCCGCCACAGGCTCCAAAATAGAGAGCGCTATGCCTCAAGGAATATCGTGTCGAGCTTTCGGATGTCACCATCCTCGAACTGACAATCGTGCCGGGGATCAATGGCTCACCTGCCCAGACTAGAAATTGACTTGTGCCCGCACCGCGCCTACCATACCTCGTTCGCATGATTGGCCAAACCGTCTCGCACTATCGCATTGTCGAAGAGCTAGGTGGAGGCGGGATGGGCGTAGTCTATAAGGCAGAGGACACTCAACTTGGACGTTTCGTCGCCCTGAAATTCTTGCCCTCGCAACTTGCCGGAGACTCACAGGCGCTTGAGCGCCTTAGGCGTGAAGCGCGGGCTGCTTCAGCCCTGAACCACCCGAATATTTGCACAATCTACGACATCGATAAGCACGCCTCCGAATCTTTCATTGCGATGGAGTTTTTAGAAGGCACGACATTAAAACATCGCATCACCTTCCGTCCTCTTGATCTCGGATTACTTCTGAATCTGGCAACGGAGATTGCCGACGCTCTCGATGCGGCTCACACCAAAGGCATTGTGCACCGAGACGTCAAGCCAGCGAACATATTTGTCACTAATCGCAATCATGCGAAGATCCTCGATTTTGGTCTGGCCAAGATGGGACAGCACAACCGTGTGCTGGCGCCGACCGAGGTGACCGCGGGTACCGTTGGTGTTGCGCCGACGCACCTGACGTCGCCGGGCCAGGCTTTAGGCACGGTAGCGTACATGAGCCCCGAACAAGCCCTGGGTGAAGAACTCGATCAGCGTACCGACATTTTCTCATTCGGCGTTGTTCTATACGAGATGTGTACAGGGCGACTTCCCTTTGAAGGGAATACGTCGGCTGCGATATTCAATGCCATCTTGAACGTTGTTCCGCTGTCGCCTGTTCGTTTGAATCCCGATCTGCCAGGGGCACTGGAGCGGATTGTCAGCAAAGCTCTCGAGAAAGATCGCGATCTCCGATATCAAAGCGCCGCTGATATTAGAGCCGACCTGAAGCGCTTGCAGCGTGATCGGCAGCCGGCGGCTCACCGCGTCACTATTACACCACCATCGAATGGATCCGCAGCGACGGCGGCTGAGGCGGCAAAAACGGAGATTCCGGCGCAGGGCAAAAGGTCGAGTCTGCCGGTAATTGTTGCGCTAGGCGTACTAGCCCTTGCGGCGGTTGCCTCCTTGGGCTTCGTCATAGGACAGCGCTCGAATTCTCGCCTTGTGCCCACTTTCCGCGAAATAAGTTTTCGAAGAGGGTCGCTTCTGGCCGCCAGATTTGCCCCCGATCCAAGATCAGCTATTTACAGCGGCTCGTGGGAAGGCAATCCAGAAGCGGTCTTTATAAGTTCTCCGAACTCCACGGAGTCCCGCGACCTTGGCCTTCCCGAGACCGAGCTGCTAGCTGTCTCAGCCGAGGGACAGATGGCGGTCTTGCGCCATTTCAGTTTGAGCCCCAATCGATTTACCCATCGTGGCACGCTAGCACAAGTCCCTATTGGGGCGGATGCTCCCCGAGATCTCCTTGACAACGTTGAAGCTGCCGATTGGAGGCCTGATGGAAACGCGCTCGCAGTTGTACATGTCGTCGCTGGCCAGAGTCGCATTGAATATCCGATCGGCAAAGTGCTTTACGAAACGCCGGGGTGGATTAGCCCTCTGCGTTTCTCGCCGAAAGGCGACCGCCTGGCATTTATTGAGCACAACCTTCTTGGAGATGATGGCGGCACCGTCAGCGTCGTTGATTTGAACGGCAAGAAATCTGATCTCACGATTCGCTGGGCCAGCGCGGTGGGAGCAGCGTGGTCGCCGTCCGGTGACGAGATTTGGTTCAGTGCCACCGATACGGGATTCAGCCGGTCGGTAAGAGCGGTCAGCTTAGCGGGAAAACTGCGCGACTTGTTGAGCGCTCCTGGAACGCTAAGCTTGCACGACGTGGGAGCAGGGGGTCGTGCGTTGATTTCACGCGACGCCATGCGCGCTGGTGCCATCGGGCTCGCACCCGGTGAAACCAAGGAACGTGACTTGAGCTGGCAGGATTGGACGGTTCCCACCGATATTTCAGAGGACGGCAAAACACTACTGTTCATAGAGGCGGGTGAGGCCGGCGGTGGTGATTACGCTGTGTTTACGCGCGCGACCAATGGCACATCTGCCGTGCGGTTGGGCGAGGGTTCTGCCTATTCGTTGTCACCGGACGGAAAGTGGGCACTGGTTTTGCGGCAGAATCTTTCGCCTCCGGAGTTCATCCTTCTTCCGACCGGGGTTGGACAGCAGCGACCCGTTTCGACGGCCAAGATCATTCCTTCCACTGGTCAGTTCACGAACGATTCGAAGGGCATCATTTTCGAAGGCCACGAACCGAATCACGCCACCAGGATTTATGCGATGAGCCTGGACGGCAGTGGACCTCGCGCTATCACTCCCGAGGGGTTCAGTATGGGTTCACACGTGCATGACCTTTCCCCAGACGGAAACAGGATCGCAGCAGTCGGCCCGGATGGTATAAGCATCTTTTCGCTAAACGGTGGTGGGGCCCGGGTGGTGCGTGGAGTCTTACTCGGCGAGGCGCCTCTCCGCTGGAGCAAAGACGGGAACTCACTACTAGTGGGAGCACGAGGGGAAACGTCCTGCGTTGTATCGCGTTTGAATATCCAGACTGGCGCGAGGACGCCGTGGAAAAAAGTGAGTCCATCCGATGTAGCCGGAGTTGCTGGAGTCGGCTGTCCGCGAATCGCCGGAGACGAGGAACACTACGTCTTTGGCTATATCCGCAACTTATCGGATCTCTTCCTAGTCGAGCACTTAAAGTAGACTCCTCATCTTAGGAGAGGGATTCGAACCTCCCCGGCCCTTGTGTTTTCTCTAGGTTACAGATTTTGAAATGTTGTAGAACTCGTAGAAGTTGTAGAAGTAGGAATCTGTAGCCCAAATTAGCACAATTTTCCGCCTGTCACTTCACTGCTGGAGACGAAGAATTCATGGCACTTTGCAGGACGCAGGAAAATATTCAAAGCGCGATTCGCGCTTACGCTAGTCCGAAACAGCTTACCAGCACCGGTCCCCAGCCGAGCCTGCGAGCCCTCTAGGGAATGTTCACATTGACCGCTGTTGTTGCGTGTCCGATGTACTTGTCGTACGCGACCACCGCGATGCGATGGCTGCCTGAGGTGAGGGTGAATTTCTTCGCCAGCTGGTCGCCCCACTTTACATATTGCTTTTTTCCATCAATCCAAACCTGCAACTGATTCACTCCCGCGGGCGAATTGCCGGATGCCTTCAGTAGGAGGGGCGAAGTGAGGGTTGCTCCATTTGAAATCCCGCAAATTTTTGCCCCCAGATTTGCCGAACTCGGGGGCGGACAGTTCTTCCATCCTCCAGTCTGAATTCCGATGCCTAGCTGGTTTGTATACCAGTCAACGACTGCATAGTCGGCTCGAGAATCGCCGTTTAAGTCACGGAAGGTGGCGGCACCAATGCCACTACTGGAGAGAGTTCCCTGAGTGCCGAGGGTGTCGTTACCGAGTCCAAGGACAAACTCGTACCCACCTGTAGCTCCACGTACGGGGTTCAGGCCCTCGGGGAAAGGATTATAGTGGAGCAGGTCCTGGTTTAGATCGCCATTGATATCGGCCGGCACCATCACTCCGGCCTGAGCAGTGAACTGAGTGTGGGTGGTGAGTGTGAAACTGGTTCCACCATTGTTCTTGTACATCCAGACCGTGTTCACATTTCCTACACCGCAAGGTCCCCGATTGGGATCGGGGTCACACGGTTCGCCGGACAATAGCGCTAGGTCGAGACGTCCATCATTGTTGAAGTCGGCGACTGCGACGGCGTCTGTTGGATCAGTTGTCGATGGTCTAAGATAGGTCGGGCCTGAGAAGGATCCATCTCCGCGGCCCCACAGAATCACTCCCACACTGCCACGCACAAAGACGAGGTCGAGTTTGCCATCACCATTGATATCGGCAGACTGCAGATTGAAGGGGGATCCAGCCAACTGAATGGATTGCGATAGCGTAAAACGCAGCCCGGTGCCGTCGCCCAACCCGATGTTCAGTGTGCAATTGCTGCCGCAGCCAATCTGAGCCAGATCGATTTTGCCGTCGTGATTAAAATCTCCCAGAGTGAACGAGCCGGAGTTGCTCCCGCCGAGCCCGACTTTGCCAGGGTAGTAGAATGTCCCATCGCCATTGTTAAGGAAGACGTTTATCGTGCTATTAAATACGTCCGGCACCATCAGGTCGAGCCAGCCATCGCCATTGAGGTCTGCGGCCTTCAACTCGGCTAAGTCGTTTTGGCCAAATAGGTAGGGGACATCAGGACCGAGGTTTCCGCCGCCAGTTCCCAACTTCACAATCACACCGCCGCCGGAGCCGGCATTTTCGCAGCAGGGGTAGCTATAGGCCACGTCAGGAATCCCGTCGCGGTTGAGATCCGCAATAACAACGCCCGTTGTAACCGGGTAGCCTGCATCGACGGAAGGAAGCGGTGGCATCGAATACCATTTCACGTTGAAGCCTACCGAGCCGCCAGCGATTGCCAGTTGAGGCGCCAGAAGAATAGAGGCGAGAACAGCCCCGGTGCGCATATAAACCTCCTGCAGGAACGGCATAGCACAGCTTAGAGGCTGCTGCTATTTTGTGCGTTGCCCCTATGATTGTGGCGGCTGATCAAAGCGGGTACTCGCCTTCCGCCCTCGTGCTGAGCGAATGGGATTTCGCACGAACCCGATGGCGCACGAACATCAACACGGTAGGGAGCATGCCGAGAAGCTAACACAGTTTCCATGAATCTCTAGTAATTCGCCAGTGTTTATGCGGGTGAAAAACTGGCGGAGAGAGTGGGATTCGAACCCACGTTAGAGTTTCCCCTAAACACGCTTTCCAAGCGTGCGCCTTCAGCCACTCGGCCATCTCTCCGGCGCTTTTGGGAAGCAACTGCGGAAGGGCGGGCAAGCCCGCCTCCTTGATTCTATGGTGCTGTGCTGTTGATCGCAACCATTGCACTAACCCCCCTCAACCGACTGTGCTGATGGGGCCTATGCGAGTTTTCGCACCTGTTCCATCAAAGCCAGCCAACCGTGGAGCGTTTGCGCGCCCCGGTAAAAGGTTGGGTCAAAGAACAATTCATGTGCACCTATCCGTTTGCAGGCAAGAAGGTCTTCTTGAATTTGTTCCATCGCACCGGTGAAGATCATCCGTTCTTTGCCAAGCGGCTTGTCGGTGATTTCCAGATTCGCGCGCACCACCATTCGCAAAGACGACGGGTCTCTCCCCGCTGCTTGAGCCATCTGCTTGATCGAGCCAAACATCTGGGCCATTCCGTCGGGTGGGATTGCCACCGGATTCCATCCATCCGCCATGGTGGCTACTCGCTTTAGCGCTGCCGGCGCAAACGCGGCCATGTAAATAGGTGGATGCGGCTTCTGAACCGGCTTGTGATCGATGTAGGACTTTGGCAACTGGTAGAACTTCCCGTGAAATTCCGCCGGGTTGGTCGTCCAAATTGCTTTCAGCACCTGCAGGAATTCGTCTGCCCTCGCTCCCCTCTGTTGCATGCTGGCGCCTGCGGCATCCATCTCATCCTTAGACCAGCCCAGCCCGAGTCCGAGCCGCAGGCGGCCATGAGAGAGTTGGTCGAGCGTGGTAAGGCGCCGCGCCAGCATCACCGGGTTGTAGTAAGGAATGTCGAGGACGCTGGTGCCGAGAGCGATGGTTTTAGTTTGAGCAGCAACAAACGTCAAGGTGTCCAGGGGATCAAGAATGTGCTTGTAAGGTTCTGGTAGAAGTCCGTCTGGCGCCGCGGGGTAGGGTGTTTGAGGCTGAACTGGCCAAAGCAGTCGCTCGATCGTCCAGAGACTCTCATAGCCGAGAGCTTCCGCGCGAACCGCAACCTGCGATACTCCGTCCGCAGTGCCAACCAAACCAATGTTCGGAAGCGCAAAGCCAATCTTCATACGAAGTCCCGGCACTAGTTTACATTCAGCCAGCCTGCGATTGCGAAAGAGAGATTGTTCCCGTGCGGAAAATTGGGTATGTCGTTGTGGATATCGGGGCTCGGAGTTGAACAGAGACTAGGAACCGGTTTAGGAAGACTTCTTCTGTGCCATCGGATCGACCACTTCCGTGGTGGTTGTCTGATCCTTCGCTTCCGTTGCCGGAGGCAGCGCATTCTCGGGATCTGCCGGTGCAGCCTGCTTTGCATCCTGCAGGACGCGGCTGTTGAGGCAGTAGAGCGCAAGCTCAAGGCGGTCCGCAACCCCCAGTTTGTCATACACCTTGCGCAGATAGTTCTTCACCACCTGCTCGGTCGTTCCCACGCGCTGAGCAATCTCTTTATTCTTCATTCCCTGCGTGACGCAGGAAACGATCAAAGCTTCCTTGGGAGTCAGCTGGACTTTGGTACGGGAAGTCTGGGGACGCGCACCTTGCGTTCGATATGCATCGAGCACCCATTTCATGGCGTGGGGTTCGACCCAGGCTTCGCCCGCAGCCACCTTGCGCAGGCACTCAACAAAAAGTTCCGAGTCCACTTCGCGAGAAACCACCGCATGTGCGCCACGGCGCAGAAGCTCCAGCGTGAGTTCCTGGTCGGGCATTTCGGTTACGGCAACCACCCGCAGGCCGGAAGCCTGCTTGAGAATGTCCTGCACGGCATCAGCGGGACGCTCCGCCAGTGCGGCTTCAAAGATCAGAATCTCGGCGCTGAATTTCTTGGCGGCGGTTACGGCCTGCTGAAGAGTTTCCGCCTGCCCGACGACCCGAATGTCGTCTTCCACGGCGAATATTTTGCGCAGTCCCGCGCGGAAGATAGCCTGCGAGTCGGCCACTATGACCCGGATAAATTGCTCGCGGTTCTCCATAGACGGAGGGGCCAACCTCGGTTCTCCCGTGCTCATTGCTGGGCTTGCCATCAGTTCATCGCCCCTAACGGCGCTCGAATCGATACTCGTCGATTACGACTCCGACCCCTCGCCGCGGACCATCGTGCGAGATGCGAGCCACACGTCCCTGGCACTGCACCTTCACGTCGGCTTTTGCGCCAACTACATCCGCGGGCAACGAGATCGTGAATTCCACCTTCGATCCCACCGGCATATCCACGTCGTGATGGAACAGCAATCCATTCGCAGACATGTTGTCGGTTTCCGCATCACTCTCGCCGGACTGTGACTTGATGTGAATGGGAAGCTTTACGGGAAACCGCGCTGCGCCTTGCACTTCGGGATAGCGCGATTTCACTGCCTTGGCTGCACCAGTTGTCGAATCGTTAGACATCAAGGGCAGAGTACACGCGAAAATGGGCGCACGAAAGTTACCGAAGTCATTGGCCTTCGAGGTGTAAGTTCTTGGGGTACATGAACTTGCGGGCAGATTGTCAAAGACTCGTCACGGCCGCGATCAGACTGCAAACACGTGGTTTCTTGCACTCAGCATGAGCCATTTCTAAGATTCAGAATGGTCCGAATTCGTAGGTTTACCGGGATGGTTCAGAGCTGCCCGTTACCCCCTATTCAGCTGCACAGGAACTTTCGTTTAGACTTGCCCCGGACACTGCCCCCCGGTCAGTCCCGGGGTCTAAAACCTTCCCATGTCGAGCCCAACGCGCTCTCTAAGCCGCGGCTGCCTAGGCTGTTTCTCTCAGTTAGGACTGCTTTTCGTCGTCGGCTGCGTCCTGGTCATTGCGGTCATCGGGATTTTCGCCCCTTGGGGGTTCTATCTCGGAGGTAAATTTCACATTCTCCCTTACTGGCAAGGCTGGGGCGAAATGCATGCCAAAAGCGGGCGCTATGTTTTATACGTTCGCTTTCAGCCCAGCTCTGCTGGAAGCCGTATCATTCCACAAGCAAACCTCGGTGGGGTTGCGTTTTTGTGCACTCCTCGCCATGAGCGCTTTTACATGCATCTTGGCGGAGGCATGCGCCGAAATCCAGACCTCACCAAAGATGGCGAATCGATCGGCCTCTACATGAACAACTGGTCAGGCTGGTTTTCGAGCCTGAAGGCGGACCACCGTCCCAGCCTGGAATTTCAGGGCCATTGGCAAAATCCCAAGATTGTCATGGACGACAAAGGCAGCATTTCGAATGCCTTCAACGATGATGGTACTGTCTATCGCGTGCACGTTCGCAACCGTCCGTACGCAACCGAGATTGTCCCCATCACATTAAGGCCGGGAAGCTATTCGGACTTCAAGCAAGCGTGTGATGAAAGGTAGAGACCGCTGTCTGACGCCTGGAGTTGATGTTCGCGACGCACTCGCCGGTGGCGCTGCGACTATGGTTTCGAGGTTGGGGCCGACAACTCGATTCTCCACGCAGGCATATCTTCGGACAGTGGCCCTTCAAACTCAATGAATGTTGGTGCTTCGCTTTTGAGAACCCACAAATGGATATCCGGCGGCTTCTTGCCAACCACAGGCGCAATCGCGCCCGCAGCGCCGGGAATTTTGATGTGAATCACATATTGCTGCGCCTTGTAGGCGATCGGGCCTTCGTGAATTGTCTTGTCCTCTCCGGGCACAACGTGAAGTTCCACGACGCGAGGCTTGTCCGAAGTTATAACCATCGAAAGTACGGTCTCTGCTTGAGAGGCGTCCAAGTTCTTGACGATCGTGAACAGCAACCCGTTCGCAACATCGTCAGGAAGATCCAGTTTCTTGGTGACCGCCTTCTTCTTACCTTTCTCTACCGTGCGCACCGTTATCTTGCCCGTGCGCGCATCAACCCAACTTTCCGAATCCATCTTGAACGATGGTCCGGTCTCGACCACTTGATCGCTCACCAGTCGGAACACGCCTCGTTGCGTGAATTTCGTGATCTCCCGATAAAGCGAACCATCTTTAAATTGAAAACGCAGGTCGGCCATCACCACCGGATCATCCGGCTTGACCACTTGTTTCAACTCGCCATGTGCCAGGGTTTTTCCATCCATGTCCTTTAACACGAGAAAACCGAACGTGACACCTTCGACGTGCCGAACCCGGACCGGCTCGGCATCGGACCAGGGGGACATGCCGAAAACACTTGCTAGCGCGGTCAGGAGCAAGAAATTTTGCAGGCTCCGCATTGGCCTGTTTATGATGCGAAAGCCTGATCCGGTGTCCGCCGCGAGTTGTCAGAATTGAGTAACTTGACACCTAGGAAAGCAGAGTTTCTTGCTATATCATGTCTGGCTCATGAAGCTCCGGACACGCCTTGCCTTCTTGCTCCTTGTCTTTCTCTCCACCATGACTTTCGCCAGGGATGACGACCAAGGCAAGCCCGCACCTCGTTTCCGCGCCAAGACATCCGCGGGGGAGGCTTTCAACAATGACTCGGTAAGGGGCAAAGTGGTTCTGATTGAGTTTTGGACCCCTTGGTGTCAGTACTGCAGGCAGGAAGAGGGCCTGGTGGAAGAGATCAATCACGAGCTTGCTGACAAAGGCCTGATCGTACTGGCCATCGATGTTGCTGAATCGAAGAAAACCGTTCAAAAATATCTTCAGCAGCATCCCCGCACTTGCCGCGTCGTACTCACCGAAGATACGAACCTGGCAGCTATGTGCCAGGCAAATTCGTATCCGATTTATGTGGTCATCGATCGCGATGGCAACATCTCCGCCGAGCAGCACGGTGCCGCTGGGGCACGCGGCTTACGCCACTTGCTGGCCACGGCAGGGCTGAAGTGGGAAAGGCCTGCAGACGAAGACGAGCAGTAAGGCCCCTAGCCCGTCCTACCAGCGGCATGTCGATCCTGCCCCTTTTGGTTAGGTAGTAGGGGCATTCTCCCATGACAGACGATCAAAAGTCGGAATCAGCTGTTCTTTCGAAGTCCATGACCTTCAACCTTGACGAACTTCCCATGCGAACCATGCCGAACGGCGGAAAAAGCTGGGACGTGGTGCATGGCACGCTGGTCACCGGAGAGACGATTGCCGTTCACGACTCTATGCAGCCTGCGAACCTTCCGCCCAACCCGCCGCACAAGATTGCGCACTCAGAATTCATTTTCGTGCGAGAAGGGACGCTTGAATTCCAGCATGAAGGCAAGTCGGAACGTGTGAGTGCTGGGGGAGTGATCTTCGTAGGGTTAGGCACGATGCACACGGCCAGGAATGTTGGAGAGGGTCCGGCTACTTATTTTGTTATCTCCATAGGTGGGGACACTCGATAGCTCCGTAAGGTGATTCAAAGGAGGCATCATGTCAAGCGAAGACATCAGCCGCCGGGAATTGGTCAGGGCGTTCTCGGCACTTGCGGCGCTCGGTACGGCTTTCGTTAGCCTACCGCTGCTCGCGCAGAAGATGGCCGGGGAGAAGGCGGCCGGAGAAGCGGTTCTTGATCGGTCGCAGACGTTCTCCTACGATTCGCTCTCGATCACGCGCACTCCGAATGGAGGCTCGATGCGCCATGTGATCTCGGGCATTCTCGCTACTGGGGAATTCATTGAAGTCCACGAGACGACGTTGCCCGCGGGCCAAATGCCTCACCCCCCGCACCGGCATCGCAACTCCGAGCTTATCTTTGTTCGAGAAGGTCAACTTGAGTACCTGAATGACGGCAAGCCTGAAGCGGTCGGGGCGGGAGGAGTGGTGTTTACCGCCTCCAACGTCATGCATGGCTTGAAAAATGTGGGAAACACACCTGCGAACTATTTCGTCATCGCAATTAGCCGTCCAGAGAAAGAAAGCTAGTCCGGTCGGCCGGTCTAGTCCAATGAGGGCCGGATCGAACTGCCCAGCAACGAGGTGTTCATGTTGAAAACGTTGCGGTGTCCTTCGGTTCCACCCCAGGCATACATCAGGGAGACCATCGGGAACGCACCCGCGCGCAAGGTCAGCCCCGCTGCGAAGCTGTATTTGAGATCGCTAAAACCGATATCGCTCCGATCCAATGCGACTCGTCCCTGATCCGCCATGAACTTTAACCCGAACGGCCCCCATACGGAGTGCTCGAAGCTTTCTTGCAAGAGCAGGAGGTTGGGCGCACGGAACCGGTAATCCTGGTAGCTGCCGAGCGCCATCACGCTATTGATGTTGCTCCCGCCAAGGGTTTGTTGGAAATAGAAGGGAACCACGCTGGAGGCTGAAGTGATCGATTCTGCAAGCAAGAAGCGCACGCCAATGCTGCCGCTAAGATTGCGCGTGAAGGAAACCGGTGCGCACTGCTCGCCGTGCGGGGCGCAGGAGTCAGGACCCAGGGTTTCCGAAGGTCTCGAGATTGAAGTCCCATACAACGAGTAAGTATGGTCCAAATCTACGGTCCATCGCAGGAACGAGAATTGCGAATCCGCGGCCACAAATTCCTCGAATTTTCCCAGATAGTTCAGCTGCAGATTGCCAATTGCCGGTTTGATGCGAATGCCTTGAGCGAACTGCGCGAATCCGGGCTGACTGGATAACCCCGGCGCAGTTACGTTGTCATAAAGCGTTTCAATCGATGGTGTCGAGTGCCCGTGCTCTCCCCGAATGCTCGGGAAACGGCCATTCGCCTCGCCCAGCAAAGCCAGATTCAACCAGCGAATCGCTGCAATCTCGAACACGGGCTTGATCACATTGGCACCAACGATCGTCTCCCGCATTCCGAACAGCGACTTGCCCGCAGGAATTGTGTCATTCCCCACCCCAAAATAATTCACCTGGTTGAGCGAGATAGTTTGCGCGTAGATGTTGAATACGGTGAAGGGGTGGGTAAAACTGGGAGCTCTTGTGGATGCTTTTGTATTGTCGGGGGCTTCACCAGGAACCGTAACTTTGATGGGATTGATCTTGGGGTGCGGGTTGTGCACCATCTTCATATATCCGCCCGCCCGGTACGATCCGTTGAACGCACCAACGGCATCCACATCCCAACTGAGCCGCCAGTTTGGCGTGTTCTTTGACCAAACGAAGGCCCCACCGACCCCAAAGCCATTTTGTGGTGGCATACTGCCGGCGGCAATGTGCAAAGGGTGGTCGGTAAACAGCGTGTAGGCGCAGCTTCCGATCGACAGCAAACGGTCGCACGCGGCGGAGATGCGTTCGCGTTCCCGGCGCAACTCCGCGTGCAAGGGGCTCTCCTGAGCCTGTGCCGCTCTCAATAGCAGCAAAACAATCACTGCCCAACGTAAGCGCATTTTGCCTCCAGCGTCCCTATTTCTTGTGGGGCGTCTTCTTCTTTCTGGGTGTTGAGACCTTCTTGCGGAGTTTGCGCTTGGGCCTTTCTGCCGCGCCTCGGGTTTTCCTTCCGCCCTTCGGTTTCGGCCTTTGTGCGCGCCGACCAGCTGCATCGGCATGGGCCTCATGAATGGCCTTGGTCACCTGATCAATGTAGGCTGCGGCCTCTGCTTCAGTCTTGATCGCATGGGTGTAGATTTCGGTTCGGTAGCGCAGCGGCAAACGCCGCTCGGCATGCTGCAGGTGCTCAACCTGCGTCAGCAACAGCGACGACACCGGGCGGTTCGGGTTCATCGCCTTTGGCGAGGGCCGGGGCACGTGAATGAGCGCCATTCGATCTCTCCTTTGCCTCTACACATCAAATTCCGGACAATCGGTTCGCATCGTGTCGAGCGAGAGCAGATTGCGATCGGCTCTTGGCGACGCCTGCGGTTCGATGAACACGTCCGCGTTGACTTCCCTCGGAGATCGCGCGGCAAAATCTCCCAGAAAGAATTTTGTCACCGTCCCCGGAATCGAAGCGTGATCGAAGACCCGATTCTCGACCGTGTTCTTGGGAATCCAGGGGGATACTAGGATCGCAGGAACGCGCACGCCCAGCCGGTCGAACTTGAATTCCATTCCCGTACCGGTGTTATTTGCCGAAGCTGTAAAGTTGTCCGGCGGACAAGCGGGTGGCACAACGTGGTCGTAAATGCCCCCATGCTCGTCATAGACGATCAGCAGTGCCGTGCTGGCCCACAGCTTGGGGTTCCGCTTGATTCGCATATACACCTCGGCGATGAAAAGCTCGCCGGCCTGGACGTCATGGTCGGGGTGCTGATCGTTGGCCACCTGTTCACCGCTATCGGTCTCGTGGTCGTTGTAGTTCGGTTCAAGGAAGCAATAGTCCGGCAACAGTCCCTTGTCGCAATCGCTCAGAAATTGTTGATGGGTTCCGAACAACTCCGGCTGGTTCTGCAGCAGATTTACTACTTCCATCGTCGAACTGGTCGTGTCGTAGTAGTAGACCTTCGCCGTCCGTTTGGGATTGGAATTGATCAGACGCGTGTAGATGCTCTTAATAGGCTCGATCACGTCAAACGGACTCATGTCCACCCGCCCGAATGAAGTGCCGTAGTGAGCAAACGCGCGATTGCAGATCGTCGGTCCCGGAATGGATGCGAACCAGCGATTAAACACAGCAAACTCTAGAGCCAATGTCGTCAGCACCGGTAGATCTGCTTGCTTGAAGTAGTACATGATCTTCTGCGAGTGCGCCACGTCGCCCCGCTGATTGAAGTAGCTCTTCACGAAACCCTGCATGTCGGGCTGGCGGTCGGGTGCCTTGCTTCCGCCGAAGATTTGCAGGTCAACCGCCGGGAAGTGATGGTCCGGATCGGGATCGAGCTGGCCTTGGAATTGCGCGAGCGGCTGCGGTTTTACCAGCGCGCCGGTCGTGTCGGGATTGTTGAGCTGGTCCGTAACCCCATCAATGCGGTTGTCGGCGGCTTTCAGCGAGCCTAGCATGTGGTCAAACGAGCGGTTCTCCATCATCAGAACAACAATGTGTTGCAGCTTGTCGAGTCCGGTGGGCATAGAACTTCCTTTGCGGATGGTGAACCGGCTTGCGGTTTCGTTTCAGATTAGCAAGGAGTTCTTAGGTTGTTGTTGCCTGAATGGAGACCGGCTACGCAATTTCCACTCGAAAGCTGTAACCGTGTTTCTCGAAGCCGAGGGTTTCATAGAACGCATGCGCGCCCTCACGGTTGAGATTGCTGGACAAGGCGAGCTTGTAGCATTGCGCATCCTGCGCCAGCTCAAGGGCATGTTCGAGCATGGCCCGGCCGATGCCGTGTCCCCGATACTGCTTGCCGACCGCAACATCCTCCACAATCGCGGATTTCCGCCCGCGTTTTGCAAGGTTGTCCATGATCAGCAATTCGTAGGTGCCGGCAATTGCACCATTGAACTCCGCCACAAACACTCGGTAATTGGGATACTTGCGGAAAACCGCTAGCTGTGCCAAAGCTTCTTCCGGAGAAAAGGATTGCCCCTCCCCGATCTCGCCCTCACGATAGAGCTCCAATACCCTGGCCAGGTCTTCGCCTCGGGCTTCACGGATGGCAATTTTACCCATGTGCACAGGATATCTTAGGGAATCTGGGGAGGTTTTAGCACCTGACCGGCGAAGGAATAGACCCACGACCCGGCCCTCCCGGGACATGCGCCGACAACTCTTTATTGCCCGATGGGCAGCTGGTCCCTAAACCGCAGGGGAGGCATCCCATTTCGGTTTGGTCTCTCGGCCCCACTTCTTGGGATCGGCTTCATGCATCTTCTTCATTTCTTCTGCCGTTTCAGGATGGTTCGCGGACACATGCGCGACCATCTTCTGAACCATTTCGTTCCAGGATTCGGCGGCAAGCCTTTCATCGCATGGGCCGCCGAGTTGCTTGCATGTCATTGTTTTCATGACTTTTTGAAGACAGCGAGCCTAAGAAGGTTGCAAATGAGCCACCCGATGCGATCGTTGCCTCCCTAACGCATCTGATATGGGCTACGAACAGATTTCTCAGTTCCGAGGTGGAACCATGGCCCGTCTTACTCCCATAGAGAAGAATCAGGCTCCCTGGCATTTGCGCTGGCTCTACACGGTGATGCGCAAGATGTTTAGAAAGGACCTTACCCCCGCCAAGATGCAGATGCGTTTGCCGGGCCTGATGTGGGGAACGATCGCCCTCGAGGCCGGCCTTTCGCGCAAGCGCCGCGTTTCGTTGCGCTATTCGCAACTTGCCAAGGTCCGAACGGCCTCGCGAATCGGATGTCCGTTTTGAGTCGACATCAATTCTGCCGTAGGCAGAAAAGCCGGTCTGAGCGACGATAAGTTGCTGGCGCTACGCGGCAACGATCTAAACGTTTTTAATGACCTCGAGCGCCTCCTCATCGAGCTTGCAGATCAAATGGCAGCGACGCCATCGAACATTTCTGATGACCTGTATTCGCGATTGCGGGCTCAGTTTTCCGAAGAGCAATTGATGGAATTGTCTGCCCAGATCGCCTTTGAAAACTTTCGCGCGCGTCTGAATCGCGTGTTTGACGTAGGCAGTGACGAGCTGTACCAACCCGCAAAAACTGAGCCGGTCCCCCACTCAAGCGAAAAGCATGCTTAAGCGGGCGACCGGCTATCCCTTGCCGAGTCTCGCTCCGTTGCGCGGGCTCGGAGGAGGACAGCTCTTGCGGATTCCAGCTAGCTGCAGCCGCTGGTGCTTCCGCAGCTCATGCATTTGTAACAACTGCCGTTGCGAACCATGATGGATCCGCAGACATGGCAGCTGGGCGCATCGCCCAGGTCGATCATCTCGGCCAGAGCGTCGGCGGCGTGGACGGCTCCGCCGGTCCTTGATCGTCGGTCTTCACCAGAAGCGGCGGACCTTCGTTCGTCATCAGTTGCCGGCAAATCCCCGGTCTCTGGCGCCTTGGCAGCTGTCCCCGCCAGCCGCGGTCGCAGATTCTCGAACAGCATCTGCTGTTGACCGGTGAGGAACCGTAACTGCAGCCAGCGGAAGATGTAGTCCATGATGGACTTGGCAAAGCCGATGTCAGGATTGTTCGTCCAGCCGCTCGGCTCAAAGCGCGTGTGGGCAAACTTCTCGCACAGCATCTTCAACGGTACACCGTGTTGCAAGGCGAGCGAGATGGCGCAGGAGAAGCTGTCCATCAGCCCGCTGACGGTCGAGCCTTCCTTCGCCATGGTGATGAAGAGTTCGCCGGGGTCTCCGCTCGGATACAAGCCGACCGTGATGTATCCCTCGTGTCCTCCCACGTTGAACTTATGCGTGATGGACATGCGCTCGTCTTCCAGTTTGTGGCGCACGGCACGGGGCGGAGCGTGCTGATCCTGCTCTTCCACCACAACCTGGGTGGCGCGGATACCCTTTTCCGGTGCCTCTGCCGTCTTGGTTCCCGCTGCTGACAGCGGTTGCGACTTCTTGCACCCGTCGCGATAGATCGCCACTGCTTTCAACCCGAGCTTCCACGCCTGCAGGTAGGCTTCCGAGATGTCTTCGACCGTAGCTGACTCGGGCAGATTCACGGTCTTGGAGATGGCGCCGGAGATGAAGGGCTGAGCGGCGGCCATCATCTTGAGGTGTCCCATGTAGTGAATGCTGCGCGTGCCTTTGGCGGGCTTAAAAGAGCAATCGAAGACCGCGAGGTGATCGTCCTTGACGTGCGGTGCCCCTTCGATGGTGCCGGTGGCGTCGATGTAGCTGACGATGGCGTCGGCCTGCTCATGGGTGTAGTCGAGCTTGAACAGCGCGGTGGGTACGGTGTTGTTTACGATCTTGATCATGCCGCCGCCAACCAACTTCTTGTACTTCACCAGTGCGAGATCAGGCTCAATGCCGGTGGTGTCGCAATCCATGAAGAAGCCAATGGTGCCGGTGGGAGCAAGAACGGTAACCTGCGAGTTGCGGTACCCGAACTTTTCGCCATGGGCGAGAGCTTCGTCCCAGCAGGCCTTGGAGCCTTCGTAGAGCGCGGCCGGGACGTTGGTCTTGTTGATGTTGTTCACCGAAGCCCGGTGCATGCGGATGACGTCGAGGAACGGCTCTCGGTTGATGTAGAAGCCGGGGCAGGCACCTCCGGGCATCACGTTGGAACCGAGGTTGGTTTCCCCCAGGCCCTTCTTCGTGGGTTCGGTTGCGGGAACCAGCGGCGGGCAAGTTTCGGCAATTCGACTCGACTGCAAGTAGGCTTGGCCACACATGATCGCCGTCACACAAGCCGCATAGTCGCGCCCGCCATCCGAGTCATAAGGCAAGCCACAAGCCATCAGCAGCGCGCCGAGGTTCGCATAACCCAGCCCGAGCGGACGATAATCATGCGAGTTCTTCATGATCCTTTCGGTCGGATAGCCGGCATTGTCGACGATGATTTCCTGCGCAGTGATCAGGATGTCGACCGCGTGACGATAGGCTTCCACGTCAAAGGTGCCGTTGGGCGCAAACTTCAGCAGGTTAAGGCTGGCCAGGTTGCAGGCCGAGTCATCGAGGAACATGTACTCGCTACAGGGGTTCGAAGCGTTGATGCGGGAGGTGTTCTTCGAGGTGTGCCAACGGTTGACGGTCGTGTCGTACTGCATCCCGGGATCACCGCAGCGCCAGGTGGCGTCAGAAATCTTAAACAGCAGATCCTTCGCTTTGAAGGTCTGAACCGGACGGCCGTCTTTCACCGCACGCGTGGAAAAGTCGGTGTCGCGCACAACGGCATACATGAAGTCGTCAGTCACGCGCACCGAATTGTTGGCGTTCTGGAAGAAAATGGAGCTGTATGCTTCGGCGTCAGGCGAGGAGCCGTCGTAACCCATGCTGACGAGGGCGTGCGCCTTGGCTTCTTCCTTTGACTTGCACTCGATGAAGTCGACGATGTCAGGATGCTCGATGTTGAGGATGACCATCTTCGCCGCGCGACGGGTCTTGCCACCCGACTTGATCACGCCGGCAAACGCGTCGAATCCGCGCATGAAACTGAGTGGGCCGCTGGCAGTGCCGCCCCCGCTGAGCGTCTCATTCGACGAACGCAGCGGAGAAAGATTGGTGCCAGTGCCCGATCCCCACTTAAAGAGCATGCCTTCGGTCTTGGCCAGGGTGAGGATGGAGTCGAGCGAATCGTGCACCGAGTTGATGAAACAAGCAGAGCACTGCGGTTTCTTATATCCGGTGACACCGAATTCGACACGGCCGAGGGTAGAGTTCCAGTGCCAATTCTGACCGTCGGAATTGGGTTCGATGCGGTCACAGCCAACATTGAACCAGACTGGCGAGTTGAAGGCCGCGTACTGGCGAATAAGAAGATGCACAAGTTCGTCGTGGAATGTGGCACCGTCTTCAGGAGTGCGGAAGTAGCCCTGGTCGAGTCCCCAGTCGCGAATGGTTTCGGCCACGCGGCCGACGAGTTGACGGACACCGGTCTCGCGCTCGGGAGTGCCGAGCTGGCCGTGAAGGTATTTGCTGGCAACGATGTTGGTCGCGGTCATCGACCAGTCTTTGGGAACCTCGACGTCTTTCTGTTCGAAGATGATGTTGCCTTTCGAGTCGGCGATCGTGGCAGTGCGCCTTTCCCATTCGACTTCGTCGTAGGGAGAGATACCCATCTTGGTAAAAAGCCGGCGGAAGCTAAGGCCGTAAGTCTTGCTGGGCTTCGGCGTTGAAGTGGCGGATGTGGCGGCGGTGGTCTGGGTTTGAACTTCGGCCATTTCTGTCTCTCCTGAAGCGGTGTGACTGCGGACTGCCGGATCTGTGTCCGGCTTAGTTGTCCCCTGGCGGGACTCAAAATTTCTTAGCGCCCCAACGCGGCTAAGTTGCTGCTAACTCGAAAGTTGTAGGACGGCTATGAATCACCTCCGACCCAAACGCCGTCCCACTGTTCTCACGATCCTTGCGCCGTTTCGCTACCGTTGGAACCTGGATTACGGGACTGAAATCGGCGGAATTTGCTGCCTCTGGGATGACAACAGTACTACTGTATGTTGTGCATGTCAACAACTAATCACAACATATTGTATCGCCTTGAATCTACTGTATGAACGCCAGGTTAAACCCAGTTTTTCCACACACTTGGCCGGACGGGGGCGGGTTCGAGCGCGTTCAGACAGGCAGGTTCAGGGGCTGCGCAGCTGGTTGTACGCGTTCTAGAGAGCGGCGGGGGATGCTCTCGGCCGCTTCCATGGCAACGTACACATCTTCGAAAATCTCCCGCCTCGAGATGCGGAGACCGTCGGGAGACTCGATCAAGTAATCGCCGGGCCTGCCGAAATGCTCGCGCCCGTTGATATCGGTAAATGTGAATGGCTGGGTCAACTGCTTCGCACGAACCACGAAACGGGTGCGGTAGGTTTTCCAATCGTCCTGCATTACTGCTACTCCCAAATTGTTCTTAGTGGTTGGTTGTCATCGTCCTTCGTTTGGCGAATCCCGGTACCGAAGCTGGCCAGGCACCTGCAATGAAGTGATTGTGAATTTACGCGCCTTAGCCAGGCGGGGTCAATTCTCAAAGGATGGTGCAAAGCAATATTTCTGTGCGAAAGATGGATTGGATGGCTGGTTGCAGGTACAAAGCGAGATGCCGCAACTGGAGCGGGTTTAGGGACGTTTTGAATCGCAATCGAAGACGCCCGTCTGACTTTCGCCGGCCACGGGAAGGGTTTTCCACAAGTCAAGCACAGGAAATGCAAAGCGCAGTCGGCATCTCAGCGCAGCCAAGGGCGCGATGTCGTAACGGCGACCCAGAGTTCCGGGGAATGTACCTTCCCGAAAAAGGGCAGCCCGGAATGACACAGGAATTCAGCCCGATCGAAAAGCCAGAAGGTCTAGACTGCGCCCGCTGCGGCCTCCTGCCGAGACTTGGCGTGCGGACCTCGCTTACCTACTCTCCAATATCTGTTTGGCGGCGCGCCGGCCGCTTGCGATGGCGCCGTGGACAGTTCCGTTGTAGCCGGTGGTGTCGGTGTGCTCACCGGCAAAGAACAACGTGTTGGCGATAGGGTCGGCGAGTGTTGCCTGGCAGCCTTCCCCTCCCGCTTTCACGTAGCTGTAGGCCCCGCAGGAAAACGGGTCGGTTTCCCAATTGTGAACGTAAGCGGAGTTCAGTTGCGAGTTGACTTGGGCTTTCTCCAAGCCGAGCAGGTTGCTTAGAGATTCCAGCGCTTTGTCGATGATGCGGCCTTCGGTCATGCCCGCCATGCGCTCGGCGCAGTGCGCCGGAGACCATCCGGTGAGGATTGGCACACGCTCCGGCATCTGTGTCCACCAGGTAGGAAAGGAGCCATCATGAGAAAACAAGAAGCTCAGATTGGCGAGATCGTCCTGGCTTCGATGGTCTTCCATCCGGCCGGCAGGAACATGGTCCCAAAGAACTTGGCGAAAGCACAACACCACGCGAATCACCTTACCCATCACCAGACGATCGAGAGCCTGCAGTTTGTCATTCGGCAGGTCAGGATTGAAGCGAATGGAATCGGGCGATTGCAGGACTCCGAGAGGCACAGTTACGAGTGCACGAGGAGACTCGATGATGCGCGAGCCACGCGGAGTCTGGGCTTCGATGCGAAGTGAGTCTTTCGTCCACTGGATTTCGCGGACGACGGTGCTGAGGTGAAGTTGCCAGGCGGGTGCCACCGTGTCGAGATGAGAAGGCGCAAACTGCTGCGCGAACTGGTCTACCAGCCTCCGGTATCCGCCCACGATGCGAAACGCCCGGTCGCTTTCGATCTGCTCTTCGGCTCTGCGGTTGTGCACGAGCCAGTGCACACTGACGTCTTCCGCGTTGGCCGCATTGAACCCGATGACGTAGCGTTTCACCCACTGTTTGGCTTCGGCCCGATCGTCGCCGGGGAAAGAGCGCGCCAGGAAATCGAGAAACGCTTCGTCCTCATGTTTGTCGTCCATCCGGGACAGAATCTTGTCGGCTTGGGCAAAGAAGTCGCATTTCTGGAGCTTCTGATCAAGGGCACACCATCGGTCGCCGTCAACCTCGGTTACTTTGAGATTGTGCTGCTGAAGAGGTACCCAGATTTCCGGGGCGAGGCCATGGACGAACTCGGCGCCGAGTTCAACCGGGTAATCGAGCGTGGGATCTTGGTGCGTGAAGATGCGCCCCCCGACGCGGTCGCGCGCTTCGAGAATTTCGACCGTCATTCCAGCCTGCACGAGGTCGAGTGCGGCGGCGAGACCGGAGATGCCCGCCCCAATAACAATGATGTCTGGAACCATTGCGGATTAGATGCGAGGTTGTGGGGCCCGGCAGCGAAAGCTCAGATGGTTCAAGCGGAGCTCGAAATCTGGTTCCAAGCAGGTTCCTCGGCGGGGAATGACAGAGTCGGGAGCGTGGTCGGTGCCTGGCCGACTTAGATTCGGCTCTGTGGGCCTGCGGTTCCAGTCTCTGCCAAATGGCCGGTGTAACTTAGAACCATGCCCCTGCTCAGGGTCACAGAATACAAATCGCAGCTTTATGAGGACGCAACCGCAATTCTCCGCGACTCGATCGCAAGGGAAGCGCAGTTGCCGGAGCAGCGGTTTCGCGATCTGTTGGCAGCGGGGAACTATCGATTATTTGCGTATAGGCGCGACGGGGATGTTCAGGGAGTAGCTCTAGTCTACTTTTCTGATCCTTTGCGGTTTGCCTGGCTCGACTATTTTGCGATCCGCTCGGATTTACGAGGCCGCGGACTAGGAAGCCGACTTTTCGAGGAAATTGCGCAGAGCGTGCGCAAGCAGAAATCGCTCCCGGATTGGCTGCTGTTTGAAGTGGATGACGACTGCGAAGGAGACGCGAGGCGACAGGCAGAGTGTGCCCGGCGGGTTCAGTTCTACCGGCGGCTGGGTGCGCGAGTGCTCGAAAACGTCCCATATCAATTTCCAAGCGCCTTTGCAGCTCCGGTCCGAATGCGGCTGATGGCCTATCCGATCGATCCGAGCGCACAGCTGACCCGAGATGGTCTCGCGCGCGCGGTGCGGGACATCTTCATCAACATCCATGGACGAAGCGGCGATGACGAACTGCTTCGCTGGTTCGAGCAAGGCTTGCCGAGCGCGGTTCAGTTGAGTTGAAGGAAACACCGCGGACGAGATGGCGGAAGTCTCCGGCCGGTGCGGAAGCCCCTGACCTTTCAAAGAAAACAGCGCGGGCAGGGCGCCCGCGCCACAGTTGAAGCAAGGGGAAAGCAGGCTGCTCTCGCGCTACTTTCCTGACTTGAATGCCTCGTATCGGCGGTTGACTTCGTCCCAGTTCACAACGTTCCACCACGCCGCCAGATACTCGGGACGCCGATTGTTGTACTTCAGATAGTAGGCGTGCTCCCAAACGTCGTTGCCAAAGATCGGGTATAAGCCCTGTGAGATGGGGTTGTCCTGATTCGGTGTGCTGATGACCTGGACCTCTCCGCCCTTCTTTCCCGCGAGCCAAACCCATCCACTGCCAAATTGCTTGGCGCCGGCATCGTTAAATTTGGTCTTAAAGTCGTTGAAGTTGCCGAAAGTCTTGTTGATCAGCTCAGCAATGGCTCCGGTCGGATCGCCGCCACCTTGCGGCTTCATGATCTTCCAGAACATGGTGTGGTTCACGTGTCCGCCGCCGTTATTGCGAACGGCGGTGCGGATGTCCTCGGGAACGCTGTTCAAATCGCGAATCAGCTCTTCTGGGCTCTTCGACTGCAGGTTGGGATGCTTCTCTAGAGCCGCATTCAGGTTGTTCACGTAGGCAGCGTGGTGCTTGTCGTGGTGCAGCGTCATGGTCTGGGTGTCGATTGCGGGCTCGAGCGCCGAATAGTCATAGGGCAAGGGGGGTAGTTCATGCGCCATTGGAAATCTTCCTCCGTAGTTGCTAGTTGCTAGTTCCTAGATGCTGGTTGCCGGTTTCCAGAAACAACAGGCAGTTTCTTCCGGCGGGTTGAATAGGTTCAAAGAATGGAAATCTTTCTTGGGGCCCCTGCGGCTTTCTTTTCGCCTGGCGGTCAGAAGCTCGGGACCGCAGTGATCGCCAAGATGCGCAAAGACTGCCAATCAAGGTCCCAGCAAATACTGCAAGGACGCAGCTGCTATTTTACTTCTCTTTTCGAAGAAATGCGCCGGTGGTGGCGTCGATGTCGGCGACCAGCGCAGCTTGGTTACGGTTGGTTCCGTAGATCACGTGCCAAACCAGATTACCGCCGCTCTTGTTCCAATCGAGCAGATAAGTGACGGGCGTATCCGGCTTGTCTTTCAGAATCTTGTCGCCGCCATGCTCTTGAGCCACGGCGAAGGCCTTGTCGGAATCGACTTTCAGGAATTGGACGTCGAAATCGTTGCCGGGGGTGAAGTTGTCCTGGGTTCCGGGATTGACACCCCGAGAAGGCGTGTCGGGTGCATCAATGCCCGACCAGCTGAACGGCTTTGACGCGTGCATGCTGGCGGAGGTAAATGCAGAGTTCCACAGCACCGCTTTGCCGTCGCGGCCCTTCTGGTCGCCGACCACTCCAGACTGCAATTGATACGGACGAATATCCGGCGCCCATCCGCGCGCGGCGATGAACATGTGTTGAAAGGCGCTGCGCCCGGTTTGCGGATCGGGTGGTTGAGCTTTGGGCGCAGGCTGCGGAGCTTCAGAAGTGCATCCTGTAATGATGGCCAACAAGAATAGAACTAGCGCGAGCCGTTTCATTAGGCTCCTTCCCGGTGTGTTGTCAGAATGTTTCCCCATTCTACTAAACAGCGATCCATGGGGGTCAAAACAGAAGATCGGACGACTAGAACCGAATCTCGATCAGTTTTGCTCCGTAGTTGCGGATGGCGCTCCGGCCTTGCGAGCTTCGTCCTGCATCTCATTGAGCTTGGCCTTGGCGTCCCCGAGTTCCTTCTGCTTGTCGGCAATCTTCTGCTTAAAGTCGGAGTCGTCTTTACTAAAGCCCTTGGGATGTTGCGCCATGTTGGCGGGATTGGAATAGAATTCCGCCGACTTCACGGTGTACTCACGTTGCAAGAGGTCCACTTCATGGGCCAGTCCTGATACTTTTTCATTTTGCGCGGCAAGCTTTTCTTTCCAAGAATCGAGAGCTTTCTTGCGATCTTCCTGGGACTGCCCAACCTTCAGTTCGGGATCTTTCTTCTCATCCTTCTTGTCCGTAGAGGAAGAGGCCTGATCGGGGGGAGCAGCTGCCTCGGCGCTCCGATCGCCTGAAGGCTGCTGCAAAGAGCTGGGGGCGTTTCCCACGACGCTGATGGAGCTGTTGGCCGGCAGGTTGTCGTTATCGTAGACCTTCCTCTGGTCGGATGCGGGCGAGTTCTTCGTCTTCTTAACGGCACGCGCATAGTCGCCGAGCGACTGTGAGGGGCTCTGGGCAAAAGCCACGCACGCGGTCAAGAAAACTACTGCCGTCAATAGCCTGAGTACGCGGTTCATAGTAACTCCCATCTGTCCTTTCGGACGCGAAATCATGCACCGGCGGCAGCAGCTTTTTTGACTACTGGTTCCGCCAGAAAACCTCCTACGACTTTCTCCAGCCGGTCGCTTTCCGCGGCAATATCGTCGGCAAGGTGGGCCGCGTTTTGTTGCTCGTGTCCCATCCGGTTCGCGTAATCGCGGATCACCGAAAGGGAGCTGCGCAGCTGCAATGCCATCTCCACCGAAATCTCCGATTGCAGAAGCTTCTCGCGGTTCAGTTGCGAAACCGCAGTTTCGTCGGTGATCACGCAGGCCAGGCCGGCGGCATCATCCATGGTGAGCGGGATGAGTGTCAAAGACAGGCTGCGTTCGTCTCCTGCAGTGGTCTGATATCGGGTCTGGAAAGTTGAGCGAAGACGTCCACGCAAGCAGGTTCTCAGTTCCCCGGCAAGCGGCCTGGGCTCACCCGCTTCGGGAACGGCGACGGCATCGCGAAAAAGCTCTTCCGGACTCATGCCAAGCGGCGAAGCAAAGCCCAGCAAGCGGCGCGCAGCTACGTTGGCTTGCTTTGCGAGTCCATTCGGGCCTATAAACAAGACCCCACAGGGCAGGTTCGCGATCACCGATGCCGTGATTTGTTCTGAGGTTTTGGCGCGGCGCTTTTGTGCCGCGTGCTCGCTCTGCAGTTCGAACTTCTGCTGCTTTAAGTTTTGAATTACCGCCGAGTATGCGTAGCTGGCGTCCTCGGTCGAGCCCAGAGGATCGGACGAGGGCTCGCCTTCGACCAGCTTGCGCCGCAGCCCACGGATTCCAAGAATGCCGACGGCAAACGCAGCCATCGAGATGAGGAGACCGGCTCCCATCCGGATCACCAGAGGATTCGCCAGCAGTCTCACAACTGCCTCCAGTACCAGCGGACGAACTGTTGCCCGAAGAAAAACGCCACCAGCCCCATGCCGCCGAGAAATACTCCAAAAGGCATCTGGTGACGTCGCAATGCGATTTGCGCAGATGCCCAGGCGGTCTTTCGGGCGGTAGACGAGGGTTCGTGGAATCTGCGTTTTCTGCGCTGGGTGCGTTTTACCCATACCGCCAGCACGGTCCACAAACCGTATGCCGAACCGGCAAGCGAGGCCGTCATCATGGTCAGAATGGTCAGTCGAAGGCCGAGGAATGCGCCCATCATCGCCATGAGCTTCACATCGCCGAAACCCATGCCTTCGACGCCACGCCAGCGGAAATAAGCGGCACCGATTCCATAGAGGAAGGATGCACCGACAAGCGCCCCCAGAAATGCATCCATAAAGGAAAGCAGACGCCAGGAGAGATCCGAGCTTACCGGCAGCTCGATGACTCCGGGCAGCAGCATGGAAAGCAGATCATTCACGGGAACAAATAGGGAAATGACGAGCCCGAATACCAGGCCGGGCAGCGTCATCTTGTCAGGCAATAGGTGCGTTTCTGCGTCGGTGAAAATAAGGCCAAGCAGAAGGAATCCAAACACGAGGCACTTCAACGTGGCCAGCGTCAACCCGAAGTGCCAGTAGCAGCTGAGAAACAGTAGGCCGTTGATCACCTCCACCATCAAATATCGTGGGGTGATCTTTTGCTTGCAGTTGCGGCAGCGGCCGCCCAGAATCAGCCAACTGAATACCGGGATGTTGTCATAGAAGGCGATCGGCTTTTCGCAGTGCGGGCAGGCCGAACCGGGCCACACGACCGACAGGCCGCGCGGCAGGCGGTAGATGCACACGTTCAGGAAGCTGCCGAAAAGCAGTCCGAACAAGAAGAATCCTGTCGCGATGAACGGATCCAAAGTGTGTCCTTAACGCTCGGTCGGGCAAGCCCGAAAAACCCACTTCAAGCCCAAACGCCTGGCTCGCGCGGGTCGACTGCTACCCCGATCGAAACCAATCCGGCCTGATTATAAGTTGCGGGCGTGACTTAGAGAGGGGTACCAAAGTCACTGTACGAGAGGACAGTCCGAGATCGTGGCCGCTCGACTACACCGCCGGCCCGAACCAAACCGCGCTGCATGGACGGCGGTGACCTGCCGGCCGCCGCCGTCTCTGAATGCGCTCCTGCTTGCAGTCCTTCTACAATCCCGATCCGGCAGCTACGGAGCAGGGTTTGGCACGACGCGAATGTGGGCCATCATCCCGCCATCCTCGTGCTCCAGGATGTGGCAGTGATAGACGAAGTCGCCGAGTTGTGAAAAAGGAATCCGAACTACCACGGGCGAGACGGGACAGCCGCCATTTCGCCATGTGGTAATCGAGCCATCGCAGGTTGGCCCACCGTTGTAGATGGGAAGATTGTCGACGAGAGCCCCTGCCTCGTTGCTATCGAGCGGGGACGGCAGCACGACCCTGAATTTTGTCTGATGCATGTGGAAGTTGTGGTCTTCGTTGGCCACATTGATCAGTTCCCAGGTTTCTTCGACCGGCTTGTTGCCCGAAGCGAGCGGCAGGCAGACCGTCACCAGCGAATGATCAAAGGGCGTGATGTCCTGGAATGTACCTGGGACCGGATTGCCATTCTGATCAATCTCTTCATACCCCAATCCAAATCCATCCGGGTTGTCCGCCGGTACTCCGAAGAAGACGCGACGGTGGTGCACGGCAGGTAACGCCGGGCAAGCCGGGGTTTGGCCCGCCCATTTCCCGGTAACCGCCGCCACATGGTGCGCGTATGCTCTGTTGCCTTGACGGGAGGAAAGCACCTCGACTTCATCGCCGATGTTGCGATCGCTGATCCGAACCTGGGCAGACAGAATCCCCCGCTTGGTGGAAGAAGCCCCGACGGTGGAGAGCGTGTCAGCAATGTTCCCTTTACTATTTCCGCGGCTGAAGAGCACCGTCGCCAGCTTGGCGGCCGGCCAGTGATCGGCATCGTCGCCGGTGACGACCATCTGGGTCACCAGCGTTGCCATCGGAATCTTCTCCCCCTGACGGGAGGAAACCCAGATCTCGACACGCGAGCTCGGATACATCTTGATGGAGGTAGCGCACACCGCACCAGGATTGGTGGGATCTCCGCAGCTCACCGGGTTGATCTTCCCTTTCAGTCGCGCCCCCATTGTGCTTGCCGATGAGTCGCCATCGAAGCTGACACCGTCCAGGGCGAGCACCTGGACAGGCATGGCTTTGCCGCTCGCGTTGTCGATCAGCTCAAGGTCGTAAGCTCTGCTGCCGGACGTGTTGGTGATTCTCCATACTTCACCATTGCCGTGCGTCACCGGGATGGTGGGAAATACCTGGCCGTTGATCGTGAAGATCCATTTGCCGCCAGTGTAATCAGCCAAGCTGCCGTCGTCGGTGGTATAGCTTGTGCCCGGACAGAAGCCGCTGCGATTTGCAAAGGAAGGGTCGTGCTCGCAAAAATCTGGATCCTCTTGGTCAAGCACGGTGTTGTCGGAGAGAACCTGGATGTCTTTCAGGATGAAATGCCGGACCTGTGAGCCTGGTGGAAGGCCCTGCTTCCCGCGCGAGAAAAGATAATCGTTGGGACTGCCGACGGTGATAATTCCCGCGAGCCCTTCGGAAACCTGATTCAATGCCAGTCCATGGGCGTGCGGATGGAACCAGAACAAACCTGAGGGATGATCTTTGGGGATGTAGATGTCGTAGTTGATGGGCTGGTCGGTGTAATCAAGACCGGGATCCTGCATGGCGGGCAACTTGCCTTGGGGATAGCCGAGCACATAAATAAAGTCTCCGTACGTGGGATCATCCGGAGTTGCGCGACGTGGCTCAACGATCAGTCCATGGGTGTGCAGGTTCGTAGGATTGGCTGCCAGCATCGCGCCCATCGGGTCGTTAAATACGTGCTCTGCGTCTGGTGGCGCGGGCGGAAGTTGGTTCACGAAGCGAATGCGCAGATGGTCCCCGGCCTTTAGAGCCAATCGCAGTCCGCCGTAAGGGTTGGCCGTGCGATTGTCATTGGGACAGGAATCGCCGGTGGCATCTTTTCGCAAACAGACTTCATACACCCAGGCCGTAGGTGAGAACCCGGCCAGGCTGATGTCTTTGGGTTTCGCGATCATCAAGATATTCAGTTCGCCCTTCGAGCTGGCAAAGACAATTGGGTCCGCCAGAGTGCTGATACCGCCAATGCTTGCAAGTACCGAGGCTGTCTGTTTCGCTGATTGAGTTTTCCTCCCGGCGGCCGAGCACAGAGGCGCAGAAACCATTAGGATGGAACACAAAAATGCGACTGACGCATGCAGAAGTCTCATGGATTCACCTGGAATGATTGTTTTCGCGCCGGAAGGCTTGGCACGTTTGGGGGGCAGTATCTCCTAGCACTTGAAACGCCAAAGTACCTTAACTTCGACGAAGCTAGGGAATGGCTCTCCCTGTATGTCTTTCGGTAACTCAACACGGGTTCACCGCAGTTTGCTCCACTGCCGGACTGTGCAACGCCTTTCACACGAAGTGGCCGCTCGTTTCACCTCGAAGCCATTCTCATCGACCATCGAGGCAACTCACAGGAAGGCCAAAAGTAGTCGGGGAACTGGGAGCGGGTGGAGAAATCCGTTGCGCGCTGAGCTCAGGCGGCCTGGGTCGCGGCCATGGCGGGTGATTCTGGCAGGAACACCATAAACACCGTTCCGCTCGAGGCGGGAACGGTGCGGCTGGCGACACGCATCCAGCCGGAATGCTTTTGCACGATGCCGTAGGCCAACCAGAGACCCAGGCCGGTGCCGGTTTCTTTCTTGGTAGTGAAGAACGGTTCGAAGATATGCGGCAGGGCCAGATCCGATATGCCGCTGCCCGTATCGGCCACCGTGACTCGCACGCCCTCGCGTCGCTCTCCTGACCATTCATGCGTGCGGACCACGCGAATGCGAAGTCGGCCACCGCCATCTTTCATGGCTTCCATGGCGTTCAAGATGAGGTTGGAGAAAAGCTGGCGCAGTTCGCCGGGAAAGCCGAGAATGCCGAGATCGTCTTGCGTGTGCTTCTCGATCGTGATGTGGTGCTGCTGCAGCTTTCGCATGTAGAGTTGCAGCACTTCGTCGATCAACTTCGCGGGATTGAGTTGCTCGGGAGCCGTGGTCTCGCGAACGAAGCCAAGCGCTTGCTGGGCGATCGAATCCAGTCTCCCGATCTCCTGTTCGGCTAGCCGCAAGTATTCGTCCCGGCCAGCCGCATCCCTGCGCGCAAGATAAACCAGGTTGGTCAGAGCCTCAAGCGGATTGCGGATCTCGTGAGCGATCGCAGCCGTGAGCCTGCCTGCGGTCGCCAGCCGCTCGTTGCGGCGCAGCGCTTCTTCGGTGCGCTTCTGCTGACTGATATCGCGAGAGATGGCAGAGGCGCCAACCAGTTGGCTCTTTTCGTTCCGAATGGGAGACACCGAGAGCAGAACGCGGAGGCGCGAGCCGTTTTTGTGAATGCGCTCGGTCTCGTAACTGCCGACGCGTTCCTCGCGATTGAGACGATCGAGGTTGTGCTCGAGTTCGCCCATGCGTTCGACCGGGACAACCACGGCGAGCGGCCTGCCGAGGATTTCCTTTGCGGTGTAGCCGTAAAGCATCTCCGCACCCTGATTCCAACTGGTGACGACGCCATCGACGGTGAAGCTGATGATGGCGTCTTCCGACGAGGTAACGATGGCGGCGAGCTGCTGGCGAATTTCGTCTGTTTGGGTTTCTGCGCGCGAGCGCTGCCGGGCCAGGCCCGCGACCATAACCGAGATCAACATGAAGACGCTGAGCCGCTGTAGCTCGAGTTCGGTAATGGGAGTGGAAAGTGTCGGACGGAAGATCGCATAGTCGAGCAGAAGTGCCGAACTCAGCGTGCACACGACGGCTGGCCCAAAGCCGTAAAATCTGGCGATAAAGACCACCGCCAAAATGAAGATGACGAAGGGGTCTTGATGCATGACCGGCCACAGCCGCCAGATGCACCAGGAAAGCGCGGTGGCTGCGATGGCCGAGGCGTACCAAGCCACACGGTCGGACCAGCGTGGTTCAAATTTGTAGAACGATATATGACCCTTGATCATCCGCAGACGGCCGAGGCTACGAATTTAGAAAAAGTGGCGGGACCAGTTTGTGCTTACAAACTCTAGCACGAATTCTGCGGGATGCTACACACTTGAGGACAAAAAAAAGCGCGGCTTTGGCCGCGCCTTTATGCTGCAAGAAGTTTCACTACTGTGCTTGCTGCTGTTGATCGGTTGCTTCCAACTTCTGACCTGATCTCGCGGGCTTGGTTGTGGGTACTATAGTAACCGCCTGCTGTAACGCGAACGTCAGGATGCGCTCAGATGAGAGCTTGATGTCGGGTTTTTTGCTGGCGGCCTGAACTCCGCCACCTGCACCCGCACCGGCAACGCTGCCGATGGCCGCGCCTTTTCCCCCGCCAAAGATTCCGCCTAGGATTGCGCCCGCGACTGCTCCCCCGCCAACTTTGGCGGCGGTATTTTTGCCGCGCGAGCCGGTTTCTTGCTTGAAGTGATCGGTCTCGACGTTATACCACCGTTCGCCGACTTTGATTCTGTCCAGCTGCAGCTCGATAAGTGCTTTGCCCGCGAACTTGCCCGAAGACTGCGCGTTTACCACATGACCTTCTACGTCATAGTGCGCTGGTATGACCACATCACCATCGACTGCAATCGGCGAATCCAGAGTCGCATGGAAGGTGTCTCCAGTCTGTGCGGTTGCGCTGTCGATGGTGTCGACCAGTCGCACAGGAACGGATGTGCCGGATGGCACGGTAACCTTCGCCGGCGCCGGAGGTGGCGGAGGCGGTGTGTTCTGAGCTACCGGAGCCGGTGCTGCTAGAGGAGCAGCGCTCGAAGAATTGCCCGCCGGTGTTGGTTCTGAGGCCGGCGCCTCCTGAGCGCTCGAGCTGTGGTGCTTCTTCGAGGCGGAGGGCGAAGGTTTCGATGCTGTTCTCGGCTCGGGCGAAGGATTGTCGTTAGGCGCCGCCGATTGGCCTGCATCCTGTTGCGGAGGCGACATCGCCGCCATCGAGCCGACTTGCAGGTTGTTGATCACCTGCTTCACACCCGGCACAGAGGCCGCATACTTGGCCGCCGCGTCTCGCTGGGCGTCGTTATCCACGGTACCTGAAAGCGTCACGGTTCCCTTGTCGCTTTGCACGGTGAGCTGCTTGTTCTGCAAACCGGAATCTGCACCAAGCTTGGATTGAATGTCGGAACTGACTTGCGCGTCGTTGGGCGCCTTGGTGCAGGCAACAGCCAGCGCTAAGGCGAACGCAAGCGGAAGAATGGGGAAACGCCGAGACAGTTTCATGACCTAAACTCCTGATGATTCAAAGGGGTGCCTGGTACAAGTTTAGATGCAGAATGGATGCCGTTTTGAAGAAAATTTGGGGCTTGGCCGTGTACTTTCTATGTCAGTGGATGAACTTGTAGTCCAGGATGGAAGCTGCAAATTCATGCTCCGGGCCATCGTCTCTCTGATCTTTCATGCGAATCAAACGGCCCTGGCAAAGGACTTTGCTGTTCTTCTGTCCGGAGATCTCCTCCGGCATCTCGAAGACCATCTCGACCAGAGTGTTTTCGGGGAAGCGCTGAGGGCCTCTGAGCAAAACCCCCGACTGGCTCAGGTTCTGGATAATCCCCTCGCTCCAGGTACCCAGGTTCTTCACCCGGTAACGCACCGGTATATCGAGCCGGATCCGGCGCGCGCGCGGCACCCAGGTGGGCTTGCGCACATGCTGGCGACGCTTGGGAGCAGCGGCTTCTCCCGCTGTTGGCTTCACCCGCTCGGTACGGCGCATGGTCGCCCAGTCGTACTTGTATTCGGCGGCGCACAGCAGGCACACCTGATAGAACTGCCCGTCTGCGGCCCGACGGGGCCAGGAAAACTCGTGCGAGCAACGACCTAGGAGAATGACATCGAGCAACTTTTGTGACATGGGAGCCTCGACCTGCCGTCTCGGCACGATCATCATGCACCGGAACGTCTGCGCGCGGTAGGTTACTTTGGTGTTAGGGAATTTCTGAACAGCAATTTGCGTCCGGAATGGCAGAGTTGGAGTTGCCGGATCGTGGTTTGCCGGAATCGGTATCATTGCCCCATGGAAGCATCTGGCGCCTATGTCATCGCGGGCGGAAAAAGCATGCGCATGGGCCGGGACAAGGCGTTCCTGGAGCTTGGGGGAAGGACTTTGCTGAGAAATGCAATGGCTTTCGCGCGGGCCGTGTCGAGCGAGGTAAAGATCGTGGGGGATCCTCTAAAATTCGGCGAGTTCGGGGCGGTGGTCGAAGACATCTATGCCGAACGCGGGCCGCTCGGGGGTATCCATGCAGCACTTGTCGAATCGCGAAATGAACTGAACCTCATGCTCGGTGTCGATCTGCCGTTCCTCGAAATTGGATTTTTGCAATGGATGATCTCCGCAGCCAACCTCAGCCCTGCGCTGGTAACGGTGCCACGGGTGGACGGCTACTATCAGCCGCTCGTGGCGGTCTATCGCAAGGGATTTTCCGTGCCGGCGGCGAAAGCACTTGCAGAGAATCGCAATAAAGTCGATGCGCTGTTCTCCCATATTTCCGTGCGGGTCGTGAACGAAGAAGAAATGGTCCGCCACGGATTCTCGTCGGCTATGTTCCGCAATGTGAACACGCCAGAGGATTGGAACTTGGCGAGGGAGGAGTTCTCGCGCCGACAAGATGTATGATGAGCGGCAGATCGGCGTCCCATGGATAATTCCGTCATTACCGAACCACTGGCTGCGCACACCGACACCGACCAGAGTCCCTACATCGAGTTCCATGGGGTTTCCAAGGCCTTCGGCGACAACCACGTGTTGCGTGATGTGACCTTTCAGGTGAACCCGGCAGAAACGGTCTGCATCCTGGGGCGAAGTGGGGTTGGGAAATCGGTTGCCCTGCAACACATCATGGGGTTTCTTAAGCCGGATTCCGGGCGGGTCATCGTAGCGCACGAGGACATCACTGATTATCCCGAAGCCGAACTGGAACGAATCCGCAAGAAGGTCACCATGGTGTTTCAGAGCGGCGCGCTGTTTGATTCGCTCACCGTCGGCGAGAATGTCGCGTTTCCTCTGCGCGAAAGGAATGACCTCAGCGAGGACCAAATCCTCCAAATCGTCTCCGGACTGCTTGAGATGGTCGGCGTAAAGACCATGGCAGAGCAATTTCCGGCCGAACTTTCGACCGGCATGAAGCGCTCGGTGGCCATTGCACGCGCCTTGGCGCTGCAGCCGGACTGTGTTTTATACGACGAGCCGACCACCATGGTTGACCCCCTCATGGCACAGTTGCTCGGCGATCTCATGAAACGGCTGAAAATTCAGCTCCACCTTACGAGCGTGGTCGTCACCCACGACATGCGCCTGGCCAAGAAGCTGGCTGATCGCGTGGTGTTTCTCTACGAAGGTCGCCTGCTTTTCTACGGATCCTATCCCGAGATGGAAAAGTGCGATGAACCCATCGTGCAGGAGTTCTTAAGGCTGGATGAACTGGATCTTGGTGCCTAGTGCTTCGGCACGCTCGCATTTATCAGTCGTCCTGGCTCCGAAATGATTCTCCCGCCTGTGATAGTGACGGCGCTTCAGCCGCAAGATCGTAAGAACCTGTGGAAGCCTGGGGACCTCCGAGACGGAGCCATTCAGTGGCTTGTGCTTGTTTCTGCCGCCGGTTGCCGCCGTTTCAGAACCACCGTATTGCGCTCGTCGGTCGCAATGATCCTGTAGAGCTTCTTGAGTTCTTCGGCCTTGCCGACGGGGACGCTTACGTCCTTCACTTCGAAGGTTCGGCTATAGCGCAGTCTGTTGCCAGCCATTTCCGTCTTCGAGTGATAATCCGCGAAACCGAAGTCGACATCGACCGCCGGCGGCATATCGGCAATCTCGTAATCCACCGGCAGAGTGATGTCGAACACGTCGGAGTCGCGCACCGGAGACTTGAATTCAATCGCAAACCGCCGGGGTTCGTTGGTCTCCAGCAGGCCGCTTGATTTGCTTCCCAAAACCCGGGGCCTGACAAGCAGCATGTCCCCGGCATTCTTGGCATAGTCACGGGCCTGGAAAGCATAGTTCACCCCCAGCGGCTGCTTGCGGTCAGCCACGTGGGTGAAGTTCGAGCCCGTAAGCTCAAAAGCTCCCAGGGAGTCCGAAAGTAAGCTTTCGATGATCTCTGCTTTCTCCTTGTCGGCCGTGGCGCCGCGCAGGTTCCAACGAATCTCGGCCGCACGGTCGCCCACGCGGCTTTCCGCAACTTCCCCGTAGAGGGTTCCATTGGCATCAAGCTCTAGTTTGCCGAGGCGCTGAATGCCGGCCGTGGCAGGTTCCTGACGCGGGAGTTGTAGAAGTTCACCACCGTTGGGTCCGACCAGCAAGCCGTAGTTCAACTGCAAATCACCGCGAATCTGACCGAAGGGCGTTATTTCGTCGGTAGGATCGAAGAACAGCAGCCTGCCGATCTTGGGGTGGACGATGGTTGCTACCAGTGACGGGTCACTCACCCCATCGGGGATCCTGATCGCGGTGATGGCGTGATTGAAGCCATTGTGAGCCGGATCATCTCCTCTTACCGCGTCTCTTCGGGCATTGATGATGACATAGTAGCCATCGACGCCGATGGCGTGAAGCATGGAGATGGTGAGAGTGGCTTTGTCTTTGCAATCGCCATACTGGTGAGCGAAAACTTCTGCGGCGGAGTGAGGCTGCCAGCCTCCGATGCCCAGTTCAATGGCGATATAGCGAATTTGATTTTGTATGTACTCCGCAATTGCCTGCATCTTGGCTAGAGTGTTCGCTTGCGTGCCGGTAACGGAGGACGTTTCCTGCTTGATGGGTGCCGTTGAAGCGATACGTTCTCCTGTCAGGCCGTCGTACCACTGTCCAATGTCTTTCCACGTCAAGAAATTGTTGTGATCGGGAGTGCCGCCTGGGGGAACAAAGGAGATGATCATTCCGCCGGCGATTCCTGCGATCGGGGGCATCTGGTCTTCGCTTTGAATATCCGGAACGTCGCTCGCCGACCATTCCCATTGATTGCTGCCGCTCAGTTGGGGAGAAATTTCCGGATGATGAATCCAGGACACTTTGTACTGCCATCCCGGCGGCAACTCAAGCCGGTAGTGAGTCTCGGCGACAGGAATGCCAACCTGAATCCGCCATTGATCCTGGAGAAAGTACGGCTGCTCTTCGGTTTCGTATTCATATCCGACGACATTTCCCGGATCGGGCGCCGGTATTCGCACAGACTTTCGCCGCACATCGGTCATCAGTTCGATACCCGGACTGGCCATCGGAGCCTGATCGGCAATGTCGTTGTCCGCTGTTTCGTAGTCCTTTCCTTTGGCCGGAATGCACCAGCCGCGCATGAAGGTGACTTTCTCCCGTCCCCAGGTATAGACAAAGAAATTGCCGTATTGACGGCCCTCCGGGCGAAGGATTTTGTAGACCTGACGCACGTGGGTGCGAATCCTATCTTTTGAAATCACCGTGACCCTTGTATCCGAGTAGAGGAGGGCTGCGGGAGCTTTCTCGTCGTGCGGCGGCAGAGGTTTGGTCGAAGCAGCATGCATCCAGTCGGGTGCCTCGTGCGCAGCCACTGCTGGTTGCGCGACACCGACACAGAACAACGCCGCGGCGGCTAGGACTGCGATCGGGCTGAATTCAGTTACTGCTGACCGAGGTGGCGGGCTGGAACACGACTTGTTGACCATCACCGACTCTGACCCCCTGGAAAAAACTGCGGATGGGACTGTAATACTTGGTATCCATCGAGACGATGTTAATGTCGAGCTTGCGCTTGAGGTGGAGTTTGGTCTTGCCATTTTCGGCGCCGATGCTGTAGGCAACCACGTGGAAGTCCTGGTTGATCGGCTTCGGGAGACTCATCACTTGCCATCCCGTCGGTAACTCGATCGAAATGTCGTCGAGGTGCTGAGTAGGATACTCGAAGTAGATAGGATGGATCCTGTCTGCGGGATCGAATACGTGCCGCTCCGTTCCCCCAAAGAGCCCGAGGGGACACATCGCCATCTTTCCCCCGCGCTCAACCCAGCCGGGGATCTTCACGTTGAATTCCGCAACCAGGGGACCGTCCGCATTCTTCCAGTCGGGAGCGTTGGAGAGTTGCACTTCACTTGCGACCGGGATCGAACCCCTCAGCTCGTCTTCGAGAGACTTTTTGCGGGCGACTTCATCCTCGTTTCGTTCCTCGACGCGCCACCTGAGTCCTTCCAGACCGGTGTAGGTAACTATGATCCGGCCTTGCAGATCCCCCGCATCGGTTAGCTTGACCTCGGCTTGGCGCAGCACTTGTGAGGCGGAACTGTCCGGGACCGCAGTCTGGATCCACGAACCCCCGTCCTTCTCGAGACGCAGGGCGGTAACTCCGGTTTGCTGCCATCGCAGCAGACCAAAAGGCGCAAAGGCGGCACCCGGCGCAAAGTAAGTGTCCTTTCCGTTGAGTGGGATAACGACGGCCGTGTGGTCGAGGCGCTGAGGGTCCATCAGTTGGGGATTAAAAAAGAACTCGCCCCGGTCGGAAACCGCCAGAGCATGGGCATCAAATCCGGCAGCACGAGCCAGGCCAACGAACAACCAATTGAGTTGTTTTTCTGTTCCGTATCCCGCCTTCAGGACTTCCTCGGCGTTGCTGAGTTCTTTCTGCTTCTCCTGTTTCTTTTGTTCGTCGGTCTTTTCTTCCTCGTAAGAAGTGTTTCGCAGTTGCTGTACGCGCGTGTAAATCTTGCGCAGCTTGACTTCGGGCGCATCCGTTGGGGAAGCAATCTGCGCGACCTCCGCTTCCAAAGCGCCACGCTTCGAAATGAAGCCTTCAAGCTCACCATTGCGTTTTTTGCCCACCGATTTCCAGAAGTGGTTCACGTCAGGGTCGAGCGCTTCGTAGCTATATACGAAATCGACCCGCGCCTTGACTTCATCCTCCGGGGGCATAAACTCTTCGGTCCGAAAAGCCGGCAGGTTTGTGGCCTCCAGTCTCACGATGCCATCTGGTCCCTGCTTGGGTTCCGGTATTCCGGGAGGAAGGTGTTGCGTCCAGTGCAGGTTGATGTGTGAACCTTCGACGCTGTAAGGACGCAAGGTGAATTTCGCGTGCCTTTGGAAGAGGTTCTGGCTCAAAATCCAGTTCGAAAACCAGATTCCCCAGCCGTTGAACTCGATCGTGTAGTAGTACTCGATGATGCTGCCCGGCTGCACATTCGGCATGCTGAAGGTTTTGGCCTGAACCTTAACGTAGCCATGCTTCTTGGCCAATGTTTTCTCAAAGATCTGCCCGTGAAATTCCTCGACCGTTCCGTCAGGATGGATGGTGCGTGCCTTCAGGTCAGTAACATCGTGGAAGAATGGCAACAGAGGAATCTCAATATCCCCATACTTTCGCCCTTCCTCCGCCAGGATCTTGATCCGAAAATAATCATCTTCATAACGACTGCTGGTGTTGTAGTTAACTTGAGCGCCTCCGTGCGCCTGCCTGCCTAAGTCGTCGCGATATACGTCATGCTCCAAAATGACTGCCGGTGCCCCGGGAGCCATAGGATCGCTGGTCATCTTGAGTTCATCAGGGTTGATGGGCTGAAATCCGGCGGCTGAGGCCGTCAGCGGGATCGAAACAAAGAACACGACCAGAAAGAAAAGAAACGAGCAAATTCGTCGAACCGGCATGAGGCACGACCTCCCGTATCTCGTCCCGAGGGGGCGATGTTACTCAACATCGACTGCACGAAAAAGTACCGGCCAGGGGAAGGTGGCTCAGTTTTGGTTAGACAGCATAACACGCGCGAAAAGCTCTGAATACTAAGTCGGCTGGTCCCGCCCGGGACCGGCCTTCTTAGGGATTTCCTTACTCCTCCGGTCGTATTGCACCAGCCGGCTTTAAGACGGGCTCTCGGTAGCAGGGGACAAGTGGATCGCGCCGGGCCTGACTAGTAAAGTACTGATATGAGGCCGAGAGACATCGTCAGGGCTGGTTCGAGCAGGAGCCGCCGATGAAGAGAACTCACCGGGCGCGTAAATCAGACCTGCAAGCTCCGCGGCGTCAGAATTTTTCGCGGGAACTTGCCGTTCTCTATGAGGACCAGTCGGTTGTGGCCGTGAGCAAGCCACCCGGACTTCTGGCTGTACCTGCTCCCGGATCGGATGCGCCTTCGGCACTTTCGCTGTTGGCGGACCACCTAGCCAATCGTCGGCAACCGATCTTTACTGTTCACCGCATCGACCGTTTTGCGTCGGGAGTTCTGCTGTTCGCCAAGACCAGGGCTGACCGGGACACTCTGGTGCGGCAGTTCCTTGCTCACACTCCGGTTCGGAGATATCTGGCTGTCGTGCGCGGACATCTTCCGAATAAGCAAGGGACTCTGGTCCACCACTTCCGAAAAGACGGCATGCATCAGAGATTAAGCTCAGCCAACGATCCCAAAGCCGCGCGCGCGGAGCTGATGTACTCGGTTGAGGGATCGCTTCGTGGGACATCCTTGCTGAGAATAATGCTGGACACCGGATTACAGAATCAAATTAGGGTACAACTCGCGGCTTTGGGCCACCCGGTCGTTGGCGACCGCAAGTACAGCCCGGTGGAGGCCTCGGAAACCCGTATTGCTCGGGTCGCCTTGCATGCCGAGTATCTGCAGTTTTCTCATCCGCGCACAGGAGAGCCGGTGGTGGTAGAGTCTGAGCCTCCCGCGGATTTTTCCTCGCTTCTCAATTCGCTCCGCCTGCGCGGCGGTCGCCATTGACGGTGAGACACGACTACGATGTGATCGTTCTTGGTGGCGGTGCCGCCGGTCTGATGTGCGCTATCGAAGCCGGCAAGCGTGGCCGGCGCGTGGTCGTACTCGAACGAGCAGCGCGCATTGGAAAGAAGATTCTCATTTCGGGCGGAGGACGTTGCAACTTCACCAATATTCATTGCCGGCCCGAGAACTTCCTCTCGACCAATCCGCACTTCCCGAAATCAGCGCTTGCAGCCTTCCCCCCGGCAGATTTCATCGCGTTGGTCGAAAAGCACGGCATCGACTATCACGAAAAGACGCTCGGGCAACTGTTTTGCGACGGAGGGGCACAGCAGATCGTGAGCATGCTCGAAGTGGAATGCCAACAAGCTGGTGTTCGAATTCTTACCAATGTGATTGTAACTAGCGTCGCACCCCAAGATGGCTTCCTGGTGCGCGCCCCGGCGGACGAATTTCGAGCGAGGGCGCTGGTTGTTTCAAGTGGCGGCCTGTCCATCCCGAAGATGGGTGCGACGTCCTTTGGCTATGACCTGGCGCGCCAGTTCGGGTTGAAAATCGTAGAGCCTCGTCCGGCACTGGTTCCGTTTGTATTCAGCGCGAATGACCGGCAACACTATAGCGACTTGGCCGGGGTCTCAAGCGAAGTGGTGGCTTCAATCGGTAAGCAGCGATTTCGCGAGAAGATGTTGTTTACTCACCGTGGTCTCAGTGGTCCAGCGATTCTGCAGATTTCTTCCTACTGGGAAGCGGGTGGCGCCCTGAGTATCGACCTGGCGCCCGGGCGCGATCTCACCGAACCCATTCGCAACGGCTCTCGACGGGACCTTCCTGCACTGAAAGCGGCCTTTCGGGCAACGCTGCCTCAGCGCATGGCCGACCGTTGGGTTGACCTGCATAGGCCTGCTGCCTGGACGAATCATGGCATTTCCGAACTCGAACGGCTCGCTCATCACTGGGAAGTAACACCGGTTGGCACCGAAGGCTACGAGAAAGCCGAGGTCACTGCCGGTGGCGTCGACACCAGCGAACTTTCTTCGAAAACCATGGAAGCCCGCAAAGTCCCTGGCCTGTTTTTCATCGGTGAGGTCGTCGATGTCACCGGGCAACTCGGCGGGTTCAACTTCCAATGGGCTTGGGCCTCGGGATTCTGTGCCGGGCAGATCGCCTAATGGGTGCGGCGACAGGCCTTTTCAGGTTCGCGGCAGCGTGGGGGAGCATTCTGCCGGTCAGAGAATGCGGGTTAGGTTGCGAACTCGAGCACGTATCCCTTCCAATGGCCTTCGACCTCCCGCATAAGATTTTCGAAATCCGGGTCGCCCCGCAGCTTGTCCCAATTTTTGTCCCTTTGGAACCAAGGATAGTTGTGGTTCCCGAGTGCAACGGCACGACGCAAAAAGGCTAGGGCCATCGTTTTGTCGCCCAGCAAGGCGTAAACTCCTCCCACCCACTCGGCAAGGTCGCCGTCGACGATCCCCTCCGGACGATATCGGAGAACCTGCGGGTCGATCTTGTCGCGCTCCCCTCGCATTGCATGTATGTAGGCAGAAAAAATCAGCGGCGAATCATCGCCTTTGCCGCCGCGGAGTTCGAGTGATTTCCTAAGCCATTGTTCCGCCTCATCGTAGTTGCCTTCGTAGTACAGGAAATATCCCAGGAAGCCCATCAGTTTGAATTGCTGCGGGGTTCGTTGCAGGGCGGCACGAGTCTGTTCCGCCGCCTCATGCGCTTTGCCCTGGTAGAGGAGCATCCGTCCATGCATCCAGTAGATTCGTGGCGGCGAGGGATTTAAGTCACGAGAATGGCGAATGGCCTGTTCGGCCAGATCCACCAACCCGGCGTAATGGTAGCCGTAGCCGAGGTAATCCCAGACCTGGACGTCATTCGGTGCTAAAGAAGCTGCCTGCCTCAGTGTGCGGATCGCCTCTGCATTTTTTCCTTGCTCTACCAGCACACCCCCTAGCACTGCATGGGCTGCTTCAGAAGTCGGCTCCAAAGCCAGAGCCTTCCGCGCCGCCTGTTCAGCATCGGAAAGCACACGGCCAGCGTTGTCGGCAAAGTTTGCCGCCTCCCACGAAAAAAGCTGGGACAGAATGACGTAGGCGTCGGCAAAGGATGGATCAAGAGCGATCGCTTTCTGCGCCAGGCGCTCTCCTTCTCGAAGCGACTCGATTCTTGAGGTGCTGGAGTACTCATTGAAATAGGCGCGTGCCTGCACCAGATAGTTGTACGCCTCCGGTGAATTCGTGCTGGGAGTGTTCATTCGCTCCTGCTCCGCTCCTGAGAGCTGAACGCTCAGTCCCTGCACTACTTGCTGGGCGACGTCGTCCTGGAATTTCAGCATGTCGGCGCCGCGCAAGTCATAGCGCTGTCCCCACCGCGTCGCGCCATGATCGATGAGTTGCACCGAAACCCTCAGCACGCCACCGACGTTCTGATAATTTCCAGCGAGCACGGAGTCAACGTTCAACTCACGGGCCGCATCTGCTGGATCGAGGCTTCCGTTGGCATACTTCAGCACCGAATTGGTGGGGCGCACTGCGAGGTTCTGCAGGACCGCGAGGCGGCTGATGATGGCGTCAGCCATACCGATGCCCCAGGTCTCATCCTTGTTCTGAGCCAGATTCTGAAACGGCAGAACCGCAATGCTGCGCACGGAAGTTGGGATGGCAGCCCTTGGGGGAGCAGGCGGGGTGCTAAGCCCAGGGCTCTTCCCAAACCAATAGATCCCTCCCAGGAGGATGGCCGCGAGCGCCACCGCGGTTACGGTCACTTGCAGGAACCGCGGTTTCGGCTGCGGCGCTGCAACCCGCGATCCAGAACTGCTGTCGCGCCGAAGGCGTTTGAGGTCCGATTTCATGTCGGAAGCGTGCTGGTAGCGGAGGGTGGGGTCCTTCTCCAAAGCCTTGTTTACGATACGTTCCAGCTCTGGCGGCAGCTCGGGGTTCAGGCGTACGGGGGAAAGAGGCGCGGCATGCAGAATGCGATCGAAGATGGCCGCGGAGGTGTCTCCCGAAAAGGGCGGGCGGCCGGCGCTCATTTCATACAACAGGGCGCCAAAGGAAAACAGATCCGTCCGCTCGTCGAGAGCCTTCCCCAGTGCTTGCTCAGGGGACATGTAGGCGATTGTCCCCACCGCCGTTCCCGGATTGGTAAGGTGTTCGGCCGCGGGAATGCTCGCCGTGACGGAAGCGCCGGAGGCTTCTACCAGCGAGCTCCGGGACGCCATTTTGGCGAGACCGAAGTCGAGAACCTTGGCGTGCCCGCGGGTGGTTACGAGAACGTTGGCGGGTTTGATGTCGCGGTGGATGATTCCCTGCGTGTGCGCCGCCTCGAGCGCGTCCGCAATTTCAATTCCGAGCTCCAAAATTTGCTCTACCAGCAAAGGTCGGCCGCTGACCAGGTGCTTCAGCGTTTCGCCCTCAAGACGCTCCATGGCGATGAATAGGCGGCCGTCGGCCTCGTCGATTTCATAAACCGTGCAGATGTTGGGATGGTTTAAAGCCGATGCCGACCGGGCCTCGCGGCGGAAACGCTCAAGGGCCTGGGGGTCGCGCGACAGTTCGTCGGGCAGAAACTTCAAGGCGACGCGGCGTCCTAGCTTGAGGTCCTCCGCCTCGTAGACGACGCCCATCCCGCCGCCACCTAGCTCTTTGAGAATACGGTAATGAGAGATGGTTTCGCCGACCATTTCGGGCCCTGAGAAGGGAATCACAGAATCGTAAGACGGGGTTTCAGCCAGGTCAAACCAAGGTGGTTTGTGGGAAAGCTGACGGCACGAGAAGCGAACAGAGAGGAGGCACCTTGGATGGGCGCGAGGGGAGTTGAAGCCGCGCCCGAAAATGCTACGGCCGGGAGCCTAAGTGGTCTGACTCGCTTGACGTTGATGTGATCGTTGCCCGCATGGCGGATTGGGGCGCGGTCACGGTTCCGAGAGAATCGTGTGAATTCCCCGCACTATTGCCCCTAAGCTTCTTCCAGTAGAGCAGGTCATCAGGCATAGAGCCCCAATCGAAAGGCTGATGCCGCGATCACTGTTTGATGGCCTTTTTTGCATCGATTCCCGGATGCCCCCAATGACTGGAGTGGCATTCCGACTCGCAACCGCACTTGGAATTGGTTTCCTTATTGGAGCTGAGCGCGAAAGACGAAAAGGTCAAGGATGGTCTCGTTCGCCCGCGGGAATACGCACCTTTGCGTTCACTTCTTTGTTGGGTGCTCTTAGCCTGCAAGTAGGCGGTGAGCTACTACTCGCGGTCGTAACGGTGGCGATCGCCGGACTAATTGCAGTCGCGTACTTTCGCAGTCTTGGACAAGATCCTGGCCTTACGACAGAAGTTGCCCTGCTGCTTACACTCCTGCTCGGGGCTAGTGCCATGCGGGAACCCGCGCTTGCTTCTGGCAGTGCTGTCACGGTTGCAATTGTGCTTGCTTCGCGATCACGCCTGCATCGGTTTGTGCGTTCCGTGGTCACAGAGACTGAGTTGAATGACGCCCTCGTCTTGGCCGCTGCGGTTTTGGTTGTGCTTCCTCTCATCCCAGATCGTTACGTTGATCCGTTTCACATAGTTAATCCACGAATGATCTGGAAAATCGTCCTACTGATGATCTCGATCAGTGCCACAGGGTACGTTCTCGTAAGAGCACTTGGGCCTCGTCCCGGTCTTCCGATTGCAGGCTTGTGTTCCGGTTTTTTCTCTAGTGCCGCGACCATTGCGTCTATGGGCTCTCGTGCTCAAGAGGAGCCTGCGCTCTCGCGGCCTGCTGTAGCAGGAGCCGTGCTTTCGACTATTGCTACGATCGTTGAACTGGTTGCCATTTTGGCTGTTACAAGCCGATCTGTTTTAGCTGTCCTGGCGATCCCACTACTCACTGGCGGTCTGGTCGCTTGCTTCTATGCGGTTCTGTTTACACTTAGGAGTATTCGCCACGATGTGCCCAATACGGCCCATTTAGGCTCAGCGTTCAGTTTGAAAACCGCCCTAATCTTTGCGGACACGTTTAGCGGTGTACTCTTGCTTCCGCTGTTCTCAATTCTTGGCTCGGTGAACCTGGCGTCATTGTCGCCTCTACGGTGGCGGGTTTTGCCGATACCCATTCTGCTGCGTTTTCGGCGGCATCGCTGGTGGCAGCCGGGAAATTGAGTACAGCCGATGCCATCATTCCTTGTCTACTCGCTCTGACCACGAACACAGTGACAAAATCATTGTTTGCTGTGACATCAGGTGGACGACGTTTTGCGGTCCAGGTAATCCCCGGACTGATTCTGGTAATTGCATCAGTATGGATCGCGGCGGGTTTTCAATATCGATATGACGGCCGATGAATTCCCAGGTTGCTCATCAACAACAAGCCAAAGACCATGAATTTTCAAAAGAAGATTGCTGTGATCACCGGCGCGGCCCAAGGTATCGGCCGACGCACTGCTGAGCTCTTCATGGAACAGGGATATTTGGTCGCACTCATAGACCTGAAATCGCTTGCGGAAGTTGCTCAGACTCGGCCGAGTACGGAAGTACTCACTCTAACCGGCGACATCTCCTGTGAAGATGTTGTGACAAGTTTTGTCAGTGAGGTCCAACGAAAATGGGGACGCGTCGATGTGTTGGTCAACAATGCCGGAATCAGCCTCATATCTCCAGCGCAAGCCGTTTCGACCGCGGATTTCCGACGTGTCCTCGAGATCAATTTGGTGGCTCCGTTCGTGCTGGCTAAGTTATTTGGCTCGCTGATGCTTGAACAGCGCTCAGGCAGCATTGTGAATGTGGCGTCAGTGGCGGGATTGGTGGCCATTGCAGACCGGGTTGCATACAACGCATCCAAGCACGGACTGATTGGCCTCACCCGCACCTTGGCCGCAGAATGGGGAGGCCGTGGCGTACGCGTGAACGCTGTTTGTCCGGGATGGGCCAAGACCGAGATGGATGCAGCTGATCAGGCGACTGCAGGTTACACAGATGCGGACATTACAAATCGCGTGGCGATGGCAAGGTTCGCCTCACCGAACGACGTAGCCCAGGCGATCGCATTTCTTGCGGACTCGAAACTGAGTGGATACATCAATGGGCACGCACTGAGCGTAGATGGTGGCTGGGTTAGCGACGGGAGCTGGGAAACATTGCGTATTCGCCATCGCTGAGATTGGCTGCAAGACTGTGCGCTGGCCGATGAGTCGCTGTCCCAGATCACTCCTCAGGAATGCTCTAACCTCGCGATTCTGTTGCACCCGATTTGCATCTTGGTGGAGGCGGCGTCGAGTCGGGCCGTCGCCATAAAATAAGCTTTTAATTATCAATTCGATAAATCGTCTGCGCGGTGAGTTCGATGGGTCAAGGGGAGGCATCACCTCCCCGGCAATGCGCTTCGAATCTGAGCTGCAGCTTACAATTCGCGAATCGCGGTCACGGGGTTTCGAAGCATCGCTCGATGGGCCGGAAAGTAGCATGCTAGCAAAGACATTGCTCCCAAAAGCGTGACGACGGCAGCAACCGTGACGGGATCGTTGGCTCCGATTCCGTACAACAGCCGCGCGATGACACGTGTCAGTCCCAATGCGAACGCCAATCCCAGCGCCAGCCCCACCCCTGTGAGCCACACTCCCTGCAACAGCACCAGTCTGAGCACATCGACGCGCGAGGCGCCCAGAGCCACGCGTAATCCGATCTCGTGGGTCCGCATTTGGGTTCGATAGGCCACAACTCCGTAGATCCCGGTTACTGCAAGAACCAGCCCGATCAGCGCGAACATCCCCGCCAGGGCGCTCTGTATGACAGCGAAACTGCTCGCCAGCTGGGTACTCTCTCGCATGGGACGCACATCGAAAACCGGCAGCCGTGTATCGATTTCGTGGATGGCGTTCTCCACCGCTGGCGCCATGTCGACCGGATTTCCCTCGGTCTCCACCTGC
>DATJEL010000056.1:0-28466 GCA_035496675.1 Terriglobales bacterium
ACAACGTGCAGCTGGTGATTGAGCTGATCACGCCGGTGGCGATGGAGAAGGGCTTGCGTTTTGCCATCCGCGAAGGCGGACACACCGTGGGCGCCGGCACGATTTCGGAGATCATTCAGTAACCCGGCGGTCTTCGGCCGAGAGAAAAGCAAGTCTGCACCTCGATGAACCGGGGTGCGGGAGACAAGAGTTTTGATTTTGAGCTTCTGGTTTTTGGGTCTTATTTGAAGCCAGCAGCTTGCAGTTAGGAGCTTGATTTTATGCCCCGAGAGATCATTACATTGCAGTGCGGTGATTGCAAAGAGCGGAACTATTCAACAACCAAGAACCGCAAAACGACGCCGGACCGGCTGGAGATGAAGAAGTTCTGCCGCCGGTGCCGCAAGCACACGCCGCACAAAGAAGTTAAATAATTCGGGCGATCGGCTCATCGGCCATCGGGCGACCTGAATGATCTGCGATCACCAGATCATCCGATGATCGATTGAAAGACAGGGGCGTAAGCTCAACGGTTAAACTGTCGGTCTCCAAAACCGAACTTGGGGGTTCGAATCCCTCCGCCCCTGCCAGATTGGTTGGACGAGGTTTTCTCAAGGCAGAAGGCTAGGTGATGTGATGGCAGTAGGAACGAAGAAAATGGCGAATACAGCATCCGCAGCAAACGACAACGGCATTGGTGGCAAGGTAAAGTCCATCCCCGAGCGGATCAAGGCCTTCTATAACGACGTACGTACCGAGATGCGGAAGGTGACGGCGCCGTCGCTCAAAGAGGTGCAGGCGACCACGGTGGTCGTCATTGTTACTGTCTTCTTGTTCGGTCTCTACTTCTTTGTTGTCGATTCGGTTATCTCGAAGGGTGTGGATGTCCTCTTCCACAGGTTTGCAAAATAAAGGTTCTGGTTTCCAACTTATGCAGGACGAACAAAAAACTAACAGCCAAGCGGAAGGTACACCGTCGCAGGCGAATGAAGCGACCGCCATTGCTGAAAAGCCGCGCAATCCGAATATGAAGTGGTACATCATCCACTCCTATTCAGGGTTTGAACGCAAAGTGAAAGAATCGCTCGAATCGCGGGTGCGTGCATTCGGTCTGGAAGACAAGATAGGCCGAGTGCTGATCCCCACCGAGTCGGTGACCGAAGTGCGCGCCGGCAAGAAGTACACCGTCGAGCGCATGTTCTATCCCGGCTACGTTCTGGTTGAAATGGACATGGATGACCATGTCTGGCACGTGGTAAAGGCTACGCCCCGAGTCACCGGATTCGTCGGCACCGGACAACAGCCAACGCCCCTGTCGGACGAGGAAGTTCAGCAGATCGTCTACAAGTCGGGCGAATCGAAAGAGAAGCCGAAGCTCAAGGTCAAGTTCGAGAAGAACGAGACGGTGCGCATTACCGAAGGGCCGTTTGCGACCTTTACTGGAGTTGTGGACGAAGTCAACGACGACCGCGAGACCCTGAAAGTGATGGTTACAATCTTCGGACGCTCGACTCCGGTGGAGTTGGAGTTCAAACAGGTGGAAAAACAGGTTTCCTAGGGCTGGGCAGTGCGGTGCTGGCCACGATTTTGCAAGGGGATTGAAGGACTAGGCATGGCGAAAAAAGTTACGGGTTCAGTGAAGCTTCAGATCGCGGCAGGCAAAGCGACTCCCGCGCCTCCGGTTGGTCCAGCGCTTGGTCAAGCGCAGATCAACATCATGGAATTCTGCAAGCAGTTCAACGCGCGCACCAGTCAAAAGGAGCTGGAAGGGCTGATCATTCCGGTGGTGATCACGGTCTACAATGACCGTTCCTTCACATTCATCACCAAGACACCCCCGGCCTCGGTGCTGCTGAAACGGGCAGCGGGTATTGCCAAAGGCTCGGGCGCCCCTAATAAGGACAAGGTCGGCAAGGTCACGCTGAAGCAGGTGGAAGACATCGCCAAGCAAAAGATGCCCGATCTGAATGCCGCTTCGGTGGATGCTGCCATCAAGAGCGTGCGGGGGACGGCAAGGTCGATGGGGATTGAGGTCGTCGGCTAAAGGCGCTTTCGCGTTCGACCGACTCTGCCGCCGTCGTCTGCAGAGAGGATTTCCGGCGGCTCAGCGAGAAACTTAGTAGCAACAGTCACAAATACCACGGTTGATCGGATCAGTGTTCAGCGGTGGGAGACGAGGAAAAGTAAATGAGAAAATCCGGCAAGAATATCGACAAAGCGAGGAAGGCGATCGAGCAGCGTCCGTACGTGCTCGCGGACGCCGTGCCTCTGCTGCAAGGGGTGAAGTACGCGAAGTTCGACGAGACGGTTGAAGTCACGTTGCGTCTGGGAGTCGATCCCAAGCACGCTGACCAGATGGTGCGCGGAACTGTGGTTCTCCCGCATGGCCTTGGGAAGTCGAAAAAAGTCCTGGTGATCGCTTCCGGCGAGAAAGTTCGAGAAGCCCAACAGGCAGGTGCGGATTTTGTCGGCGGCGAAGACATGGTCGAGAAGATCATGAAGGAAAACTGGACCGATTTTGACGCCCTGGTGGCGACGCCCGATATGATGAAGTCGGTCGGCCGGCTGGGCAAGGTGTTAGGTCCAAAAGGCCTGATGCCCAACCCAAAGACCGGTACCGTGACCATGGATGTGGCGCGGGCGGTGCAGGAAGTGAAGGCCGGCAAGGTCGAGTTCCGCACCGACAAAACCGCCCTGGTGCACGTTCCCGTGGGCAAGATTTCGTTCCCGCCGGAAAAGTTGGTCGAGAACGCAACGGTTCTGATCACCAGCGTCGTGAAAGCAAAGCCTGCGGTTGCGAAAGGCAAGTACATCAAGGGCTGCTATCTGAGCTCCACCATGGGCCCGGGAATCGCGCTGGACACGACACCGATCGAGACGGCGGCGAAGGCCTAAACGGCGCGGACGTTTCTGTCGCTAAGGGCGGAAAAGAATTCGAATGGTCGGGGTCTACGACTTACATACGGAAAGATTTGAGGACTGAATATGGCGGTTACTCGAGCGACGAAAATTGAACAGGTGGACAGGTTGAGTCAGGACCTGCAGAAGGTCTCGACGGTCATTGTCACGACGTACACCAAGCTGACGGTCGCGCAGGATTACGAGCTTCGCAAGACGCTGCGCAGTTCTGGCGCGAAGTACGTGGTGGTCAAGAACACTCTGGCGGAGCGCGCGGCCAAGGGCACGAAAGCCGAAGGAGCGCTGAAGGATCTTGCCGGGGTTACTTCGATTGCCTACACCGAAGGCGATCCGGTGGCGCTGGCAAAGGCGCTGTTCAAATACGCGAAAGACAACCCGGAATTCAGCTTCAAGGCGGGTGTGGTCGAAGGCCGCGTAATCTCCGTGAAAGAGATTGATGCGCTGGCGAGCATGCCGTCGAAGGAAGAGATTTACGCGAAGCTGCTGTTCCTGATCAACGCGCCGGCACAGCGTCTAGTTACGGTGATGAACGCGGTTGGACGCGATCTCGCGGTGGTGATCAATCAGGGCGTAGAAAAGCAGAAGTTTCAGGACAACGCGCCGGCAGGCGCGTAGGGATGATTTGCGAGGTTCTCACGCTTCCTTGCCGTTCATCGCCTCAAGAGCTTTGAACCGCAAAGGGCGCTAGGCTCGCAAAGTGGGAATTTGGTTATCAGGTCAAGGGTTGCGGAGTCTGATCTGCGGCGTGGTCTGGCGCGGCAAGGATGGCGATACGCACTGGAAACTTGCTCCGGATAACAAAGTAGAAGACCGATAACTCAAAGAGTGGAGAAACTAGAATGGCGGACTTGCAGCAATTAGAAGAACAGATCGTAGGGCTGTCGTTGCTCGATGCGGCACAGCTCGTGAAGAAGCTCGAAGAGCGCCTTGGCGTCTCTGCAGCAGCGGCAGCCCCGGTGGTCGTCGCGGGCGGCGGAGCGGGTGCAGGTGCAGCAGCAGCCCCGGCGGAAGAGAAGACCGAGTTCGCCGTGGTTCTGAAGGACGTGGGCGCCAATAAGATCAACGTCATCAAGGCAGTCCGTGAAGTCACCAGCCTCGGCCTGAAAGAAGCCAAGGACCTCGTGGACGGCGCGCCGAAGACGGTGAAGGAAGGCGTCTCGAAGGAAGAAGCCGAGAACATCAAAAAGAAGTTTTCCGAAGCTGGCGCAACGGTGGAAGTGAAGTAGGTCTTCTTAGCGCTCCAAGGCATTCGGTAGTTGGCAGTCGGCACTCCACCGGCTTGCCAAATACTGAATGCCAAACGCTAAGTACTTTATTTTCAATACGGATTGTGGCTTTAGCAATTTTGATTCCAGGTCTTGGCGGAGTTCTCGAAAAAGTGCTACTATAGTCACTAATGGCACCGCTTCCGACTTCATCCAGGTAAGCGGCCCTCTTGCTCGGACCCAGGGAAGCGGCATAAGAGGGTTGCGCGATACGGGATTTCAACTGTCCTGCGGGCGGCGGGACGGGAACAGGCATACTGGCGCGGAAAAGACAAAACTCATTTGGCCATGCGCTGTGCACGGCGCCTCGGGGACGTGCTGTCCTTGCAGGCGCATTAGTGCGTCTTCATTAACGGCCATTTTTTTCCAGTGTTCGCCCAGCGTGAATACTGGATGCCTGCTGCTGTAAATCTGCCCGGGTTCCTGTGTGAGCAGCTCCGGCGCTGCGCAAAATTTTGGGAGTATTCCGAATGGCAAAAAGAAACGGATTCCGCAAGCGTTTCGATTTTTCAAAGATTCCAGCAACCATACAGATTCCAAACCTGATTGAAGTCCAGAAGCGTTCCTATGAGCGCTTCCTGCAAATGGACCGCTTGCCCAGTGAGCGCGATGACGGCGGACTGCAGTCCGTGTTCCAGTCGGTTTTCCCGATCACCGACTTCCGCAATGTTTCGCAGCTTGAGTTCGTCGACTACTCCATTGGCAACTGGGAGTGCAAGTGCGGACACCTCAAAGGCCTGCACCATCTGCGTACCACCTGTAAGAATTGCGGCAACACCGTCATCACCGATCCTTTTCATCCCGGCGACGTGCTCTGCCACAAGTGCGGAACCTACAACGCAAACACGCCTGACTTCTGCAACAAGTGCGGCGATCCCGTAGGGCTGCAGTTGAAGTACGACGTGGCCGAGTGCGAAGAGCGCGGCATGACCTATTCCGCGCCACTCAAGGTCACGATGCGCCTGACCATTTTCGACAAGGATGAGGAGACGGGGAACCGCTCCATTCGGGACATTAAGGAACAGGAAGTTTTCTTCGGCGACGTGCCGCTCATGACCGACAACGGTACTTTCATCGTGAACGGTACCGAGCGCGTGATCGTGAGCCAGTTGCATCGTTCGCCGGGCGTGTTCTTTGAGACGGCCAACAACCGCACTTACTTCCTGGGCAAGATCATTCCTTACCGTGGATCGTGGGTTGAGTTCGAGTATGACCAGAAGAACGTGCTCTATGTCCGCATCGACCGCAAGCGCAAGTTCCTGGGCACGATTTTCCTGCGGGCTCTCGGCCTTCGTTCCGGCGAGGACATTCTGCGCGCGTTCTACACCGTTGATCGCCTGGTGATTCGCGACAAGAAGCTTTACTGGACACTGGATCCGGCAAGCGACAAGCCGACGAACCTGCTCGGGATGAAGCTGGCGCACAGCATCAAGTCGAAATCTGGCGACGAGATCGCGCACTCCGGCCGCAAGCTCAATGCTGCGACATTGAAGGAAATCCAGAAAGCCAAGATCAGCGAAATCGAAGTGGACGTGAGCGACCTGGAAGGCGCCTGGGCAGCAGGTGACATCGTCGACACCACGACCGGCGAAGTGTTGCTCGAAGCCAACTCCGAACTCACCGCCGACAAGCTTTCAAAGATCCTCGAGTCGGGCGTGATTGAGATGAATCTGTTCTTCCCCGAGCGCGACGACGTGGGTACGGTAATCAGCCAGACCTTGAAGCGCGATTCGGTAAAGACGCCGCAGGAAGCGCTGATCGAGATTTACCGCAAGCTGCGTCCCGGCGACCCGCCGACGCTTGACACCGCGACGGCTCTATTTCACGGAATGTTTTTCGATCCGCGGAAGTACGACTTTTCGCGTGTGGGCCGCTTGAAGTTCAACATCAAGCTGTTTGAAAACAGCGACGCTACGTCGCTCGACAAGCGCACCCTTGATCCGGAGGACTTTTATGCCACCATCAAGTACCTGCTCAAGCTGCGCAAGAATATTGGCGCGGTCGATGACATCGATCACCTTGGCAACCGCCGCGTTCGCGCGGTAGGCGAGCTGCTCGAAAACCAGTTCCGCATCGGCTTGGTCCGCATGGAACGAGCCATCAAGGAAAAGATGAGCGTCTACCAGGAAATGTCGACGGCCATGCCGCACGACCTGGTGAACGCGAAACCGGTGATGGCCGCAATTCGCGAGTTCTTTGGGTCCTCGCAGCTGTCGCAGTTCATGGACCAGACGAACCCGCTGTCGGAGATCACGCACAAGCGGCGCCTTTCAGCTCTAGGGCCGGGCGGTTTGTCCCGGGAGCGCGCCGGATTCGAAGTCCGCGACGTCCATCCCACCCACTACGGACGCATCTGCCCGATCGAAACGCCGGAAGGCCCGAACATCGGTCTGATTTCTTCGCTGAGCTGCTACGCGCGAATCAACGACTATGGGTTCATTGAGTCGCCGTATCGCCGCGTGAAGAACGGCCGCGTGGTCGATTACGTCTCGGTTGTGAATGCCGGCGACAGTGATTACAAAGCCGCCGATCACATCGAGAAATCCGAGGCAGAGAAGGTGAACACCGAGCTCAGGGAGCGCCGCAAGCGTCCTGCCGAGCTTGAACCGTTCTCGTTCTATCTGTCGGCGTGGGAGGAAGACCGCCACGTCATCGCCCAGGCGAACGTTGAACTTGATGACAAAGGACGTATCGTTGGCGACCTGGTGAACGCCCGCAAGGCTGGCAACTTCGTGCTGGTGAGCAAGGACGAGGTTGACTACGTTGACGTCAGCCCCAAGCAGTTGGTATCGGTAGCCGCATCGCTTGTGCCCTTCCTCGAGCACGACGACGCGAACCGAGCGCTGATGGGCGCGAACATGCAACGTCAGTCGGTTCCGTTGCTGCGTGCTGAGGCTCCGATTGTCGGCACCGGCATGGAAGGCGTAACCGCGCGCGATTCTGGCGCTGTGATTCTCGCCAAGCGTAACGGTGTGGTCGATTCGGTAGACTCCGAGCGCATCATCGTGCGGGTTGAGGGCGAGCATCATCCGGGGCAACTGTCGCGCGAGGTGGGTAGCGACATCTATCAGCTGACCAAGTTCAAGCGCTCGAACCAGAACACTTGCATCAACCAGAAGCCGGTTGTGCAGAAGGGTCAGCACGTCATGAAAGGGCAGGTCATCGCCGACGGTCCTTGCACCGACAAGGGGGAACTCGCTCTCGGTCGCAATGTGCTGGTCGCATTCATGCCGTGGCGCGGCTACAACTTCGAAGACGCCATCCTGGTCTCCGAGAAGCTGGTCAAGGAGGACTACTACACCTCGGTGCACATCGAGGAGTTTGAAATCGAGTCTCGCGACACCAAGCTAGGGCCGGAAGAAGTCACGCGCGACATCCCCAACGTGAGCGAATCGATGTTGCGCAATCTGGATGAAGCCGGCGTGATTCGCATTGGCGCGACGGTAAAGCAGGGTGACATTCTGGTCGGAAAGGTCACACCCAAGGGTGAAACCCAGCTAACTCCTGAGGAAAAGCTGTTGCGCGCGATCTTCGGCGAAAAGGCCGGGGACGTTCGCGACGCCTCGCTCTACTGCCCGCCTGGAGTGGAGGGGGTGATCGTTGACGTTAAGATCTTCTCCCGCAAAGGCCAGGAAAAGGACGAGCGAGCGAAATCCATTGAGGCGGCGCAAATCGCCAAGCTCGAGAAGAACCTCTCCGACGAAATCCGAATCCTCACGGATGAGCGGTTAAAGCGTCTGGAGAACATTCTTGGCGGCAAGGAAGTGCAGGCTGACCTGCACGACGAGAAGACCAACAAACGCCTGCTCAGCAAGGGCGCGATTCTTGACCGCGAGACCATCGAGCGGATTTCCACGCGGAACCTGAAGCGTATCAAGTACAACGACAAGGATCCGCGGGTGAACGAGCAGATCGATGAGATCGAGGAAATGACCTCTCGTCAGATCGATGTGCTTAAAAAGATTGTCAACGAGAAGAAAGACAAGCTGACCAAGGGTGACGAACTGCCGCCGGGCGTGATCAAGCTGGTCAAGGTCTACATCGCCATGAAGCGCAAGCTGAGCGTTGGAGACAAGATGGCCGGACGTCACGGGAATAAGGGCGTCATCGCGCGAATTCTCCCGGATGAAGACATGCCGTACCTCGAAGATGGCACAGCGGTGGAAATCGTGTTAAACCCGCTGGGCGTTCCCAGCCGTATGAATGTGGGTCAGATTCTGGAGACGCACCTTGGCTGGGCCGGCAAAGAACTAGGCTCTAAAATCGCTGACCTGCTGAGGGAAAACTCGAAAGAAGAGACCATTCGCCGCGAACTGAAGACTCTGTTTAAAGGCACTACGCTCGAACAGGAGATCTCGGAGGTTCCTGACGACGAACTGGCGGCGGTGGCCGACACGCTCTCGCATGGGGTGTTTACCGGGTCGCCGGTGTTTGACGGCTCGCGGGAGAGCGAAATCAAGGCGTTGCTGAAGAGTTCCGGGCTGCCGGAGTCCGGTAAGACGGACCTGTACGACGGCATGACTGGGGAGAAGTTCGAGCAGCCAGTCACGGTCGGATATATCTACATGCTGAAGCTGTCGCACCTGGTGGATGACAAGATCCACGCGCGTTCGATCGGTCCGTACTCGCTCATCACCCAGCAGCCTCTGGGAGGAAAGGCGCAGTTCGGAGGACAGCGCTTCGGAGAAATGGAAGTTTGGGCGCTAGAAGCCTACGGCGCAGCGTTCATTTTGCAGGAGCTGCTGACGGCAAAGTCCGACGACGTTTATGGCCGCACCAAGATCTACGAGGCCATCGTTAAGGGCGAGGCCGCCATGGAGCCGGGGGTGCCCGAATCGTTCAACGTGCTCATTCGCGAGTTGCAGTCGCTTTGCCTGGATGTCGAACTGATCAAGGCAGGCGAAAAGAAGCCCGTGCTGAGCGCGGCAGCAGATTAACCAAGCGGCTGAACGGCTAGGAATAGCCACTCAGCCAAGACGTTCTCGAAGGACCTGGCGTCGAACAAAGCTCCAAGTTCATGACGCCGTATCGGCGGGTTTGACTAACCAATAGTCACTTGCCAATGTTTCGGAGCCGCTGGCGGTAGCGAAACCCCGCAGAGTTGGAGGAAATCTTGTTCCGTTCGAGCCCATTCGACCTGGCAAACCCGATAGCAGATTTCGACGCGATTCGCATCAGCTTGGCCTCTCCCGAAAAGATCCGGAGCTGGTCGCACGGCGAGGTGACGAAGCCCGAAACCATCAACTACCGCACGTTCAAACCGGAGCGCGACGGTCTGTTCTGCGCCCGCATCTTTGGTCCGGTCACCGACTGGGAGTGCTTGTGCGGCAAGTACAAGCGCATGAAGCACCGCGGCGTGATCTGCGACAAGTGCGGAGTGGAAGTCACGCTTTCAAAGGTACGGCGCGAGCGGCTTGGCCACATTGAGCTGGCGTCGCCCTGCTCGCACGTTTGGTTCTTCAAAGGCCTGCCCAGCCGCATCGGCCACCTCCTCGACATTTCCCTGCGCGACCTCGAAGCCATCCTCTACTTCGAAGCCTACGTGGTGGTTGAGCCCGGGGATGCGCCGGTAAAAGAGCGCGAAGTCATTAAAGACGAAGCCAAGTTCCGCGAGTTGGATCAGCAGTACCGCCCGGCCGGCTTTAAGGCCATGATGGGCGCGGAAGCGATCAAGGAACTGCTGAAGCGCGTGGACGTGGACTCGCTCGCGACCGAACTGCGCGAGAAGATGCGTCACGAGACCTCGCTGCAGAAGCGGCTGAAGTACGCAAAGCGCCTCAAGGTGGTCGAGGCATTCCGCAAGAGCGGAAATAAGCCGCAGTGGATGATTCTCGACGTCATTCCGGTGATTCCGCCGGAGTTGCGGCCGCTAGTTCCACTCGACGGTGGCCGATTCGCGACCTCTGATTTGAACGATCTGTATCGCCGCGTGATCAACCGCAATAACCGTTTGAAGAAGCTGATGGACCTGCATGCGCCCGAAGTCATCGTGCGCAACGAAAAGCGCATGCTGCAAGAAGCGGTAGACGCGCTGTTTGACAACGGTCGGCGTGGACGCGTGCTGCGGGGCGCGAACAACCGCCCGCTGAAGTCATTGTCCGACACGCTAAAAGGCAAGCAGGGGCGCTTCCGGCAGAACTTGCTCGGCAAGCGCGTCGACTACTCCGGACGCTCGGTCATTGTGGTTGGCCCCGAACTCAAGCTTCATCAGTGTGGTCTGCCGAAGAAGATGGCGCTCGAGTTGTTCAAGCCGTTCATTTATCACCGTCTCGAACAGACCGGACATTGCACGACGATTAAGCAAGCCAAGGAGATGGTCGAGCAGCAGGAATCGATCGTTTGGGACATTCTGGAAGAGGTGATTAAGGATCACCCGGTGCTCCTCAACCGCGCTCCTACCCTTCACCGCCTGGGTATTCAGGCATTCGAGCCGGTGCTGGTGGAAGGTAAAGCCATCAAAATTCACCCTCTCGTCTGCACCGCATTCAATGCCGACTTCGACGGCGACCAGATGGCGGTCCACATTCCGCTGTCTCCGGAGGCACAGGTTGAGGCGAGCGTGCTGATGCTGGCATCGCACAACATTCTGTCGCCGGCGTCAGGGCAGCCGATCACGGTTCCTACGCAGGACATGGTGCTCGGACTCTACTACTTGACCAAGGGCAAACCGGGCGCAAGGGGTGAGGGTCGTGCGTTTGCGAACATCGAAGAAGTGCTGCTCGCGCTGCATGCGGGGGAGATCGAGACCCTGTCGCCGATCCGTTTGCGCTACACCGGCGAAGTGATTGATCTGACGACCGCATATGACGATCAGGACATCGTTCATACGGAGCCCGTCAGCTACGACCGCGCGTTCCTGAACACCACCGTCGGTCGCGCGATTCTGAACGATCATCTTCCGAAGGGCATGCCCTATATCAATGGCTTGCTGAAGAAGAAGGGAATCGGACAACTGGTTAGCTTCTGCTATCTGAAGTATGGGCTTGAGACCACGGTCAAGATGCTCGACGAAGTGAAGAGCCTGGGTTTCCGTTTCGCCACCCGCGCTGGCTTGTCCATCGGAATTGACGATATGGTCATTCCCGATAACAAGAGGACGCTCGTTCGCGACGCCGAGAAGCAGGTGGTCAGCGTTCAGCAGCAGTACCTGGACGGTGCCATCACCAACGGCGAGCGCTACAACAAGGTCATCGAAATTTGGTCGGCCATTACCGAGAAGGTGGCTGATGAAATGTTCGGGGAAATGCAGAAGAAGGATAAGCAAGGCGACATTAACCCGATTTACGTCATGGCAGACTCGGGCGCTCGCGGATCGAAACAGCAGATTCGTCAGCTCTCCGGGATGCGCGGCTTGATGGCCAAGCCGTCCGGCGAAATCATCGAGACGCCCATTACAGCAAACTTCCGCGAAGGTTTGACGGTGTTGCAGTACTTCATCTCGACGCACGGTGCGCGTAAGGGTCTGGCCGATACCGCTCTGAAGACCGCTGATTCCGGCTACCTGACCCGCCGTCTGGTTGACGTGGCTCAGGACGTGATCATCAGCGAGTACGATTGCGGGACCGTCGACGGCATCTTCGTCGCCGGGATCGTGGAAGCTGGCGAAATTATCGAACCGCTGCGAGACCGAATCGTTGGCCGCGTGTCGCTTGAGAAGATCAAAGACTACGACGGCAACGTGATCGTCGACGTGAACAACGAGATCACCGAAGACCTGGCCGGTGCGATCCAGGCCGCCGGCATCGAGCGTGTGAAGATTCGCTCCGTGCTGACCTGCGAGTCGAAACGTGGCGTTTGCGTGATGTGCTACGGTCGCAACCTGGCGTCGGGACGTTTGGTCGAACTGGGAGAGGCGACCGGCGTCATCGCAGCCCAGTCTATCGGCGAGCCGGGAACTCAGCTCACCATGCGTACCTTCCACATTGGCGGTACGGCATCGCGAGTCTCGGAGCAGTCACGTCTGGATGCTAAGACCAACGGCACGGCCCGCTTCCTCGGCCTGCAGACCGTCAAATCCAAGGCCGGAGACCTGGTGGTGATGAATCGCCAGGGTTCGATCGCAGTCGTCGATGACAAGAACCGCGAACGCGAGCGCTACTCGGTTGTGTACGGCGCGCGTGTCAAGGTGAACGACGGCGATCCGGTTACTCTGGGACAGGTGATGGTGGAATGGGATCCTTATACCTTCGCCATCCTGACTGAAATCGGTGGAACCGCGCAATTCAAGGACCTGCAGGAAGGCGTCACGCTCCACGAAGAAGTGGACGAGGTCACCGGTCTGTCTCGTCACGTGGTGGGCGAGTCTCCGGACGAGAAGCGTCAGCCCGCAATCGTGGTCAAGGGTTCGAAGAGCAGCAAGCGCTACCTGATGCCGTCTCGGGCACACCTCATGGTGTCCGAAGGCGACTCGGTTTATCCGGGCGACGTGCTGGCGAAGATCCCGCGCGAAACCACCAAGACCAAGGACATCACCGGTGGTCTGCCGCGTGTGGTCGAGCTGTTTGAAGCCCGCAAGCCACACGATACCGCGGTCATCAGTGAAATCGATGGCACGGTGAAGTTTGGCGAGGTGACTAAGGGCCAGCGCAAACTCTACGTACAAGCCGACAACGGCACCGAGAAGGAATACTCGGTACCTCGCGGCGTTCACGTGAACGTGCAGGAAGGCGAACGCGTCAAGGCGGGCGAACCGCTCATGGACGGCCCGCTCGATCCGCACGATATTCTTGCCGTGCTGGGAGAAAAGGAACTGCAAGCCTACCTGGTAAACGAAATCCAAGAAGTTTACCGGTTGCAGGGCGTGAACATCTCGGACAAGCACATTGAGGTGATCGTGCGCCAGATGATGCGCTGGGTCCGAGTGGAAGACGTGGGCGACACGACGTTCTTGCTCGATGAACAGGTCGACAAGTTCCGCTTCCGCGAGGAGAACGAGCGCGTCATCCGCGAAGGCGGGAAACCGGCAACCGGCAGGCCGCTGCTTCTTGGTATCACCAAGGCCTCCCTGGCAACCGACTCGTTCATCTCGGCGGCATCGTTCCAGGAGACCACGCGCGTGCTCACAGAAGCTTCCATCAACGGGAAGGTCGATCACCTGCGCGGTCTGAAGGAGAACGTTATCGTCGGCCGGCTCATTCCTGCAGGGACTGGAATGGAGTATTACCGGAACGTGCGCCTCTCGCCAGAAATGGAGGAGGCCGCAGCGAAGGTGCAGGAAGAAGTTTCGCAAGCGTACGAAGAGGCCGAGCGCGCTCTCGAACTCATGCGTACCGAAGGCGAGACGGAGGAACTGGCAGCGGAGTAATTTGGAAGCGAGCAGGGCGGAGCAATCCGCCCTTTTCGTTTGTCTCAGTCGTGTGTTTTTCCTCCAGGTAACTTCGTCCTCTCGGCGGAGATCGGTTTCAGAAGCTAAACCGCAGAGCACACGGAGTCTCACTTGGAGACAAGCTCCGCATGAACCATGCACGCTAACCCACAACGATTGCAGGATCAGACACCCTATCCCACTCTGCGCTTGATCGAAGCGCCCGGGGACACTAGTCTGGCATCGTTGATATTCCGCTTCTTGAATCTATTGCGGAAGGCCATTTGGCGAGCCTTCCAGCACGACGCGTTCGCGATTGCCAAGGCCTCCGCCTATTCGTCCATTCTCACTTTTTTCCCGACCCTGCTGGTCCTTGGCTCAGTGCTTGCCTCGCGGCGAAACACGCAGGCGGTGTCGCACGAGATCTCTGATGCGCTGACGAAGATCATGCCGGCAGGTGCCGCTACCGTGCAGGCGTACTTGCGGGGGAGCACCGGAAGATCCTTCGGGTTGATATTCACGACCGCGCTTCTCACGTTGTGGCTGGCTTCCGGAGTGATGGTTTCATGGATGGAAGGGTTCCGGCGGTCCTATGAACTCCCGAAAGTCTGGGGCCTGGTCAAGGAGCGGTTTATTGCGCTCTCGCTGGTGGTTCTTGCGGGAATTCCCTTGACCTGCTCGACGATTCTCGTGGCATTTGGCAATCGTATCGAAACCCGGATCATGCTCAGTATTGGCCATGAGTTCAGCCCCTACGTTTATCTGATGTGGATGTTTATCCGATGGCTGATCGCGATCACGACCAGCGTAGCGGTGATTGCCCTCATCTATCACAACGCCGTCCCCCGCACTCAGCCATGGCATAGCGTTCTTCCTGGCGGAACTTTAGCAACCGGGATGTGGTTTCTGGTGACCATGCTCTTTGGCTGGTATCTGCAGCACTATGCCGACTACAGCGTGATCTATGGCTCGCTTGGTGTGGCGATTGCAATCCTGGTGTGGATGTATCTCATCTCTCTGGTCATCCTGATCGGAGCCGAGTTCAATGCGATGCTGTTTCCGAGGTCTACGCTCGGGAGCGAGCTGGGAACTTCATCGGCAAAATCCTAGATCGCCCTGTTGCCCCGACCCTTGGTAATCGCCCGCAGAATGAATCTTTGGGCGATCTATGACCGACGGCGAATGCTCTTTTTTCCCTTACAATGTCTCTAGCCTAAATGACGTCTGAAAATTCTTCCCCCTCTCTCTGCTCGTCCGACACTGCGCCTTTGCGCCGGGCGAAGATCATTTGCACCTTGGGTCCCTCCTGCAACACGGAAGCAAGCATTCGTGGGCTGCTTCAAGTCGGCATGGACGTGGCGCGCCTCAATTTCTCGCATGGCAAGCACGAAGACCATGCCACCTGTATTCAAGTCCTTCGCCGGGCTGCTGCTGCCGAGGGCCGCACAATTTGCATTCTGCAAGACCTGCAGGGGCCGAAAATCCGCACCGGAAAGTTGAGGGGCGGCGTTCCCGTTACCCTCCAAACCGGTAGCGTCGTGACCATCACGACTCGCGACCTTGAAGGCACTTCGGAGCTCATTTCTACGTCCTTCAAGGGCCTCCCCACCGAAGTGCACGTCGGCGCCCGCATTCTGCTTTCGGATGGAAAAATCGAACTCCGTGTCACCAGAGCGGGCACGACCGATATTGAGTGCCACATTGTGAATGGTGGCGTCCTCGGAGAGCGGCAGGGAATCAATCTGCCCGGAACCGCACTGTCGATTCCCGCACTTACCGACAAAGACCGTGAAGACCTCGAATTCGGCCTGGAAAACGGTGTCGACGCGGTGGCGCTTTCGTTTGTGCGTTCTGCTGCGGATGTTCTTGAGGTGAAAGAGATCATCGGGGAGCACAATCAAACGGTCCCGGTCATCGCCAAGCTGGAGAAACCGCAGGCCCTCGATCAACTCGAAGATATTCTGGAAGCCTCGGATGGAGTCATGGTCGCGCGTGGAGACTTAGGCGTGGAAGTTCCGCCGGAGAAGGTTCCGGTGATTCAGAAGTACGTGATTCGCCGCGCCGCCGAATGGCGCAAGCCGGTCATCATTGCTACTCAAATGTTGGAGTCAATGATCGACAACCCGCGCCCCACACGCGCCGAGGCCAGCGACGTAGCCAACGCCGTTTTCGATGGTACCGATGCCGTCATGCTTTCCGCCGAAACCGCCAGCGGTAAGTACCCCCGCGAAGCCGTTTGCATGATGGGGAAGATCATCGTGGAGGCGGAGAACAACATGGCGGAGTTCACCCAGCCTCGGCGACGACGCGAGCGCAGGATGCTGTCGATCTCGGAAACCATTTGCGAATCGATCGCGCACGCCGCAGAAGACACCGACATGGCTGCGATCGCGGTTTTCACCGAAACCGGCAATACCGCCCGCATGATCTCAAAGTACCGGCCCAAGTCCCGCATCTACGCCTTCAGCCACGTGCCGGAGGTTTGCAACCGCATGAACCTGTTTTGGGGAGTGCAACCCGTGCGCCGCGAGAACGCACTCAGCTCCGAAGAAATGCTTGCCACCGCTGAACAGGAGCTTCTTCGTAGCGGGAGAGTGAAGCCCGGACATGTCCTAGGGGTCGTTGCCGGGACTCAGATGTCCAGCGGATCAACCAACTTCATGCGCCTGCACGTGGTCAGCCGCAACGGCTAGAGCGGCCCATCGCACATCTGGTTTGAGGCTCGCAGGCTTCTGTGCCGGGCTTTGTCGGATCCTCCCCATGGCGGAAAGGCTGTTCTTACAGGTTTCTGGCCATCAGGTTGGCTGCGGACCATTGCTCCATGGGATATGCCCAGCCGCAATCGAGGCAGCGCGTCATGTTGAATCGTGTGCCACAGCCGGGGCAGGCCGCGCCGGTTTGAAAGGTGTCGAAGGCACGGTGACACTGGTTGCACGTCCAGAAATCGCCGAGGGGAGGCTTGGAGTTACATCGGGGGCAGAGAAAGCCCTCGCGACGGGGAAGCTTCGCGATCGTCAACAATGCGCGCGCGTGCTTTAGACCACTCCAGCAATTGAGCAGCATGAAGGCCGCTAAGGCGCCGAGCCAAACCGAGTGAAGCCAAACGGCTACGCCTACGAAGCCGATCACTCCGATGAATCCAACATATACGGCGATCATGAGACTGCGCGCTCGGCCAAACACAAACCAGAGCAGCGCTCGCAGGATCTGACCACCATCGAGTGGATAGATGGGGAGAATGTTGAACGCGAACAACCCGACATTAATTCGGAGAATCCACCCGAGCAGGACAGAAAGATCAGACGTTGGGTAGATCCCGGCATGGCGGTTGAAATACTGGAGCCCCAGAATCACCGGCGTCAGCGCAACGTTCACCAGCGGTCCTGCGGCGATGCTCCAAAGCGTCGCACCGGGCCGAGGCGGGGGATCGACATACGCCACGCCCCCGAGTGGCCAGAGCACGATGCGGTTGGCCGTGCCGCCAACCTGCCGGCAGGCTAGGGCGTGCCCAAACTCGTGCAGGAGAACGATCGAGAACAGCCCTAAATACTCAAGGATGTTCCACTTGATGGACGAGTACCGCCCGGTGTCCCGCATCTGGATTTCATATACAGCAAGAACAAACCACGACCAGTGCAGGAACACTTCAATCCCGGAAAAGCGAAACAGCCGCAGGGAACCTTGGGAAGAGGAGTCAGGCACACTGTGAGATTTATATCACAGGAAAGGGGGCAACCCAGGTGATGGCAGTGGCGGGCTAAAGAATTTAGGTACTTGCACTTGCAGGAGTTACTTCCGTGCTGCTATCTTGCCGTGACGCGGGTCGCTGCCGAATCTATTGAGGCAAGCTGCGCGTACTTCCACTGAGAGCGGCGTCGTTTGTCTACGGCAACGCAACAGCCGGGCCGCGATGACGGGGCCCTAGTCGCATCGATTCGTGCTGGCAACCAAAGCGCGATGGCGGAGCTTTACGATCGTTACTCATCGATCGTCTATGCGGTAGCCATGCGCGTTTTGGGCGATACGGCCGCCGCTGAAGACGTGCTGCAGGAGATTTTCATGCAGCTATGGCGCAATCCCGGAACATTCGATGCCAGCCGGGGGAGCCTCGCGCCGTGGTTGGCCGTGATCGCGCGAAATCGTGCCGTGGATGTTCTCCGCAAACGACGTCCGCAGAGCGACATTGAGGACATCACGCTCAGCGTCGAACCGGACTTGGCGGTTGAGGCAGATCGTTCCCGCACGGCGGAAAAGATCCGCTCCGTGCTGAAAAACATGCCTGCCCCGCAACGCAGTGCCCTGGAGATGGCGTATTTTGAGGGATACAGCCACGCGGAGATCGCGAAGAAGACGGGAGAACCGCTAGGAACGATCAAGACCAGGATCCGTGCTGGTCTGATGTTGCTGCGGAAAGCAGTCGAACTCACATGACCGTGCACGAACAATTCGCGGACGATCTCGCGCTGTACGCGCTCGGCGCCCTCTCCGGTGAAGAAAGGATTCCACTGGAGAGCCATTTGCAGGAGTGTGCCTCCTGTCGGCGGGAACTGGAGCAATTGCGAGGAGACGCGGCTTTATTGGCCATCAGCACTGCAGGCCCGCGTCCGCCGGCACGAGCAAAGACTCGGCTTATGGATGCAATCGCAGGCGAACCCCGTACTCAACCCTCGCGCTCGCGCTTGAATTGGTGGGCGATCCTCGGATGGGCAACGGCCGGGCTGATGCTCGTATTTGTGATCGGGGTTTCCCGGCACAACAAACGCTTGAGTTCGACGGTCGCTGAACTTTCAGGGATGGTAGAACATGAGCGCGTGGCGAGTGATCGGGCCAGAAGAGTTTCGGAGGTCCTGCACGCTTCCGACGCAACCCCGTACGAGATCTTACCGGTTTCGATGAAGACCAGAATGCCTGCCGGGAAGGCGATTTACTCACGTGATCAGAACGGCCTGATTTTCGTGGCGAGCAACCTGCAACCGCCTCCAGCCCAAAAGGCATACGAACTCTGGCTCATACCCAGCCAAGGTGCGCCGATTCCTGCTGGCACATTCAAACCGGACAGCCGCGGAATGGCGATGGTCGTGAACCCGCCCCTCCCGGCGGGCGTTGAGGCTAAGGCATTCGCGATCACGATTGAACCAGAGCAGGGCTCGTCGGCCCCAACTTCCGGCATTATCATGATGGGCGCCGGAAGTTAGCTCCCGCATCGATCCCCCCGAGCGCCGGCTGCCCTAACGGTGATCTGCCGGCCCCGCTCCTCGGTAGAACCACGATTTTTCGGTAGGCGCTTTATGCGCTTCTGCTCCCCTTCGGTGCCCACGCGGCGATGAGCCGCCTAAAAGCACGATCCCGCATCTTATAATCACTTGCAATTCACAAGTAATATCTGTTAGGGTCGGTGCCTAATGAAGGGGAAGGGAGTTCTTCAGCCTCGCTCCGGATGCCCGGTCAGCGTATCGCTGGAGATTTTTGGGGACCGCTGGTCGTTGCTGCTCATCCGCGACATGTTGGTGCGGGGATGCAGGACGTTCAAGGAATTCCAGAACTCGGGCGAGGGAATCGCAACCAATATTCTCTCTGACCGCCTGGAACGGCTTGTACGGGCGGGTATTGTCAGCGGAGAAGTCGACCAGGAAGACGCCAGGCGCCTGAACTACCGGCTGACCGAGAAGGGAATTGACCTGGCGCCGGTGATGCTGGAACTTCTGATTTGGGGCGCGCGTCATACCAAAACCGGGGCGTCGTGTGAAGTCATTGAGCACCTGGCGCGAAATCGGGAGCAGGTCCTGGCGGAAACCCGTCGCAGGTGGGAGCAACACGACCGAACACCGGTACTTCCGTCGTTCGCCGGCAAGAAAGGCAAAGCCAGGGCGTGAGCTAGAGGATCTCCGAAAAATGCTGTCTGGGGGAGAAAGAACTCATTTCATGGAACTCTGAGTTCTTTCGTCCATAGACGGCGGCCACACCAACCTAAGCCCGAACGGCACCGTTCGATGAATCGTAAAGAAGGAGCCAAGGCATGCAATTGAACCCCTATCTCAACTTCAAAGGACATTGCGAGGAGGCATTCAAATCTTACGAGAAGTCTCTGAAAGGCAATATCGAGTTTCTCATGAGGAATGGAGAATCGCCCATGGCGGACAAAACTCCACCCGATCAGAAAAACAATGTCTTGCACGCCACCTTGCGTTTTGGCGACCAGGTGATCATGGGGGCGGACGCTCCGCCGGAGTACTACGAGAAGCCCCAAGGGTTCTCGATTTCAATCACGGTGAAAGAAGTCCAGGAGGCTGAACGAATTTTCAATGAACTCTCTGCCGGGGGATCGGTGCGCATGCCTCTCCAGAAAACCTTCTGGGCACAGCGATTCGGCATGTTCACGGACCGATTCGATATTCCGTGGATGATTAATTGCGAGTAGAACCCCAGTAATTCCACCGGGAATGAACAAGAGGGACCAGAGGCTTCCATGAGTGATTTCGGGATCACGGCTGCAATGTTTTCAAGAAGCACTGCCATCTTCAGCAAAACGATTGACGGGATTCCGGCGGAGAAGTGGCTGGTTCAACCTTCGGTTGACTCCAACCATCTGCTTTGGATCGCCGGTCATGTGGTCGTGCATCGCGGGCTTGCAGCACGATTGCTGGGTGTGGAGTGGTCAGCGGCGTGGGAGAAATTGTTTGCCCGTGGCAAAACACGAGTTGGCGCGGATCAGTATCCGCCGGCTGCTCACATTCAAGATGCCTGGAAAGAAGTTTCGGAGAAGCTCACCTCGGCGCTGGCCAACGCGGATGCTCAAGCGCTTAGCAATCCAGCTCTCCCAGGCACGCCGAGCCTGGATGGTACGGTGGGGGGAACCCTATCGTTCCTGTGCTTGCACGAGATCTATCATGTCGGACAAATGGGCTACCTGCGAAAGTGGCTGGGGTGTGGGCAAGCCCTGGGATAGGGCAAACTTCAATTCTGCGAGAGACCATGAACATGACAGCAAGTTCGCGATTCGAGGGACGCGTTCAGTCCAAGGCGACTCTGTGGGCTGGTCGTGCCATTACTGCGATTGTGGCTCTATTCCTCGGATTTGACGGCGTCACAAAACTGATTCGTGACCCTCATGTGCTGAGCGCCATGGCAGACCTGGCGTTTCCCGAGCGTGCAATTGTCGCCATCGGGGCAGTCATTTTGGTATGTACTGTTCTGCTCTTGATTCCAAGCACGTCCATGCTAGGCGCCATCTTGTTGACGGCGCATCTCGGCGGCGCGGTCGCTGTTCAGGTGCGCGCCGGTCATCCGGTTTTCGAATGTGTTTTCCCTATCATTTTCGGAGTGCTCCTGTGGTTAGGGCTCTCTCTTCGTGATCCCGATTGCGCGGGCTGCTGCCACTTCGCACCCAATCTCCGGGGCAGGTTTAAAGGCCTCTCCATGCAGAAATTCGGTCGATTCCTGCGTTTCAGCCATTAGGCGAAAGAAACCTCTAGAGCTGCGCAAGTTGGAGGTCGCCTGATTGGAAGCGGCATACCAAGCAGCAGCATCGTTTGGCAGCACAAAGGTTTATAGGAGACGAAAGACATGAGAAGACTTTGGGTACGCGTACTAATACCCTTCACCCTAGGAGCACTGGCGGTTGCTCAGTCACTTACCCCGTCCGAACGTGAAAAGGGGATCAACTACCTTGAGCAAACCCGTAACGACGTCATTGCAGCCACCAAAGGTCTGTCCGATGCTCAGATGAAATTCAAACCCGCTCCTGATCGTTGGTCGATCGCGGAAACGCTCGAACACATCACACTCGCGGAAGACTATCTCTTCTCCAATGTCACTCAAAACATCATGCGAGCCCAGGCGGGTCCGGCCGGGCGTGACACTGCCAAGGTTGATGCCCTAATCCTCTCGGCAGTCCCTGACCGCAGCCAGAAGCGCCATGCACCCGGGCCGCTGGTGCCCAGCGGGCGGTGGACTACTGCAGAGATGCTCGCCCATTTTGAGCAGAGCCGCGCCAAGACAATCTCGTTCTTGAAATCCACACCTGATTTGCGCGAGCATGCTTCGTCGGACAATCCCTTTCAGCAGCCTATGGATGCATACCAATGGATGCTGTTTATCGCGGCGCACAGCGAGCGTCACACAAAGCAGATCGCTGAAGTGAAAGCGGATCCGAATTTCCCCAAGAACTGAGCCGTCATCGCTGGTTCCGCTGGCCAGACTTGTTGAGGGGAAGATCCCGGGCTAATCGCACGTCCCAAGGCTATTATGGTAAGCAAATCAAAGTAGAGGAGCATCAATGAGCGGCGTAAGAGTTCTCGTAGGTACTCGCAAAGGTGCATTCATTCTCTCTTCCGACGGTAAGCGCGAGAAGTGGCAGGTGAGCGGCCCACACTTCGCGGGCTGGGAAATCTACCACATGAAGGGTTCTCCGGTCGATCCGAATCGGATTTACGTTTCCCAGACCAGTAGTTGGTTCGGCCAGGTGATTCAGCGCTCTGACGATGGTGGCAACACCTGGCACCAACCAGGCACTCCCAAAGGCGAGCCGACCACCGGTCCCGACGGCATGCCCAAGGGTGAGAGCAACAAATTCGCCTACGATACCTCGCCCGAAACCGGTGCACCGATGACCACCCACCAGTTCTACGACGGCAAACCGCATCCTTGGGAGTTCAAGCGCGTGTGGCACCTTGAGCCCTCGCTCAGTGATCCCGACACCGTTTACGCTGGCGTAGAAGATGCGGCGATTTTCAAAACCACCAACGGCGGGAAGGACTGGAAAGAGCTCTCCGGACTACGTGGCCACGGAACTGGTCCGATGTGGCAGCCCGGTGCCGGCGGTATGTGCCTGCACACGATTATTCTCGATCCCAAGGATCCCAAGCGCATTTGGATTGCGATCTCTGCCGCGGGGGCATTTCGCACGGACGATGGCGGCAAGACTTGGAAGCCCATCAATCGGGGCCTGCAATCGCAGTACATTCCCGACCCGAAAGCCGAAGTCGGGCATTGTGTTCATCACGTTGCGATGAACCCGCAGCGTCCGGGCGTGATGTTCATGCAGAAGCACTGGGATGTGATGAGGTCCGATGACGCTGGCGACAACTGGAAAGAGGTCAGCGGGAACCTGCCTACAGATTTCGGATTCGTGATCGATGTTCACTCGCACGAGCCGGAAACGATCTACGTTGTTCCGATCAAAAGCGACGGCGAGCACTACGTCCACGAAGGGAAGCTGCGAGTCTTCCGCAGCAAGACCGGGGGCAACGAGTGGGAGGCCCTCACCAAAGGACTGCCGCAGAGTAACTGCTACGTAAATGTTCTCCGCGATGCAATGGCAGTGGATACTCTCGACGAATGTGGCGTGTACTTCGGCACGACAGGCGGCCAGGTGTACTGCTCGAACGACGCCGGCGGTAGCTGGAACGCAATCGTAAGAGATCTTCCCGCCGTGCTGAGCGTGGAAGTGCAGACACTGCCATAAGAGCCCTTCTGGAATGCCTGCACTTGAGGAATTCAAGTGCAGCAACTGGAATCGTGATCGAGTGCTCGGGCCGCGGAATCGAAGGCCGCGATCTTGCGGCGCGAGCAGAGCCGATTAGCTGCAACCGTGGATTCTGAGCTCAACGTCGAGCCGGGTGGAGGAGATCCAAGGCCACGTTTCGACCGTCGAGCACCTGACGAACTGGGAGTGCACCATGATCCGCGTCGTTCTTCCTTATCATCTTCGCAATCTCGCTCACGTCGGCGCTGAGGTCGCGATCGATGTTCCTTCGCCGGTAACGATTGGCTGCATGCTTGACGCATTGGAAGAGCGTTACCCGATGTTGTGCGGGACAATCCGCGACCACGTCACCAAAGAGCGCCGCGCTTTCCTTCGCTTCTTTGCTTGTGAGCAAGACCTCTCGCACGACTCCCCGGATACCCCTCTCCCCGAAGACGTAATTTCCGGCAAAGAGCCATTCATCGTAATTGGTGCGATAGCCGGCGGATAGTTGAACCCATTCGATGAATGTTCTGTTATTGGACTACTGGGTGGTCTAGCCCGATTGGCGGTCTCCGCTTTCAACGCTTGCACCGGTTCCTACCTGCAGTTTAGAGTACGCACGGGTGTGACGCCGCGGCCTGATCGAATATCCGAGGGCTGGGACGGTTTCCAATACCATTTTGGGGCAATGTAATAAGGAGCCATTCATGATGCGCCGGATACGCGCAGGTCTGCTCGTCCTCTTTTTATCCCCTACTCTCTCCCTTTACTCGCAATCTTCCGGCCGCACTCCACTACCCGCCGCCCCCGTAAATCCGCACTCATCAGCCGAGGCGCGCGCCCTGTTGAACTACTTATATTCGATCTCTGGCAAATACACTCTGGCCGGTCAACATAACTATCCCTACCATATCGCGCGCTGGACCGATCGCGTATACGACTTAACCGGGAAGTATCCTGCACTGTATGGCCAGGATTTTGGATTTTCTGGCGGCGAGGACAAAGATTCGACGGCAGCGCGTCCGGTACTGATCGCCGAGGCGAAACGCCAGTACGAAAATGGCGCAGTGGTGACGCTGACCTGGCACGCAGTGCGCCCAACCGACGATGAGCCGGTTACATTTCGAGACAGCGTCCAGGGTCACCTCACCGATTTTGAGTGGAGCGAGTTGCTCACCCCGGGGACCGAACTCTACAAACGCTGGTGCGATCAGGTGGATGTTGTTGCCGGATTTCTAAAGCGGTTGCAATCGGCGCATGTACCGGTTCTGTTCCGTCCGTATCACGAGATGAACGGCGGCTGGTTCTGGTGGGGAGGGCGGCCCGGAAAGAATGGCTCCCAGGCGCTCTATCGGCAGCTCTTCGACCGATTCGTGAATTATCACAAGCTGAATAATCTGGTTTGGGTGTGGAACATCAATGCGCCCTCGAATCCAGCGATGGCGATTACCAACTACTTCCCGGGTAGGGAATACGCGGACCTGCTGACCGAGGATATTTACAGCGAATTCCAGCAGGGCTACTACGAGGACATGCTCGCGCTCGCGGCCGGGAAACCGATCGCCCTGGGCGAGGTGGGAGCGCTGCCCACCCCCGAAATCCTGCAGAAGCAGCCCAACTGGACCTACTTCATGGTTTGGAGCGAGTGGATCGAGATGGCAAACCCGCTTGATCGCGTGCAGGCGGTCTATCACATGCCTAGCGTGCTCGGCCGCAGCGATCCCGCAATAGCGAATGCGATGTCCGCGATTCGAAAGTCATCTTCTGGCGCGAAGCTTGAGATCGATCCTGTAACCCCGGATGCGGCTTCTGGGGTGAGGCGATTGCTGTCGCAACTCTATTCGGTTGCAGGGACAGCGGTTTTGAGCGGACAGCAGAACGCGGGGCAAATTCCCGCCTCTTCAACCGCGCGTGTGTTCGAGGTGACCGCGAAATTCCCTTCCATCTATGGACAGGACCTCGGCGATTTTTCAGACGCCTCGGCCCTTCTCGATGAAGCTAAGAAGCAATTTCAAAACCGCGCGATCGTGAGCTTGAGTTGGCATGCGCCGCGTCCCAGCGATGGCAAGCCCGCCGGCGAAGCCAGTGATCCGCTTACCGACTATGAATGGGAACAACTGCTCACGCCGGGCACGAAGCTTTACGAGCGTTGGGCGGCACAGGTGGATGCGGCGTCGGAAACCTTGAAAAAGTTGCAAGACGCCGGAATTTCAGTTTTGTGGCGGCCTTACGCAGAAATGAATGGGAAGAATTTCTGGTGGGCAGGGAGAAAGGGCAACCGGGGTTCCGCAGCGCTTTACCGGCAGCTGTTTGAACGGATGGTCAACCACAACGGAGTGCGGAATGTTGTTTGGGTCTGGACAGCCGCACCACCGGGTTCTAGCGCCAATGGCAACGGCGCCCTGGCCGACTTTTTTCCCGGCTTGCTCTACGCGGATGCAATCAGCATAAGGGACCCTCAGCTGTCCTGGAGGGCTGATGCGACACTCGCTTTGATGGGAGTTGGCAAGCCCATTGGAGTGGAGCTGAGTGCGGTTCCAAAGCCGGAAATTGCACAGCAGAAGTGGTCGTGGTTCCTGGTGGCGGCAGACCCATCCCCGACTCCAGAAAAGGACGAAGCTCTGCGTGCCCTTTATGGCGATGCCCGGGTCCTTGCCCGCAGCAATGAATCACAAAACCGCACCGACGCGGCGAAATGATGGAGTGAGAGATGCAAGCCAATCGATACAGAGGGGGTCACCTCTTGGTCTTGCTGTTCGCGGTTACGGCGAGCCTAGCCCAATCTGTCGCGACCAGCTCGCAAGACAGATGGAACTATCTTCCCGCTTCTCGCGAAAGCTATACAAAGCTCGCTGCGGAGACGGAACGGATGCTCGGGGAAGACGTGCTGGACGTCTGGTTTCCACGAACCGTCGACAAGGAGAACGGTGGCTTCAGTTCCATCTTTTCGCGCCAGTGGAAACAAGGAGCCAGCCAGGGGAAATTCTCTGTTTTTCAAGGACGCATGACCTGGATATCGTCGCAGGTCGCTTTGCGCCGTCCCGAGTTGAAGGATCGTTTTCTTCCGATTGCCCAGCACGGATTGCAGTTCCTCAACGATGGCCTTTGGGACAAGCAGTACGGAGGGTTCTTTTGGGGAGTCGACGACAAGCGAGCCATATCGCCATCCTATGGCGAGAACAAAGAAATGTACGGCGAGAGCTTCGCACTCTATGGGACGGCAGCGGCCTACCAAGCATCACACGATTCGCGAGCCCTTGCCTTAGCGCAAAAGGAATTTCGCTGGATGGAAGAGCATGCGCATGACCGGCGGAATGGCGGCTACTACGAACTCCTGATGCGAGACGGTAAGCCGGTGACCGCAGACGACAATGGCATGCCCCCTCATGACACGGCTCATGGCGGCTTCATCCCCGGCTACAAGTCGATGAACACGCACATTCACCTTCTCGAATCGGTGGCGCAGCTCTATGAGGTTTGGAAAGACGATCTGGTACGAACCCGCCTGCAGGAACTTCTTGCGATTGTGCGTGACAAGATCTGTGTCGAGCCAGGGGTGATGAATCTTTATTTTACCAGTGACTGGCGCCCGATTCCCGACCACGACTCTTATGGTCATGACGTCGAGACTGCATACCTGATGCTAGAAGCCGAAGATGTGCTTGGCATACCGCATGATCCCGGCACGAAGCGGATGGCCAAAATGCTGGTCGATCACGCGCTTGCGTTCGGATGGGATGATGAGCGAGGGGGCTTCTATCGAGAGGGTACAACCTTCGGCAAACCCGAAGAAAAAAGCAAGGACTGGTGGGTGGAAATGGAAGGCTTGAACGCGTTGCTGCTCATGCACGCGATGTATGGCGACCGGACCGACGTCTACTTCAGGGCTTTCCAGAAACAGCTGGCGTTCATCGAAAAATACCAGCGCGATTCCCAGTTCCACGGTTTCTATGGAACCGTGAGCGAAGATGGAGAACCGCTCTCAACGGACAAAGGCCAGATATGGAAAGCCGGTTATCACGATGGACGGGCGTTGCTGAACGTCGGCGAACGGCTGAGGAAGCTCGCGGCGGAAGCAAAGTAGGCCTGAGCCTCTGAAACCGAAATTGGCCCCATGAAACTCGCGTCTCTCTCCTCTTTCCCGCGGTTATTGGGCGTTCGTGGTAGCGAGTTGCCGCTCTTGCGCTGACATCTGGCGCCACAGCACTTGCAGGTCGGAGGAGAGCGTCGAGTTCTGCGGATCCTGCCGCAGGGCTCTGGCGAACCAGCGATAAGCGGTTGGCAGATCGCGACCCACGCAATGACCTGTGTAGTACATGGTGCCAAGCACTGCCTGGGCCTTCGCACTGCCGTGCATCGCCGCTGTGCGAAGACTGCTTTCAGCTTTCGAGCAGTTTTGCGGTGTCCCTCCCGTTCCGTACAAATAGCGCTCCCCAGTAGCTTCGAGTTCCGCATCCGGCGAGCTCTTCGGCGTAGGGGTAGCAGCGGCTTTAGCAGCCGGTTTCGCAGGCGTCCTACTCGGCTTTTTGGGAGTGGCCGTCACGCTGGGAGGCGGAGTCGCCTTTGCCTCTTCTGCAGGTTTTTCCGGCGTGGTCTCGGCTCGAGCGGGCTGCTGGTCGTTGGCGCCGCTATTTGGAGCCGCTGTACCCTGGGCTGGAGGCGTCTGGCCCCCCTGGGCGGGGAATTCGGCGCTCTTATTCGTATCCGGGGGCTTGTTCTGATCGGGCTGAGTGGGTAAGACATCACCGGCACCAGTCATTGGCCTATCGATGTGGGTCTGCTGCTCCTGCGATTGTGCCGGGGCCACCTCTGATGGAGACGTCGATGATGGAGGAGCCGACTGCTGTGCTGACGGGTTCGCGGATCCGAAACGATTAAAAGGAAACCCGTGATGCTTCCACTGCCAATAGCTCGCCCCTCCGATAGCCGCAAAAAGGATCACGACAAAAATCAAGCCTGCGAAGCTTCGCGGTGGCTCGTCCTCATAGAGGTAGTGGAACTCCGTCTTGGGATCTTCGGAAAGCCCGAGGAAGGAAGGGCCATGAACGTTCTCGGCAGATGGTCCACTCTTCTCCGCCTCAGCATTTCCATTAGACGGCTTAGGCACGGAGGCCACTTCGCGCACGGATGGTTTTGCAGGGATCGGAGGATGCGCAAGGGCCGCCCCGCACATTCCACAGAAACGGTATTCTGGGCTGTTATCGTACCCGCAATGGGTGCAGCGGACGTACATTGTCTCAAGCATATCGCATTGTTTAGATGGCAGAAAGGCTGGGGCTGTTGGAAGCTGCTGGCTGCCAAGCCGTGGAAGGAAAAGGGTTCTCCGAAATGGCCGGTAACCGTTGATCCTGCTTGCTTTACAGCCTTGGCAGCAGCATGTTAGCCTAACCCTATACAACTTAAAGGTTGAAAAATTAGAAGGAGTGCATCAGGTTAGTGCTAGCCAGAGAGCAAAAGAAATCCCTCATTGACCAGTACGGAACGCATCCCACCGATACGGGCAGTCCAGAAGTCCAAATCGCTCTGTTGAGCG
>DATJEL010000057.1:0-180799 GCA_035496675.1 Terriglobales bacterium
GATGGCGTTTGCGGATTTCCCCAAGGAGATGTTTGCCTGTCCCGTGCGCTGGGCCAAGCCGACCTATAACGTTGTGCAATATAACCGGATGCCGAAGGGCGGACACTTCGCGGCTTTGGAACAACCCGATCTCCTGCTTGACGATATAAGGACGTTCTTTGCTGAGGTGCTCGCACGCTGAAACGGAGCGTGATCGACACTCGATAATGGAGCATTAGCGGTGACAAAAGAAGAATTCGAAGAAAACGGCCACCAGGCATCCCTGATCCCATCTACGCCCGTGCGCGACGAATGCAGCACCCTTGCAATCGAAAAAAGCGGTGTCGATCACGTTCTAAAACCATCTAGGGTAGCTCGAATCAGGAGAGCTTTAGATGCGGCGTTTCGATGCAATGCGGAGGATTGCGCTGCGGGATCGGCCGACACTCTGCCGCAACGGCAGCGTACCAGAATCGCGATCAAAGCTAACGGGAAAATTGTTTTCGTTGATCCGCTTGAAGTTATCGTCGTTGAAGCCGAAGGCAACTATGTGTCACTGCGGCATGGGTCTGACTCCTACTGGCTGCGGGAGTCCATCTCGGTCATGGCGGAGATACTCAAGCCGTACGGTTTTATTCGGATTCATCGATCCGTACTTGTTAACAGTTTGTTTGTGGAGCAGATCAAGTCGCTGCCGGCGGGGGCATACGGACTTCGTACAAGGGGTGGAGAAGAGTACACAGTTACACGGACCTACAAGAACAATCTTAAATCGTTGGCAGCAGCCTGGATCGGGACCGACATTTTTCTTAATCCATAGGAAAATCAAAAATCAAAGCTGGCCGCCCCTGCTCCACAAGAACGATGCTCATAAGAAGACTGTCTATGGTGGCGAGGGGATCCTTACATGGACGGTTGAGGGCACACCCATCGAGGTTGGTCTAGGGCAAGCGCTTTGTGTCCGTGGCGCGGTACACCGCTTCGATAATCTAGGTAGCAAGCATGCCCCCCGATGTAACAACCCTTCGCCGAAACACACTATTTCTTGAATCTCGAATGGTGGGCGCCGTGGACACTGAGGCATTTATAGAAGATTGTAGGTAGCACCAAGGCTACTCAGGTTGCTCTCCTCATGGATTCCTTATGAGCGAACGGGTTCGCATAGAGACTGGCCATCGTACCTTTTTGTGTCTCCTGACCTCTGCAGTTTTTGCCTTCCTACCTCTATCCGCATACGGGCAGTGCAAAGAGCCCCCCAATCCAAAGACCGCGGTCGCGGCGCCGCGTATTGGTGCGGCAGTAGCAGGCGCAGCGCAGGCGCGCACAGCAAACGTAGCCACGGAGTTTGGAAAGCCTGCCAAACCGGCACCCCCCAAACAAGGGGGCCCGATGATGTATAAGCCGCAGTTCATCGACGTTCCGGACCTAAGCAACAAGACGATCGACCAGGTTAAAGCAGAGGTCGCGAACATACTTACGATGCGAACCGTAAACAACAACAACCCGGGATGGATCGTCCGGCGGCAATTTCCAGAAACAAATAGCCGGGTGCAGATTTGCTCTCCGCTCGACCTTTGGATGGTAGAGCCAGTACCGCAAATGACGAGAGTGCCGCCCATCGTGGGCGTACCGGAGACTAAGATCCCTGGCCTACTCGAGAAATTCCATTTGAAGTACGCCGGTTCGAGGCCAAAAGACTCAAACGAACCAGTTGGCACTGTCGTTGACCAGGATCCAAAACCTGGGACGCCGGAGCCGTGGAGCTACGGAGTAATTGCTTACAAGGCGGTAGGCCCTCCGCCACAAATCGAACCGACACCCACCGTGCATCTGACGGCGGATGCGACAAGCATAAAGCCAGGAGAGACTGTGAGGTTTGTCGCAAAACTCGAGCCAAACTCGCCGGGGGCACAATTCTTTTTCGATTTTGGTGATGGACAATCCACGACGCAAGAAGACCCGGAAGTGCCGCATCAATTCGTCGCGGATCGCGATTACGAGGTCACGGTGACCGCCAAGCTCGCTAAGCAGCATGTGCAAAGTGAACCTCTTCGAATTACGGTACATTCGACAAAATACACACTCGACCTGACCTGGACCCCGCTGCATCCTGCTGCAGGACAACCAGTCGTTTTTACCGCGACGTTAGATCCCCCGAATCCAGCGATCGGCAAAGGGCCTTATTTCTTCTCTTTCGGAGACAAATCGAAACTATTGAAGCTGGAATCACCCAAAAACATCTATACGCGGTCTTTCGCAAGACCTGGCCCATACCCAGTGCGCGTTTGGCTGAACGGCGAACACGGCCACATCATTGAAAGCCTCCCGGCTGAGTTGTTCGTTGTGGTACCGCCGCCTCCGCCGCATCCCCCAAGTTGGTGGGAAAGGTGGGGCAAGTCTGCGGTCGCGGCGGGAGCGATCGTTCTGGTGGCGTTTTTTGTGGGCTTGTACGGCACCAGCAAATATTTGACCGGGTTGGTCGCGTTCCGGGTGATGGGAAAAATAGGAAGTGTGCATTTGCATCAGCCCGGGAATGCAGGGTTGGAAGCGGCCTTCGGATTCAGGCTCGAACGGCCAACGGTCACCGCCGCGGAGTCTCACAGCCCAATCGTCGCCAAGGTAGAGAGGATTCAATGAGTAAAGCGAATTTGAAGGCGAGCGAAGCCAATTTGAAGATGAAGGACCTGTTTGAGGTCGGGAACGCCAAAGACCCTTCGGAAGGAAAGAACGAAACCGCGAGGCCAGAACTTGAGGCCTCAAAGGCGGTCACGGCTCTCAAGGAAGAGGTTGCCAAAAAATCGAAGTTGGTCCGTTGGAGCGTGGTCGAAGACGTTCTGGTCGACAAGACTGTAGAAGTACTAGACATTCCCGTGCTGACGTTCTTGTTGCCGGCTTGGCAAAAATACCGGGAGATTCATGAGTTTGCGGACACGGAAAAGCATCCAGCGGGAGAAACAAACCTCGTATCCCTGGTCGAACATACGGTGAAGGTGGAGCACTATCCGTCTTTGCAGGTGACCTATCGCGGTGTCGACATTCCCAAAGCGAAGCTGGAATTTACTCTGTTGGGGGTGTTGACTCTCGAGGGAGTGGTTCTGAAAATCCAGGACGGGAAAATCAAATCCATTCAAGGTGGCGCGGTGAAATGGAGTGGCGAGCTGTTGCTCGAAAAGCGATCGATCTTGAAGAAGGAATCCAAGTTCTACGATTTGACTGGAAACATTGATCTCGGCGAGGGAATAGCTCTATGAGTCTAGACCTCGAGGTCTCATGTTTGAGAGCACCTAAAGGCGGCCCCCCCCGAGAAGCTGGTTGCGTCCGCAAGAGTTTCAAACGTGTTACATCCCGCGGCAAACGGCTCGAAAACAGCGCAGCACGACGGTTCAAGCAAAATCTTCTGATTTCGCGTTTGTATTCTGAATCAGTGATTTACGTCCCGGTTCGATGAATCAGTGCACAAGATGCAGTGCGTTTTCCCCTCATTCGTATCACCTCAGATCCCACTTCTTGCCTGTGATCTTCGAGCCACCGATACAGCCTCGGTAATACAAATGGGGTGAGCAACGTCGATGTCGCTAACCTTCCGATAACAACGGTTGCCAAGGGCCGCTGGACTTCCGCCCCGGCGCTGGTGGCCAATATCATGGGAATGAAACCAAGGCTGGCGACCAGTGCCGTCATCAACACTGGGCGCAGTCGGATGGTACCGCCTTCCACAATAGTTCTCCTTTTTGGGATACAGTCAATCAAAGTTCTAAACGAGAGGGTGTACATATGAATCGGTCCCGCAGGGTGATTGTCCTGACCATGCTGCTCGTGCTGACCGCCACCTTGATAGGTGTTTTTATGACTCGCGGGGTCATGGCATATCTGCCGTTCTTGCAAGCCAGGAAGGGGAATTGGAACGGAGCCTATGTTCCGCTTGGAGTTGTGGATCAACGGCCTTGGCAGACAGCGGCGACTTTAGCGGCGTTGGCACAATCGGCCGAGGAGAGGAAACTCGCAAGAGACGCTGAGCGACTTGCGGATCACGAAGTCGATCAGGCGTTCTCGCAGTCGCTGAGACAGGCAAGCCTGACCAAACCAAATCTTAGCGGCAAAGCATTGGCATTGCAGCAAAGGGTGGCCGAGCTTCAGGAAACCATTAAGAACGACGAAGCACGGATTGCGTCGCTTACTGCAGCGGCGGGCAAGAAAGCCGCAGGTGCTATTTCTAACAGCAGCGACTTGGAGATCGCGAAGGCGCAACTTCAACTTGATCAAGCCGAACTGGCGGATTCGATAGAAGACCTCGCCCGCGAAAGCGGAGATCAGAGGGTCAAGCTTCAGCAGGAGTTAGCGGCGCGTCAGGCTGCCATGAAGCGGTACAGGGACAGTGCGCCGCAGGACGATGGGCAGACTGCCGTCGCCTCCGCCGAACAATACAGGACGTTGGCCCAGCAGCTATCAACATGGCGCTCGTTGCGCAATAGGAAGACATTGCTTGCGCAGGCTCAGCAGTTGGCTAAGGACGACGCGGGTGCCCTCTCCGGTGATGAGGTAAGGCTGAAGGCAGAAGCCACTGGCCTTGAGGCTGCAGCCGCTGGAGAGTCTGCTTCGGACCGAATCGAGCGACTGCAACGGATCAGTGCTCAGCAAAGCATCCTGAGTATCCTCAGTGATCGCCTGGGAGCGCAACAGCAACTTGGCGCTCTCTACGGACGGTGGGGAGAGCAGGTGGAGTTGCAACAAAAGATCGTAATCCACCTGATATTGCAGTCCCTGGCTCTCCTTGCGGCGATAAGCATTTTGGCGATCCTGGCGGGCTGGGGGCTCCAACTGGCATTGGAGAGGATTGTTCATGATTTTCGGCAAAAACAAACACTGAAAACAGTCGTGAATGTAGGAACACAACTGGTCGGGCTCTTACTAATCCTGTTAATCATTTTCGGCGTACCACAACAAATGCCAACGATTTTGGGGCTAGTGACCGCAGGACTGACAGTGGTGTTTCAGGATTTCATCCTGGCATTCTGCGGCTGGTTTGTTTTGATGGGACCAAACGGGGTGAGAATTCGGGACTGGGTAGAGATCGACGGTGTCGGAGGGGAGGTGGTAAAGCTCGGGTTGTTCCGAACCTGGCTGCTGGAAACAGGGAACTGGACCGCTCATGGGCATCCTACAGGAAGGAGAGTCTCATTCTTGAATGGCTATGCCATCCGTGGAAAGTACTTCAACTTCTCAACCGTAGGACAGTGGATGTGGGATGAGATTAAGGTAAGCGTCCCGCCAGGTACGAGTATTCATCCCCTTCTCAAGGGCATTTACGAAGCGACGATCAAGATAACGGAAGCTGATGCGAAAATGGCGGAAACCGAATGGAAGAGGGTAACGCATGAGGAAGGATCGCCACAGTTTAGTGCCATGCCATCGGTTAACTTGAGGCCAGCCGGAGTTGCTGTGGATATTGTCATTCGATATATCACTCGTGCGGGAGTGAGAGTGGAGACTCGGAACAAGCTGTTTGCGATGATCGTTGATCTGATGGAAGTTGGGTCGAAGGATAAAAATCCGGCCGCACTGTCGCCGCAAGTGTGAATGGCAGTCCCAGAATCGGAAGAGCCATGGGGAGAGGGAACTTGCCCTCCCGTACGCAAAATCGCGACGATGATGAATCCTTTTGTTCCCAGCGGGGCTCTTCCTAAATGAGAGGAAAATCTTTGAGTGCCACCATCAGCGTAGACGAGCTTTCGCAATTATGCCGTTCAGGCCAGAAACCCGAAATTATCGACGTGCGTTCGGAAGCTGAATTTGCCGCAGGCCATATTCCCGGAGCGAAGTGCATACCGCTCGAGCAACTCCCGTTCCGCCACGCCGATTTAGGTGATAGCGATCTAATCCTTGTTTGCGAGGCTGGAACGCGGGCCCGCATCGCACAGAAGAATCGTGAACAGCGCGGAGGAACGATTCGCGTGTTAGAACGAGGCACGCGCGCATGGCGTGAAGCTGATCTCCCGTTAGTTTCCCCCCTTCACACGAACTGGTCGCTTGAGCGACAAGTGCGATTGGGCGCTGGGCTGCTCATTCTCGGCGGAATTGCTCTCACCGTGTCTGTAAATGAGATTTGGATTTTAATCCCTACGCTTGTGGGAGCAGGCCTGAGCTTCGCCGGCGCGACTGATATTTGCATGCTGGGCAAACTCCTGACTCAAATGCCGTGGAATCAGTTAAGGAGCAAAGATGTTCAGTCAGCATGCCCTCAGTGAACTGCACCGGGGCAGCTTCTCTCCTGCTCCAGTGGAACAATAGATGCGTAGGCAACGCGATGAACTTCGAGGCGCTGGCGAATGAGCACAAGGACGCCGTCTACCGTCAGATGCTGCGCGTCTGCGGCAACCGCGAGGACGCAGAAGATGTTCTGATCGAGGCTCTTTTCCGGGCATACCGGCATTTGGACCAGCTTGATGCATCCTGAGGCCTTTCGAGCCTGGCTTGCGCGGATCGGCAGCCGCGTTTGCTGGCGGCTGAAACGACGAGAAGCGGTGTTGCCTATCATTCAGCTTTCGCAGATGGAAGATGAAGGCATGGAACTCCCAAGTCTTCGCCCGCGACCGGACGAGCATTGGGATGCGATGCAAGTGAAGCAACGCTTGCAAGACGCCCTTCTGGCCTTACCGGAGAACTATCGCCGTGTATACGAAATGCGCGATCTCGAGAACCAGTCTGGAGGGGAAGTGGCAGCGAGGTTAGGAATTTCACTGCCCGCGATGAAGTCGCGTTTACATCGGGCAAGGGCTTTGTTGCGCGATCGGTTGGACGAGGTGCTGAAAGAAAATTTCAAAGAGGAGTGAAGCGGTACAAATAATGGAAGTAACAGTAGAACACCTGGGAGCAGTCCAGTTCGAAGTCCGTGCGCGGCAGCATACGATCATCAGCGATCAGCCTGAAGCGGGCGGCGGTTTCGACGAAGGCATGACGCCACCGGAACTCATGCTGGCATCATTGGGTTCCTGCGCGGCTTATTATGCTGCGGAGTATCTGCGAAAGAAAGGTCTGGTAAGCGAGGGAACTCGCGTCCACGTGACAGCGGGCAAAGCAAGGGGGCCGGCGCGCCTTGAGAATTTCAAAATCGAAGTGCAAATACCGGTTCTAATTGGGGACGAGCACAGCAAAGGCGTGGAAGAAGCCATACACAGATGCCTGATTCATAACACGCTGCTCCATCGACCAACAATTACCATTGAAGTCGAAGGCGTGGAGCAAACGGCGCAAGTCGCTTAGATCCTCTCTAAGACCGCTTGCAACCTCAGGCTGGCTTCTTCGGCGATCGGCCTGAGTTCGGGGTTGCCGACAAACTTCATCAGTTTCTCGGCATCGATCACCCCCTCACGTGCTGGCCATCCTGCCGCACGGTAACGTTGCAAGGCAAAAGAAGACGTATCTCTGGTTCGGCATGAAGAGAGCCTCTGCATTGTCCTCCGGCTCCGCCTTGTATCCTACAGCCGGACATTCTCGCAAGCGACGAATTTTGATGAGGCTGATATTGTTGATTCGATTCGCTGACCCGAATCTGTGTCCAATTTGGGGGATGCTTGAGATATCTATTCTTGATTACGGCAGTATTGGCATTCGGCGGGACTTTGTACGCGCAACTTGATGAAGCAACGAAGCAGTTCTCACGGGACATTTTCAAACAACTGATTGAAATCAATACAACAGAATCCGTGGGCGTGACGCCCGCCGCTGAAGCAATGGCGCAGCGATTCCGGAAAGCTGGATTTCCGGAACGCGACATTTACATTGGCGGTCCGAATGAAAGGAACAAAAATCTCGTGGTGCGGCTGCACGGTTCCGACAAGCACAATCCGGTGTTGCTGATTGGCCACCTGGACGTCGTTGAGGCACGGCCGCAGGATTGGACTACCGATCCGTTTACATTTGTCGAAAAGGATGGCTACTTCTACGGCCGTGGGACACAGGATATGAAAGATGGGGACGCGATCCTGGTGACCACGCTTCTGCGTTTTAAGGAAGAAGGGTATGTTCCGGATCGCGACCTAATCCTTGCACTAACGGCTGCGGAAGAAGGCGGCAAAGATAATGGGGTGGAGTGGCTATTGAAGAACCACCGCGACCTCCTAAACGCCGAGTTCGTCTTGAACCACGATGGCGGCGAAGTGCAAATGGATCATGATAAGCCAGTGGCTATCACCGTCGATGCAACTGAAAAGCTCTACTCTGACTATCAAGTGGTGGTTACCAATCCCGGAGGGCATAGCTCACTGCCCCGTCCCGACAATGCAATCTACGAACTCGCAAATGCGCTGGTCAGATTGCAGCACCATCAGTTTCCGTTCGAGTTGAACAGTGTCACCCGTGCCTACTACGAGCACCTGGCGCAGGTGGAACCCGGCCAGCGGGCAGCAGACATTCTTGGGGTTCTGCGTACTCCTCCCGATATGGATGCGGTGCAGCGCGTTTCACGCGACCCTATCGACAACTCACGCCTACACACGACCTGCGTTGCTACGCGTCTTGAAGGAGGGCATGCCAATAACGCCTTGCCCGGACGAGCCGAAGCCGTGGTGAACTGCAGAATTCTGCCTGGGCACAGTAAACAGGAAGTTCGGGATGAGCTAGCCAGGGTGTTCGATGATGCGCAGGTGCAGATTCGATATATCGCAAGTAATGGCGACCTGTCCGATACGGTCACCGTGCAGCGCGCATTCGCACCACCCCCGCCGAATCCAGAGGTGTTTCATGCAGTCAAGACGATTGCCGCCAAAACATGGCCAGGCACTCCTTTGTTTCCCACGATGGCAACCGGGGCTTCTGACGCCGTGTATACGATGGCTGTAGGTTTACCCACTTATGGAGTCTCGGGAATTGAGACCGAGCGTAATGATCACCGGGAGCACGGCAGGGATGAACGAGTTCCAGCAGCGTCTTTTTTTCGCGGCGTACAGTTTTACTACGACTTCCTGAAAGTTCTGACCTCCGCCGCGCATTGACCCAGGAAGCTGGCTTGCATGTCTGGGCGAGATCGACGATTCAAGGGTCTTGCCTGACTCTTTGCGAACCGGGCGGTTCATATGGAGCGCGGGTTTTTCAACGACTCACGCTGGTCGTACCGTTCTATTTCGGCATCGCTTATAACATTGCAGATTCGCTGACAAGAAACAGGTGTGGGAGCGAGTAGTCGGAAAGGCTTGACTTCAGGACTATGATTTTCCCCAGGGGAGAATCTATGCTCTTTGCTAACAAGATCTATCAATACCTCGCGCTGGCCGCAGCCATACTAATTCCAAGTTCTTGCCTGGCACAATCGGGCGACTGGAACGTCGTCCATCAGCTCTCAGCAAACCAGGCCATTAAGGTCACCCTTGACGACGGCAGGTCGTATCACGGCAACTTTCACTCGGCAACGGAAACAGACCTAGTCATCCATGCGGGTGAAGACGAGCGGACGCTCTTACGCAACAACATCCGGGGCGTTGCAATAAGAAGTCACAGTCACAGGGGCCGGAACGCCCTGATTGGAGCCGGTATCGGGGCAGGCGTCGGTCTCGGCGCCGGGGTCTCCATTGACAACGATTGCTCCAAAACCTCGATTGTGTGCACGGGCAACAAGGGCAAAGCTATTCTCACTCCCGCGTTTGCGTTTCTGGGGGCAGGAATCGGCGCTTTGCTCCCGTCGGGTGGGTGGCACGAGATCTACCGGAGCCGGTAGCGCAGTGCCAAAGCGAGGTGCCAAAGGCAAAACCTCTGCGTCAACGTTTTCGGAGAATAACTCATTGATTACTGCGCCGACCAGCCTTTGAACGCATCCAGAATCAGGTCTGAAAACAGCCAATTCATTCAAGCCAATTTCCACCCAAACGCGATAGCATCTCGGCACACTTTCATCTACCAGGAGAAAACACGAATGTCACCAGATGCACGCTTTATGTGTGGCCTGAGTCTCATTCTGATTCCAACAATTGTCTACGGGGGCCTGACCATTCTCAGCCTAATTACCGCTGGACAGTTCGGGACACTAGGGCCAGGAAATTTATCAGCCTCTCAGGTTGCATTTTGGAGGGCCGGTCATGCCCACGCTGGAGTTCTCACATTGCTTGCGCTTTTCATTCAAATCGCAGCGGATTATGCAGCGTTGCCGCCAATCCTTGCCTGGGCCGTGCGAATCGGAGCCATCGCTGCCTCGATTCTCGTCTCAGGAGGATTCTTTGCGATGGCCTACCTAAGGTCGGCGCGTTTCATACTCTATACAGGCGCAATTCTGGCGGCAGCGACAACGCTAACCGTGGGCATCGGTCTCATCCGTTCGCGGTAGCGCCTTTGGTTGGATCAACAGTCCCTGGCTCGTGCTTTTGCGTCGGACCAAATCCTTTGGGGCGGTTCCGAGCATTCGTCGGAACGTTCGTGTCAGATGCGCGGCATCCGAAAATCCGGCGTTCTGAGCGGTTGCAGTGGCCGTCGCTCCATTCATGAGTTCATACGACGCTCGCTGAAGCCGGAGCCAAAGAATATAGGGACGGATAGGAACTCCCACCGATTCTGTAAAGACATGCATGAGTCGCGACGGGGAAAGACCAGAGATTTTGGCCAGAGTCTTAAGCGAAAGGTCTTGTTCCCAACTTAGATTTTCGCGGAGGTATTTGAGAACTCGGCTGACTCGAGGATGAATCCTTACCGTTCGACGGCCATTCAACAGGTCTCGCCGCACCCAGCGTTCTACGCGCTGTTGAGTCAGTTTAGGTCCGAGCACGAAACGCCAGTGCTCCACCTGTGCTGCGGGAACTCCGGAAATTTTGCCCTTGATTCGTTGAAGGAGAGCGGTACCTAGTTCGCTCTCCGGATCAATGAATCCTATGAGTAGGGTCTTGCCTCGGGCATCAACTTCATGATCTGAATCTGGACGGACCAATACGGCCCCGCATATTTTCCATGCGGCGCCTGGTCTACTTCGGATCCGCAGTTTGCCTTCCATCACCATGAGGAGCTGAACGCAATGATGACTGTGGTGAGCGGAGGTGAGCCCTGGTCCCCACACGATCATTGCTGCCGGCCAGATCCAGGACCCGGGATTTGGATGCACTAACATGAGCCGATTTGACCATAAGTCTGGCGCGTACGAGAGCTTTTCTTGACCTCCCGGTTGGTAGAACTCGTCGATACGAGGAAGACCCCAGTCCGCTCCCAAAAGTGGGCGGTCAAGATAGCTAAGCGACGGCACCTTCCAGGGTCGAATTAGGTTTGCCTGGAGTTTCGGCAAATTCAAACACGGAGCCGAGGTCGGCACTTGCAAGCACGTCGCGCACGATGGGAGTAGGGTCGGCCAGGGTGAGATAAAAACCTGCTGCCTGCAATGCAATAAGCGCGCCCACTCCAGCCCCATCAATAGCTGTCACCTCACGAAGATTAACGATTACCTCGCGGCAACCACGCCGCATCACAGAGCACAATAAGGCGGTTTCATGGCCGACGACAAGTCTGCCTTGGCAATGAAAAATGACTAGGCCATCCACGCGTTCTGATCTGATCGTCAGCAATTGTCCCCCTCATGCCTGGTTGACGCTTCAGGCAGTTGTCTTTGGTCCCGCTGTGGTAATGATCGAAGCGCCATATCGGTCCGCATATGGATTCACGAATTCTTCACGTTCTCCCGGCGTCGTCCGCACTCAACGCTGCGTCATGCGTCGGCGCCGGTTGAGAATGACAAGGGAATCACGGTAGAAGTGCGTTGAATCTCCTCTCCTTACCCGGTAAGGGCATCGAAGGGACAACAACAGGAGCTAATTGGCGCTCACGATTTTGGAGGTCCCCTCAAAAACCTATGCGACCTGAGTGACTCGTATGAACTCCTCAGCTGAGGTTGAAGCTCTCGCGGGTGCCATGACTGCATTGGCTAACATGAAAGCAGCGCCGGCCAAAGGAAAGTGGATCGCAAGATAATTTAGGCCGTCGGCTACATCAGAAAACCTTGTGATCGTGAGTGGAACGTAAACCAGCACAACCAAGGTGAGTGCGGCTACGCCAAGGGTCTGAGCGGCCAGGGCTTCATATCTCTTCGTCGCAAGCCCCAATGCACATGCAATAAAGAGTCCGGCATTAACGTATCCCCACAATGCATGTGCCGGAATCCAACCCGGCATGGCAACAAACATAGCGGCATTCTCCTGAGGGAAACCCGGTGCGAATGTCGGGTGAAAAAGGTGATCGATGCCAAAAACCGCAATCGGAATCGCCATCATGAACCGTGCGGCTGTGATCACTTGAGGGCCTGGTGTGGCCCGGTTCCAGGATGTGGACGATCTTTTGCTATGGCCGATTTGTGAAGCCGCAAGGGCTAGCGCTCCCGCGCTCAGGCACGTGTCGCGGAGAAGAATGGTGAGGCGAATAGGATCATGTGGGTCTTTGAGGAAATTGGGAAGGTGAATCATCAGCGCGAACATTAAGATCATGAATCCGAGAAGCGCCGACGCCAACCGCCACTTGATCCTGGTCGTCAAGCTCAGAGCGCCAGCGAAAAGCGCAAATCCCACGAAGTAAGCCCAGAACAGCCGCCACGGCATCCATTCAGGAACAATGATAGCGACGAATTCCGCTGCAACCATATGGTCGGCGCCAAAGATCGCCATTGCGACCGCAAAGAAGGCGGGCCCAAACAATGTAAGCCGGTTGGGTCCCCGAAGATGATCGAGATGATTGCGTTCGCGTCGATTGATTCCGATGAGTCCAATGGCGATCGCCGCCCCACCGGCGAAGTACGGCCAAAAGACACTCGCTGGAATCGAAAGAACAAGCAATGCGAGAATTTCTGCAAATAAATGGGTTGCAAGGATCATCGAGCAGGCCGGGGTGGAGTACTTCGCAGACAAACTTAGTGCAGAAGGAAGGTGTGGACAATAGCCACTCGACTGAATTCCGATATGACCACTTCGTGCTCGGAGGGTCGTCACTGAGCGGTACTGTGTGCCGCTTCATTCAAATGCTGACGCGCAAGGGCGTTGAGTATTTCCTCGCCCCAGAACGAGAACGCCCCTCGAAGGGTTCATTAGCCAGCCAGGCTCATTCCCCTCGCAACGTCTTCCAGTCCTGCAAGACTACCGCGTGGCCCTGGCGAATGATGGTCGTATAGACGGAATCGAAGCCCTTGTGGTCTTTCGGACCGTAGTCGAGGCGAAAGTTCTGGCCAAGCCCCATGTCCTTGTTGTGGAGTGACTCGATGCCGGCGATGAACTTTGCTCGAGTCAGATCTTTGCCCGCCGCTTCCAGGCCCTCGACAAGAACCATTGCGTCCACGAAACCCTCGAGGCTGACGAAGCTTGGCGATGTGCCAAACATGTACTTGTCGAGCGCTTTGCGATAAAGCTGGATTGTAGGCAGATCGACTCGGTCATACGGCGGCACGACCTGAGTAATAATGACGCCCTCGGCGTCGCTTCCAGCAGCGTTGATCAATCCCTCCGTGCCCACGAATGAGACGGTGAGAAAGAGCGGATGCCACCCTCCGATGGGCTTCTTTCAAAATGGCGGCGACCGGTGCGTAGGAGCCAACCAAGATGACGGCGTCAGGCTTCGCTGCGCGCACCACATTCAGCCCCGCGGAAATTTCGAGAGTGTTGCGTTCGAATGTTCCTACCGATGCCGGAGTGGCGTCGTGCTTGGCAAGGGCGTGTTCGACCCCTTCGAGCACGGTCTTCCCGAACGCGTCATTTTGATAAATAACTCCGATTTTGCGGATCCTCGAGATCGCCATAGGCCTTCCACTTGCTCGCGAGTTTCGTCGAAATACGAGGACCGGACATTAATGATGTTGTGCTTAAGCGGTTCATACAGTATCTGCGCTCCTGTGAATAGACCGACGACCGGTATCTTGGCCGACTCGGCTAGAGGGATGTATTTGACCGCAGTCGGAGTGCCGACGAAAAAACCCATCGCAAAGACGTCTTCTTTCAGCAAGGAGTTGAAGCACGCGGGTGCGTTCTCGGGATCGTAGCCGTCGTCGTGCGAGACGATTTCGATCTTGCGCCCATTCACGCCGCCAGCATCGTTGACCTGATGGAAATGGGCGAGCGCCCCAAGTTGGGTCTGAATTCCCAGGAACGAGGTCGGTCCTGTAAGTGCGGAGCAAGAGCCGATACGGATGGTTGAGCTCGTAACACCTGGATTACTTTCCTGCGCTGATAATTGAATTGCGGCCGCCGCGAACAAGACAGCGAATGTGAATGCGCAGATGTACGCACGAAGGTGAGGCATGGCTCCCCCAGCGAAGGTGGGACTGATTATCCCATCGACGCCCTCGAGGGCGAAAGTTACGACAGTGTTCGGAAGGCAGGGTGACAGGCGGCACGTCCAGGTCGCTTCAAGCGCGGACTTGAAATATCTCCGGTCTGCCGGCTAGGGTTCAATTCGCAAACGAGGCGCCCAAGGGACGACCAGTTCGACTGGCTCCCCGGCACCACATAAGTCCCGCTCTATGAAGCACTTCAGTTCGCCACCCCAGAACGCGAAACGCCCCCCCACCAATTTCGCCGAATTTTCGTGGAAGGGAACGTCGTCGCCCCATCTCTTCCGCCGTTCTTTAGTTCAAATCAGGGCTGGCACAAATCTCCTATGAAAATCCAATTCAAAGAGTGAAATTGTGGGTTAAAACACATGCGCCTCGTTGCGCTCCAGCCGCTCTGCTAGAATGCCAGCCGTGAACCGGCGAACTCTAGTCCAGTTGCTTCCAACAGTTGCGCCATTGCTCTCACGGGTGCTTTGGGCAGCGTCTGAGGGCAACCCCAAAGCTGCGCAAGACTCGACGGCAGTCTATGAACTGCGTGTCTACCACGCCGCACTCGGAAAAATGCCTGCCCTTCTGACACGCTTCCGCGATCACACCATCAAGTTTTTTGAACAACACGGAATCGAAAGCGTGGCTTATTGGTCTCCTCTAGAAGAACCGGAGAAGAGCACCACTCTGATCTATATCCTTCGCCATCCCAGCCGCGAGGCAGCGGACGCGAACTGGAAAGCTTTCCGCGACGATCCCGATTGGCAGAGCGTGCGCGACAAATCGGAAGCCAGCGGCAAACTCGTCGAAAGAGTGGATTCCACATTCATGGCCCTCACCGACTTTTCTCCCCGTGGGTTTCTGGCAAACGATAGAAGTAACCTGCCTCCTCGGCGAAACCTGAAGAGAGGCCTGGCCATCGGCTGAAAAATCAAACGGCTACTGATCAGGAATCACGTGGCCTAACTCATGATAGGGTCATGGGTCTGTATGAACAGCTAATGGTCGCCGACGCCCATCGAAAGGATCTCGCAATTCTGATAGGACAGGTGATTAGCAGGTTGAGCCACCTCTTCACCCGTAAAGAGAAGTGCCGGGTGGCTTCGCAAGCGTCAGACCAATCTGTTAGGGACGGCGGGGCACGTCGTCATGACGGCGACGTTGGGTCCAGAATTCAATTGGCCCATGTCGAAGAGTACGGCCAAGGAGCCGAGCAATAGGACCCAGAGCCCTGTCTCCAACAGGTCGACTGCTCCCATGTTCAAACCTGCTGCCAGATCCACATCCCACAAATGCGGGTTGCCGCATATGCTGTCGAAGTAAATTTCCGCCACCCTTCCAACCGTCGCTGTTAGCAGAACGCATAGCCACCAGCGCCACGCGCACACCACTCGAAGGATACTTCGCCACGGCAGTCGACATCCCCATAAATTCGAGGCCGCCGCGAACGGAAAAAAGATAACCGGCATCACCACCCAAGCTAGCAGCCATTTCAGAATTTCACTCGGAAGATAGTCTTGCATTTCTGCGGCGACCAAATACAACATTCCCCACAGAAGCAGCGCAAGTGATCCCAAACCGGCCGGACATGTTTCCCCTGGTTCCTCATCAAGCTGCGCAGCATTCCCGCTTGTACGACCAACGCGGTAATCGCCACCAAAGCGACATACGACCCACGCAGCCCGCTGGACAACCACTCGGGCAACCTTTGAATCCGTTGCAAGTACAACGACACCAAATTTACCCATATCCATACCAACACCCAGCCGAACTGTGCTCCAACCCAGTGGCGGCTGATGCTCAGGCGCTTGGCCAGCTCCGTGAAACCTCCCCGAGTTACGCGGTCACTCAAGACGAGTCGCAGAGATTGCCTGAGGAGAGACATACTTGAAAGTTTAGCTCTTAGAGAAGCCAGGTCAACGCCTGATATCGTGATTTGTCAATAAGTGGTTTTTCCAAATCCCCAAAGGCCCGAGCCGCTCCAACTCCGCGATAGCAGGTCTTTCAATTACCTTCGTGCTCTTTCCCGGTTGTGGAAGCGTGTGCCCTAATCGAAGTGAGACTTCGCAGTGAGCAAAGGAAGAACACACCAAAATGAAACTTTCGCGATTTGCATTGATCCTGGTGCTGAGCGCAACTGGTTACGCACAGCAAGCAACTCCCACCTCAGCAACACAGAACGTTACCTCACCCACGGCAGCATCTCAAACTGGTGGTACGGTGATTTTTTATCGTGAGGGTCACTTTACCGGCAGCGCGTTGAAACCCTCCATATTTTTGGATGGCAGAGAGGTAGCCCGATTGAAGAACGGTACGTATTTCATGACGCAGGTAGAGCCTGGGAAACATGAGGCAGGGTCCAGTGCGAAGCACGAGCCCCCACTCACCATTGACGTTAAACCCGGAGAAACCACCTACATCCAAATGATTGTGGTGAGCGGAACTTGGCGTGGAGCAGGACGACTCATTCCGGTACCTGCGGACGATGGAAAGGGTGCGGTATCAAAACTGCATCTCCTCGATTAACGCAACGACCTCGAGAATGGGGCAGGCTGTGCAGTCCACGGCTGTGCTTAAGCTCCAGAATCACCGTCGCTCAAGACTAGGTGCTCTTGACGGCGGTTTTCTTGCGTCTGCGGATGATTGGTCTGTCGTGGAACTCCCCATACGGCAGCGGTTCCGACGGGATCGCTAGTAAGGGCAGTCGATGCAGTTCGTGGAAAAGGGCCAATCAGGAATTAGCCGGACCCGAGGTAGCAGATCTTTTCAGTCTACTACCCCGACGCCGCGGGCATGTCAGTACTTCGAAGCACTGGTTGCGTTGGCAACATCCTGTGAGTTCATATCAAACGTGAGAATGAAGCCGTTTGTGCCCTTGTATTCGAAAGCTTTTGGGCCTTCTCGGTACGCTTCAATCTCATTCGGCATCATGACGAAGCCATCGTTGCGCGGTGCTCCCCAGTACTTCACATTCTTGAGGATCACAGGGTCATCGGTCATTCCGTGGAAACTCTTGAGCTTCACCTCTGCGGTCTTGCGACCGTTGAGCGTGGCGTGAGCCTGGTCTTTGTCGAAGGTCCAGGTGTCGATGTCGCCTTCGGCTACCTGGAACGATCTCCACTTCACGGGGAAGACGTGGGGGAGGATTTCACCAATGCCCTGCCTTTGTTCCGGGGTGACAGATTTGTCGAAGGTGACGACCACCCAATCCATCTGACCGGTGGAGAAATCGCTGCCCAAGTCGCCACTCAGCCACAGCTTAGCGCCTGCCAGATCCGTGCTGCCGTAATTTCCCTTGTTGATTTTGTAGGCGATGTTGAACCGGCAATAGTGCTCCATCTTGCCATTGTCGTGGTGGGCCGCTGGATGCGAGTTGAAATAGCACATGCAGAAGTGAGGACAGCTGCAGGCCTCAATCGCCGTGGCATTGATCGCCCAGCTGGAACCAGCAGTGTGCCCGGCAGAAACCCCCAGCAGAGCGATTGTGGTGAGAACTACGAAGTGCCGCATCATGTGTTTCCTCCATTTGTCCGTTTCTACGGTCGGCTTACTGAGCCTGGCCTGAGAATGCAGCGCAGGAGACGTTAGGGTGCCAGTTAACGAATGCGCCGTTGGGATTTGGCTTCCACGCCCAGACGTGCAAGGTATAGAAAGGCGGCAAGCCGAAGCGATTGGGGCTTTCAAAGTAGTGAAAGAGCTGTCCCATAAGCTGGGGCGCGCCTTGCCCTGGATGAGCTTTGTCCCAGGGATCAGCCAGTACCAGAAAATCTGCACCGATCAGTTGAAGGTGACCGTCGGGCCGTGGTTCGTAAATCACGATCTGGGGCCTGGTGGCATCGACGACGCCGCTGCCGACAAGGGCCATATTCACGTAGTGAAGGCCCATCGCGCCTGAATCGGGGCCGGTCACGCAGCCGAAAAGCAGGGAATACCCCTCTGACTCGGCCACCGAGACATCTTTGAACCTGGCGGTTGACTCGCGCACGGCTTGGAGAAGTGCGCCCTGAGCGGTTGTAAGTGGTTCAGCTTTCGAAGTTGCGTGGTGGCTAGGTGCAGATTGTGCCGTAGCGCATTCAGGAATCACGATCCCGAGAAGCAAAACCACGAGAAGATACTGTGCTGGAATTCGTACGATCCTCATTACCGAAACCTCCGCTGGCGAGAACTGAATTACTGTCCGCGAAGCTCGTTCCTAAACCAGCCCGAATGCGCTAAAATCGCCGACATTCTCGTGGGTTGAAGGCGAGCGACCTTGCCGGTGTCATGAGCAAGGTGCCGACAACGTGCCTGAAATGTCTTTGAGGAGTTCTGAAGAAGTTCTTAAGAATTTCTTCCTGCGGGCACTCTCTTGAAAACAAAGAACATTTACGAATTTGGTGCATATCGTCTCGACACGGAGGAAAAGGTCCTCGTTCGCGACGGTCAACCTGTTTCCCTGCCACCAAAGGACCTGGAAACGCTTGTTGTACTGGTTGAGAAAGCCGGACACATCGTCGAGAAGGAGGAACTCCTCGAAAAAGTCTGGCCTGGGGTCTTCATCGAAGAAAACAATCTGGCCAGGCGCGTTTTCAACCTGAGGCAGGTGCTCGGCGAGGGCCCGGACGGACGCCAGTACATTGAAACCGTTCCGAAGCGGGGATATCGGTTTATTGGGTCGGTCCAGGAAACCGGCGAGCGGGCGGCGCCTGCAGCACCGGCAGCGCCAGCAAGCGATTTCCGGCAGCCTACTCCGGATGTGAGCCGCCGGCGATCTCTGTGGACGTGGGCAGTCGCAGCCATCCTGATTGTGGTAGTCGGCCTTGTGGCGCAACGTTTTTTTCGTGGCCGGAACTCTTCTCCCCAGAGAGTCATGCTGGCAGTTCTTCCGTTTGAAAATCTCAGCGGCGATGCCAACGAGGATTACTTTGCCGACGGTCTCACCGAAGAGATGATTGCCCAGTTGGGGCAGGTTCAACCGTCGAGACTGGGCGTGATCGCCCGAACGTCGATTGTCCGTTACAAACACACCAGCGAGCCGATCTCCCAAATTGGTCGGGACCTGGGTGTGGGGTATGTGATGGAGGGAAGCGTTCGGCGCGCCGGGGGACGCGTGCGGATTACGGCTCAGCTAATCCAGGCAGGCCAACAAACGCACGTGTGGGCGGGGAGTTATGAACGGCCCATCGATGACGTTTTGACGATACAAAGGGAAATCGCGCAGAAAGTAACAGATTCACTTTCCATGGCACTACTGCCGGCCGGGACGATATCGACTGCGAACGCGCCTCTCAATTTGGAGAGCTACGACAAATACCTTCTCGGCTTGCACGAGCTCGGACAAGGTACGAGGGAAAGCGTCACTAAGTCTATTCAGTATTTCCAGGAAGCGATCGACAAAAACCCGAGGGACGCACGCCTCTATTCCGCCCTGTCCCAGGCCTACGATGCGGCAACCACGTACTACAATTCACCTGCCGCGGTGATGCCGCGCGCGAAACAGGCAGCACTCAAGGCGGTTGAACTCGATCCCAATCTTGCGAGCGCGCACGTCAAACTGGGCTACGTGCATTTGTTCTATGACTGGGACTGGCCGGCGGCAGAGAAGGAATATCGCAGAGCGCTCGAGATCAATCCAAGTTCTCCGGAAGCACAGCTCGGCTATGCGAATTATCTGGCTACCTTGGGGCGTTTTGACGAGGCACTCTCGCGAGTGCAACAGGCGTATCTGTATGATCCGCTGGCGGTCGATAGTCGGAACGAGGCGCTCTGGATTTACTACTTCTCGGGACGGATGCCGGAAACCGTAGATCAGTGCCACAAAACAATGGAACTGGAACCGGCGGCGGGCACGGCCTATATCGTGCTGGCGGAAGCTTACGCGCAGATGGGGAAGCGCTCTGAAACACTCCGCACCGCGGAAGACGCTGTTCGGATAGCGAATTATCCAAGCGCCCTGGCCACCGTGGCTTCGGCACTCGCTCAAGTTGGCGAGAAGAGCAAGGCTACTCAGTTGCTGAATCAAGCGTTGGAAAAAGCCAAGAAGGAGTATGTCTGCCGTTTTATTGTTGCGCGCGCATATGTAGAGCTGGGGAACAACGAGAAGGCGCTGGAATCCCTGCAGCGAGCCTTTCTGCAGCGATCCACTTGAATGCCGTGGATCGGGGTGGATCCCCGACTCAGCCCTCTACGAAGCGATCCCAGGTTTCAGGACATAGTCCGACGCATCGGCGTGCCGCAGAGCTGAGCACCCCATTCTCCGGCGTCGTTCTCTGACTATTCTTCGTTTTCGCCGGTCTCTTTTTGCCGGGGAGGCAAGTCGAGAAGGATTTCCGGCGCGCCAGAGGAATGCAGCTGTCGGTTAAATCCTGCTAGCTCCTTTTCCTTGAAGCTGTCCCAGTCGACGATCGCCTGGGAAAGTTGGTGTGCGGTAATCGCATAGGCATTTAACTGGGCCGCAGAGGGCGCCGCGTCTGATTTTTCAACATCTTTATAGAGATCAATTGCGTTTTGATTTGCGCTTTTCAGGGTTGATCCCTCCGATTCTTTACTCGCGCCGTCCAGAATGGCGGCGACCCTTTGAGCCAGTTGTTTCGCAGAAGCGGCACTTGAAGAACCCTGTTTTTTTGAAATATTAGTCAGTTGTTCCTGCACCGAACGCGCCTGCGAAACGGCTTGCGAACTTCGCGACACATCTGTCGCGAGTCGCATTGCGAGGTCGAATTGGGCACGCAATGAGACAAGGTTGGCCTTGATGCGAGGATCCATCTTTACCGCGATCTGTGCCGTCTCGATTTTGCCGCCTGCTATCAGGCGAATGGTATATGTTCCCGGCAAAACCAATGGCCCGAGAGGATAGTGAGGAGTCCGATGCGGGACAGCGGAGATCGGATACTCATGCAGCGTTGATGTCGGAGTAGCGTAGCGTAGGTCCCATATCCAGCGATGCATGCCGGAATCTAAAGAAGGAACCTGCTCTGGTTTGAGCCAGTAAAGTGGGATGAGTTGTTTCTCAAGCTCAGCCTGCGTTTGTTCCGGATTGTCATCGCTCGAATATCGTCTCACGAGCTTGCCTTGAGGGTCGCGAATTTCGACGGCCAGCGGTCCTGGAACCGGCTTCGAGAGATAGTAGTCAATGAGTGCGCCATCGGGCGGGTTCTCGCCCGCCGGTTCATCGGCTGGAAGGGGAGTGTCGGTATTGGTGTTGCGCCGAACCCGAATGGCTGGCGCAGGAGCGAACAGATGCACATCAGAAGACGCGATTTCCGAGTCGAGTTGTCGCAGAGGAGCGATATCGTCGAGAATCCAGAATGACCGACCATGGGACGCGACGATGAGATCGTCGTCATGAATCCATAGATCGCGCATCGAGGTGTGCGGGAGGTTTAATTGCAGCGATTGCCAGTGATCGCCAAAATCAAACGACACCCAAACTGATGTCTCTGTTCCGGCAAACAATAGTCCCTTGCGTACAGAGTCTTCCCGCACCGTGTTTACCGGGGACTTGTCAGGGAGGCCGCGGCTAATTTCTTGCCAGGTCTTTCCGCCATCATGGGTGCGGAAAATGAGTGGCTGCATGTCATCAATGCGGAACCGGTTCACCGCCACGTATGCCGTCTGCTCGTCGAAACGGGAGGCGCAGATCTGGGAGATCTTGCTCCAGGGCGTGAGTGCAGGGGGAGTGATATCTGTCCAATTTGCGCCGCCATCGCGCGTAATCCAGATGAGACCGTCATCGGTTCCGACCCAAATGACTTTAGTAGTCTGGAATGATGGAGCGACGGCGTAAATCACGCCGCGCTGCTTCGCCACGCCGGGATTTAGGTGAAACTGGTCGCTCACACTTGCCGGAACGCCCGGTTCCTTGCGGGTCAGGTCCGGGCTGACTTGCCGCCAGGATTCGCCGCGGTCATTGGTTTCAAACAGGACGTTGGTGGCGTAGAACAGGGCATGGGGATCTACGGGCGAGAAGACAATCGGCTCGGTGCGGTCAGCCCGATATGGATGGGTCTCGCCCTTCTCTTTCGGGGATTCCTGTTCTTGCGCGGTTTCGCCCCGGTCTGTTGCCGCAAATCCAATTGGAACCGGCGTGACGTTCTCCACCTGCCCGGTGCTCCAGTGATACCGGGAGACTTCGCTGCGGCCAGCACCGAAAAAAATGTCGGGACTGAGAGGATCTGGTGCAACGTAGCCATACTCAATCACGCCCACCGGACGCCAGTCGCGGAATGTGATTGCGCCGTCATTCCCACGGCTCGAGATACAAACGGAACCGCTCTCCTGTTGGCCGCCGCACACCTTGTAAGGAAATTCATTGGTAGCAATCGCGTGATAAAGCTGGGCTGTGGGCTGGTTGTACCATGAGCTCCAACTCCGGCCCCCATTGACGGTAACCAGCGCACCCTGGTCGGAAACAAGAAGAATAATGCTGGGGTTGTCAGGATTGATCCACAGGTTCTGGTAGTCGTCGCCCCCAGGAGCGCCGCGAAGGCTTTCCCACACCTTGCCTCCGTCGGTGGATCGCATTGTAACGATGCTCGCGCTGTAAACCACATCAGGGTTTTTAGGATCCACCTTCGGTACTGCCAGATCGCCGCCACCTATCTTCATCGCTGGACGGGGGTCATCCGTGACTCGGTACCAACTTTCGCCCGCATCATCTGAGCGATAGAAGCCGAGGCCTTTGTCCGTTCCGTAGGCCGTCGGCTCGGTGGTCGCTACTGTTGCATAGAGACGATGGCTCTGGCTCGGTGCGATTGCCAGGTTAATCTGTGCAAGGTTTCCGGGTAAGCCCTTCGTCAGCTGACGCCAAGTGTTGCCGCCATCGGTTGACTTGAACAGCCCGCCATTGGTGCCCTGCAATTGGTTCTTGTCTTCCCACGGTCCCAGGCGGGACTGCCACAAAGACGCATACACGACTGTAGGATCTGCAGGATCCAGCTCCACGTCCGATCCGCCGGTGTTTTCATCCTTATAGAGGATCTTTTGCCAGGTTGTGCCTCCATCGGTCGAGCGAAATATCCCACGTTCGGGATTTGAGCCGTACGGGTGTCCCAGCACGGCAGCAAAAATTCGATTAGGGTCCCTGGGATCGATCGCCAGGGCCGGAATTTGCTCGCCATCGCGCAGACCGAGATGTGTCCAAGTCTTTCCAGCATCGGTGGATTTATAAATGCCATTGCCTATAGAAAGATCAGGACGCTGCAGGCCTTCGCCGGTAGCAACGTACAGAATGTTAGGGTCCGCGGGGGCAACGGCTATCGCACCGATCGACTGCGTAGGTTGATCATCGAAGATTGCAGTCCAGGTTCGGCCATAGTCGTCGGATCTCCACACTCCGCCGTTGACAGCGCCTATATAGAAGACGCCGGGTTGGCTGGGTACGCCGGACACAGCCCGGGTCCTCCCGCCCCGGAATGGCCCGATCATGCGCCAGCCCAGGTCTTGATAAAGGCGCGGAGGGTACTGCTGAGTAGCTGCTGAAGGACAATAAAAAGCAGCAAAAATCGTGAAAAGTAGAACTTTATTCATGGTGAAAACCTTGAGCCACCTCTGACCTTGTAGCCGTCGCAAAAGCGTTTTTTGCGTCATAGGATACTGCGTGTTCGTGAAACGATATCGCCGTTGCAGAGCGACGACAGATATCGTGTTCTACGGTCTCTGACGGCAAGGGACATTTTCAACTTTTCACGAAAAACCGGGCAAGAGCGTCTACATTCTTTTCTGTTCAACCTGCCGCCCTTCGCGTACTGTGTCCCATTAAGAACGGCCCACTTCTGGTTCCGCAAAGTACCGATGGACCGCAACCGCTAAAGGAGCCTACGGCTCACAAGGATTTGTCTCCTTTAAGTAGTTCTCATGGAGCAAAGGTCGAAAACGACAACTGCCTACGGTTTCTTGTCGAACTCCGCTATCCCCACTCGCACTACCGTAGCCGGGCGCGCTATATGTCCGGGAGGCGTTTCAGTTTCGGATGGGACGGCTTCCGTCCAGGCGCCATATGCCTTTCCATTAAATACCGTCAACCAGGTGTAGTCGCCGAGGAATGCCGGCTGCGGACTCTCGAAAGAATTTTCTGCCCACGCGTAATTCGTAAAAATCCTTCCACCATTGGTCGACCGGGCGAGAGTAAAACCAGTGCGTTTGTTCTTCGGATCGTCGCGCCTGTCATAAAACTGAACATAGACAGCTCCGGTCATAGGGTCCACAGACATCCACTGAAAAAATTGGTCGGTGCCGTCGTGAATAGCGTCGCTGTTCACGCGAGTCGGCGGCGACCAGGTTTTTCCCCGATCTTTCGACGAGGCGCAAAAGACATCTACATCTCCATTCCGATAGTCGCTCCACGCCACGTAGAGAACTGGACGGTTGGCTTTGAGTGAATCTACGCCGATCTGGGGAAAGCCCATGACGCGCGAGACTCCCGGCACTCCTCCCGCTCCGCCAAAATATGGAGGGGCGACGTCGAACACCGCCCGTGACGGGGCAAAGGTTCGGCCACCGTCGTGCGATTGTGTGAACGTGATTGTGCTCCCATCGTTCCAAATCGAATAGACCGTTCCATCACTTGCAACTGTGCCCACGAAGCCTACCAGTCCGCCGTTGTCGTCGCGCGGCAATCCGGCATGTGTGCTGATTCGCACAGGCTCTGAAAAGCTCTTCCCGCCATTCGTCGATCGGGCAAAGAGCATGACCGACTTGTCCAGTTGCCACTCGATCCAACCGACGTAGATGTTCCCGGCATAAGGACTTCGCGGATTCGTGTCCGCAAATATCCGTGGCATGTCCTCCATGTGGCTCTCGCCATCGGCCTCGTCGCCTTCGTGTTCACCGCCGGCAAAGATCTTCACAGGCACCGCCGTCTTCTCCCAGGTTTTGCCGCCATCGAGAGAGCGGCGAACGAAAATTCCGTTCTTGCCTGCACCGTGTGCCCAATAGGACATGCTGCCGAGTTTCTCGAAATGCAAAGTGCTGAGATACGCATGCCCCTGGCTGTCGAATGCCACCGAAACGTCGCCTCCTCCACGCCATCCGTCGATCGGGGGCAGTTCAGCAGTTGAGAATGTAGCTCCGCCATCCTGTGAATAGGCAATCGTCGCCGGCTGAAAAGCGACTACGCTCTGCAAGGGATTGTTCGGGTTCACAGCGATCGACGGCTCATTGCCGCGGATCTCTGGCTTCGATAGGGTGAGCACCTGACGTTGAGGCGCTGCCGGAAGCCCCACCTGCGACCAGGTGAGCGAAAGCAGAATCGCGGGGGCAACCCCACTGAAGATCCGCAACGTCCGCGTAATGCTCGCTCTCCCGGGTCTCATAGCAGCGCACTTGATTGGATACGGCGCTCAGGATACTTTATCCAATCGTTGCTTTTCCACTCTTTTTCCGCCCCGAAAGGAGAGCAGCAAAGTAATCATGCGTTTATCACACGCGACCATTCTCTTTACATGGACCCTGTTCCTGTGGCCAAACGTGCTTTCGGCACAAGACGATCGCCCCGGCCGAGGGATCGGCAACATCTCAACCTTGGGTGACTTGGTCGTCATGGAACTGGACGAAGGGGCGTTGGGAAAAACTAACCTCTTCGACCTCACGGGGCACACCCTGCGCTTTCTGCCTCAGCATTCCCGCTACTCCGTTCGAATGGCGCCATTGCAGTGGGACTCCGAATTCGGCGCGGAATTCGCCGGAACCGACATGGTGCTCCACAAGTTCTCGTTTCCCTTCTCGGGAAAGTCGTGGAACGTCTTTCGGGTTGGCATTACCGGTTGGATCAGCTTTGTCAATAGCCAGACTCGGGATGAAGAAGGAAATGGTAGCAAGGGCGTCTCAATCAGCCGCTTCGATTCTTTAGCCGATGCTGCGGGCCAGCTCTTTGACAGGGCTCCTGCCGTTTGCGCATTCTTCAAGCCGCGCATGTCGGGCGTTCGCTACGTGAAAGAACTCGGGGACCGCGTCGTCGTTACCTGGAACCTCACCGAACCCTTTGGCAGCATCCAGGACTTCACCTGGTCCAAGACGACTAACCGCTTTCAGGCGATCCTGAAACGCGACGGTGAGATCGATTTTTCTTACCAGGAGCTTGCCGCGAAAGATGCAATTGTCGGTTTGTACCCCGTTGCCTCGGGTAAAGAGAAATTGCTTGCGACCATCTCCTCGGATGCGCACTCCGAACTCGCCGAACATCTTGATGCGAGCAGCGTCAAGATTTCATCAATCGACGATATGGTTGTTCAAGTCACATTCGAGACTCGCGGCCCGGTACTGAAACCTGGCGATCCCGCCTTGCAACGCTTCGCATACCAGGTTTCATTTGCGCAGGAATCATCTGCCCAGCCGAGTGCGGCGCATGAAACTGTCAACTGGACCGTTGTCGGCTCCAAACGCCCCGGCAAAGACTCGAATTATTTCGTCTTCGGCCCTGGTGTCTCCAAAAAGGCGGAAGCGAATGGAAACCGAATTACTATCCGCGGCATCCTGCCTCTCTCGCTTCGCAACGCTGGCCGCATTGCCGCCAGCGCCCAAGTCATAAGCGGTTCCGACCAGGAAAAGACGCTCGAACAGTTGCCTCACCAAACCGTTCAACTTTCCCTCATCAACAATCCCGAAGTGCATTTCTCATCGTTAAGTCCTAAGGACGGACCGTTCTCGCTTATATATGAATCCTTTCACTATCTCCAGTTACCTGATCCGCAAGACCTTTCCTGCACTGTGATAAAAGCCCTTGGAGATCACTTCGACTTCCTCGCGTACTACTCTGATTTCCGCATCGATAATCAGGAAGCGGGCACTCCGAGCGACGGTCCCCGTGGCGGCAATGTAACCGGCATTGGCGACAAGCAGGGAGACCTTGGAACATATTGCACGCAAGGCCGCTTTCAATGGGGATATGTGCAGCCCGTGTATGTGGGTTCAAACCAAATGCAGGAGCAGCCACCTGAGAATGCTCCGGCCGACAATGATCGCGTTATCGCCTCCTATCGGCATCAGCTCGCCGAAAGTACTCCCGACGGCAAGATGTTCCCGTACAACTACGCCATGTCGCAGCTGGGGCATGAAATGGGACATCGGTGGGGCGTGTCGGTTTCCGCGAAAGGGAACGGCGAATCTATCGTTCTCGGACCGGTGCACTGGACACGCGGATTACACGCCCCCGTCGCCTTCCCCTATCAGCGGCCGACAGAAGCATCGGCGATGGGCGGCAGCGTATGGCAGGACAACTATGACGGAACCTTCACTCAGTTGGACGACGATTACTATGTTCCGGCGACTGGCTACTCGTATCTCGACCTTTATTTGATGGGTTTGATTTCCGCCAGCGAAGTGCCGGACTTTTTCATACTGAGGAACCTTGTCCCGGCGGGCACAGACGCAAACGATCATCCGATCTTTAAGGCCGATCGAACCAAAGTTAGCGTCAACGACGTGATTGCCGCTGAGGGCCCGCGGGTGCCGGACGTCAATCACTCGCAGCGGGCATTCAATACAGGGATGGTGCTCATCGTTGAACATGGCAAGCATCCGAGCAAAGAGCTCGTCGATCGGGCAAACGGAATCCGGCAACAATGGATTACGTATTGGTCGATAACCACGGGTCACCGCGGCTCGATGAGCGTGAGCCCGCACTAGCTCTAAACGCGGCGGAGATCACAAGGCCATCTGCAGCTCTCTCAACCGGCGACTTTTTTGGAGAGTCCGACGCGCGGGAACAGGCCTGTATGCATTCAGTACTAGTGGAGTAACTTTTATAGCGATTTACAGTTGATTGTTGGTAAACCCCGAAAAGGCGAAACCAAAGGGACCTCGCGGCCGACAACACGATTTCCTGCCCCCGTTGACATTTCCGAGCAAGCCTGTCGCTCCTAACAGTTTCCCAAGCCATCCAAGGAGAGTACAAGGGACGGCATGGCGGTCATACCTGACCCACCGAATTCCCGCTGGCTCTTGCCTTCTGTCCTCCAGATGGCTGGTATCTTCTTTCTGCTCTCGTCCGCGGCTTTAATCAACGCACAGACGCAGGCTTCATGCACATTCACGACCTTTAACCTGCGGTCGCAAACCACCACAGGCATTAGGACCTTGGAGCCCGGCGGTATAAACGATTACCGCACGGTGGTGGGCAGCGCCGATAACAGCAATGGACTGAGTCAGGGCTTTACGCGATGGAGCAATGGCGGGCTCACCTTCTACACAGCAAAACGTTCCGCCACCGCCGTGGATACTTTTTTCAGCGATCGCAATAACAACGGTGTGACCATTGGGTTCGCAGGGACTCCGTTCTCATTGCGCGGTGCGACCTTCACGCCGCTGGTGCTAAGGATTGGCACGACCACACAGACCATGTTTGCGCCCGTCCGGATAAACAACTGGGGCACGATTGTCGGCTTTTATAACGGCTCCTCCGGCACGATTCATGGCTTCAAACGCTGGAGTAATGGTAAGGCTATCGTGCTCGATTTTCCCGGTGCCAAGGAAACGTTCGCTCTGGGCATCAACGACAGCGGCACAATCGTTGGCTGGTACAGCAAGACGCTACCCCCGCATGAGCAGCAGCACGGCTTTATCTTTCACAATGGTCAGTGGGACACTCTCGACTACCCTAGCAGTAGCTTGTCGACCGCGCTTTTAGGCATCGACAACGCTGGCATGATCGTGGGCAGCACGGCTGCTGGATCGTTCCTTCACGGCTCGTTTATCTACAAAAACGGTGTTTTCAAGAAAGTCTTGGCGCCCAACAGCACTCTTCCGACTGTGGTTTCCGGAATAAGCCTGGTCCGCGGCCTCATCGCTGGCACCTCTGGTTTCGGAGGCTTCATCGCCAGTTGCAAATGAGCCTGAAATTAGGTGTTGGCGTTTGAGCCCATCCCCCTAGCGTGGCTTCTGCGTTCCCTCCCTTCTTTTCGAATATCGGGAACTCCCCTAAAATTGATGAGGTCTGCCGTGCTTTTTGGTCAGGCTCGGTAAGCGTTTTTTGAGAAAATCTCGGTGCGCGTCGAACCGGTAACAAACGGATGATTCCGGTCGCGAAAGGGGTCTATGGTCCTTGCCTTTACTAAGCGGTGTCTGGCAGTCCCTTACTTCAGATATCAAAGCGGAAAGGTTTTCAATTCACGCCTTTCCTGCTTCGTTTTGATTCTTGCCCTGATCGCGCCCGCATTCGCGGCGGAAAAAGTAGAGATCTCCCTTGATCCAAGCAGCAGCGGCGCAACGATAAATCGGAACATCTTCGGCCAGTTTGCCGAGCATCTTGGGCATGGGATTTACGACGGCATTTGGGTTGGGCCGGATTCGAAGATCCCGAACACTCGCGGCATTCGCAACGACGTTGTGGCCGCGCTGAAGACCATTAGGGTTCCCAATGTTCGCTGGCCTGGAGGCTGCTTTGCAGATGAATATCACTGGCGTGACGGCACTGGCGAGCACCGCACTGTGAGACTCAATCCAAACTGGGGCGGCGTGATCGAGCCGAACTCGTTTGGCACGCACGAATTCATGGATTTCATCGATCAGATCGGCAGCCAAGCCTATGTCTCCGTGAATGTAGGTTCCGGGACTCCGCGCGAGGCCGCTGATTGGCTCGAATACATGACCGCTGGGCAATCTACGACCCTTGCGAAAGAACGCGCCACCAACGGCCATTCAGATCCTTACAAAGTTGCCATGCTGGGAATCGGCAACGAAAGCTGGGACTGTGGCGGCAATATGTCTCCCGAGTATTACACCAGCCAGATGAAGATCTACGCCCGCTTCGTACGCAACTATAACCCTGCGCAACAGGCTGTTCCTGGACACAAAAACAGGGAAGAGATGATGAAGATCGCGGTGGGACCTGGCGGTGACGAACCACGGTTTGTCGACTGGACAGAAACCGTGATGAAGGCCTACCAGAACCACTCGTGGAGTTGGGAGATCAACGGGCTGTCCATGCACAACTACACGGTCGTCAACTGGCAGAACAAGTTTTCATCCATGAACTTTGGGGAGAGCGAGTACGCCCAGTTCCTGAAGGCCACGCTTCAGATGGATGGTCTGGTTAACAAGTACTCGGCAATCATGGATAAGTATGACCCGCAAAAAAAGGTCGCGCTCATTGTGGATGAGTGGGGCTCCTGGTACGCGCCGCTGCCCGGAACGAATCCGGGGTTCCTGGTGCAGCAAAACAGTTTGCGGGATGCCGTGTTGGCCGCGTTGAACCTGAACATCTTTGTCCGGCACTCGGACCGGGTTCGTGGAGCCAACATTGCCCAGATGATCAATGTCCTGCAGGCGATGATCCTGACCGAGAAAGAGAAGATGGTGCTGACTCCGACCTACTACGTCTTCAAGATGTATGTGCCCTTTCAGGACGCGACATTCGTCCCCGTGACATTCGCTGCTGGCATCTATCAGAACGGGAACGTCAGCTTACCGCGCATCGATGCCATCGCTGCGAAAGATACCATGGGCAAGCTGTGGCTGGAGATCACCAACGTTGATCCCAATCAATCAGCTGAAATCAGCCTCAGTATTGTGGGGATGGATGCCAGGGCTACCGCTGCCGGACAAACGTTGACCGGGCCGAAAGTGGATAGTGTTAACAGCTTTGATGTTCCGAAGACAGTGGTGCCAAAACCCATTTTCGCCAAGGTGGAAAACGGAAAGCTAACCTTGACGGTTGAGCCCAAGTCGGTGACCGTCATTTCGGTAGAACAGTAAATCGACAAGTGACCGTTCTGTAGCCTGGAAATCTGCGCCTCGACTGTTAGGCGGCGCGGGCACTGTCGGCGGATCGCTCCTCCCTGAGCACCCCAAGTTCCCGCTCAGGAATATTGAATTGCGCGGATCCGCAATCGAGGCACACAAGGAGCCTCGGGAACACCCAAACAATCGGTTTGTTAAGGCCCTCCAGACCGGGAAAATGGATGGCGATTTCACCATTAAATGTTCGCTGCTGTTCCGAACCACAGGCTGGGCAATTCATGGCTGCTCCCTTCTTTCTCAAACAGGCATCCATGCCGTCACTGATTCCAACCAAATACCAGATAGGAGATTCCACCCCTGAGAGGTGACGCGGATCTCTGGTGTGGAAATGAATGCAAAATTGTTGGGGCAGCAGAGTGGCAGACCTGTCAACGTTGACAGGTGCCTGTGACAAATCTTTCACCGAACATTCATCCAGTCTGTGCGGTCTGCAATTTCTTCTTTCACGATGGTCTGATGACGATGAACAACACTATTCGGCTGCTTGTTGTAGATGACTTTGATTCCTTTCGACAGTGGATTTGCTTGAGGCGGAAAACACACAGTCGCTTTTTCATTGCTGGCGAAGCTGCCAATGCACAGGAAGCGATTCAAAAGGCACGCGAACTCATTCCTGATCTCGTTCTGCTCGACCTCTCCCTTCCAGATGCGAACGGTCTTGATGTACAACAGGAATTGCACCGAGCAGTTCCATCCACCAAAGTGCTATTCCTCAGTGGATGGGGCGACGAAAACATCGTCCGTCGTGCCCTGGACAACGGAGCGGGAGGGTATCTGCTCAAAGCCGACGCATATCAAGAGCTTGTCCTTGCGATGGAGTCGGTCGTTCTGGGCACTAGATTCGTCAGCAGTGGATTAAAGACGACTCGTAACACCGCGCAGTCCTTCCGCTATCGACTCGCTGACGCAACCTAAAGGTCAAGCCGTAGCCGACCCCATCAAGCGTGAGCCGGCGATTCTTTTGACATTCAGAACGGAAGTTCGCCTATATCTTGACTGCAAGGTCAAACCGAATCATTGATAATTTTCTTGCCCAAACCTTAAGGAGGAATTATGGCAACGTTGAGAGTCGCTCCGAAACCAGAAGAAGCACACATGAAGGCCGCACAGGTTCGCAAACCCGGCGCGGATTTCGAAATCGTCGATCGCCGAATTCCTGAACCCGGTGCTGGACAGGTGCGCATTAAGGTCAAGGCTTGCGGCATCTGCCACAGTGATGTGCTCGTGAAAGAAGGCTTGTGGCCGGGGATTCAGTATCCGCGTGTTCCCGGACACGAAGTTGCGGGCGTCGTTGACGAAGTTGGCGCGGGCGTCACGTGGAAGAAAGGTCAGCGAGTGGGCGTGGGCTGGCATGGTGGCCACGACAATACGTGTCGCGAATGCCGCCGCGGTGATTTTCGCAATTGTCGTAACGTCCAGGTCACCGGTTTCAGCTACGACGGCGGATATCAGCAATACATGGTGGCTCCCGTGGAAGCACTGGTGCCCATCCCGGATAAGCTTACTGACGTCGAGGCTGCGCCTCTGCTCGATGCCGGAATTACCACCTATAACGCCCTGCGCAACAGCGGCGCGATGCCCGGCGACCTTGTTGCCGTCCAGGGCCTCGGCGGCCTGGGCCACTTGGGCGTCCAATTCGCCAACAAATTTGGTTATGAGGTGGCGGCTATCGGGCGGGGTTCCGAAACCGGCGTGCTGGCCAAAAAGCTAGGAGCACACGTCTATATCGACGGCCAGGCGACGAATGCCGCCGAGGAGTTACAAAGACTGGGTGGAGCGCGCGTCATCATCGCCACGGCTCCCAACTCGAAGGCAATGTCAGCACTCGTTGACGGTCTCGGGCCGAACGGCAAACTGGTCGTGATTGGTGCTGCACCCGATCCCATAGAGGTCACGCCCGCCCAGCTTATCTTTGGCAGCAGAACCATCCAAGGCTGGGCTGCGGGTACGCCAGCTGCTTCAGAAGACACTCTGAATTTCTGTGTGCTGACGGGCGTTCGTCCCATGATTGAAACCTATCCGCTCGAAAGGGCGGCCGAGGCCTATGCACGGATGCTGAGCGGTAAAGCAGAGTTCCGCGTGGTCCTAACAATGTGAAACATGGGAAATGCCTACGGCAGAAGGACTGGAAGGAAAAGCTATGGCGCCCGCACCAAAGGCATCATCGATAATGCCAGTCCTCACTCAGGCGACGAGACCGTTGAAAAACTGAAGAATATTCCGCAGTCCAAGGGAGTCACCGAGAAGCGGAAAAAGTCTTTCTTTGAGCACGAGACTGGCTACTTCTTCGCCGAGTCTGTCAGCAACTCTATGAGGTAGTTCTTCCAGACTTCTCCATGGGTATGAGTGCCATGCCCGAACGTCTGCATCGAGGCCGGAATCAGAACGAATCGGGCGTGCGGCATCCGAGTGACCAGCTTCTGAGCGATCTCCAGTTCCCGCGGGTTAATGAAGTCGTCGGCGGAGTTAACCCAAAGGACCGGGGCCGTGATGGAGTTGAGCCTCGACTCGGGGTTATAGTCGCGGGACGCGTCGAAGTAATAAAGAAAGTCGTTGGCATCGGTAATAGCGACAGCGGCATTGACCGTGCGGTTTACGTAATCCTCGGCCTGCTGGCGCGTCGGGAAGTCTTTCTGCATCTGCTGCGGCGCAGAGCCGGCGATGATCAAGAGGCTGGCCGCTCCGCGGAGTCCTTCGACGGGTTCATGGGAGTAGTTGCCGCTGTCCCATGCGGGATCGTCACGGATAGACTGCATGGCCATATAGCGAAACATCCGGTTGCGGCCGGCGATCTCGATAGGTAGACAGGCGAAGGGCGCGAGGGCGTCGGAAAACTGCGGGTAAGTCTCGCCCCAGACAAAGGACTGCATGCAGCCCATCGAGGTGCCGAGGATGAGGCGGAGATGATCGATATGCAATCCTTCGACGAGCATCTGGTGCTGCGAGCGGACCATATCGTCATAGGTGTACCTCGGGAACTTCATGCGGAGGCCGTCGGAGGGTTTGCTGGACTCGCCATGGCCGATGTCGTCGGGCAGGATGATGAAATATTTTGTGATGTCAAGCGGCTGGCCGGGACCGAAGAGGATGTCCGAGAAAACGGGATTGAGCAGCGAATGGGCGTTGCCGCCGGTGCCGTGCAGCAGCAGGACGGCATTGTCGGCGTGACCCTGGCTGTCGCGGCGTAGCTTCCCAAGCGTGAGGTAGTGGAGGTGCAGGTCCGGGAGGGTCTCGCCAGTACCGAAGTGGAAGCCCCGGATGTCGAAGCTTCCGCTCTCGACGGGCCAATGAGTCGGCGAATACTGGGGCTTCGGTGCCTGGGCTGCAGCGGAGAGAGCGAACGCAGAGAGGGCGAAAGCAAAGGGGAGAAAGCAGGCACGTTGCAGCAATGAAGTCCTCCTGAGCACTTGCACCGGACAGCATTGACGATACACCCGCCTGAGACACTGTCGGGCTCAACCTAAATCCGTTTTATCGCCCGCCATGCTGGCTGAAGCCCTCATGATGGCCTGGTAGAAAACGCCTGGCAGATTCTTCGTACAGGTTCTTCCGGGGTCGATCTAAATTGCGCTCCTAAGTCCTGCTCTCTCTGCTTGTTAGCTTCGTTTCGAGACCACTTTCGTTTTGGCCATGTGGTTGCTTCGACCCCGATGAACCTTGGTGTCGGCCGGGGTTGCACGAATGCGGGAGAGGGGATAAACGGAACCCTCGCGAAACACATCCAAAGGCTTGAAGAAAACTGAGACTCGATGAGCGCCGCAGTCATGTTACGAAACGATTCCGCGAAAGGAAACGACCTTGGGGCAAAGCGGCGCGCCGTGGAATCGGCGCTGGCTCACGGTCGTTCGCTTTTCCATATCGAGCTGCGTCGTGGCCAAGTTCAGTTGATAAGCGAAACCCTAGGAACAGACCTGGCCGTTGCCCGCTCTCTCCTCTTGTTGGCCATCGTGATCTTTCTTCTGCCTTCAGGCTTAGCAGCGGCAGAATCTCAGCCGCCACCGCGGCTTGCTCCCGCTGACCTCGTACGAGCGGTGATTCGCAACGAACTGAACGCGCCAAAGGCTACTGAGATCCGGTGGAGCTACCAGTCGGATAAGGAAGTAGATGGCAAGAAGGAAACCAGAGAAGTGGTTGAAACCAAATCTGGGTCGTTGGACCGACTGCTTAGCGTCGCGGGTCAACCCTTGAGCGAGGTTCAGCAGCGCAAGGAGACGGAACGAATCCTGCGCCTTTCTCAGAGCCCTGAAGAGCAGCATAAGGTGGAACTGGCTCACCGAAAAGACATGCAGCAAGGAAATGCTTTTCTCGAAATGATGCAGAATGCATTTCTGTTCGAGTATGGGGGAACGAGTGGAGCCCTTGTTAAGGTGATGTTCAAGCCAAATCCGAATTTTCATCCGTCATCATTCGAGAGCAAGATTCTCCATGAAATGCAGGGAGAGATGTGGGTTCATGCCACGCAATTGCGACTGGTCAGCATCACCGGCGAACTTATCGATGAAGTAAAATTTGCCGGAGGGCTACTGGGACATCTTGAGAAGGGTGGTCAGTTCGTCGTGAAACGTGTCGAGGTGGCGCCCACCAATTGGGAAATCCAGGAACTGAATGTAAATATGCATGGCAAGGCTCTCCTGTTCAAAACCATTGCCGTGCAACAAAAAGAACTCCACTCGAACTTCCAGCCAGTCCCGGACAACTTGACGCTCTCTGACGCTGCCAATCTGCTCCTGAAGCAGGCTTTCGTTGCGCAGCATTCCTCGACTGACGGCGCCGTACTCGCCGGTTACATACATTCTGGTAGCACTCACCAGAGTCTTCGATAGTGGTGTCTCTCTTTGCTTGGGGCCTGATCTTGTGCGCGTTATCAGGTTGCCCATGACGCCGCTAGATGGCAAAAATAAAGATGGGTGTCTAGTCGTGCCCCGCGTTAAGCCGTTTGCAACTATCGCTGTCCTCGCTGTGATGCGGCGCTGCTCTACGCAGCCATGAATCAATCGCATGAAGTCGGACCGACGGCGCCACCACTGGCCCGTAAGGACGCGATAGGCCCAAACTTTGTGGACAGTGCTTCGGTACTGCCTCGAGGCTCAGCCGCTCCCGGTGTTCGCGGACGGTAAAATCGACTGCCCGGTATCTAACGCCAACTACGCTTCCTTCCTCGCATAACCTACATTGATCTCATGGAGCAGTTCCGCAGCTCTTGGTATTGGCGGCAGCGGCTGAAAGGGACTTTAATTGAAACGTGAAAGGAGACGTCTTGAGCCCTCTAGAGTTGCAGGGAAAGTACACGGTCGCCTTAGCAAAAATTGGCGGCGAAACAAGTTCAGAGCCAGCGAATCGGTGCAAGCCCATCTACACGCGGAATTCACAACAGGCCGAGCGTCAGGCCATCGCAGAAGCCGCCAATGCCTTGACAGCTCTTTGGAAGATCAGAAAAGCCGGCAAGGCTTAGCCTGGCGCTTCGCTTGTATACGGCCAGGTATTGGAGGTCAACCAAAATGCGAAAACGGTTTGTGACAACTCCGGCAATTGTTCAGGCGAAAGGCGAAAAGTGGTTGGATCTTGAGCGCGCCGCCACGGTGGAAGTCACCTCGGAGGATAAGAATTTTCCGATCGAGTCTTCGCTATCGATCGAAAATAGGCAAGGCTGGCGTGCGGCCGAACCGGGTGCTCAAACCATTCGGCTGCTTTTTGATGAGCCGCAAGAGATCAGATGCATTTCGCTTGTGTTCGAGGAGGACGAGGTGAAGCGGACGCAGGAATTCGTGCTACGGTCTGGTGGACCTTTTCGAGAAATTGTGCGCCAGCAATGGAATTTCAGCGCGCCCTCGTCAACGCGAGAGACCGAGGAGTATCGTGTCGAGCTTTCGGATGTCACCATCCTCGAACTGACAATTGTGCCTGATATTAGCGGCGGTGCGGCGTGTGCGTCTCTTAAGGGCTTGCGACTAGCTTGAGGTCAACCTTGGTGGTTTCCCTTTGGTTGCTTCTCCGTCCTATGGATGGTCCGGGTCAGGTTCCCCGGTCAGCCGCAGGTTGGCTCGATTAAGAAAGGGCCGGCAAACGCCACTTTGCATCCCCTCGAGCTATGCAACAGGAAATGTCTACACGACTGTCGTAATCAGGTTTGGCGGTTCGCGCCCTTCCGGCGCGTGTCAACAAGAGAGACCGCTCTTCAGCGGTCTCATCTCTAGTTCTTAACATCAGGTCCTACAGCGATCGCAAAAAAAGTAAGAGGTTCTGTATCTGGGTTGCACTGAGCGAATTGAAGTTGTTGATGACGGCATTCGCTTCAGATCCATTGCTGCTGTGAGCACGGATGGCGCGCAGCAGGTCCGAAGTTCTGCCATCATGCATGAAGAAAAGCCGTTGTCCAACGCCCCAAAGCGGAGCTGTGCGGAACTGGTCAGAGCCAGCGGCGCCTTGAACGATTCCGTCCGCCAGACCTGAGCCCATATGATGCAGGGCAAAATCGGAATACGGGTGATAGCTTACGTTCGACATTCCTGTAAACCTGGAAGGCCCAGTGGTCAAAGTGGTCGTGTGGCACAGAGCGCAGCCTACCGCGTTGAACAGCGTGGCTCCATTCTGCGCGGAAGGCGTGAGTGGCGCCGGAGCGGGAGGCGCTGACAGACGCATGAACAACGCGAAATTAACTACGTCGGAGGACATTTCATTGGCCGTTCCCGTCGAACTGCCGCTAGAGTTCAGCATGTTGGTTGCATCTTCAGACGAGCTATTGAAGACACAGCCGGACGCGGCTGAGCGTTCATTTGGAAAAACCTCGTTCGAAACACCCTGCTCCACGTTGTAGGCTTCGCCAGCAAACACCAGCAGTGACTTGTTCTGTGCTTTCCAACCGAAGCGAGTTACCGTTCCATCGTTGCCGCTGGTATTCAGCATGCCGCCAATCCCAAGCCTAGCTTTTGTGCTCGCGTTTGCCGACAGATTGGACTGCAGTACTGAATCCACGGTGGCCTCCACTAGGCCAAGTCCAAAGATGGGCGTAGGAATGCGAAAGATCACATTGTTGTTCGCAAGCTGCGTATTGAAATCAGGTTGGCCGAGATTGCAGCCGGGAGCGTCGGATCTCCCGGCGATCGTGTACAGGTCGTGCACACCACCGTCGCGTGGCGTACCGCGCTGGTTTAGGATCCGAACAAAACGGGCCTCGCGCACCGGACCACTACGGGTAATGAACGACGGAACGGCGTTGTTAGCACCATCGAGATTGGCCAGGATGACCTGCGGATTTGGTGTTGGATTGCGGGCTGGAGAGACCCGGACTGCTGCCGCCTGCCGCGGGTTCGGCGTGACACTGCGCGCAACTGTTTCCGTTGAACGCAGGGCCCAGTCCCTTGCCATTTTCCCCGGCAATTGTTCCCGATACCGAATCCACCTCCGAAAACTCGGCCTTCCCATTCGAGAACGCTGTTTGTTCGTTGGAGTTCAAACCTAGGTACGGACCACCAGCACCAGCTGTGCCACTGCGGGGGCCCCGGATCCTTCTGTCCGTTCGAAAATGAAGTAGCGGTTACGCATAACACGAGAATCAAGAGAATTCGAAACATATTTGTACCTCCGTGGCAAGACACACGTTTGCTGTTGAAATTGGGTCGAACAGGTGGCACGAATTAGGACTGTGCGGAAGCCAGAAGAGACTTACGACCCGCGCAGGGTTCGCTTTCAGGCCGGTGGGCGCGGCCGGTGATTGCCGAGGCTGATCCTTGGCGAAAACAGATCGAGCTCAGGAGTTCACGAAACTCTATGAGCATCCGATTAGCCCGTCAAGAGTCCAGGAGTACATCGCGGGCAGCTGTGCGACGCATCGATTGAGGAATGAAAGCTAGGCGTCTGATGATGCGGCGATCGGGGTCCCAGGAAGCAGCCGACCGCCACATCTTCCCGGGAAACTAATCTCGATGCGTGTCGCCTTTCGTAAGAACGGCGCCGTTCGCAATCCACGGACCTTCGACTGCATTTCCGCCCAGTCCGCTCACGCGAACCACAAAGGCGATGTCGGCCTCTGTCGAACAAACGACAGGCAGGCTGCCGAGGTTCCCATTAAAGGAAGCGTCTCCCGTCGCACTCAAGGGTACAGATGGTGTCTCAACTAGAACCGAGTTGCCGTTGCCTGCACTGCCGTTATTGTCGCAGATCAGAGTTCCTTTCACGGCAGTGACTGGGCCTGGCGTGCCGATAGCAATACTGGATGACCCACCCGCGAACACCAATCCCCGCACAGCGAAGTGGAGTTCTCCAGTTTGCAGGTTCACCCGGGCAGAACCGCCGGTTGTTGTCCAAGGAAGAAACCCTCCGGTAATTGTCCCCGTACCAGAACCGACGATATTGTTGGCAGGAATTATCCCTACGACTTGGCGCCAGCTAAGCGACTGGGCCGAGGCAGTGCCGGATAGCAATGCCAGAAGCAATATGGGGTAGGAACATGCGGTTAACGCTCTTTTACTCACAAATCTCCTCCTACGTCATTCACGAGTCTAGTTTTGGCACCTTCACCAAACGCGGGTGCCGAAAGGACAGCGTAGTGCCGGAATAGTCAGGAGTTGTCGCGCAAACATCTCTGGAGCGTAAAGCGATAGCTAAATTCTTATCAATAACGTCCTTGACATTTTTCTGAAGATATCGATCTGAGGAGCGACCGTTTTTACTCGGTTTTGACAATTTCGTTGCCAAAATTCTCCGTTTGGCTCTCTCTTATGGCGATGACCTAAGAATCCCGAGATTCATTCGGGCAACACGCAACCTACTCATCAGCAACTAGTTAGGGTGTCGAAGAGGGGTGATGCCGGCAGGTCCTCTGAAAACGATATTGAGGAGAGAAGGGGAAAAAGGAAAAAGAAAGCCACTTAAACGACGGACCGCAATTATTAGTTGGAAAGTGCGGATGCGACTACATTGCACAACGCGTCGGGTCCTTCGACTTTGCTCAAGAAGGCGTCTGCGATATTTGCGTCAGGAGGCATTTCATTTACCCCGGAGATCAGAACTATGCGGGTTTTGGGAGCAATGATTTTTATTTCTTTGGCTAGTTGTGTGCCGGTCATCCCCGGCATAAGTTGGTCCGAGAGCAGCAGATCGATTGGACGCGATTGTGCCAACTCCAGAGCCTGTCTGCCTGAGCTGGCGGTTATTACCTCGTAGCCTGCCTTCTGCAGGACAAGTTTCCGCAAAGTGAGCGCGTTAGGCTCATCATCGACGCAAAGGATCACCGGTCTCCCCTGGGTCATGCTTTCTCTGAGCAGTCATGCCACGAGCACCTGAGAACCGTCTTTCGGTGCAGCTGAAATGGCAGTCGGAATAAAGACGCTGAAGCATGTGGCACGGCGTTCTCCCCTACGCATACTACGGAACCGAATCGTTCCGCCATATTTCTGGATGATACCCTTGCTAATCCAAAGCCCAAGCCCGGTGCCTTTCGCATCCTTGGTGCTAAAAAAAGGCTCGAAAATCTTCTTTGCGTGTTCTGGCTCGATACCAACGCCGGTGTCATGCACGGACACCCGAACACCGTAATCGCCATTGCTTCGGCCCCAGGAGTCGCGCAAATCAATTCGCAGGCGGCCGCCGTTTGGCATTGCCTGGACCGCGTTGCCGATTATATTCAAGAAGACCTGCTTAAGTTCTCCTGGGTACCCGTGAATCACTCCGTTGGTATTGATGTTCTTGTCCAAGGCAATACCGTTGACCTGCAGCCTTCTTGATTGAAGCTCGAGAACGTTGTCTAACACATCGGCAAGCGACACCGCTACGGGCTGCTGCGACTCGCGATAAAAGCTCAAAGTCTGCTTCGTAATGTGAGCAACTCGTCGCAGTTCTTCCTCTGCAAGCTTGGAGAAATAGCGAGCCTCCTGGTCCAGCGAAGGATGATCTCGGAGCAAGTAAAAAGCGTTTGTAATGGCCTCCAAGGGGTTATTGATCTCGTGAGCGATGATGCCTGCAAGGCGTCCCATGGCGGCGAACCGCTCCGATTTGACGAGTGCCTCTTCTGCCTGCTTTCGGTCCGTGATGTCTGTATTCGTACCAAACCAACGCACAATATTGCCGTTCACGTCGTGAATTGGCAAGGCACGGGAGAGAAACCAGCGATGAGACCCGTCTTTCCCGCGGAGAGGGAAGGTGTCTTCCCAAGCTTCGCCGGTTGCCATAGAGTGCTGGAACTTGCGGCTTACCGTTTCCATGAAATCAGGGTGAACCTGAGATATGGATTCCAAACCTTTCAGCTCGTCGAGGGTTGTTCCCGTGTAGTCGTACCAGCGCTGATTAAACCAATAGACGTGGCCATCGGGATACGCCATCCATGCCAGCTGGGGAATCGAATTGGCCAGCGAACGGAATTGGCTTTCGCTTTCTCTCAGCTCCTCGGTCCTTTCCGCAACTCGTCGTTCCAGTTCGTGATTCAGCCGCTCCAGTTCCTGGGTCTTTCGATACAGTTCAGCAAAGATGGTAACCTTCGCGCGCAGCAGTTCCGGAACTACGGGCACAGAAAGGTAGTCGACAGCCCCGCGCTCATAGCCCTTAAGCCGATCGAGATCACTCAAGTGAACGGCAGAAATGAAAATAATCGCCGTCTTCTGGAACCGCGGGTGCTCGCGGATCATGTCAGCCAGCTGAAATCCGTCAATATCTGGCATGCTGACGTCCATCAGGACAACGGCAACGTCGGTTTTCAGCAGGATTTCTAGCGCTTCACGGCCGGAATTTGCCTTCAGCAAGTTCTCTCCCAGAAGGTTGAGAATCGCCTCGTAGCTCAGCAACTTTCCGGGCTGGTCATCTACCATCAGAATGTTTACTGGCTCGTGTGTCATAAGCTCCCATTTACCGGTGCAACCACATACGTAATGCCGAAAGCAGTTGCTCCGTATTGACCGGCTTGGCCAGGTATTCGGAAGCCCCAGCTTCCAGGCACTTCTCGCGATCTCCCTTCATAGCTTTTGCCGTAAGAGCAATGATGGGCAAACGGCGGAACGACGGATTCTGGCGAATAACCTGCATCGTCTCGTAGCCATCCATCTCCGGCATCATGATGTCCATCAGCACGATCGCAACCTCGTCAGTTTTCTCAAGCGTATCGATGGCTTCGCGTCCGGTGCCCGCGGTTAGCACCTTCATGCCGCGACGCTCGAGGACGCTGCTCAGGGCGAAGATGTTGCGCACATCGTCGTCCACGATCAAGACTTTGCGCCCGATCAAAGCCTCGTCGGAACGGTGTAGGCGGTCCAGCATGCGCTGTTTCTCGATCGGCAGTTCGGCGACCACGCGGTGCAGGAAGAGCGCGGTTTCGTCTAGGAGTCTTTCCGGCGACTCGACTCCTTTTACGACCACGCTTCGAGCCAAGGTATGGAGTCTGGCGTCTTCTTCCGGCGAGAGTTCTTTGCCAGTGAAGACAACGACTGGTAGATCGAGCGACTGCGGCATGCCTCCGAGTTGCTCCAACACCTCGAAGCCGCTCATATCAGGCAAGCGAAGATCCAGAACGCAGCAATCAAACTGTTCTCCTTGAATTATGTTCAAGGCGTCCCGGCCGTTTCCAACTGTTTTAACGTCAATATCCTCGTAGCCGAGGAGTTCGCGAATGCTCAGCTGCTCGGCTGGGTTGTCTTCGACGACCAGCAGACGTTTGCGGCGCGGCGCGGCGTACTCCTTGATCTTCAGCAGGGCCTGCTCAATCGCTTCCGGCGTGGTTGGCTTAGTTACGAATGCGAAGGCGCCTCGTGCAAGGCCATGTTGCCGATCCTCGTCGAGCGTGAGCATCTGCACCGGAATGTGCCGAGTTGAAGGATCCTGCTTCAGGTGATTGAGCACCGTCCACCCCAGCATGTCAGGCAGGAAGACGTCGAGCGAGACCGCAGCCGGTTTGTACTCGCGTGCCAACGCTAGAGCTTCCGCTCCACGCATCGCAACGAGCACCTTCAGACCCTTGTCCCTGGCAAGGTCGACCAGCACTCGCGTATAGTGGGGGTCGTCTTCGACAATCAGCAACACCGTGTCCCCAGACTGCAGGTTTTCGCGATCGTCCGGAATGTGCTCGACGGGATGCTCCACGATTTTGACATTCGACAGCGGAAGCGCGGGCTTTGACGTGACGCCGCCCTCGGCGGGAGCGCTCGCTGCAGAAGGCCCGACGTATGTCTGCGGCAAGTACAGAGTGAATGTGCTGCCTTTGCCGGGAGTACTGCGCAGTTGAATTTCGCCTCCCAGCAAACTCGATAATTCGCGGCTGATGGCGAGACCGAGCCCAGTTCCACCGTACTTGCGGCTGGTGCCGGCATCTGCCTGTTGGAAGGCCTCGAAGATGATCCGCTGCTTGTCCGCGGGAATCCCGATTCCTGTGTCGGCGACTTCAAAAGCGATGACGGATGCCGCCTTGGACAGAATCGGATGGTCGTTACTCCAGCCGTTGGGTGCGCCAGAAACGGAGAGCCGGACGCCGCCCTGCTCCGTGAACTTGAGAGCGTTCGAGAGTAGGTTCTTGAGCACCTGTTGCAAGCGTTTCGAGTCGGTCACCATGCAGCGCGCAAGATGCGAGTCGCTGTGAATTTCGAACGAGAGACGCTTGTTTTCTGCCTCGTGACGGAACGGACGAGCAACCGCTTCTAGCAAGCTGCTGAAGAAAATCTCTTCGGCTTCGACCGAAACCGTGCCAGACTCAATTTTGGATAGATCGAGAATGTCCGAGATGAGGTTCAGCAAGTCTGTACCGGCAGCATGGATCGTGCGGGCAAACTCAACTTGTTTTCCCGTCAGATTGCCGTCTGGGTTATCCGTGAGCTGCTGACCGAGAACAAGAATACTGTTCAGCGGAGTGCGCAGCTCGTGGGACATGTTGGCAAGGAATTCTGATTTGTACTTCGAAGTGAGGGCAAGCTCCTTTGCTTTCTCTTCCAGGGCGCGACGAGCTTGTTCGATTTCCTGGTTCTTTCTTTCGACCTCGACGTTCTGCTCAGCCAGCTGTTGCGCTTTCTGCGCCAGTTGCTCGTTGGTCTGTTGCAGTTCTTTTTGCTGCGCCTGGAGTTCGGCAGCCAGCTGCTGCGACTGCTTCAACAGCCCCTCGGTCTGCATCGTGGCCTCGATACTGTTTAGTACGATGCCGATGGAGGCAGTCAGCTGTTCAAGGAAAGCCAAGTGTGATGCGGTGAACGCGCCTAGCGACGCCAGCTCAATGACAGCCTTCACGCGATCTTCAAACAAGATGGGCAACACGATCATATTTCTGGGGACGGCTTCGACCAATCCTGATCTGATGGTTACGGTTCGATCTGAGGGCAGATCAGTGATCAGCATGCGCCGTTTTTCGAGAGCGCATTGTCCGATCAGACCCTCGCCTAGCCTCAATTGACGCAGATGCCCGTTCTCTCCTTCACCGGCGAAGGCTGAAAGCATCACCATGCCCGCCGTGTCCTCGGACTCCATCTGGTAAATAACACCCTGTTGTGCGTTAACCAGCGGGGCCAGTTCCGACAGCAACATGCGACCCACCGTTCCCAGATCACGCTGACCTTGCAACATTCCGGTGAACCGGGCCAGGTTGGTCTTTAGCCAGTCCTGCTCGGTGTTCCGCTCCGTCGTGAGTCGGAGGTTGTTGATCATCGTATTGATGTTGTCTTTGAGCTCCGCAACTTCGCCGCGGGCTTCCACCTGAATGGATCGGGTGAGGTCCCCCTTGGTAACCGCGGTTGCGACTTCCGCGATTGCTCGCACCTGGTTTGTCAGGTTGTCGGCAAGCAGGTTGACGTTCCCCGTCAGGTCCTTCCATGTTCCAGCCGCACCCGGAACGTTCGCTTGTCCCCCCAGCCGGCCTTCCACGCCAACTTCGCGCGCAACCGTGGTCACCTGATCGGCGAACGTCGCTAGCGTATCGGTCATGTTGTTGATGGTTTCGGCAAGGGCCGCAACTTCGCCCTTCGCGTTTACCGTCAGCTTCTGCTTCAGGTCACCGTTTGCGACAGCAGTGACGACCTTCACAATGCCGCGTACCTGTTCGGTGAGGTTTGCGGCCATCACGTTGACGTTATCTGTCAGGTCCTTCCACGTTCCAGCCACACCCGGAACGACAGCCTGTCCGCCGAGTTTGCCGTCGGTCCCGACCTCGCGAGCCACACGCGTGACTTCAGCGGCGAAGGCGTTGAGCTGGTCCACCATCGTGTTAATGGTGTTCTTCAGCTCCAGAATTTCGCCTTTGACATCGACGGTAATTTTGCGCGACAAATCGCCGCGCGCGACAGCCGTCGTCACTTCGGCGATGTTTCGCACCTGGGCCGTCAAGTTTCCCGCCATAGCGTTAACGGAGTCGGTAAGATCTTTCCACGTTCCGGCTACGCCAGGCACGTTGGCCTGACCGCCCAGCCGGCCTTCTGACCCGACTTCGCGAGCTACACGCGTCACTTCAGCGGCAAACGAGCGTAGCTGCTCGACCATTGTGTTCAGGGTTTCTTTCAGCTGCAAGATTTCCCCGCGCACGTCCACCGTGATTTTTTTCGACAAATCGCCGTTGGCGATTGCGGTTGCAACCTCGGCAATATTCCGCACCTGGCCAGTGAGGTTGCTGGCCATGAAATTGACATTGTCGGTGAGGTCCTTCCAGGTTCCGGCGACCCCAGGAACCTCGGCTTGACCACCAAGTTTGCCGTCGGTACCGACCTCGCGGGCCACGCGCGTAACTTCTCCCGCGAACGCGTTGAGCTGGTCGACCATTGTATTGATAGTGTTCTTCAGCTCGAGAATCTCGCCCTTGACGTCGACCGTGATCTTGCGGGACAAGTCACCGCGAGCCACAGCCGTGGTGACTTCTGCGATGTTTCTTACTTGAGCAGTAAGATTGCCGGCCATCGAGTTGACCGAGTCGGTCAAGTCCTTCCAGGTTCCAGCCACGCCAGGTACGTTCGCCTGGCCGCCGAGGCGGCCTTCGGATCCGACCTCTCGGGCAACACGGGTTACTTCGCCGGCGAAAGCGTTGAGCTGATCGACCATCGTATTGATGGTCTCTTTCAGGAGAAGGATCTCGCCGCTGACATTTACCGTGATCTTCTTCGACAAATCGCCATTAGCGATAGCGGTCGAAACTTCTGCAATGTTTCGCACCTGTCCGGTCAAGTTGCTGGCCATCGAATTGACGGAGTCCGTGAGGTCCTTCCACGTCCCGCCCACGCCGGGCACGAGCGCCTGGCCGCCGAGCTTGCCGTCGGTCCCGACTTCGCGGGCGACACGAGTAACTTCAGAGGCAAACGATCGAAGCTGATCGACCATTGTGTTCAAGGTTTCTTTCAGCTGCAGAATTTCGCCCTTGACGTCCACAGTGATTTTGCGGGAGAGATCGCCCCGCGCCACTGCCGTTGCTACCTCGGCGATGTTTCGCACTTGGGCAGTAAGATTGCCCGCCATGAAGTTCACGTTATCGGTGAGGTCTTTCCAAGTTCCGGCGACGCCGGGTACCTGAGCCTGCCCTCCGAGCTTGCCTTCCGTACCGACCTCTCGGGCCACACGCGTCACTTCGCCTGCGAAGGCATTGAGCTGGTCCACCATCGTGTTAATGGTGTTCTTTAGTTCCAGAATTTCGCCTTTGACATCGACCGTGATCTTGCGGGACAAGTCTCCGCGAGCTACAGCCGTAGTGACTTCCGCGATGTTTCTAACCTGGGCGGTGAGGTTCCCGGCCATCGAGTTGACTGAGTCGGTTAAGTCCTTCCAGGTTCCGGCCACTCCAGGTACGTTTGCTTGACCACCGAGGCGTCCTTCGGATCCGACTTCACGGGCCACACGCGTTACTTCGCCAGCGAAACGATTCAGCTGGTCTACCATCGTGTTCAGTGTTTCTTTAAGCTGCAGAATCTCTCCGCGGACGTCGACCGTGATCTTGCGTGACAGATCCCCGCCGGCAATGGCGGTTGCGACCTCGGAGATGTTTCTCACCTGCGCCGTCAGGTTTCCGGCCATGAAGTTTACGTTGTCGGTGAGGTCCTTCCATGTGCCAGCCACGCCGGGCACCTGTGCCTGACCACCCAGCTTGCCTTCGGTTCCGACTTCGCGGGCCACGCGGGTGACTTCGCCGGCGAAGGCGTTGAGCTGGTCTACCATCGTGTTGATGGTTTCTTTGAGCTCGAGAATCTCCCCCTTTACATCGACGGTGATTTTTCGCGAAAGATCGCCACGGGCCACAGCGGTCGTGACTTCGGCGATGTTCCGGACTTGCGCCGTGAGGTTTCCGGCCATGGCGTTTACCGAGTCCGTGAGGTCCTTCCAGGTTCCAGCCACGCCCGGCACAACGGCTTGTCCGCCCAGCTTGCCGTCGGTTCCGACTTCGCGGGCCACGCGCGTGACTTCCGAAGCGAACGAACGCAACTGATCTACCATCGTGTTGATGGCTTCTTTCAGTTGCAAGATTTCCCCGCGAACGTCTACCGTGATCTTTCGCGACAGATCGCCACTGGCGACCGCAGTTGCCACTTCCGCGATGTTTCGAACCTGGCCCGTGAGGTTGCTCGCCATGGAGTTCACAGAATCCGTGAGGTCCTTCCATGTTCCGGCCACCCCCGGCACAACGGCCTGTCCGCCGAGTTTGCCGTCGGTCCCGACCTCACGAGCAACGCGAGTGACTTCGGAGGTGAACACGCTCAACTGCTGAATCATCCGGTTGACAATGTCAGCGGAGCGAAGGAATTCGCCTTCCAGCGGGCGTCCATCCACGTCCATCCGAACCGTTTGGGTCAGGTTGCCTTGCGCCACAGCGGCAATTGCGCGCGTCATTTCAGTCGTTGGCCGCAGCAAGTCCTCAACCAGGGTGTTAACGGAGCCTTCCATCTGTCCCCAAGCCCCTCGGGCTTCGTGGAATTTAAGGCGTTCACGGGTCCGGCCTTCCTTCCCGACCCCTTGTCCGACTCGGTTGAGCTCCTGCGCCATCTGCTGGTTCGCGGCGACAATATCGTTGAAAGTGTCGGCGATTTTGCCGGAAATGCCTGTCCATGACCCCGGCAGTCGCACCGAAAAATCTCCGTTGCGCATGGTCTGCAAGGCTGCGAGGACGACGCTCATATCCGCCGGAGACTCCGCAACCGTTGCTGCGCCACCACCGCCATTTCCGGGTGCATGGGACGCAGGGGGGGCAATGGTTGCGACAGAGCTCTGGGCAGTCTTCTTCATAGACTTATTCCTTTGGGTAGCAAGCGGGCTGAATTGGGCGGCTCGAGGCTCGAGTAGCCCGAACGGCACCCTACAAGATGAAGCGGCGACATATTTTTTTCGAAGCGGAAAGCGCCCGAAGGACGACTTCGTTTCCCAACGCACGAACGAGGAGCTCAGTATTACAAGAAGGTCAGAGCAATTGCTCTACAGTATTTGCTGTAGAACGCTAAGGGAGTCTGTAATCTGTACGTTAGACGACACTCGCGGCTCTCTCCCATCGTTCAACGGCGACTGCTGCCGTAGTTCTTGCGAAGGATGGCAGCCAGGATGATGAGGAACGCTCCAAGTCGAATCAAATAGATCAAGGGGCTGCCTTCGCTAGGATTCCTAACGAAAATCACTGCGATCCGATTCCCAGCCTCGATAAAGAAGGCAATCGAGAAGGCTAAAAACAATCCGTCGCTCGTGCGCCTCCAGAATTTCAAGAAATAGACGGCGCTTATCAATGAGAGAGTGCTGATCATTCCCAGGAGAAAAGGTTCGAGTCTCATTTCTCACCTTCCCAGATCAGGCCATAAACCAACAAAAGCATGGCCCCGGCTGCGGTTAGCAATCTCCAGAGGTAAAGATCTTTGTTAGGAAACAAGACAAGGTCCACGAAAATCAAAGCATTTGAGAGGGTCAATCCGAAAAAGCACAGAGCACTCCAGAGCAGGAGCTTGGCGTGGGAGCGGAAGTATCCCCGGATTAGCAGAATGGCGCAGACAAGCGTTGTGAGCGCGCCCAGGACGTAAACTGCCGGCCCCATCTATTTCTCCTCTTTCTTGTCGTCTTTTATAAAGCGGAAAGATCTCGCAAATTCTCGAACCCCAGAAGGCGCTTTCGAGTGAATCATTCCTGAAATTCGGATAAGCTCGCGCTGATAAGCTGCGTTCACCCGGGACACCACTGCATCTTGACCTTCCGAACCAGATCTATAGCAATACCGTACCTCGCTTCCGGGCGCGTGGCTCAGCAGTCCCTTTTCTTCGAGATCCCTGAGAATTTTCGTTGCGGCCTCTTCTGGAACATACAGCGCGGCTGCCATCTCGGCCACGGACCACACACGGGGGCGCCCCCGCCAGGTCAGTAGAAGGGCTTCGAGGTGAGGAACTGTATCGATCTCGTCTCTTATGAATTGATCGACCTCCGGCCTGTGCTCAAGTTCCATTCAGAAACTATTCAGGGCTGCGCAAGCCACTATAAGAAATGCCTAACAGCATCGCAATACGATATTCATCATTTAATCGCACACCGGGTTCACCCGCGGAGATGTATGGAGAATGCTGAACCGAGTCTCTAGCTTTCGATGGCCAAGCGCTACATCGAAATTTCGAGGGACAAGAGACTATTTGGGCCTACCAAACTCGGCGAACGAGCCCCCTCCACAGCGGAGCGCCGCTGATGCCAACGAGCAGGAATGCGAAGAAAAGCACAACCGCATCCAGGCTAGCTCGACCTTCTTTTGCCCAATACACGTCGCGTAAGTTAAGCCAGAGAGCAAACTCATCGAGCGTGAGCGCGGCCGCTGCGCCATAAAAAATGCAGAGGAGTCGGCGGCCAGCCAGTCTCCAGGATTTCGCGTCGCCTCCAGCATCGATCATCCAGCCGTAGCCGACGAGTAGAAGCAGAAGAATGCCCCAGACTAGGTGGTGAATGTGTCTTCCTCCCATGTGGACGTCATGGAAGGGCCCAATCCCATTATGGATGGACCAGGTCAAAGCCCGGACTCCCGCGAACGTAAGGAAAAAGGCAACGGAGGATAGGAGAATGCGCCGCCTGGGCGTATCTGAAATGTGGCGGTGAAGCAGGTCGCCAGCGCGTGTCCAGTGCAGCAGGGCCAGAATGGCGGTCGAAATCGCGAGGACGAAGATGAAAACCACCCATGCTCCGTTCATATTCCTCAGGGTGGACCTTTCTGGGCTGTGAATCAAGGCTTGCGGGGCGTGAATCAACCTCCGCGCTTCCAAGTCGCGCTGTCTACCTTTCGTCAATTGTGCGGTATTGCCTTTTGCTGGAAGAATTGTCTCAAGTCAGGCCGGAGGACATTTCTGCAAACAAGCCCGTCCCCAACCATTTTGGACGTTTGCGGGTTGACCATCCGCTATCTTCCACGCGGACAAAAGCCCATTCAAGCTTTGAGGGAGGTTAACGTCCGCCTTCATCCTGGAGAGATTCTCGGGATCACTGGGGAATCGGGGTGCGGCAAAAGCACACTAGCGACCTCAATTCTGAAGTTGCTTCCGGATTACGCCGACTATAGTGCGGGTGCCGTACGATTTGAAGGCCGCGATGTACTTACGATGGACGAGTCTGAGCTGCGCAGCATTCGCGGCTCTCGGATTGCGCTAGTTTCGCAAGACCCGTCTACAAGCCTGAACCCAGTGTTAAAGGTTAGTACACAGATTTCCGAAGTCCTGCGCGCTCACCTAAAGTTGAACAAACAGCAACGCAGGATGCGGGTGCTGGAACTGCTGCGGGAAGTTGGTTTTGATGATCCCGAGCGCATCGCCTCGGCATATCTCCACGAGCTTAGTGGCGGCCAAAATCAACGGGTCGTGATTGCGCAGGCAATTGCATGCAGTCCGGCGCTGCTGATTGCCGACGAACCGACCAGCAAGCTGGATTCCCAATCGCAATCAGAGATTCTTACTCTCCTTTCCGGCATAGTGCGCCGTCACGGAGCAGGGCTAATTCTCATCACGCACGATCCTGCGATTCTGATCGGCCTCGCCAACCGCGTCGCAATCATGTACGCGGGCTCCATCGTGGAAGATGGAGCCATGGCGGATGTCGTCCGAAATCCGCTTCATCCCTACACCCAGGGCTTGTTGCGGCTGTTCATGTCGGAGCACGATCGACGCGGGGGCAAGATAGACAGATTTCCCGTGATCGTGGGCGAAGCGCCAGATTTGAGTCTTGCTGGACGGGGTTGCAGGTTTGAGCCCCGTTGCCTAGAACGCATGGTGCCCTGCGCGGTTCAGGATCCGAAAGAATCTGCTATCTCCGATTCTCACCGGGTGAGTTGCTTCAAACATGCCAATTGATATGAATTCCCCCATGGCCAATCGAGTCTTGCTGCGTGTCCGAGCTCTTAGCAAGAACTATTGGACGCGCCGGGGAAGGTTCAAAAGAAGGGCGCCGCTTGCAGCTGCGAGCAACGTCACGTTTGAAATCGAGAGCGGCAAGACCTTAGCGATTGTGGGGAGCTCGGGGTCGGGCAAATCCACGGTAGCAAGATGCGTCGCTCGGCTCGAGAAACCCGATTCAGGAGAAATCTGGATCGATGATCGAGAGATTGCCCGGACGAAGGGGAAGGATTTGATCCCCCTGCGCCGTCAGGTGCAGCTTGTATTTCAAGATCCGTCGACATCGATGAACGCGAGGTTTTCCGTGGCCAAGGCGATTGAAGAACCCCTCCTTCTTCAAGAGCACGACTCTCGGGAGGAACGGAGAACCAGAGTGGCGGAGTTGATGAGGGAAGTTGCGCTCCGTCCTGAATGGATGGAGAGAAGAGTTACCGAATTCAGCGGTGGACAAAGGCAGCGCATTGCAATTGCGCGGGCGTTGGCCCTCCGGCCTAAATTGTTGATCCTCGATGAAGCCTTCAGCGGCCTCGATTTGTCCACCCAGGCGCAGATTGCGAACCTGCTGCTCGAGCTACAGGCATCGCACTCGCTGACCTACATATTGATTTCGCATGATCTGACATTGGTATCCCGCATGGCGGACACCATTGCCGTCATGAGCGAAGGGCAAATTGTGGAAGAGGGAAGGGCAGAAGAGGTTGTGACCAATCCCGTGCACCCGAAAACACGGCTCCTAGTCGCTGCCGCTCTTGGCTTTGGCCGTGAAAACGCCGCCCAACAATCATCATGATGTATGTCCTTCAGCGATTCCTCCGGTCCGTGCTTCTCCTCTGGGGACTCTCGTTTTTGTGCTTCTTGTTCACTGAGATGGCACCAGGCAGCTTCTTCGATGAGATGCGACTGAATCCCCAGATTTCCCCAGAAACGATTGCCAGCTTGCGCACGCGATACGGATTGGATCGCCCGCTAGGGGTTCGCTATGCCCGCTGGACAATCGCGGCAATACACGGGGATTTAGGCTATTCCATCGCTTACAACACGCCGGTTACGCCGCTGCTCTGGACACGCGCTAAGAACACTCTGCTGCTCACGGTGACTGCGACTTTTCTGACTTGGCTGCTAGGCGTGCCGCTCGGGCTCTTGACGGGCAGCGCGCGGGGCAAATTCGCGGATAAACTCGCGACTCCAACCAGTTCGTTCCTTCTCGCCGTTCCCGAAATCGTCTTGGCCGTCGGGATTCTCGCACTCGTTGTCCGTTGGCGATTTGTGCCAGCGGGAGGAATGATGTCGTTGGGATTCGAGGATCTTTCGCCGTGGCAAAAAATTCGCGACATTGCTGTTCACATGCTGGTACCCGGTTTGATCCTCGTACTCGGCGGGGTTGCGGTTGTCGAGAGGCACGTACGCGCAAGCGTTCTTGAGGTGCTCAACATGCCCTACATCCAGGCAGCTCGCGGTTTGGGAATCGGACGCGTCCGGCTGTTATTCCTTCATGTCTTACCGGTTGCCGCGAATCCAGCGATTTCCCTCTTTGGATTTTCGATTGCCGCGCTGCTGGGCGGTTCGCTTGTAGTTGAGGTCGTCACGGCATGGCCCGGGCTGGGCCCGCTTATTCTGGAAGCAACGCTGTCGCGCGATCTTTACCTGGTGATTGGCGCGGTTCTGCTTTCTGCTGTTTTCATGATTGCAGGCAATCTGATTGCCGACCTGATACTGGTAGCTTCCGATCCCCGCATCCGTGCCGGAGAGTCCAATGCGGCGTAAGCTGTGTCTCGGCTTTCTCGTTGGGGCCATGGCCGCGTTGCACTGTGCGATCCTTGCGGCTGCATTCATCGCGCCCTATGATGCTGGTGCGCAGGATCGTGACTTGCCTTATGCGCCACCTACACGTGTGCATTTCCGGGATTCCTCCGGATGGCATGCGCCCTTTGTATATCGCTGGATTCCGGATCGCGATGGCTACCGCCTGGACACAACCACCCGCTATCCCATTCATTTCTTGGCAAGGGGGGAGTCGCACAGTGTTCTGGGGATCTTCCGGTCGAACCTCCGCCTGTTCCAGGTCGACGAACCTGCGCGACTTCTGTTCTTAGGTACTGATTCCTTCGGGCGCGACGAATTTTCACGTCTGCTTTATGGCGGGCAAATTTCCTTGGCCACGGGTTTATTAGCCACCTTGATCACTGTAGCCACGGCAACTCTAATCGGGACCATCGCCGGCTATTTCGGAAACTGGATTGACGAATCCCTGATGGCGGTGGGGGAGCTTTTTCTCTGCCTGCCTTGGTTTTACTTTCTCATAGGGGCGCGCGCCTTCCTGCCGCTCCACCTTAGCGTGGCGGGTACATTTCTACTTCTGATCGTTGTCATCGGAATCATCGGCTGGGCGCGTCCTGCCCGGCTGATCCGCGGTATCGTGTTGAGCGCTCGCAATCGCAACTATGTCTTGGCGGCGCGTGGTTTTGGCGCATCCAGTTTCTATCTCCTGCGCCGGCACATTCTTCCCGAAACGTCGGCAATCCTTCTGACCCAGGCGGCTCTGCTCATCCCACAATACGTCGCGGCGGAAGCCACGCTGTCATTCCTTGGACTTGGCGTCAGCGAACCTGTGCCGAGCTGGGGAAACATGCTTAGCCCTTTACAGCAGTACACCGTACTTGTGTCGTACTCCTGGCTCCTCGCCCCGGCCGTCGCCCTCGTGATTACTTCCGTCATGTATTGGCTGCTGGCCGACGTGCTGCATCACTGGGTACAATCTCACTCAATCAACTGAGTTCTGTGGGGAAGGGCCATTTTGTATGAAATCCATAGCTCACCTCACACTCGTTGTGTGCCTGCTTGCAGCCTGGGGCTGGGCTGCCGCCCCTGCACCCGCCGCCATCAATTCTTCGGAAGAGCTTCAGAAAGAAGACGGAGAAGTTGGCCAATACGGTGGCCGCCTGGTCATCGGCCAGCGTGCCGAACCGAAGACGCTGAATCCAGTTACCGCGACGGACGCCCTATCGCGCGAAGTCATCGGACGGTGCCACGCCGACTTGATCAGTATCAATCGCGTGTCGCAAAAAACCGAGCCCGCGCTGGCGGAATCGTGGAAAACGTCGCCCGATGGTCGTAGCTTTACCCTCAAACTTCGCAAAGGCATTCGATTTTCTGACGGCCAGCCGTTCGACGCGGATGACGTGGTGTTCTCGTTCACCGTCTATCTGGACGAAGCCGTAGGTTCGCCTCAGCGCGATCTGCTGGTGATCGATGGGAAGCCTCTGGTAGTAGCCAAGCTGGATGAGTACACGGTTCGCTTCACATTGCCGCGTCCTTATGCCGCGGCGGAGAGATTGTTTGACGGCCTCGCCATGCTGCCCAAGCACCTTCTCCAGAAACCATATCGCGAGGGGAACTTTGCGCAAACCTGGTCGTTGAACACGGCTCCTTCTGACGTCGCTGGTCTTGGGCCGTTTCGAGTAAAGCAGTATGTCGCCGGACAGCGCATCGTGCTCGAACGCAATCCCCATTACTGGAAGGTAGATCGCGAGAATCACCGCTTGCCGTATCTCGATGAACTCGATTTTCTGTTTGTGGGAGGCGAAGATCAGCAGGTCATGCGATTCGAGGCCGGCGAGACCGACATGGTGAGCCGTCTCAGCTCCGAAAACTACGCGCTGCTGAGGAAAGAGCAATCCCGCAGTGGTTGGCAACTCAGTGACCTCGGACCCAGCCTGGAATACAACTTCCTTTTGTTCAACCTGAATCCCATCGACGCAGGGAAGATGAACGAAATTGCACGTAAGCAAGCTTGGTTCCGCGATCTCAAGTTCCGACAGGCGGTTTCCGCAGCGGTTGACCGCGATTCGATCGTGCGGCTGGTCTATGGGGCCAGAGGTACCGCCCTCTGGGGCAACGTTGGTCCTGGGAACAAACTCTGGATGAATCAGTCGATCCCACACCCCCAACGTTCAATGGAGGCTGCGCGCCAACTGCTCAAGTCGGCTGGGTTTTTCTGGAACGATTCAGGACAGCTTCTTGATTCGAGCGGCAAGCCAGTCGAGTTCACGATTGTCACCAGCTCCTCGAACACGCAGCGCATGAAGATGGCCACTCTGATCCAGGATGACCTCTCGCATCTTGGAATCCAGGTCCATGTGGTTCCCCTGGATTTTCGCGCCATGCTCGACCGTGTCTTCCAAAGCTTCGATTATGAAGCGGCGATCATGGGATTGGGCGGTGGAGACCCTGATCCTAACCCGGAGATGAATGTCTGGCTATCGAATGGCGCCACTCATCTCTGGCACTTGAATGAAACGCAACCAGCGACAGACTGGGAGCGCGAAATTGACACCCTCATGCAACAGCAGATGGTCACGCTGGACTATGGGAAGCGGAAAAAACTTTACGATCGCGTCCAGCAAATCATCGCGGAGAATGTGCCGTTCGTTTTCCTGGCCACTCCGGATGTGCTGGTAGGAGCAAAAAGTCAGATCGGAAATTTTCATCCCGCCGTGCTCGATCACTACACTCTGTGGAATGCCGACCAGCTTTACCTCCGCGCACCTGCTCGAGGAGTGGAGCGAGCGGGCATTCGGTGATTGGCGGAACCAAATTAGCGCGTGAGGGGGCGGAATCCTGGTCGGACGAGCGCCTGGTCTCGGAGTGTCTCAAAGGCAACGAGCAAGCGTGGGCTGCGTTGATCGATAAATATAAGAATCTGATCTATTCCATTCCGGTGAAGATGGGAATGCATGAGGACGCGGCCGACATCTTTCAATCTGTGTGCCTGGACCTGCTGTCTGACCTTCCCCGCTTACGGGAACCGCGCGCCTTGCCGAAGTGGCTGATCCAGACCTGCTATCACAGGTGTCTGCAGTACCGCCGGAAATCACACAACCATTTTGCTGCGCCCGAAGCTGATGCCGAAGATATTCCAGCCGGCCATGAGCAGGCGTCTATTCCTGATCAAATGCTTTGCGAACTGGAAAAAGAGCAGATCGTGCGTGACGCACTCGGGGAATTGAGTCCGCGCTGCGAACGCATGGTGCGAATGCTGTTTTTTGAAAACCCACCCCGCCCTTATCAAGAGGTTGCGCGGGAACTTGATCTTGCCACCGGATCCATCGGATTCATTCGTGGCCGATGTCTCGAGAAGCTGAAGAAACATCTGGAAAATATGGGGTTCTGATAATGAGCACGGGAGCCGCGCCCCAGACCGAATCCGATGCCATGATTCAGCGCCTGCTGGCGGCTGAGGATCTTGCAGTGTCTCGCTCGCTGGTTCAGCAACACCCAGAGCTCAATTGGGAGCAGATCGTTACGAAGCTGACTGATCGCGTCCGACAAGAAGTGCACGTGAGTTCCGCCCAGGCCCAGCGCCTAGCTGACATTGCCATTACCGTTGCGCAAGCCACGAATGACAAACCGGCCCTCGCCAAAAGTATTCGGGCAAAAGCGAACGCTCTGTACGCGCAAGACCAGCATGCTGAAGCCGTCGAGATGCATGGGCGCGCCATACACCTATTCGAGGAAGTTGGGGACAAGGAAGAACTGGCGCGCACTCTCAGCGGTTCCATTCAGCCACTGCTGTTGCTCGGGCGTTATGAGGAGGCCATGGCGGCCGGCGGCCGGGCTCGCGCGATCTTCGCCGGTCTGGGAAACAGGTGGCGACTCGCACGTCTCGAGATCAACATTGGGAATATTTATCAGCGGCAGGATCGGTTCGAAGATTCGCTGCAGCACTATCAGCAGGCCTATGAAGAACTGCTTAGCCACGATGATGCCGAAGGCCTTGCGGCAGTACTGAGCAACCTGTCCCTTTGCTACATCAGTCTGAACAATTTCCCCAGGGCCCTCGAACTCCATCAGAAAGCCCGGAAGCATTGCCTGGAGAAGGGCATGCCCATCCTGGTCGCGTATGCGGATTACAACATCGCGTACCTCTACTTCTTGCGCGGCGAATATGGGCGATCTATCCAAATGCTGCGAGAAGCATCGGCTGGAGCTAAGCGGGCGGGAGATGCATACCAACTCGCGTTGTGCGACCTCGACCTCGCAGAAATCTACCTCGAAATCAATCTAAACGCGGAGGCGGTGGAGCTAGCACAGGCCGCGAACCAACGCTTCGAGCGGCTTGGATTCGGGTACGAAGCTGCCAAGGCCCTGGCATTCGCTGCAATTGGCGTGAGTCGCCAAGGGCAGGCGTTCGAAGGTCTTCAGCTATTTCGCAAATCCAAGGACATGTTCGCCCGGGACAACAACCTCGTCTGGCCGTCACTTATTGGTCTTTATGAGGCGCTCGTCCTTTTCAACGAAGGCCGGATGTTCGAGGCCCGCCAGCTGTGCGCGGGCGCACAAGACTTCTTTGCTCACGCCAGCATGCCGCGTAAGGCTCTCCTGGCGGAACTACTCCTGGCGCGCATCGCTCTCCGCCTGCACGACACCTCTTGCGCGCGACAGCATTGTGAATCTGCGCTGCAGGAACTTTCGCGCGTGGAATCTCCCATGCTGCAGTACCAGACGTATTTTCTGCTCGGTGAGACCTCCCGAACAGAGAAAAACGACGCCGAGGCGTACGACGCATACTCTCGTGCTCGTGTCGCACTCGAAGCCCTCCGCGGCAGCCTTCGCGGGGAAGAACTGAAGATAGCTTTTTTCGATAACAAGCTGGAGTTGTATGAGCACCTGGTCGATCTGTGCTTGCAACGTATGGACGGTTCGGAGGAAGCGTTTGGTTACATCGAACAGGCGAAGTCTCGCAGTTTGATGGACCTTCTTACCCAGCCGGTCTCAGTGGTTGAGAACGACGACGGCCAGAGTGATCTGGTTCGATGCATCCGGACTCTGCGCGAGGAACTCAACTGGTACTACAACCTGATCGAGCGGGAACAGCTACGGCCGGAAGAAAACTCACGGACACGCATCGTAAGCTTGGAGAAACAAGCACGAGCCCGGGAGGGTGAATTGCTGCGTGCTTTGCAGGAGGCAACCACTGCTGAGGTCAATCAAGCTGGCCTCGAATCCCCAACCCATGTGCCGCTTCAGGAAATTCGCACGGCGCTTGCGCCGGGAACCACCCTGGTTGAATATTTCTGCGTTCAGGACCGCATTCTTGCCTGTGTTCTCAGCCAGGATCATCTCCACATCGTGCCCGTCACCCTGTCGTCTCGCGTACAGAAGAACCTGCAGATGTTCCAGTTCCAGCTCTCTAAGTTCCGCCTTGATCCACAATACGTGGCCACATTTCAGGATGCTCTGCTGGAAGCCACGCAATCGCACTTGAAGAGCCTCTACGACGAATTGCTCGCCCCGGTTCGTCAACTTCTCGAAGCCAAGCATCTTGTTTTCGTACCCCATGGATTGCTGCACTACGTGCCCATGCATGCGTTGTATGACGGCGAATCGTATTTGATCGATAACTACGCCATCTCGTATGCGCCGAGCGCGAGCATTTACTCGATCTGCCGTGCAATACCGGAGAAAACTTCCGGGTCGTCGCTCATCTTTGGCATTGCTGACGCGCAGGCGCCTTCCATTCTGGACGAAGTGCATGCGCTTCACTCCATCCTGCCGCATGCCAAGCTTTTTGTCGGCGATCAGGCCACAGAACACGCCTTACGTGAGAACGGTGCCAACAGTCGCACCATCCATATCGCGACGCACGGCTATTTCCGTCAGGACAATCCGATGTTCTCCTCCATTCGTCTGGGCGGCTCGTACCTGAGCCTGTACGACCTCTATCACCTTAAGCTCCCAGCCGACCTTGTGGTCCTTAGCGGATGCGCCACCGGACTCAATGTGGTTCGGCCTGGTGATGAGCAGATCGGGTTAGTGCGAGGACTGCTGCGGGCCGGCGCTCACTCGCTGGTATTGAGCTTGTGGGACGTCCACGATCAGAGTACTCAGGAATTTATGGTTGCGTTCTATAGCAAAATGCAGCACGGCCTATCGAAGCCCTTCGCCATCCAGTCGGCGATGGTGGAACTCCGGGAGCATTCCCCTCACCCCTATTACTGGGCTCCTTTCTTATTGATAGGAAAGGGGTAAGCTTCATTACACATTTTTTCTCTGAGGGCTATATCTTTTAGCCCCCGCCCTCCCCTTTATATCCAGAAAGCCAGAAGGCTTGGCCACGCGGTTGGCCGAAGTCGAAAATTCCCCAAGACAACTGAGGTCATGAATGCCCCATTTTTCCGAAGAAGTTTTTGCTGATTTTGTGCGCGGGATCGACGTAGCCGCGCACAAGGAGCTGCAATCACACCTTGCGTCTCAATGCGCGCCGTGTATGCAAACCTACAGCATCTGGCATCACCTGCGGTTGATCACCTCGCGCGAGGATGCGTACTGCCCATCTGCGGCAGCGGTGCGCACGATTAAGGTCGAATTTGAAGCCCGCAAAGCCCCGCAGCGTGAATTGCTGGGAAACGTGGTGTTTGACTCATTCTCGCAACCTGCCCTAGCCGGGATACGCTCTGCCGGGGCGGCAGCCGCGCGGCAAATGGTGTACGAAGCCGAGGGCATGATGGTGGACCTACGAATCGACCGCCCAGCTCATTCAAAATTGGTCTCTTTGATCGGACAGGTGCTCGATCAGAAAGTGCCACGCGCCTCGCTGGCCAACGCGTCAGTCATGCTGTGGACGGAAAAGGGTCTCGTGTTGGTCGAAACCAAAACCAGCGTTTCGGGCGAATTTCACCTGGAATTTGAAGCGCAGAATCGGCTCCGCTTGTCGATTCAGGCTTCTATGGGAACGCTGATTCGCATTCATCTGGCCAATCTGGTTGTTGAGCAAGACGGTAACTCTGTTACCGGCGGGACGGGTAATAGTTACCCCTGAGATATTACAGCTGTAATTAGCGTCAGTACAGTGCTTGACCATACACTTTCGACACTGTCCAAGTTGGGGAGAAGGGCAAAATGAACAGGCTACTTCGGAGCAGAAATAAGTTCGGCCGGTACGGGGTCGTGATGGTTTTGATGCTAGGGCTGGTCGCGCTCTCGGCACCCCCGGCGCAGGCTCAAACACGCTTGGTGGTGCGGGACTCGTTGGGCCTCCCCGGCCTCAACTTGAGCTGTGTGCTGCTGGGCTGCAACGTGGTTCGCGGTTTGGGCGACCCTCAGGGGCAATTGTTCTTGGTGTCTTTCCCCCCGTTGCTCAACCCGGTGACCGGCATTTTAAAGCTCAACTTGCAACTCGGCGTGATGAGTGTCGAGCTCGATCAGACGATTCTTTCCCATGACTCCGGGGCCAATGCAGCACCTAATTACCTCACGGACAAGAGTCCTACTGCTTACTATGGCAATACGGTATGGCACGGGTATGTCGTCCAACCGGGCAACCTGCTGGTGCGGACCAGTACGACACAATCTAGTTACGCAGTCACGGGACTAGGTTCGACGGTCGCAGTGATCGACACGGGCGTTGACCCAAATCATCCGGCGTTACAAGGCGTGCTGGTCAAAGGATACGACTTCACCCGAAACGTGAGTGGCGGATCCGAAACTCCCGACGTCAACGCTTCGCCTGACATGAGTGATGCCGACACCGCTACGGTCAACCAGAGAACGGTCGCCGTTCTGGATCAGCGCACCGTCGCGGTGCTCGACGGCTCCGGCTATTCGGCTTTCGGTCACGGGACGATGACTGCCGGTATCGTGCACCTGGTTGCTCCACAAGCCAAGATCATGCCGCTGAAGGCCTTTGGACCGAATGGAGCCGGTTATGAATCGGACATCATTCGTGCGATTTACTATGCTGCGGCGAACGGGGCAAATGTCATGAACATGAGCTTCGATTTCGCAACCTACTCAAACGAGCTGGCGACCGCAGTAAAGTATGCCCAAGGGAAGGGAATCATCGTGGTAGCGTCCGCCGGAAACGACGGGAAGTATGAGTTCGTCTATCCCGGAGCGCTGCCCAACGTCATCAACGTTGCCTCCACCTCTAATCAGGACGTGCAGTCAACTTTCACCAACTACGGTACTCCGCCGGTCTTCATGGCTGCGCCGGGCGAAGGTATCATGACGCTCTATCCTTGGGGCACATACGCGGCAGGCTGGGGGACTTCCTTCAGCACGCCGATGGTGGCGGGGACTGCTGCCCTGATGCTTGGCCAGAATGGTAAGTGCACTCCTGCCAAGGTCGCGTCCAACTTGCAGCATGATGCCATCATCTTCAATCCGCAATTGGGGTCCGGCCGATTGGATACCTATCTTGCGGTCAAGAGCTGTCACGGCCTGTTCTAACGTTATGGCGGGATTGCCAATTGCCAATCCGATCGCGCAAGCTGGGTCGCTGCTCATGCGAGTGAAGGAACTCGAAGAGCAGCACCTGGCTTACCGCAACTCCGTAGTCTGTGCCTTCAACCAGTTGCTGGACTTAAAGGACATCAGCACCGGTGTACACAGCACTCGGCTCGCGGAGTGGGCGATTCGCGTGGCCCGAAAACTCAATATTGCTGAAGAGCATCTCTATCAGGTTGAAGTAGCGGCACTGTTGCACGACATCGGTAAGATTGGTGTGCCTGACGCCATCTTGAAAAAGCAGGCCCCGCTTACGGCGGAAGAGCGCGCGGTCATCAATCGCCATCCTGAGTACAGCTGGTCAATCCTTCGACTTTTCCCCGGCCTGGAAGATGCAAGCCTGTATGCTTTGCACCATCACGAGAACTTTGACGGCAATGGATACCCCTCAAAGCTAAAAGGGGCTGATATTCCAGTCGTGTCGCGCATCGTGTCTGTGATCGATGCGTACGACGCCATGGTGTCCAATCGCTGCTACCGAAAGGGTTTGCCGCACGCGGAAGCCATCCGACGGTTGCTCGAAAGCTCAGGAACACAGTTCGATCGGGAAGTGGTCCAGACATTCATTCCTATCGCTGAGCAGGATGCGGAAGCGGTTTTCGCTGCTGCTGGCACTAGCGCCCAAGCAGCTCTCTAGATGTCTTCGGGTGAGTCCCTGAGGATGTGGGCGGTGCCTGGTTCCGCTTTGAGGCCACAACTCTGTCTTCTTGTTTTGCTGCCAGGCTCACTTGTCTGGAGCTTTTTGGGCAACCAAAACTGGTTGTCAGAATGAGCTTTTGCGGTTCGAGATCGGTGCGGCTTCATGGGCTCCGAACGAGGCAAATATTGCTAACCCCGTTCTCTTGAACGTTGCCCTTCCGCCTATCAGTTAGCTTTTGCCTTACTGCCTATTTTGAGTCTTTTTAAGGGAAGAGCTTTGGCCAATTGACCTTTATGGATATGATTTGAACCCAATGCGTGACTTGCTTTGGCTTATCTTCCTGCTGATTCCGCCCGTTTCGGCTTGGGCAGCCAACACGGATTCCTCCGCCCAGCAGTTGCTGGTTGCTGCTGAATCACAGTCGAGTCTGTTCCGCGGTCAGGTCAGCCCGTTTGAGCTCGATGTCGACTTCGTCGCACAAGTGAATGTGCCTACGCACGGACAGATGACGCTCAAATGGGCCGCAGCCGATCGTTGGTGGCGCAAGATCGTGCTAGGAACTTTCGAGCAAATTGACGTTCGCAATGGCGAGAAGCTCCATATAACCCGCAATATCGCTTTCACGCCGATTCCGGTCCAAGAGCTGATTGACTTGGTCGAGTTTGCCGAAGGCCCACAGCAATTGGTTGTGAAGAAACCGAAGCAGCGTGCCGAGAATGGCGTCCAGCTGGTTTGTTTACTGGTCGAACAGAAGTCCTTGAAGGGAAAGTCCCATGAGGTTTGCATCGACTCCCTTACCCACGACCTGTTGAGCGATCAATGGCAGGAGTCGCCGGATGAGCGGCCTCGAGCAGAATACAGCGATTACTTCGATTTCGGAGCCCATCGATATCCGCGGCACCTCGAGTTGCGCTCGAACGGAAGTAAGCGCGTCGACGCAAAGGTTCGGAGTTTGACAACGGCCCCTTTCGACGAGAGCTTGCTCGTCCCGCCACAGGGGGCGATTGAAAGACGGGAATGCCTTGACATGAAACCTGCGATTCCCATCAAAACGCAAGACCCATTTTATCCATGGTCAGCAAACGAAAATCGCCTAGGCGGGGACACGACGGTTGTGATGACTGTCCAGGCCGATGGTTCGGTGACTGGTATCCAGCTGATTGGGAGTTCGCTTCGCTCGATGGACGATGCGGCCTTACATACCCTAAGAACCTGGAGATTCAAACCTGCTATGTGCGGGATGGAGCCAATCGTCTCAGATATACAAGTGGTTGTGAAGTTTCGCACGCGCTGATCCTGAGCCGCGGTTCACCACGAAAATGGAAGATCCTGGGGGCGATCGCCGGGGATGGGAAGCTCCTGCTCTCAACGCCGGTTCGATTCTGGCCCCGCGAGCGTGCCCCAAACCCACTCATCAACAATTAGTTCAGCAGAGCCGAATCCGGATCGGATGACCTCGTCGTTTTGTCGCAGTTTTGGTGCAATCATGTGCAGACCCGACGCCAAGGCTTACCTCCTACTTACTTTGTGACAGCTTTGAGGTCAATGCGGTCATATTCCCATTGCTAACGTGAGCATGGAATGCAATCGGAATCCATTCGTCGCTGCCGGGCATCCAGTTCGAGATGAGACAGCCATGCGATGAGTCTTTGATCAGAGCTCGAGCACCCGATGCACCATGTGCCGGGAAGGTGCGACCCTGGATTCTTGCAGCCACGATTCTCGGTTCAAGCATGGCGTTCATCGACAGCACTGTCGTGAATGTCGCTCTGCCTGCGCTTCAATCAGACCTTCACGCTACCGTGGTCGATGTGCAATGGGTTATTGAATCTTACGGCTTATTTCTTTCTGCCCTGATACTGGTAGGTGGCGCTCTTGGAGACTCGCTTGGCCGCAGGGCCATGTTTTTGTACGGCGTCGTCGGCTTCGCAGTTGCGTCCGCCGGCTGCGGTTTTTCCTGGAGCATCAGGAGCTTGTTGGTTTGGCGGGCTGTTCAGGGCATTGCTGCCGCCTTCTTAGTACCCGGCAGTCTCGCGATCATCAGCTCATCCTTCGACGAAAAGTCACGCGGTAGGGCTATCGGGACCTGGGCTGGGTTCACGACCGTGACAACTGCTCTCGGCCCAGTTCTCGGAGGATGGTTGGTAGAGCACGCTACTTGGCATTGGATCTTTTTCATTAATATTCCTCTTGCGGCCCTTGTTCTTTCGATTTCATTGTGGCGCGTGCCGGAATCGCGCAGTTCTCATCCCGCCACCATCGACTGGTTGGGTGCATCGATCGTGACTTTCGGGTTGGCCGCGCTTGTCTACGGATTCCTAGAATCATCGATCTTGGGTTGGACCCATTTTCGTGTACTTGGCAGCTTGATGGCGGGATTTGGTTCGCTGATTGCCTTTGTGTTCGTCGAGAAAAGGGTTAGGAGCCCGATGGTTCCCCTGAAGCTGTTTAAGTCAGCAAGCTTTAGCGGAGCAAATCTATTAACAGTATTTCTCTATGCCGCCCTGGGCATTTTCTTCTTTGTATTTCCATTGAACTTTATCCAGATCCAGAAGTACTCGGCAACGGCGACCGGTGCCGCGGCTTTGCCCATGATTTTGCTGATGTTCTCACTCTCGCGCTGGTCCGGAGGGCTCATAACGCGCTACGGAGCAAAGATCCCGCTAATGGTGGGGCCGCTGATTGCCGGCATTGGGTTCCTTCTTTTTGTTGCGCCCAATGTAGGCGCCAATTACTGGTCCGCCTTTTTCCCCGCTTTCATTATTCTGGGGCTGGGCATGGCTATCAGTGTCGCGCCTTTGACGACCGTAGTCATGAACTCGGTAGAACAGGAACGGGCGGGAACCGCATCGGGAATTAACAACGCAGTGGCTCGAGTCGCCGGTGTACTGGCAGTGGCGGTGTTGGGCGCGGTCATGGCAGCCGGTTTTGCCCACGCGTTGCGACAGTCGCTTACGAAACTGAATTTGGATGCCAAAATTGTTCAACAGCTGGAATCGAACGTGGCCAAGCTAGGTAGCCTCGATGCGCCTCCCGGCGTGGATCCCCAAGCCGCAGCAGCGATCCGCTTCGCCATTGCTCAAGCATTCATCTTCAGTTTCCGATTGATCGTGCTACTGTGCGCCATCTTGGCCTTGGCGGGCGCCATCGTCGCCTGGCGGAAGATACCCCCTTCAACCGTCTGAATCAGTCCGTTCTGAGCGGGACTAGGCCGGTTCGATTTCAACGATTCGCCTGATCATAGAATTCTATTTCTTATATAGATTGGGCAACTGCTCGCGCAAACGGTCGAGCTTGGGAGCATCATTGATGGCGATGTATGGGTCGTCAGGATGAAAGGAAGCGTAGTTCTGGTGATACATCTCGGCGTTGTAGAAAGCCTTTAGGGGGACGATTTCGGTCACGATAGGGCGAGGAAAGACGTGAGCTTTTTCCAGCTGGGCGATATAAGCTTCCGCAATGCGTTTTTGTTCTTCGTCGGCATAAAAGATCACCGAGCGATACTGGGTGCCGACGTCTGGACCTTGTCGGTCGAGTTGTGTGGGATCGTGTGCAACCGAGAAAAATACTTTCAGGAGTTGGCCGTAGGAAATTTGCGCGGGATCAAACGCGATCTTCACAGATTCTGCATGTCCGGTCTTTCCCGAACTGACCTGCTCATACTCCGGAGACGACGACGTGCCCCCGGAATATCCGGAGGTAGCGCTCTTCACGCCCTTGACGTGCTGAAAAACCAGTTGAATACCCCAGAAGCAACCACCCGCAATCACAGCAGTCTGTTTTCCGGGTTTTGCAGCCAGTGATTCATCGAGCGAGGGATCGGGAAGAGTCACACCGTTTTCGGCCGCGTGGGAGTGATTTCGCCCCAGGGCAACACCAACAACCACAAAGAACACGACAGCTACGATGAAGAGAATAGGGTTAAGAGTTTTGAGTTTGTGATTCATGTGCCAGCAGCTCCAAATCACAATGTGCGAGAAGTCCGTAAGATTAGCCTTGAATCCTAAACTACCGCCCCCCCCCGACTCCCCGTGTGTTGCACGTTGAATAAAGACACGCATCTTGCGAGGTTCTAGCCAGTCATTTTACATTGGTCTCCCCCGAGTTGCCCGTTGCAGCCGCCTAGAGAATTGCTCGCCACCGCAGGTTTAATTACAATCACGGCGACATTTCTCTCAACCGATCCCCGGAGGGTTCGATGCGATTACCGCGCGAGTTTCCACTGCTGTCCTTCGTCGTCGTGTTTCTCGCGCTGTTTATTTCGCATAATTCACTGGCGCCGGCTCAGACCCAATCCAAACCAGCCACAAAGGGTAAGACCGCATCGTGCCCGAAGGACAGCAGCGGGTTGAGGTTACCTTCCGGCTTCTGTGCGACTGTCTTTGCCGACAGCATTGGTCACGCCCGGCATTTGGCAGTGGGATCGAACGGGGTCGTTTACGTGAACACATGGTCGGGAGACTACTACAACTTCGACAAGGTTCATGAAGGCGGATTTCTCGTTGCTCTTCGGGACAAATCAGGGAGCGGAAAAGCCGACGTCATCGCGCGTTTCGGCGACACCGAAAGGACGGGAGGGGCCGGCGGAACCGGCATCGGTATCTATAAGGGATGGCTGTACGCAGAGATCAACGATCGCATTGTCCGGTATTCCTTACCTGCAGGCGCCAGTGTTCCTTCCGGTGCTCCGGAAACCATCGTTTCGAAATTGCCGCTGGGCGGTGATCACCCGATGCATCCATTCATCATCAGCGCCGATGGGAGCCTCTATGTGGATGTGGCCAGCGCGACCAACTCCTGTCAGGCAAGGAATCGGCAACCGAAGGTTCCGGGAGACCAGCCGTGTACGGAGCTGCAGACGCGCGGGGGAATATGGCGTTTTGATGCCGACAAAACGAACCAGGTGTTCTCTCCATCGGAGAGATACGCAACTGGGATCCGCAATGGGGAGGGTTTTGCGATTGATTCCGCCGGACGCATCTTTGTAACTCAACATGGTCGCGATCAACTGCACTCAAATTGGCCAGATTTCTTCAAGCAGGATGACGAAGCGACCTTGCCCGCGGAGGAAGTGATGTTGTTGAAGGCCGGTGGCGACTATGGCTGGCCCGAGTGCTATTACGATTCGTTCCAGAAAAAACTGGTGCTCGCACCGGAATATGGAGGCGATGGTGGCAAAACCGTCGGCATTTGTGCCAGCAAGTCCGCGCCGGCAGCGGCCTTTCCTGCTCATTGGGCACCGAACGCGATGACGCGCTACGACCAAGATAAGTTCCCCGCGCGTTACAGCGACGGGCTCTTTATCGCGTTTCATGGATCTTGGAACCGGGCACCTTATGCGCAAGGCGGTTACAACATAGTTTTTCAACCTTTTGGCGGTGATCACGCATCGGGCAACTGCGAGATCTTCGCAGACGGTTTCGCAGGTGCGGTGAAGACTCCAGAAGGTGCAAAACATCGTCCTTCAGGACTGGCAGTCGGGCCCGATGGCGCCCTGTATGTATCGGACGATGTCCGTGGGCGCATCTACCGAATCACCTATACCGGCAATCCCGCGGGGCCAGCTCCCAAGGCGACTCCATGTCCGAACATTGCCGCGCCCGCCGGCAGGGTCGTCGCCAAGGAAGCGACGCCACCCGAAAGCAATACAGCTGAGCTGCCGGTTCCCGATGGCTCGTCGCCTCAGATGGTTGCGTTGGGAAGCCGTATTTACCACGGGCAAGTTGGTGGCGCCACTTGCACTGGGTGCCACGGTGCAAACGCCACCGGGACGCCCCTCGGTCCCGATCTCACAAAACAGAAATGGATGTGGAGCGATGGCAGCGTTGCTGGAATCCTAAAGGTGATAACCGAAGGCGTGCCCAAACCGAAAAAATTTCGTAGTCCGATGCCGCCAATGGGTGGAGCGCAACTGTCGAATACTCAAGCCTCCGCAGTCTCTGCGTATGTATGGGCCCTCGGCCATAAGCATAAGTAAGATAGGCCGTCGAGTAATGATAGGACCTTCGAGACTCATCCTCCTGGGGAGAGGCTTTTCCCGCAGAGCCTGGCCTCCCCGCCCCGGTTCGACCGGTTGGGCAATCGATAGCAGGCGGACGCATAGAAAAAGCTGACGAAAAATCGAAGACATTCGGGGAACTTAGGACTTACCTAGATCCTTAAGCTGCCTTGACGGGCGGAAAACCTATTTCCCGATAATCCCTACCAAACTTGAGTCATGAACCGTGACCAGGCGAAGCTCTCGCTGACAGGAAGCAGCGCGCCCTCTGAACCAGACGCGCCAAGTCAGTAAGGGTGATGCTTGCGGACATACCATGTCCTGAATGTCACCAAATCGTTTCTGTAAGCTAAATCGAAACTAAATCGCTTTAGTATATTGACCAGGAAACGCTCTCTGAGGTATATGCATCTGAGTTGCTCGGTCATGGTGCTGGCAAAACAGCGGATCGATCGAGTTAACAAAGAGACAATCACTGGATAATCGCGCATTCCCTGATTGCCGAACCAAAGATTGCCTCTCACGCCGAACCCCGGGACAGACTGTCCGTCTGTGATGATCCTCAAAATAAAGCCGGGCCACCGAGCCCGGATCCCCACAAGGAGGTAGCTAATGGAGTCAGAAAGACTATCCAGGATGATAGGACTGCTGGTTTCGACCTCGTTGTTCTTTGGTGTCGCGCAGCAGTCAAAAGCTCAAACCGTTTGCAGCAACCAAACCGGAACCAATAACGGATTCTTCTATTCGTTCTTTTTGAGTTCCGGATCGGCATGCATGACCATGACCGGTAATTTTGGCGGCGGCAACTACAGTACGACTTGGAGTCTCGGTTCCAGCGGAGATATGGTTGCCGGCAAAGGCTGGAACCCAGGCTCGACAAGCAGGGTTGTCGGCTACAACGCGGGCAACTTCTCTCCAGGATCGAACGGATACTTGGCTCTCTACGGTTGGTCCACTAACCCTCTGGTCGAGTATTACGTGGTGGATAGCCACGGCCCTTTTACGCCCCCAGGTAACGGAGCCCAGTCCTTGGGCACGGTAAACAGCGATGGTGGCACCTACAACATCTATAAGGTCAGCAAAAGCGGCCCAAACATTCTGGGCAACGGACCTTTCACGCAGTTCTGGAGCGTCCGCACGTCCAACAGAAGCCAAGGCAGCAATAACACCATCACCTTTGCCAACCACGTCAATGCCTGGAGAAGCCATGGAATGAATCTGGGAACGATGAATTACCAGATCATGGCGACTGAAGGATTCGGAAGCAATGGGAGCTCGAACGTAACAACGTGGCAGCAGTAATGGTGTGGTTTGTGGGGCTGCGGCGTGCCCAGCCCCACAGTTACGTACGCTCGGCGCCTTCCCCGAGCCCTGACGCGGATCTTGCCCGTGCAGACCTTCAGCCGGTTAGATCATCTACTCTTAACGACATGGGCAGGATTTTGTCTGGGACCGTTCTTCTAATCGCCGCTCTCGCAGCCTGCAACTTGCAGGCAGAGGCAACGTCGGTTTTCGGCCGCGCGCTTCGCAGGGACGGTTCGAACCCTCCGGGTCCCTGTCGCGCCATCCTGAGAGCGGAAGTGGACCGGCGCGGCGCCCCGGATACCAATTTGGAAGGCGAGCCCGACGGCAAGACAACCTTCTCCGTGCCTCTTGATCAAAGTGGATACTTTCAATTTATCGCTGTTCCGACGAGCAGATATTTGCTGTCTGTCGAGTGTCCGGCAGGAAGCGGAGTCCGCGAGCTAAGCGTGCAAGCGGGCAGAGCTATCCGGGTTGATCCTCCCCTGATACTCGAAGATCTAGCTCTCGAGGTCGTCATCACCCCAAAGGTTGATCCTGACGGTCATCCGTGGCAGCTCACCGTGGACGCAACGATGCCACGCTTGCGACGGATAGCAGACAAGTCCACCGCCAGAGCAGATGGACATTGGGCGCGGCGCGGCCTGGTTGCTGGTAACTATCGTGTTTCCATCAGCAGATCCGACGGCACGCCGTGGCTGCAACGGTTCTTTAACTTGAGTGCAGAGAGCGGTCCGCTGCGGCTGCAGCTGCCGTTCATGCGGGTCTCGGGCCAAGTGCGGTTGAGCACACAACCGGTGCATGCTCGCCTTGTATTCCATAACGAGGCGGGCGGGGAACCCGCAACGCTTGTAAGCGACGATAGCGGTTTTTTCCAAGGGCTCCTGCCGGTTACCCCAAGCGTCGAGGAAACCAAATGGACGGTTGAGGCGCGGGCCACCAACCCCCCTATCAGCAGACGCCTGGCAGGGTTAAGCGTGCAGACGGCTGGCGAGACGAATGCTTGGCTCGATCTGGCGCTACCTCTGTTTGCCGTGCACGGAACCGTGGTCTCCGAGGCCGGTAAGCCTCAGAGTAACGCGTCAGTTACCGTCGAGGAGATCGACAGCGGAGTAAGAGCCGCCACGGCCACCGACGACGCGGGCGGCTTTGAGCTACAAGATTTGCCGCCGGGGAAATATACGGCGCTGGCCGAGTCGGTCGAAGGCGTCTCTAAGCGCACGCCGTTCCTGGTAGTCGAGGGTACGGAGAGCGAAGTGAAACTGGTTCTTAACCCCTCTGAACACGTCCCTTTCTACGTGGTCTCCAGCCAGGGACCCGTGGCGGAGGCCACGGTGCAGGTTTGGATCCCGCCGGGTGTGCCAAGGTGGTTCACCCGCACCGGTCCTGACGGTAGCTTCGACCTGAAGCTCCCCCCCGGGACCACGGAAGTGGGCATGACGGTTGGAGCGCGGGGCTATGCTCTCAAACTCACGCGCTTGGAAATCTCGCGTGACCGTGACAACTCGTCCGATACAAACACCGTCACCCTCGACACCGATGGCGGGAGGCTGGTGCTCGATCTTCACCCCGCCGGGTACGTCCTAGACAGCTCCATGACACCTTACCTTGTGCACAAGGGAGCCATCGAAGCCGTCGGCACACTCCTCGCCTGGGGCAGTAACCAAGCCGATGGCAGTGGCCGCGGGTTGTTGGCGGTCGAGCCGATCGAACCTGGGGCTTACTCACTCTGCATGGTTGTGGATTCTGCGGAGTTAGCGGCACTCTGGGTTGGAATCCCCCCGTCGAACCGCTGCCGTACAGGGTCGGTCGAGCAGGGCCGAACCCTGACCCTATCGCCACCGTAAATCGATTAGGGGGTAACATCGGAGAGTTTCCTTAGTGGGATCCCGGAGAAAGCAATGTTCCGAAGCGATGTTGTGGGAAGTCTATTGCGCCCTGGGTCCTTGAAACGAGCACGTGAAAAGTTCGAAGCGGGCCGAATAGGCGAGAAAGAATTTAAGCGTATGGAAGACCTCGCAGTGGATCAGGCCATCGCGTTGCAGGAACGCGTAGGGTTGGACGTGATCACCGACGGCGAGATGCGCCGCTACGCGTTCTATGGCCATCTCATCGATGCGGTTGAGGGCTTCGATAAGACTGGCGGATGGGCGATCCCGTTTCGCGACGAAAAAGGTGAACGACTTACGTTGAAGCGTCCGGTAGTCGTGTCCAAGCTTCGACGCAAGCGGCCGATGTGTGCGGAAGAGTTTACCTACGTTCGAGCACGAACATCTCATCCGGCAAAGACGACCTTGATCAGCGCGCAACAAGCCGCGGCTTACTACGATAAGGAAAAGTCAGCCGGGGCTTATTCCACGATCGAGGGCTATTTGGCAGATCTGGTGGATATTCTTCGTGACGAGGTAGCAGAATTGATACGCCTTGGCTGTACTTATATTCAAATTGATTCGCCTCAATACGCCGCGATGCTCGATCCCGAGCTGCGCGAGGGGTACCGGAAGCGCGGCAACGATCCTGATCGGCTGCTCGATCTTTCTACTGAAATGGACAATGCCATCATCGGCAACCACCGCGGCATCACTTTCGGCCTGCACCTCTGTCGCGGCAACAACCAAAGCAAGTTTTACGCGGCCGGAGACTATGGTCCGATCACGAAGGTTTTTCAGAAGACCCGGTTTGAGCGCTTTCTTCTCGAATACGACGACGAGCGTTCGGGAGGGTTCGAACCGTTGCGGCAGGTTCCCGAAGACCGCACCGTCGTCTTGGGATTGGTCAGCTCAAAGAAAGCCGACTTAGAGTCGAAGCACGAGCTAAAGAAACGCATCGAGCAAGCATCGAAGTTTGTTCCCCTCGATCGCCTGGCCTTGAGTCCGCAATGCGGTTTCGCGTCGACCTTGGAGGGAAACCTGATCACCACGCAGGACGAAGAAGGGAAATTACGCCTTGTTGCCGAGACGGCGAAGGAGGTATGGGGGTAGAGAACCGTGAGGCTGGTGATCCGATCTCCTGGGTTGGACAGCCATCTTTCCGGGCCTGGAAGGGGGAAGAATTCGCGACGGCAACATGGAATGAGATTGCCAGGATGCGTGAGGGCCTCAATCCGTGCCAGTGGTGCGAAACACTAAGGTGAAGGAGAACTTATGAATTGGGTGGCTCTTGTTCTGATTACTTTCCTAGCGCAGACCTCTTGGGCCCAAGACTGGGCACGCGCTCAGCTAGAAAAATCGCCTCGCCATCAGGAATGGGTCACGGTGAAGCATGATGGCCGGCAGGTAGAGACTTTCGTGGTATATCCCGAGAGCAAGGGGAAGACTCCGGTCGTGCTTATCATTCACGAAATCTTTGGCATGTCGGACTGGGTCCAGAATCTCGCTGACCAGGTCGCCGCCGCAGGTTATATCGCCGTTGCCCCGGACTTATTGTCAGGAATGGGCCCTCATGGGGGACGCACGTCCGACATCGGCCAGGATAAAGTCACGGAAGCGGTAAGCCACCTCAATCCGGATCAGATCACGGCGGATCTCAACAGCGTCGCCGATTACGCCAACAAACTCCCCGCATCGAACGGCAAGTTGTACGTCGCGGGCTTTTGTTGGGGCGGTAGCCAGAGCTTTCGCTTCGCAACCAATCGAGCCGACCTCCAGGCTGCTTTTGTGTTTTACGGCGGGCCTCCGGAGAAGGATTCGATGACCCGAATCAAAGCCCCTGTGTATGGTTTTTATGCGGGGAATGATGCTCGAATCGGTGCCACGCTTCCCGATACTACGACGCAGATGAAAGCTGCGGGGAAGACCTTCGAACCAGTCGTTTATGAAGGCGCCGGGCACGGGTTCATGCGTTTGGGGGAAGCTCCGGACGCAAATGATGCAAACAAGAAAGCCCGTCAGGAGGCCTGGGTTCGTTGGAAAGGTCTTCTGGAAAAATAATTGGCGGCCAACCGGAGGGCTTCTGGGGTGTTCCCGATCGGGGGCAGCATTTTTCTCCTATGATCTAGTACACAAGGGGCTGCTCCTTAGCTTTCCCGAGAATGGTGTGCCCATGGCGTTGGACCAGCGTTCCGTCCGATCCCTGGAAATCTATTTCACGCTTCCATCCAATCACACGATCAAAGCTGTAAACTGTTTGCGAATCCGAATCAGGACCAGCGGCCAGCCGATGTAAGGTTTCCTACCTGCAATGAAAGCCGTTCGCATTCACGAATTCGGCGATCCCGAGGTCCTTCGCTACGAGGATGCGCCCGATCCGCAATTGCGGGAAGATCAGGTTCTCATTCGTGTGCGCGCCTGCGCCATGAACCATCTTGATCTCTGGGTACGTCAAGGCCTCCCCGGAGTGCAACTGCCGCACATTCTCGGCAGCGATATCGCCGGGGAAGTGGTGGGCATCGGCCGGTATGTTTCGGGCTTTTCAAGCGGCCAGCGTGTCTTGATTGCGCCAATGCAGTTTTGTAACCATTGCGAGAAGTGCGTCGCAGGTCTGCAAAATCAATGTCGCGAATTCGCGGTGCGCGGCAATACTGTGGGGGGCGGAAACTGTGCACTCATCGCGGTCCCGCAAGCCTGCGCCATTCCAATTCCGGATTGGCTGTCGTTTGACCAAGCCGCCAGCGTCCCGCTCGTTTTCCTTACCGCTTGGCACATGCTGGTTGGCCGAGCGGCAGTGCGCTCCGGGCAAACAGTTCTTGTGCTCGGAGCCAACTCCGGCGTAGGCATTGCTGGAATTCAAATCGCGAAGATGTTCCATTGCACGGTCGTCGCCACCGCCGGAGATGAGCGCAAGGCCCAAAAGGCGCGTGAGCTTGGTGCCGACCATGTCATCCATCATTACCAACAGAAGATCTCAGAGGAAGTCCGTAAAATCACCAACAAGCAAGGCGTTGATGTCGTGATGGAACACGTCGGTCGAGAAACCTGGGGCGAAAGCCTGCGCTCTCTCAAGCCCGCTGGTACTCTCGTCACTTGCGGCGCCACCACCGGCCCGCAAGCCGGGCTGGATCTTCGCTTCGTGTTTTCACGTCAGCTTTCGGTTCTCGGCTCCTACATGGGAACCATGGGCGAGTTGCATGAGGTCTTGAAGCACGTGTTCGCCGGGAGGCTAAAGCCCGTTATCGATCGCACTTTCCCCTTGTCTGAAGTGTGCGCGGCCCACAAGTATATGGAAGAAAGCCAGATGTTCGGAAAGATCGTTCTGAATCCCGAGCCATAAGACCGTAAACCGCGGATGACTCCTCGCTAGCAGCATTTCACTCGCACTCGTCGTTGCCGCAGAAACGCCGCATAGGACTCTCGCCCGCGCAAGACTCCTTCCCTCATGCAGAATCGCTCATACGCTGACTCTTCGAAAATTTCGCGCAGGATTGCGTGAAGAACGCGCAGAGCCTTCATCCTCGCTCCTCTGCCAGCCGGCTGACCACGAACGGCGTTTCCGTCGTACTGGAAGGCTTTCGACCCGACAGCGCCGCCATCCATTGCCGCATCGATTCAATTAGCAGCAGGCTGACCATCACCACAAGAATTGCGGATACAACCGCATCCAGCCGGTTGTTAAAGACCAACCGCGCATTCCCTCCGGCGGCCGCAATCTGTTGCGCTTGCGCGAGAAACCCAATCCGCGGGTCGGGATCGAAAATCTTGTGCCATGACGCGGTGAAGGTCACCCCAACCAGCCAAACCAGAGGTGCCAGTGTCACCAATGCATAGCGCGCCCGGTGCTTCTTGATAATAATTGTCGTCGCCACACAAAGCGCGACGGCGGCGAGCAACTGGTTAGAGATCCCAAACAACGGCCACAACGAATTAATCCCGCCCAGTGGGTCGCGCACGCCTTGCCATAGAAAATATCCCCATGCGGCAACCACAATCGCGCTAGTTGCGAGTGCCGAGGGGTACCATCCCGTGCGTCCCATCGGCTTCCACACATGCCCGAGCGCATCCTGCAGCATGAAACGGCCAACTCGCGTTCCGGCGTCAAGCACGGTCAGAATAAACAGTGCTTCAAACATCAGGGCGAAGTGGTACCACAGGGCCATCAACGTTTGTCCGCCGAGGCTGCCGGAAAAAATGTGCGCCATTCCCACTGCGAAAGCGGGGGCGCCTCCCGTACGGTTGAACAGCGTGATTTCTCCTACATTCTGCGCGAGCCGATGCATTGCTTCTGCGGTCACTGGAAATCCCCAGCTGGAAATTGTGGTAGCGGCCTTCTCCGGAACAGCACCCGCCACCCCCGCTGGACTGTTGATCGCAAAATAGGTTCCCGGTTCGAGCACGCAGGCCGCGACTGTAGCCATGATCGCGACCATCGATTCACACAGCATTGCACCGTAACCGACCATTCGCGCGTCGGTTTCGCGGCGGATCAGCTTCGGAGTGGTGCCACTGGAGATCAGTGAATGGAAGCCGCTGATCGCACCGCAGGCAATCGTGATGAACGCAAACGGAAACACCTTTCCGGCGAACACCGGCCCGGTTCCATCGATGAACTTCGTGAACCCAGGCATGCGCAGCGTTGGATGCATCAGCACAATGCCAAACGCGAGTAGCCCAATCGTTCCGAGCTTCACGAATGTGCTCAGGTAGTCGCGCGGTGCAAGCAGCAGCCACACGGGCAAGGCTGAAGCCGCGAATCCGTAAAGAATGATGGCCATCGCCAGACCAGGTGCTCCCAGTGTGAAATAGTTGCCCACCGCTGGGTGCAGCGAAACCCACTGTCCGCCCCAGATCGCCGCCAAAACTAGGATGAAACCCAAGGCGGAGGTCTCCACCACCCGGCCAGGCCTCAGTCGGCGCAGATAAACGCCCATGAGAAACGCAATTGGGATGGTCATCGCAATCGTGAATGTCCCCCAAGGGCTCTGCTTAAGGGCATTTACCACTACGAGTGCACAAACGGCGAGGAGGATCACCAGGATCGCAATCACCGAGGCGTAGGCGACCAGGCCTGCGACATGCCCGATCTCTTGCTTGGCCATCTCCGTGAGGGATTTGCCGTCCCTCCGGACAGAGAAGAGAAGAATGACGAAGTCTTGCACGCACCCGCCGAAAACCGAACCAACCAGGATCCACAGCGTTCCAGGCAGGTATCCGAACTGGGCAGCCAGCACTGGCCCGACCAGCGGCCCTGGTCCGGCAATCGCGGCAAAGTGATGTCCAAACACCACCCATTTGTTTGTCGGAACAAAGTCGCGGCCGTCTTCGAGGCGCTCCGCGGGTGTGGCGCGTTTGGCCTCAAGCGCGAGTACTTTCGCTGCCACAAACTTGCTATAGAAGCGGTATCCGACGGCGTAGGTACAGAGCGCCGCGATCACTAGCCAGAGTGCGTTGATTTGTTCGCCGCGATGCAGCGCCATGCTGCCGAACCCGAACGCACCGAAAACAGATATCCCGATCCAAAGGAGGAGCCGACGCATGAGTGTAGCGCGGGCGCCGCCCGCGACGGATTGCTATTGTTGCTGGTTTGCGATGGAAAACGCAACTACTCTTTCTGAGAGAACTGCTCCTCAGGCGTAGGCAGCGGGAGTATGGTTCCCCAGCTGCCTCAAGAAAGCAGAATTCTTCGAGGCTTACCGAATTACTTCCTGCTCCACTCCCGAATCGACTTGATCTCTACGGGAGGAATGTGGAGATACGCTAGAAATTCATTGTGGTCCTCGGGCGCGGCCTTCTCGAACTCGCAATGCCAACGGCGCATGTCGTCCTCGCTAAAGCCCGCAGCTTTCATGATCGAAACCCATTTTTCTTTGGTCATATTCTTTGTTCTCCTCAGGATGTTTTTGGTTTGCAATAGCCGCAGAATCCCGCGCTGATGTTCGCGTAATCTGCCGATCTCCGAATCGAGCTCCTGCAGTCGACGTCGAAGCAGCACAGCGACGTCCGTTCTCGGATTTTCCAGCATGGTCCGAATGCTTGAGACGCTCAACCCGACCGAGCGATACAGGCATATCTGTTCCAGAAGCCGCGTCTCCTTGTCGCCATAAAGGCGATAATTGGCGCGCGTTCGATGCCCCGGCTTCAACAATCCGCACGATTCGTAATAGAGGATCGTAGTCCTGCTGAGTCCGAACCGGTGGGCAATTTGCGAGACACTCAACATGAAACTCAGGATCAACCCTACAGTGATAGACAGGTCAAGAACAAGAATAGAGGATGGGGCGGGCCACCCTGACCGGCCCGCATCAGCTTTCCTGGTTCACGGCTCGCTAAGGCTTTCCAGCCCACTCATCCACCCAATCGTTCACCGTCTTGTACCAGAGCTGAGAATTCTGCGGCTTGAGCACCCAATGTCCCTCGTCCGGGAAGTAGAGCATCTTCGACGGGATACCTTGCCGCTGCAAGGCCGTAAATAAGTCGAATCCCTGCGAAACGTCGAGCCGGTAATCGAGCTGCCCATGCACAACCAGGGTCGGCGTTTTGAAACTGCTAGCGCTCAAATGGGGAGACCATTTCCGGTACATCTCGCGGTTCGTCCACGGCGTTCCCTTGAACTCCCACTCGGGAAACCAGAGCTCCTCGGTAGCCCCATACGCTGACTCCGTGTTGAACATGCCGTCGTGGGTTACGATGCACAGGAAGCGGTTGGTATGGCCAAGGATCCAATTGGTCATGTATCCGCCATAGCTCGCCCCTAAGGCGCACTCGCGGTCTTTATGGATAAATGAATAGTGCTGTTCTGCGTAGTCGAGCCCCTTCATCAGGTCTTCAAATGGGGCACCGCCCCAATCACCGTTGATCGCATCGATAAAATTCTGCCCGTAGCCGGTCGAACCGTGAAAGTTGATCATGATGACCACGTATCCATTAGCTGCAAACAACTCAGGGTTCCAGCGATAGCTCCAGTCATCTCCCCACGACCCTTCCGGCCCGCCGTGAATGAGGAATTTAACGGGATATTTCTTGTGGGAGTCGAAGTTTGGTGGCTTAACCAAAGAGGCTTCTACTTTTGCTCCATTGGCACCATCAAACCAAAAAGACTCGACCTCCCCCATCTTTACCGAGGAGAGGACAGCTTCGTTAATCTTTGTAATGGGCCAGTCCTGGTTGAGGGAACAGTCCTGTTTGCCGTCGTCAACGAACCCGGTTTGGGCGGGACAGCCGTTCCCATGGGCGGAACTCCCATAGATTTCGTTGGGCGCCTTAAGAGACATGCGAGTAAACAGTAACGTCGCGCCATCGGGCGTGATCGCAAGGTCGTCGTTGTAGCCTCCAACCAGCGAACGTCTCGGATAACCTGCCTGGCCTTGCGATCGTGGGGTCGTTGCAATCGCGTAGATTAAGCTATGCCGTTCGTGCTCGGCAGTGGCGTAGATTGCTTTCGAATCGCGCGCCCAGACAAAGCTTGCGACCCAGTGGTCGAATCCTTCTGTTAGTTCCTTCTTCTCACCCGTCTTTCGGTTGTACAACATTAGCCGCCAGCGGTCGCTCTCGTATCCTGGACGGGCCTGCGCGCGATAGGCGATGTAGTCACCATCCGGCGAGTAGAGTGGTGTGTTGTCCGCAGCCTTGTTCCCGGAGGTGATGTTCTTGGTGGCGGCACGCACGGGTGCGTCGGTCAGGTCCCATGAAAAATCCACGGGCACAACGAAGAGGTCATTGTTTGTCGATGCTGCCGGCATCTCATCGTGATTCGATGCGTAACACAACTGCTTTCCGTCCGGAGAAAAGGCGTAATCATCCTGTCCCCCAAGGGAAAACACCGGCGCATCCCAGTCGCCTGGCGTGAGATCGCGGTAATTCGCGGAGGGACAGGAGTTCTCTCTGGACCGTTGGGTCGCGACCTTTGTCCCAGCGAGTGTCGTTGTACAACTCTCGACCGGCACTACGAACAGGTGTGTCCTCTTCCCGTACTTGAATGCATTCCAGTGGCGATAGAGCAGCTGAATGAAAATTTGTGCCTTAACTTTTGACTCTTTCGCCTGCCTTACTCTTTCCTGGATACATGTGGCTTCCTGCTCGGGTCGGCCCATGCACGTGGGATCCACATCCGATTTGAACAGAACATGTTTTCCATCGGGCGACCACAATTCACCGTCGGCTTCCGTCGGTATAGCGGTGAGCCGTTGCTTAGCCGTGACAGTTCCAGTCGAGTCATCAAAATCAGCAATCCAGATCTGGGAGCCTTCTTCCTTGGTTGACACGAACGCAAAGCGCTTTCCATCGGGTGCCCATCGCGGCCGGTCCGCATCCTGATCCGAAATGATTTCTCGTTCCCGAGGATTTGGGGAGGGGTGGGCATCGCTTGAAACTGGCACCACCCACACATGCGGTATTTTCGTATTCGCCTTCAGATCGACATCGACCGTGGCGAAAAGCACCCATTTCCCATTGGGGGACACGACCGGTTCCGCGACGCGTTTCAAGAGCATCATGTCTTCGAAGGTGAAAGGATGGGGGTTTTGACAGAAAACGGGAAGAGCTAGAAGGAAACCAAACAACCATCGAGCGCGCATCGAAACCTCCGGAGGAAACCACAGAGTCTAAACCACCCAGGGTTCATCACGCGGATCCGAAAGAACTTGGAATCGAGTACGGCCGCAAGAGTGGGCGAATCCCTGGATCACAACCAAACCGGTGGAATCTATTCCAGCGCTTTCCGAATCTTGCCATTCGCAATCAACTCCGCAATCTTGACGAAATCCCGATACATGGCGCGATCCTTGTCTAGCTTTGGGGAAACTGACCGGATCGCCGCATGCGCCATTTGACCACGCTTGCTGGTGGTGAGCGGAGCCATCAGATCCAGGGCTTGCGCCGCCGCCATAGCTTCAATCGCTAGAACCCAGCGCGTGTTATCGACCACTCGCCGCAACTTCAGTGCAGCCGTCATTCCCATGGAAACGTAATCTTCCTTGTTGCCCGACGTCGTAATCGAATCCACCGACGCAGGGTGAGCCAACACCTTGTTTTCGCTGACCAGGGCCGCAGCCGTAACCTGCGGCATCATGAACCCCGAGTTGAGTCCGGCGGTGGGCGCGAGAAATGGCGGTAGCCCTTCATTCAAAGCCGGATTGACTAGGCGCTCAATCCTGCGTTCCGAAATCCCCGCAAGCGCGCTCAGAGCAATGGCGACGAAGTCTAGCGCGAATGCAACCGGTTCTCCGTGGAAGTTCCCTCCCGACAGAACGTCGGAGCCTTCTGCCGCCGAACCAGGTATCTCTGCCCGAGGTGTACGGGCGGAGCGAAACTCTCCATCCCTTGACTTAGTGAAAAACACCAGCGGATTGTCCACCGCCGAATTGGCTTCTGTTTCAAATACCTCGCGACAATGTGTCAGCGTGTCGCGCACAGCTCCATGCACCTGCGGGATGCAGCGCAACGAATACGCATCCTGCACGCGGCCGCATTCACGGTGTGATTCGCGGATCGGGCTGCCTTCCAGCATGCGGCGCAGGTTGGCCGCTGTCTTGATCTGGCCGGCATGGGGACGTGCCTGATGAATGCGTTCATCGAACGCGACGTCAGTCCCGCGCAAAGCATCGAGCGTCAGGGCTCCAATCACGTCGGCGGAATCAGCCATGGTCTCAGCGGCCAGCAGCGCCAGTGTTCCTACTCCGAGCATGGCCTGTGTCCCGTTAATCAGAGAAACCGCTTCTTTCGCCTCAAGCACCAGCGGCTTGACCTGTGCCTTGCGCAGTGCGTCAGCGGCGGGAACACGGGAGCCGTCGGGCTCGAGGCAGTCACCCTCGCCAATCAGCAAGAGGGCGAGATGAGCAAGGGGAGCCAGATCCCCGCTCGCTCCAACGCTGCCTTGCGACGGCACCCACGGCGTGACTGTTCGGTTCAGTAAGTTGCAGAGCGTGTCGATGACGATCGCCCGAACCCCGGAGTGTCCTTTGGAAAGGGAATTGGCGCGCAGGACAATCATTGCGCGTGCCTCTGCAATCGAGAGCGGTTCGCCCACGCCCACCGCATGCGATCGAACCAGATTCAGCTGTAGTTCGCGAATCTGATCTCCCGCGATGCGCACATCGCTCAATTTCCCCACACCGGTCGTTATGGCATACGACACCTGATTGCTCTCAACCAGTTCATCGACTACGGCGCGCGCCCGGTTCACCGCCTCTCGGGCGTCGGAGGCCAGCAGGACGGGGCGGCCACCGACGGCCACTTCCCACACGTTCTCCAGCGTGAGAGCGTTCCCGTCGATGTGTAGCGCCTGCATAATCCAGAGGTGAGCGAAAAGCGGTGAGCTATGAGCAGCGTCCTTACTCGCCGCTCATAGCTCGCAGCTCATTGCTCCCTTGCTCCCATCGCGTGTTTGAAGATTGCGACGTATTTCTCCGGAATCGCTCTCTTCTTCATCTGCCGGTCGATCACCACGTGGGTGGTTTCGCCCTCCGCCAACAACAATCCATCGCCCGCGCGCAGCAATTCGTAGGCAAAATGCACCAGGGATTCGCGTAGGTTCTTGAGCTGTGTGCGAACGATGACCTCATCATCGTAGCGCGCCGGAGCTTTGTAACGGCAGCGAGCATCGACCACGGCGATATGGCAACCGTCCTGCTCCTCCATGTCTTTGTACGAGAATCCGAGCTGGCGGAAGAACTCGACGCGTCCAACTTCAAACCACACGAAATGATTCGCGTGATACACCACACCCATCTGATCGGTCTCGGCGTAGCGCACGCGGATCCTGACTTCGCCTACGCGGCCGCTCACTGCCCGCTCCAGCTGGGCTTGCGCTTCTCCAGAAAAGATGCCACGCCCTCCTGGAACTCTGAGGTTGAGCGGATGGCTGCGTTTTCCTGTACCGCGGTCTCAATCTGCCGGTCAAGCGACTTGGCAAGATAACTATTCAGCAACTTCTTTGTTATGCGCAGCGCTGACGGACTATTTTCCATGAGTTGTTTGGCCAATTCGCGTGACCGAGGCAACAGATTCTTCGGCGACACCACCTCATTCACCAACCCAAGGCTCTGTGCTTCAGCGGCTTCAAAAGCGCGTCCCGTTAGCAACAGATCACGGGCGGTTTTGTGTCCAACTTGCCACACCAGCACCGACGAAACGATTGCCGGAACGAATCCAATCCGTACTTCCGTATACCCGAAGGTCGCTTCCGCCAATGCCAGCGTGAAATCACACATCGTGGCGATGCCCGCGCCTCCGGCCATTGCCGCGCCATTAACGGCAGCGATTGTGGGCTTGGGAAATTCGTAGATTGCGCGGAAGAAGCGCGCCATGCGCTCAGAATCAGCCACATTCTCAGAGGGCGTCTTGCTGGTGAGCGACTTGAGTTCCTCAAGATCCATTCCTGCGCAAAACGCCTTACCCGCGCCCGTGAGAATTAGAACCAGTGCTTCGGATTTCTCGACCTCCGCCAGCGCAGACATGATCTCCTCGATCATCTGCACGCTGAGCGCATTCCGCTTCTCCGGACGGTTGAATGTAATGGTGGCGGCGCGGGCTTCGTAGGCGAGTTTGATCGTCGAATACGCCATAAGAGGGACAGGAGATTATAAGGGATTGAAACACATCAACGGCTGATCTGGCCATCGGCAGATCAGCCCTGTGTCGGCATATCTATCGCAAATGCCGATGATGCGATGTTCCGAACACCCGATCTACATCAGTTTCCTTCTCACCATATCCAGCGCCTGCTGCGACGCGAACCACCGGATCCTCTGCCGATCGCCGGGAAAGTTGCGTTGTACGACCTCGGTCCCGGACTCGGTTGCTAAAGCATGGTAGACCAAGCCTACCGGTTTTTCTGCGGTCCCTCCGGTTGGTCCAGCAACTCCGGTGATTCCAAGTCCCAATGTCGTCCCGCATCGCTTACGAATTCCTTCGGCCAATGCTTTCGCCACTTGCTCACTCACGGCTCCAAAGTGCTCAAGCAGATCAGCCGGGACATCGGCCAACTGGGTCTTCAATTCATTTGAGTAAACCACCGCACCGCCGATGAAGTAGCGCGAGCTTCCGCTTATAGAAGTCAGCCGTTCCGCGAGTAATCCGCCGGTACAAGATTCTGCGACGGAGAGTGTTGCGCTCCTCATTTGCAAGTAGTAACTGACGATCTGTTCCAGTGGATCGCCGTTGTCCGAAAAAACGGAATCGCCCAGCTCGGCTTCCAGCTTGTCCACCAGATCATCCACGCGAAGTTGGGCGGCATCAGACGACGGAGCTTGCGCGCGCAGATGAAGTTGGATCTCTCCAGGTGCGGCTAGAATCGTTGTACTCACATCGGTGTAGCGCTTATAGATCGGCGCCACCCGCGCATCGCATGCCGACTCACCCAACCCCGCAATCTTCAGCACGCGTGTCGCAATGTATCGCCTCGGAACCTTCGCTCGCAGCCGTTCGAGCACGGCACTCTCAAAGAGCGCTCTCAATTCGTGTGGGGGGCCTGGCAAGAGAACGATGATCCTTTCTCTGCCGTCCGATCGTCCGCTGATCCATTGACCCGGTGCCGTGCCGTTCGTGTTCATCAGCACCGTCGCGCCCTGAATGACGTCAGCTTGCTTGATATTATTCGCCGGCATCTTCCATCCGTGCTCCGCGAAACGGCGCTCGATTGCCGCCACCAGTTCCGGACTGCGTCGCAGCTGAAGCCCGAGCGTCTCGGCCAACGCTTCACGCGTCAGGTCGTCCTCCGTAGGCCCTAGTCCTCCGCTAAAGATCAGAATGTCGGCTCGAGCCAAGGCGGTCGTCGCCACGCGCACCAGGTCTTTCATTGAATCACCGACAATCGTTTTGAAGCTGACCTCGACGCCAAGGCCATTCAGTTGCGCAGTCAGATAGAGCGAGTTGGTGTCCTGCCGAAAGGGCGTGAGCAGTTCTGAGCCTACGGCGATGATTTCCGCAATCACGCTTGCAGTGTAAATGAAGTTCAGCTGAGATCGAGCAGTGCCTGGCCTGCCGTGTCCCACGAAAGATGGTATACGGCGCTGGTGCTGGCAAGAATAGCGGATCGCCCGGGCGCAAATGCGAGCCCCACCAGATTGGGTCCGGCGACCGCCAGGGAAGCTGTGCCATCCGGCATGATTTTCACAATCCCCCTCTTTCCGCCCAGAGAGGCAGCCACGTACAGGTTTCCATCTCGGTCAAATGCCAACCCCTGCGGCCGTCCTAACCCACGGTAAAACACCGACACGGCTCCATGGGCATCAATCTTGTACACCACGTCGAAGCTCGACGGGGTAGGCCCGGTCACGAAAAGGTCGCCGTGAGGTCCGAATGCCAGGTGGTACGCGGAAACGCTAGGTTCAAGAGTGGCAAAAACAAAAATCTGCCGATCGCGAGCGATTTTGAAAATGGTCCCACTGCGGTCTCCGACGTAGAGGTTCTCAGCCTTGTCGAAGGCTATCCCGGTCGCTACTCCCATGCTTTCCGCATACGTCGACATCGTCCCGTTAGGCGCAACCCGGTAAACCGCACCGTCGTAGCGCGACGAAACATACATCTCTCCGGCGCGGTCAAAGGCAATTGATGTCGCGTTCATCATCTCGGTCAGGAACGGCTTGATGTGATAGTTGGTGTCTATCTTGAAAATCGAAACCGGAACCTTTTGGCCGCGAGATCCCGAGAAGGTGACGAAAACGTTCCCTTCGGCGTCGAGCGCTGGATTCGTGACCGGATGCAGGTTTTCGGCGAGCGGCGTCGCCACCCGCAGCTGGTGTGAGTTGCTGGAGTGACCATTGGTGGAAACCACGACCTCGCCCGAAGCCGCCCCCTGCGGCACCCGTGCCACCACAAAGTCGTCGGAGCTGATGATGATCGGTCCTTCCACGTCCCCGAACCGCACTCGCGGGCGCCGCAGGTCTTGTGGACGCAATCCGCTGCCGATGATCCGTACCTCGCCACCTGGCAGGGCGGCTGCGGGCGTGACCGCCTCAATGTGCGGTTGTCCGTTTGCGCTCTTTCTTCCCAAAATGCGGTTGGAAATTGTCATGCGGCTTTACAGCAAAAAAAACCGGAAACGCAGAATCAGTTGCATCACCAACAGCGCGTACAAGCCTGCGGCGATATCGTCCATGACTATGCCTGTTCCCTCAGGCAATCGCTCCAGTTGGCGTACCGGTGGCGGTTTCAGAATATCGAACGTACGAAAAAGAATAAAGCCCAGGAGCAGCGTTTTCCATGAAACCGGAACGAACAGCATGGTGATCCACTGGCCAGCCACCTCGTCGATCACCACTGACTGCGGATCTTTTAGTCGTGCAGCTCGAGCAAACCGTGTAGCCGCTGGAATCCCGACCGCAATTGCCAACAGCGCGAGGCCGATCAGTACCCTCCACTGGAACTCGACGGCGGTCGACCGGGCCACCGCCGCCCAGATCAGCACAGCCGCTGCCGATCCCCAGGTGCCCGGTCCTGGACGCAATCTTCCCGCGCCAAAGAAAGTAGCTACGAGCGTCGACCAGAGTGGTGCGGCTCGCACGGTTGGAAGCGATTCCGTAGTTACCTCACTCATCTTCATCATCCTTCCTGCTGGGGTGTTCGAGCAGGTCACTGATGTCTTGCACGGGCGAGGACACTACGTGCTGTCCACTGGACCACTTCCCAAGATCAATGAGGCGGCACCGCGGGCTGCAGAAAGGGAAGTCCTCGGCTCGAGTATCCACGGTTTGCTTGCATGTCGGGCACTTCAACTGGACTTTGCGCTTACGTGGCACGCTTCAATTGTAGTGGAGGAGAGAGTACAGCATCAGCCAAAGGCATCAGCCAGCGTTTGTCGATCTTGGGATCGAGCGGTTTGCGGCAACCGCTGCACTTACGCCTTCGCTCTGAGCACAACGGAAGCCGGAGCCGGGTGCGAAATTTCTTCGCGCGCCACGGTTTCATAACCCAGCGAGGCTGAGTGTGCGGCTCGATCAAAAAAACGCCCGATCGAATGCAGCAGGTCGAGGTCGCCCAACAGCTCAATCGGGAACTCCAGCAGACTCTCCCGCTCCAGATATGTCCAGAGGCAGTCTTTTGTAGTATTCAGCGCAAATAAGAATTGGCTAAAGGGAACGCCCTGCTTGGAGCGGCGGGCTCCGAGGCCCACATACCGATCTCGGATTTCTGATTCCGTCTTAGCCAAGATCCAGTCGCTCAGGTTGCCATAAATTTCGTGCGTCCGCATCTTGAGCTCCTGGGGAGGAACATTCTGCAGCAGATCGGGGCATTTTCCAGATTTTTTCAGCCGATGCATCAATTCGTCCGACAAAGCCCCGGCGTGCGATTCAATCAGTTGAACCATTCTGAGAGCGAACATGAGAGACCTCTTTCCCTGCATTCTCGCAAGCGAGCTGGGCGGAGGGAATACCGCATTGTAGTCCCATAACGACGATTACAGCAGCGACTCGCACCCTCGCGTCAGAGGAGATGAGACGACATCCTCAGATCGCCAAAGGCACACTGCAGCTATCATTCCATTGTGACTGTTAGCCCGCGCCCGTCAACCTGGAAGCTTCTCTTCGCCTTTGCGATCATTTACTTCGTCTGGGGATCAACCTACCTCGCGATCCGCGTTGGCGTGCTTGAAATGCCGCCATTCTTAATGGCAGGCATCCGGTTCTTCCTGGCGGGAACAACCCTCTATGCCTGGGTCCGTCTGACCGGCGTGCCTTCGCCAACTCCAAGGGAGTGGCGCGACGCAACCATCCTCGGCGCCCTTATGTTCCTCATGGACTACGCCTGCCTATTCTGGGCCGAACAGCGCGTTCCCTCCGGCATTAGCGCAGTGATTTTGGCGGCGATCCCGGTCTGTATCACCTTGCTTGAAATTATCGTGCTTCGAACCCAGAAATTGACGGTGCGTTTAACCGTTGGGCTGGCGATTGGAATCTTGGGAGTCGGAGTCCTGATGAATCCGATCTCGTCATTGGGAGAGGCGCCTCTTGACCGTCGTGGTGTCGTCGCGCTGATGGTCGCCTGTTGGGGATGGTCGATTGGAACCATCGTCACGCGACGGGTGACACTGCCGGAATCGAAAGCCATGGGCTCCGCCATGCAGATGTTCACTGGCGGAATTCAATTATTGCTCCTCGCCTTGATGGCCGGCGAGTTTGGTCGCTTTCATCCGCGAAGCGTCTCGCCCGCGGCATGGTTTTCTTTGTTCTACTTGATTACCGCGGGTTCCATCGTCGCCTTCACGGCGTACGTGTGGCTGCTGCACTACGAATCCCCGACCAAGGTTGGCACCTACGCCTATGTGAACCCGATCGTCGCTGTCATCCTCGGCGCAGTGCTGGGTGGGGAGGCGGTAGGACGCAGAACCGTGCTTGCAGGATTCTTAATTCTCGTCAGCGTCGCTACCATCACGACCATTAAGACCAAGATCGCTCCCCGGGTCCAAGAAACCCTGCTTCCACCAAGAAGCCAGGAGAGCTCCTAAAAAGGCGGGGAACAACCGTGTCACTGCTCGCCGCTCGAGCTCCCCTTGGGAGATTCGTAAGGCTTTTGCATATAGCGCCGAGCCTCATCGAGAGCACCTGCGGTGTTGTCGTTTGTCTGCAGGGCCTGACGATATTCGTTTGTGGCTCGTTCCCGTTGACCTGTGGTGTCAAAAATCTTGCCTAGCTGAACATGGCTCCATACCTCGGTCCACCGCGGTTCGCCATCTCCATTGAGCGAATCGCGATATGCATTGGCCGACGCCTGGTAGTTGTGTTGCAGAAAAAAGATTTCCGCGATCCGGTAGTGAGCAAGTGAGCTGTTCTTGTTGATCTCAAGCGCCTTATTGAACTCGGAGAGCGCGCCAGCAAGGTCACCCTGCTGCACGAGCGCCTGGCCACGTTGGATCCCCGCGCGCATGCGGATGTCGGGAGAATTCTTTAGCAACCAGTTCTGCGGGTCGATGCTGATACGCCGCGGCCGGCCGAATGTGTCAACGCTGAAGGCAGAATCTGTTCCGGTCACGTCTACGCGCTTGGTTTCAGTTTTTCCATCGGTGTCGATCTTCAGTTCAACAGGCATGCGAAACAAATCGAGGTCCTGTGCGATCTGACCAACAACACGGAACCCCTTGTTGTTCCCCAAACGATAGACCGTGTATTTCGTCTTGAATTCCGGTGCTCCGGTTGAATCCAACCACTGCGAGAAGAACCAAGTCAATTTGTCACCGTAAGCTTTTTCTACGATGTCCCGAAAGTTATCAACGGTCGCTGACTTACCGGCAAATTGGGAATAGAAATCGCGCATCGCTTGGTCAAACTTCTGGTCGCCTGTGACCCAGCGCAGCATGTGAAGGATCATTGCTCCTTTGTCGGTCACCAGAGACTGGAACTCCGGGGAGAACTGATCCAGCTTGCCCGCGCTCGAAAGCGGTACGGTGTCATACGCCAGCGCGCCCACCGACATGTCTTTGACCGCTTCCTGCAAGGCTTCCGCGCCGGCAGCCGTCTCGATGTAGCGCGCCTCCGAATAACGTGCGAACCCGTCTTCAATCCACCAGTCATTCCGGGTCGCGGGGCTCACCGAAGCTCCCCACCACTGGTGCGCAATATCGTTTGCCAGCAAACGGTAATTCGTTTTCGGCGTGATGCCACGGCTTGCAAGAGCCACCAATTGAGGAGCCCATGCGGAAGGGACAGTGTCATCAGGAATCTCCACCACCCGAAGGACGTTGGATGGTGGGACTCCGTAGGCGGTAATGAAGTAGGTGAACTCCTTCACTGCCGTCTCGGCGTAGGCGGACTCGAGTTCCTTGTGCAGGGGCTTGAAGTAGACATGCAAGTCGACGCCCGCCTCGGTGCTGTAGTAGTCACCAAAGGTTCCTGCAAGGATGGTTCCCGGGAAACTGGCCCTGTCGTATTTCAAAACGAAGGTCTTGGTGGGGCCACTCTGAGCTAGGCCTTTAAGGACGGGTTCTTTCCCTTCGCTCACGGTCCCGCTGCCGATTACGATCATGTGCGCGGGCACCGTCACCGAGATCGTCGATGTAAATTGGTTGATGCCGTATCCCGCCACCGGAAACCAGTCGCCGGCATAAAGCAGATACGAAGTATCTTCCCCGATCGAGGCCAACTTAAGTCCCGGTACGGGAGAATCGTCGGCGGAGTCGAGCACGCCCGAGTATTCGAACGTCAGGGTCGTTGATTGGTCCTTGGGCAGCGCTGCGTTGAGGGAGATGCGGACGCTCGCATCCTGCGGATTCCGATCAGCCGTGAGCGCTTTGCCTGCCGCATCGGTTACCTTGGACAACCTCAAAAGGTTGTGTAACTGAAACGTGGCAATGTTCATGTCCTCGGTGGCGGTGATCTTTACCTTCGCGCGCGCTGTGATTTTGTGCTCATGAGGACTGAGGACTGCCTCGATCTGGTAGTCATCCGCGCGAAAATGGGATTTTTCAGCAGCTTGCGCCGTTACTCCGGCTAAGGCCAAGGCAAACCACAGGGTAGCTGCAAAGGTGCCACGCAGCGGCCGAGGTGCAAAGAACATTCGGGAAGTCTCCTCCTGCAGTAACGCTTCAATTGTACGATGAATTCTGCACCAGAAAAGATGTGTAGCGACATGCGTTTAGGGATGATTTGCGAATTTTTGACAGGAACTTTCTTGAAATGCCCGCCGGGCCCTGAGGAGGCTCGAAATCACAGCCGCAGCATGCGCCGGAGCACTGCTGGCATGGTTGGATCCTTTGAGGAGGGCTTTTACCGTCCGCAAGCCACGTAACATTGCATCTCGTGCGTCTCCGTCAGGGATGATCTTAGTCACTTCTCTGGCGACGTTGTCCGCCGTGAAGTCCTGCTGAACCAACTCGGGAACGACCTTCTCTCCTGCGATCAGGTTCACCATAGCAAAGTAGGGGACTTTCACGGTTGATCTGCCGAGCAGATAGGTCATCGCGGTCACCCGATAGACCATTACGAAGGGAAGCTCCATGAGTGCAGCTTCGACCGTCGCCGTGCCACTGGCGATTACCCCAGCTCGAGAAAAGGCGAGTGCGGAAAGGGCTTCGGGGAGCAAATGGACACGCTCGCGGAGCTGGTGCGCCCCGTTCAGAAACTGCGTCAGGTATCCCGCGTCGAGCGTAGGTGCTACCGGCAAGAGAAACTCAAGGTCCCCTCTCAGTCGGGAAGCTGCCTGCAGGATTCCTGGCAGGTTCATTCGAACTTCTTTCCGGCGGCTTCCCGGCATGATTGTTATCCAATGCTTTCTAGGATCCAGCTCGAAACGTGCAGCATATTCTTGCCGTGAAACTGCCGGCGGCGAGAGTTCCGCTAGAGGATGTCCCACGAACTCGGCGTTCACGCCGCGGTCGCGATAAAACCTCTCTTCAAATGGAAAAATAACTAACGCCTTGTCCACATACTTCCGCAGCAGCTTCACCCGCCCCTGCCGCCAAGCCCAGAACTGTGGGCACACGTAGTAGACAACAGGGACGTTGCGCTTTTTCATCTCGCGAGCCACTCGCCAATTGAATGCTGGCGAATCGATGACGATCGCAAGATCCGGCCTTCGGCGTTCGGCTTCTCCGATGAGTTGATGAAACAGCCGCCAGATCTTTGGAAGGTGACTGAGGATTTCTGTGATGCCGACGACCGCCAGATCCTTGGCGTCGATGAGCGTTTCGCATCCGGCGGTGCGCATCTTCTCGCCGCCAACACCAAAGAATTCAACTATGGCGTGCTGCCCGCTCGGTGCGGGCGGCTGCAAGGAGGGAGCCGGTGGGACACAGTCCCCTGCGGCTTTTTGATTTCCCCTCTGCAGGGCGCGCGATTCGATACTCCGCGCCTCAGAAAGTTGGGAGCGCAGTTCTTCGACCAACTGCGCCCCATACATTTCGCCCGAAGCTTCCCCCGCCGAGATCAGGATTCGCACACTGCATTGTACCGGGCCGTGCCGGCCCTAGGTGGATGGGTCGGTTTGGGGGATTCTCACCGTTTAACGAACCAGAAACCAGGAATGCTCGGTTCCTATTTGATCTCCACCTCATCGATCTCAAACTCAAATTTCCCTGTACCCATTCCCTTGATAAAAGCCACGCCAGTCAAGTCACTGCCATCCACTTTGAACGCCGAAATCGGAAACGAGTAGTTCTTCCATTCCGGTCCGGCTGTGAAGTTCTGGAATACGGGCATTTGCCCGCTGTTGCTCTCCGCCAGCAATACCAAGGAGTAGCCTTGGCCATCGCCTTTCGCCCAGAAAGAGACAGTTTTCTTAGCCGACAGATTGGCCGGATCCTGTTCCGAGGCTCCCGGAATGAAGTTCACGCCTGCGAAGGTGAATGGTGCCCCTGCCACGGTCTCTCCTGTGACTTTCAACGCGCCATTAGTGGCATTGGCACCACCCTGCACGGCTTCGATGGCCGCGGTTGATTTTCCCCCCAGGACCTTGTCGGAGACGGTCTGCCAGGATCCGTAATTTGCGGCGACCTTCAAGTCATCGAAGTTGCTCACGAGCCCGGATTCGGACCCGGCAGGAGCCGGCAGGGGCGGGGAGATCCCGGTTTCGCCCTTCGGTCCAACTACGTTCAGGTTGACCGTTTGGGTGTGCGCCGAGTCTGGCCCGACCATGATTTCAAATGCCCCCGGCTCGACCACCCTTTGCATGTTGACGTCCAGCAAGGATAGGGAATCGGGCGTGAGGGTAAACTCAACGGTTTTCTTTTCTCCCGGCTTAAGCGTAATGCGATGGAATCCGCGCAGTTCCTTCACCGGCCGGGTGATAGAAGCAATTTTCTGGTGAATATAGAGTTGTGGAACCTCATCACCCTCGCGCGAGCCGCTATTCGTCACATCGACACTGACCTTAGCTGTCCCGCCGTTGTGGATCTCGGGCGGCTCAATTCGTAGGTTGTCGAACTTGAAAGTGGTGTAGCTGAGCCCAAAGCCAAAGGCATACAGCGGTTCGCGGGTGCTGAACGCGTACGTCCGATTTGCGGACGGCTTGTGATTATAGAAATCCGGCAAATCGCCCACCGAATGGGGGAAGGTAATCGCCAGTTTGCCGCTCGGGTTCACGTCGCCAAATAACACCTGTGCCGCCGCCGTCCCGCCTTCTTGGCCGAGGTACCAGCCCTCAACAATGGCAGGAACGTGCTGAGCGATGTAATTGATCGAAAGCGGGCGCCCATTGATGAGGAAGACCACGACAGGTTTGCCGGTTTCGACCACGGCTTTCACCAGATCGTTTTGCGCGCCGAGCAGATCAAGCGAATCGCGATCCCCCAGGTGGTTCTCGGCCCAGGCTTCACGGTTGGTGCTTTCATTTTCTCCTACCACGAGGATTGCCACGTCGGACTGCTTCGCGGCTTCAACTGCTTCTTTGATTTTGTCCTGCTGCGTCGCAGGGTCTACCAGTTTGACGTCATTGTCGAACCAGCCGCGCCAGTCCTGGTGTTTGTCGCTGAAGCGGCAGCCCTCGGCGTAAATCACTTTGGCTCTCGACCCCACACGTTCCCGGATGCCTTCGAGAATCGTCACGCCGTGCCCTGGATTGCGGCTATATCCACCGAGATGCAGACCGTCCGCATTGGGCCCAATTACGGCAATGGTCTTCAGCTTGTTGAGGTCGAGGGGAAGGAGATTGTTTTCGTCCTTCAGCAGAACGGGAACTTCTTGGGCAGCCTTAAGTGCCAAGGCGCGGTGTTCCTGGCTGTTGGTGGTCTTTTCCGCTAGATCCGGATCCACAAATGGGTTCTCAAACAGTCCTAGCCGGAATTTCGCTGCCAGCACTTTGCCAGCCGCGCGGTCCAGGTCTTTCTCTGGAACGATTCCTTGCTTTACCTGCCACACTAGAGTGCGAAACACCGATCCGTCTGACAAGTCGAAGTCCACGCCGGCGGCGACAGCCAGGCGGGCCGCGTCCGCCTTCGTGGCAGCCACATGATGAGTGTTCACCAGCATCTGTAGCCCGTCGCCGTCCGAGGTGATGAATCCGTTGAAGCCCCACTCCTGACGGAGAACCTTCCCGAGCAGCCAGTGATTGATGTGCGAAGGAATTCCGTCAATTTCATTGTAAGAAGCCATCACACTTCCCACACGACCTTCCTGTACCGCAGCCTGGAAAGGAACCAAAAAGGTTTCGCGAATCATACGCTCAGAGTAGTTCCCAGGTGCCGTGTTGGTTCCCCCTTCCGGTTGCCCATGCACGGCGAAATGCTTCATGGTTGCCATCACATGACCACGATTGATCAAGAACACATCGCCCTGCAGACCGGTCACTGCGGCCACCGCCATCCGTGAAACAAGGTAGGGATCCTCGCCATAAGTTTCTTCCGTGCGGCCCCATCGTGGGTCTCTCGCCAGATCAAGCACCGGGCTAAAAACCTGGCCCGCACCACGCGAGCCGGCTTCCTCGCCCGCGGCGGTGAACACCTGCTTTACAAGATCAGGATCAAACGTGCTCGCCAAGCCAATCGCCTGTGGAAAGCTCGTGCTGCCGTACTCCATAAACCCGTGCAGCGATTCACCCATAAATAATTGCGGAATACCCAGGCGGGTTTTCTCTTGCAAGAAGCGCTGCACGGCATTGCGGAGAATTGCGCCGTCCTTGGGCGCAAATTGGAACTCCGGATCACTCCACCGGCTCAGCCATTCCCGGGCCTTTTCATCGGTAAAGGTTCCGGTGGGATCGATTACGTGCGTTTCCCGCTCACGGCTTCCCGCAATCTGCTCGACCTTCTCCTCGATGGTCATGCGCGAAAGCAAGTCGGCAACGCGGTCGTCGATCGAAAGATTCGGATTGCGATAGGGAAGCGTACTTGCTGTGGCGGATGAGGGGTTTGCGGCTGGTGTGGTGGTGTTCTTGGCCCGTTCCGGTGATTTCGATTTTTTTTGAGCGCCTGATGTCGCAAGCAGGCTGATAAGACACAAAACTACGTAGAAAGTCAAAGTAAGAAAACGAATTGCCATAGGGATTGTGCGCCTCTCATCGGGGAATCTGAGACTGATCCAGAGTACGCAAGTATAGACGCGCGAGTTCCCTCAAAGTAAGGGACTTCGCCCTCCGGCTTGACCCCGATGAGTAACCGTCACCCGTCCAGTGCTCGGCGGACGCGATTTCGCAGCGGCTTCCCCATTTGCTGACTTGCTACGCTTCTAGTCGTCGGCTCCGGCCGTAACCTGGGGCGTAGTCGAGGAAGACACGGCCGGCAGTTCCTGATCCTTGTACTGGAGTTGGTAGAGCTTGTAGTAGATCCCGCGTTTGGCCAGCAGTTGCTGATGTGTGCCCATTTCGCGCAGCGTGGCCTTATGCATGACCAGAATCTTGTCGGCACGCTGAATGGTCGAGAGCCGATGCGCAATAATGATCGAGGTGCGCCCTTCCACCATCTTGCCGAGCGCATCGCGCACCTTAAATTCCGTCTCCGTGTCCACGCTGGAGGTGGCTTCATCGAGAATCAGAATCTTCGGAGAATGCGCCAGCGCACGCGCAAAAGAAATCAGTTGCTTTTGTCCCGTGGATAAAGTCGATCCCCGCTCCTGAACTTCTTCTTTGTAGGTGTTCGGCAACTCATGGATGAAATCAGCGAGGTTCACATCCTCAGCCGACTGTCGCACCTGCTCATCGCTAATCCATTCGGTCCCGAGTCGAATGTTTCCTTCGATCGTGCCGGTGAACAAGAACGGATCCTGCAGAACCACGCCAAATCGCCGCCGCAACTCATCGAGCGGCATCTGCTTGATATCCACGCCATCGATCCGAATGGCTCCGCGCTGCAAGTCATAGAACCGCAGCAAGAGGGAAATGATGGTGGTCTTGCCGGCACCGGTGTGGCCTACGATGGCCACGGTCTCGCCCGGCTCAATCGTGAAGCTCACGTCGCGAAGAACCCAGTCCGGTTCCCCCGGGGCTTGTCCCCCCACCGACTGTGTGGGGAAGGGGGCTCTTGCTGGTTCCGCCCGGCCGGTTCGATCGCCAGCATGATCCTCGGCTGGAACATTTCGATACGCAAACCACACATGGTCAAACTGAATACGCCCCGGCCCTTCCGGGAGCGTCGTTAAGGCGGCTTCGGTGACCTCAACTTCAGTGTCGAGTAGCTTGAACACGCGTTCCGCGGCAGCCATGGCCGACTGCAGCACGTTGTATTTCTCGCTGAAATCCTGAATCGGACGGAAAAAACGTTGCGCGTACTGTATGAAGGCCGCCAGCACGCCAATCGTTACCACCTTCGGCACCAAGTGGAGCGCCCATAATCTGTGCCCTTCGGATCCCAACTCCACCGTGGTCAACTGAACGTGCCGATTCAAATCCTGTCCGCCAAACCAGATCACACACGCGATCGCAATTGAGGAAAGGATCTCAACCACCGGGTAGTAGATGGCGTGCGCCATGATGGCGTCTTTGTACGCCTCCATGTGTTGCGCGTTCACTTCCGAGAACGCATCGAATGCCTTCTTCTCGCGGTTGAACAACTGCAGAACCACCATGCCGCTCACGTGCTCCTGAAGGTGAGAGTTGATGCGTGCGATCGCCACGCGAATCCGGCGGTAGGATTCACGCACGCTGTTCCGAAACATCCTCGTCGCATAAGCAATCACCGGGAGAACAGCCAGCGTGATCAGGGCCAGCTTCCAATCAATGCACAGCATGATGGTTGCAATTCCGACGAGTACGAAAATGTCTTCGAAGATCGATACCACGCCGGAGGTGAACATTTCATTCAGCGCATCCACGTCGGTGGTCACGCGCGTGACCAGCCGTCCCACCGGGTTTTTGTCGTAGAACCCGATGTGCATGCGTTGCAGGTGGCGGAAAATTTCGCTGCGCAGGTCGAACATAACCATCTGTCCGGCCCACTGCATGAAATAGGTTTGTAGATACTCAAGTAAAAAGCTGAAGGCAATGAGCCCTACGTAGATCCCGGCAATCTGCGCGATACCGACAAAGGGCTGCGGACTGAACCAATGTGCCAGCCGGGACGGTGATTGCGACGTAGGCGCGAGATAGAGGTCGATCGCCAGCATAGTGAGCGGCGGTCCCATGACATCCGCGCCCGCTTTCAGGATGATCGACGCCAGGGCGATCATGACCTTGAAGCGGTACGGACGCAAGTAAGCCAGGAGCCGCTTCATCAGGCGGCTGTCGTACGCTTTTCCTAGTACCTCTTCTTCTTGGTGAGACGCCATGGCAGGGCAAAAGAACTATTCTATAGATGGGCCGAGCCCGTGAGCGGATGGAAAACTTGGCCTGGTTAAGGCCTGATCTTAACCCATAACCTCATTCCGGACCGCACATTCAGCAAGGTGCGGGTAACCAGATGCGAATAAGACTTAAACCTGGGGCTCCGCAGCTGCAAGCCGTTTTCGATCGAAGGCATAGGGAATTGCCGAGAAAACGATGGGCGCCATGATCCAGCTCCAAAGGAGTTGTGAGTTGGTCGGCGCTGTCGTAGAGAACAGCTGTGTCCATGTCAAGGCGGTAAGCAGCACAACGAATGTTGCCATGCCCCAACGGGTAACTCTGGTTCCGCCCTTCAACCTCCAGTAGAGGACCAGCCCGGTGAAGGCCATCAGACTTTCAATGGTAAGTTCGAGCGGCAGGTGGTTCCACAACCCCAGCCCAATCGTCGGGGAACTCTGCGCAAGCAGCGGCAACTCGGGCGTATGCACCAACCCATCGAGAATGAAGTGTGAGAATACTAGGGTGGCAATTATCCAAAATGCCCGAACCCGACCTTGCCGGTCGACCCAGCAGCACACCGCGCCGAACAACAATCCCCACGCGAAAAGCGCCACCATCCCATGCGAGTATGGAAAGGTGAATGTGAGATAGTGCCTGCTTGCGAAATCCGGCGGAATATGCGCCTGTTCCATTCCAAGGAGAGCGAAGACTCCCAAAAGAAAGTCAGCCAGGAAGGCCGCGAAGATCAGAATTCCTGCATTGATTCGAGGCGTCGCGCGCGCAGCTCCCAGGGCGACAGCGGCGTGGCCAATACCCACCTTAGATGGTCCAGCGCAGAAGCGTCGCGCCCACGGTGAATCCTGCGCCCACCGACGCCAGCAGAACAAGATCGCCTCTTCTGAGCCGGCCTTGCTCCATTGCGGTCTGCATCGCTAACGGAATGGTTGCCGCTGTGGTATTGCCAAAGCGGTCAATGTTGATAATTACCTTTTCTGGTTTCAGCCCCACGCGATCCGCAGTGGCCTTGATGATTCTTTGATTGGCTTGATGCGGAATAAAGCAATCGATATCCGCCGCACTCACTCCGTTGCGCGCCAACAGCTTCTCGCACACATCGCCCATCTTGCGAACGGCGAACTTGAAGACTGCTTGCCCATCTTGATGAACGAAGTGCATCTTCTGATCCACGGTTTCGTGGGTCGAGGGATTGAGACTCCCTCCACCCGGCATATACAAGGAGCATGCTCCGGAGCCATCGATCTCGTGCTCGAAATCGATCAGGCCAACGCCATCTTCGGCCGGCTCAAGGATTATGGCGCCGGCGCCGTCGCCGAAAAGAATGCAGGTCGAGCGGTCCGTGTAGTCAAGAATAGAAGACATGGTGTCCGAGCCAATCACCATCACCCGCTCGTGCGCACCGGAGGCGATGAACTGAGCACCCGTCTGGAGCGCATACACGAAAGCGGAACAGGCCGCGGAAAGATCGAACCCCCAAAGCCCTGACGCGCCCAGTTTGTGCTGGACCAGACAGGCGGTCGAAGGGAATAACATGTCGGGCGTGACCGTGGCCACTATCAGGGCATCCAGCTCTTTGGCGCCCAAGCCCCGGGTAACCAGAGCGCATTTTGCCGCTTCGGTCGCCATATCGCTTGTCGCCATTGGTTTGTCCACCACGTGACGCTCTCGGATTCCAGTGCGGGTCAGGATCCACTCGTCCGACGTTTCCACCATTTTTTCGAAGTCCTGATTGGTCAGCACCCGGGGTGGGACGTAGGTGCCCAAGGCGGTGATTTTGGCGCGCCGGCGGTCACTCACTCGCGATTGCTCTCCTAAAGAGGAATTGAAACGTTATTGTACGCACCCGACCGTGAAAGTCCACTTTGAGACGTTGACCCTCGTGTTGCCTTAGGGGGAACGGTACTTTAGTCATCATCGTTTTTCGATCAAATAGGTCTATGATCTGTGCTCAATTGGGGGGGAACTATGAAGAGACTCCGGATTGTAGTCTCTCTAATCACGCAGGATAACGATTACCAGGTAGAACAAGCTGCTGCCGCCGAAGAGGCTGCTCGCAGACTGGGCGTCGACGTCGAAATCCTCTATGCGGATGCAGACAGCATTCAGCAGAGCCAGCAAATTTTGAAATTTGTTCAGGCCGACGCCGAGGCTCGGCCCGATGGCATCATCTTCGAACCGGTCGGAGGACTGGCTCTGCCGCAAGTTGGCCGAGCCGCGGTGAGCGCTGGAATCGCCTGGGTGGTTCTCAATCGAGAAGTCGAATACGTTAAACAGCTCCGGGCGGCCTTCAAAGTTCCGGTCTTCATCGTTGCCATCGACAACCTGGAAGCCGGCCGCATTCAGGGCCGCCAAATGGCAGCTCTATTGCCCAGTGGCGGCACCGTACTCTACATTCAAGGACCTTCCGACGCTGACGCCTCCAAACTGCGGACTGCAGGCATGTACGAGACTAAACCGGCCAGCATCCAGCTAAAGAGCATGAAAGGGAACTGGACCGAGGCGAGCGCGTTCAAAGCGGTGACCTCTTGGCTTCGATTGTCCACATCGCAGCAATCGCATATTGACGTCATCGTGGCGCAGAACGATGCGATGGCTGCGGGCGCGAAGAAGGCCCTTCAACAGTTCTCGTACGAGGCCGAAGGCAGGGACCACTGGGTGAATCTGCCATTCCTCGGCGTCGATGGAGTACCCAAGACCGGGCAAGCATGGGTGCGGAGCTCTGTACTAGCCGCAACCGTGGTCTGTCCGCCGCTTGCGGGCACCGCCATGGACCTGCTCACGCGCGCCCTTCAAACCAAGGCAATGCCCCAGGAAACGACCTTAATTTCACCGCACTCTTTTCCGGAGATCGGAGCACTCAAGGGAGTGAAAACGAGCAGCCAGGCCTCTGGAGCTCGCTAGCCAACCGCAATTTCAACCCCCGCGAGGTCCGATCCTCGCAAATTTGAGCAAGCGAAAGCGGTTCTAAGAGAGCCCGCAGCCGCCGATTGCTGATGAGGCCGCTTCCAAGGTGGACGGACTCTTGGACCTGCTATTGGGGACGGCTAAAAAGGGGACCAAGCAGGAAAAGGGGACCAACCGATGTCCTCTAGCCAGGCACCGGCAACCCACTGCACACACAAGAGCCCGTTACCGTTGCTTCCTTCCGGACCTGGCGGGGTTGGCGGGAATGCGTCGCGTGGGGCCGATGCCTGACCCTTCATCTTAACATCTGGATTTTAAAAAGGCGGCGGGGAGAACGTAGCTGGTTGGCGATCAGAAAGCCCAGGGTCGGGTGCAGAGAAGCTTCTAGCTTCTCCGTCGAAGGCGCAGTCCGATCTTCGGTACCCTTTACCTTTCACGGCAAAATCTCGACAATACCTCTATTCCATGCCTGGCCTGTTACAGCCTGGAGAGATCACGTTGACCGCCGCCATCCGGCGCTACCTCGATGTCGCTCTCTATTTGCTGGTCTTTACTGGCTTTGGAACTGTGGCATCGACCGGCCGTCTGGACTTGCCGACCGTGGTGCTGGTTTCAGCCGCTCTCTTGTTTCGCGGATACATTCTCGCTCGCCGGCGTCAGATCTTATTGACCGAGCGTTGGACCAACCTGCTTACCATCGCGTGCGTCGCTTTTTTCATTGCCGACGAGTTCGGCATCAGTAAAAGTTTCCTAGATTCCTTGGTGCATCTCGTCTTGTTTGTCATGCTGGTGCGGCTGTTCTCAGCCCAGACCGACCGTGACCACTTCTTCCTCGCCGGTCTCTCGTTTGCCATGGTGCTCGCGGCAGCGGTCCTCACCGTCGACAGCACATTCCTGTTTGCTCTAGCCGGATTTGTGCTGGTCGCCACCGGTACCTTCATTCTGATGGAGATGATGCACGCCTGCACGAAAGCGGCTGTACAGGGACGCGATCCCAATGTCCCCCGCGCCTATCGCCACCTGTCTTTCGCCATTGCGACGGTCGCGCCAGTGTTGCTGGTTGTGATTTTTGCCGCCGGCGCCCTGATATTTTTTGTCCTCCCGCGCGTGTCGGCCGGCTACTTCAATGCTTATGCTTCCGGCAATGATCTCAGCACAGGTTTCTCCGACCGGGTTGAGCTCGGGCGCATTGGCCAAATTCAACAGTCTCGCAGTGTCGTGATGCATGTGCGCATCGATCACGACATGAACGCCGGGCGCGAACTGAAGCTGCGCGGCGTCATTCTGAACGAGTTCGACGGGCACGCTTGGTCGAACACCCGGAAAAAAATCGAACTGAAGCGAAATCCCGATGGCAGTTTTGACCTGCACGGATTCGCGGCCGAGGAGCGCACGCCAACGGCAGGCTATCCCGTGCACTACCAGGTGACCCTCGAGCCGTTCGTGAATAACGTGTTCTTCTTGATGGCGAATCCGCAGTCTCTACACGGCAATTATCGGCAGCTGGCGGCGGATGCTTTCGCCGATGTGTACGATTTCGATCCCGATCGTCCGGTCACTCGCTATGAGGCGGATTCGATTCTTCGGCTGGGACGGACAAGGGTTGGGGGAATTCACCCAGCCGGATATCCTCCTCAGATTCTAATGGATTTCCTGGGACCCACCCCGGTAGACCCACGGGTGCGCGCCCTCGCACAACAAATCACCTCCCGTGCCCCCCGCCCGTATGAGAAGGCGGAAGCCATTGAGTCATACCTGAGTTCCCACTTTACTTACACCCTGGAACTTCCCAAAACCGCTCCCCAGGATCCAATCGCAAGCTTTCTTTTCGAGCGTCGCCAGGGCCATTGCGAATACTTTGCTTCCGCAATGGCGGTCATGCTGCGCACCCTGGGCATTCCCTCTCGAGTCGTGAATGGATTTTCCGGCGGCGAGTACAACGATGTCTCTTCTCAATACCTGATTCGCGCCAGTGAGGCCCACTCCTGGGTCGAAGCCTACATCCCCGGGGAAGGCTGGATGGAGTTTGACCCCACCCCTTCCGGTACAGGGTTGGCCGAGAGCCATTCGAATCGCTTCATGCTCTATCTGGATGCCCTGGCTTCCTTTTGGCGCGAGTGGATCGTGAACTACGATCTCGGACACCAGATCCGCCTCACTCAGGACGCAAGCCGAGGCAGCCGCCAGTTAGTCGGTCAGGCGCAGTTGTGGTTTAAATCGCGCTATGACCGGATGCTGGCCTGGGCTCACAAGGTCGAGGACCGAGTAGGAAGATCTACCGTGTTCTGGGGTGAGCGCGTTCTGGCCTTGTTCGTGATCGTTTTGCTCATCGCCAGTTTCCCACGTCTGATCTCCTTGGCCCAGAAGCTACGACTCTCTCGTCGCCCGGAGCGTGCTCCCCAACTTGCAGCCACTCTCTGGTACGAGCGCATGCTGCACTATGCTGCGAGGCAGGGGTTTGACAAGTCACCGGCCCAAACTCCCACCGAATTTGCCTGTGGCATTGACGACGAGCGTCTTCGTGCCAGCGTAGAACGGTTCACCAAGAAATACGAGAGCGCGCGCTTTGGGAACTCCGCCCTGGAAGCCTCAAAACTACCTGAACTGTACGAAGAGATGAAGAGCAGCCGCTCGGCATAGAAGCGAGCGAGGAGTTTCTAGAAGGCGAACACCGCTCCGCCGCCCACGTAGAGATTGTGCTGGCGCGTCTTCCCCGTATCCACGTTGATCGGCGCCACGCCGCTCCAGTTGTCCCGCGCTTCGAAGCGGAAAATTGTGTTGCGCAGCTTTCGACCGAGGGGCACGTCAAATCCTACCCCCCCATTCAGTACACCGGTGGTTTTAATCCGATGGCCGGTGTTGGCGCCCCCGCTGAAAATCAGATCCTTGCTGGCCACGAAATGGCCCACCCCACCCCCAAAGCTGACCCAGGGTTCGAAGGCCATTCCTTCGAGAAATCGCACCCGTGCGGCGGGAGTCAAAAATATCGAGCTGTAGTCGACGGGAACCACGTTCTGCCCGAAATTGAGGTCTACGTCCGGGTTCCACAACACGGGAATCTCAACCCCGAGCGATCCCCACCTGTAGCTCGCTAGCGAGTGCGCATAACTGAAATTGAAGGAAAGCCCTTTGCCCGAGTGCACGGTGTTGTTGAAGAAGCTGGTGTTGGGGATGGTCTGATCGCTGATAAAGGTGCGTCCTACGGTCACCGCAAGTTCTTGCTTCTTCCCCTCCTGGGCGGCACACAAACGGGCCACACTCAGAAGCAATACGCCGGCCGTAAGAAATCTGCGCATGCTAACTGGAGCCTAGCATGTGATTGGAACAAGGCGGGATGGCTTCAATGGTGCGTCTGTTGACTTTGGTAACCGCGAAAACAACCTTCGCCTGCTTCTCGTCGATCGAAAGACCAGGCCCGGCGGTTGAACCAGCACTTAGGTCATGATAGCCTTCTCAGTTTGTTGTTCGGCAGCCCAGCCCCTGCCGAGTGATCGAGGACCGTCTTGCCTCCAGTCGAAGCCACGCCCGCTATCCGCAAAACCGCGCTCCACCCAGTCCACCGCAGGCTCGGCGCCAAAATGGTGGATTTCAACGGTTGGGACATGCCGGTCGAGTATTCTGGGATCATTGCCGAGCACATCGCGGTCCGCACCGGCGTTGGTATCTTTGACGTCAGTCACATGGGCGACATTCGGGTTGCCGGCAATGAGGCCCTCGCCGCCATCCAGCACATTTCCATGAACGACGCCTCCCGGCTGGCAATCGGTCAGGCGCAATACTCGGCGATGCTATATCCCCAAGGAACCTTCGTCGACGACATCATCGTCCACCGCCTGGGAGAGCAGGAATACCTCATCGTCATCAATGCCGGCACGCGCGAGAAGGACTTCCATTGGGTCCGCGACAATACCGGCCCCTACGATTGTGTAACCGAGAACCTTTCAGACGATTTCACGCAAATCGCCATCCAAGGTCCGCGGGGCGTCGACCTTGTCCAAAAACTCACCGATGCCGATCTGGGAGCCCTGAAGTTCTATTGGGTGACGCGGGGAACAGTCTGTGGTCTCCAAGACATCCTCATTGCCAGAACCGGCTACACCGGAGAGGACGGCTTTGAAATCTACATCCCCAGCGACCAGCAAACCAGCGAACGGGTTTGGAGCGAAGTGCGTGAAGCAGGAAAAGAATTCGGCGTTCTGCCTTGCGGTCTAGGTGCGCGCAACACGCTGCGACTCGAGGCGAAGTTGCCGCTCTACGGGCACGAAATTTCCGATACGATCAATGTGTGGGAAGCCGGCCTTGAACGCTTCTGCAAGATGGAGAAGCCGGAATTCATTGGGCGCGAGGCATTGGAGGAGGCAAAGGCTCGAGCAGGGAAGCGGGTGCTGGTTGGCCTCGAGATGGTCGAGCGTGGAATCGCGCGAGACGGTTACCGCATCTTGAATACTTCGGGCCAGGAGGTCGGATACGTGACCAGCGGGTCCTATGCCCCGTTTCTAAAAAAGAACATTGCTCTGGCATACGTGCCGCCTGACCTTTTAGGGCCGGGAACAGAAGTCCTGGTCGAGATTCGTAATCAAGGCGTGAAGGCAGAAGTCGTGCCCACGCCGTTCTACAAGCGGCCGAAGAAGGGTTGATTCCCATTTGTTGCATAATCGTTCGTTTTTTTTGCTTTAGATCGAAGCTAAGAGCTAGAAGCTAGGAGCTTGGTTTTCATGGCGTATCCCGCAGACTTCAAATACACCAAAGAACACGAATGGATCAAAGCCGATGGCGCGAGCGCCACGATTGGCATCACCACCTATGCCCAGGAATCGCTCGGGGACATCGTCTTCGTCGATCTGCCCAAGCCGGGAACCGAGATTTCCGCCGGCAAGACCTTCGGTTCGGTGGAATCCGTGAAGGCCGTCTCCGATCTCTATGCGCCCGCATCGGGCACGGTGAGTGAGGTCAATGCCGACCTTTCCACCCATCCCGAAAAGGTCAACTCCGACGCGCACGGAGCTTGGATGTTGAAGATCACCTTGAAAGACAAGAATGAATTGAATTCGCTACTGTCAGCCGCCGATTACGAAAAGTTTGTTTCCGAGGAAGGCGGGCATTGATCGAGCTTTGAGCAGTCAGCACTTAATTTCCAGCCGAACGCGACCCCGTGCAAGCTAACAGCGGAGATCTAATAGCGACTTATGCGTTATCTTCCTAAATCTGCCTCAGACCGCGAAGCCATGCTGAAGGCGATTGGTGTTCGGTCGATTGATGATTTATTCGCGCAGATTCCGCCCGAATACCGGCTCAATCGCGGCCTCGAAGTGCCGCGCCAAATGGCCGAATCTGAAATCGTCGACTGGTTCCGTGAGCGCTCGCGCGAAAACGGCGACGGGCATGCCACGTTTCTCGGCGCCGGCGCCTACTACCACTATCGCCCGGTTATTATCGATTCGCTGATCTCTCGCGGCGAGTTCCTTACCGCCTACACACCGTACCAGGCAGAGATTTCACAAGGAACGCTGCAGTCGATCTTCGAATTTCAGACGATGATCAGCGAGTTGACCGGCATGGAAGTAGCCAACGCGTCGATGTACGATGGTTCGACTGCCGCGGCTGAAGCCGTGATGATGGCGGTGCGTCTTACCGGCCGCCGTTCGGTGGTGGTGGCCCGCAGCGTGCACCCCGAGTATCGCGAAGTTCTTTCCACCTACGCCTTTCATCAAGGCATGCCGCTCGCAACCGTGTCTTTCAAGGATACCGGCCGAGTTGATTTCAAAGAACTCGAAGCCGCAATGAACTCCGATACCGCCTGCGTTCTGATACAGTCTCCGAACTTCTTCGGCACCATCGAAGACGTTGAGGCCATCGGCGAACTCGCTCACTCCAAGGGCGCCTTGCTGGTGGTGGCGATTGCCGAGGCCGTGTCGCTCGGCATCGTTGCGCCGCCGCTTTCTGCCGACATCATTGGTATGGAAGCTCAGTCCTTTGGCGTTCCGCTCGGCTTCGGTGGGCCTTATTGCGGCGTGATCGCCACCCGGGAAACGTACGTCCGCCAAATGCCCGGACGTTTGGTGGGGCAGACGACGGACCGCAACGGCAAGCGGGGCTTCGTTCTGACCCTGGCCACTCGTGAGCAGCACATCCGTCGCGAGAAGGCCACCTCGAACATTTGCACCAACCAGGCGCTGATCGCTCTGATGGCGAATATTTTCATGGCTGTGTACGGCAAGGTTGGTCTGAAAGAACTGGCCAAGCAGAACTTGGCAAAAACCGCCTATGCCGCGCAGCAGTTCGGCAAACATGGCAAAGTCTTGTTCACGGGGGCGCCCCGCTTCAACGAGTTCGTCGTAGAGACCACGGAAGATCCGTACGCGATCAACGCCCGGATACTGGGACATAAGATCGTGGGTGGCCTCCCGCTGAAGAAGTTTTATCCGGAACTCGGCAATGCCTCGCTCTGGTGCTGCACCGAGTTGACCTCGCGCAGCACCATCGATACTGCTGTTGGCCACGTCGCCGACAGCGAACGTTCGGTGCGGAACGCAAAGGAAGAAACCCCCGAAGAGGTGGCGCGGTGAAGCACATGACACGCAAAGCCACGCGCCACGTGAACCAGAACGAAGGTCTGATCTTCGAGAAATCTTCGGCCGGAAAAGCCGCGTGGAAGCTAGCACCGCTCGATGTCCCTGAAGTCGACACCAGAGAGCTTTTGGGTACTTGCGAGAGAAAAGACCTCGGCAACCTGCCCGAGGTCAGCGAAATTGAAATCATTCGCCACTTCACCCGCCTTTCAACGTGGAACTACGCCATCGATCTCGGCATGTATCCGCTGGGCTCTTGCACCATGAAGTACAACCCGCGTGTGAACGAAGTTGTGTCGCGGCTTGACGGCATTGCCAACGGCCATCCCTATCAACCGGAGAAGGTTTCCCAAGGGGCGCTGCGAATCATCAAAACGCTGAGCGACTGCCTTCTCGAAATCACCGGCATGGATGCAATCACCTTGCAGCCTGCGGCCGGTGCTCATGGCGAACTCACCGGTCTGCTTCTGGTGCGCGCCTATCACGACACGAAGGGAAGTGCGCGCAGGAAAATTCTGATCCCCGACTCCGCCCACGGCACCAATCCTGCCACGGCGGCAATGGTCGGCTACGCGGTCGAGAATCTCAAATCCAATGCGCAAGGCATGGTCGACATCGGTGCTCTCGAGGCGCAGATGAATGAAGACGTCGCGGCCCTGATGTTGACCAATCCCAACACCCTCGGCGTGTTTGAGCAGGACATCCACAAAATCGCACAACTCCTTCATTCTAAAGGCGGTTTGCTCTACATGGATGGAGCTAACATGAACGCGCTGGTGGGCAAGGTTCGGCCCGGCGACTTTGGCGTGGACGTCATGCACTTGAATCTGCACAAGACCTTCTCAACGCCGCATGGCGGAGGCGGTCCGGGTTCTGGGCCAGTGGCAATCAAGAAGCAGCTTGAGCCTTTCCTTCCAAGGCCAGTGCTTGCCTCAAAACCCGACGGAACGCTCGGCTTCGACTACGATCGTCCGCAGTCGATCGGCCGGGTGCGTTCGTTCTATGGAAACTTTGGCATGTTCGTGCGGGCGCTGGCCTATATCCTCGCCAACGGGCCCGACGGCCTCAGTCAGACCACCGAAGATGCTGTGCTCAACGCGAACTACATTCGCAAAGGATTGGAAGGCACCTTTGATCTGCCATACTCCAGCCCGAGCATGCACGAGGTGGTTTTCAGCGACAAGATGCAGGCAAAAAAAGGCGCCCGTACTATGGACCTGGCCAAGCGTCTGATCGATTACGGATTTCATCCGTACACGACGGCCTTTCCGCTCATCGTCCCGGGGGCCATGATGATCGAGCCAACCGAAAGCGAGTCCAAAGAAGAACTCGATCTGTTCCTCGAAGCCATGCGTTCCATCGCGCAAGAAGTCGACGAGGACGCAGAATTGGTGAAGTCGGCCCCACACACGACACGTGTCTCCCGTCTCGACGAAACCGCTGCCGCCCGTAAACCGATCCTTCGCTGGAAGCCGGAAGTTTAGTCTCGATCGCGAGCTCTGCTAAGCTTCATCATTCGAGCCGTTCCTATGGCGCGGGAGTCTTGATGAAATCAGGTGCTGGGGCGGGACGAGATCGAGCGTGTGCGAAACTCGCGATTTTGGGCAGCTATTCGACGAGCCGGTTCTGCCGCTGGGCGCGCATTTATCTCGCCGGAAACAAGTGATAGAGCATGAGATAGATGACGACTCCGGTTACCGATACATACAGCCACAGCGGATACGTCCAGCGTGCGATTGCGCGATGCTGATCGAAGCGCTCGCGAAGAGCGCGGCTCAGGGTAACAATACTCAGGGGAACGATGGCAGCGGCTAATAGTGTGTGCGAGATGAGGATGCTGAAATAGACCGGGCGCGACCAGCCGTGCCCCTGAAACCTTACCGAACCGACGTGGGCATGATAGTAGAGGTAGGAGACGAGAAATAGCGTCGAAGTCGCGACTGCCGTCAGCATCAAGGCGCGATGCATGGCAACCCGTCCGGCTTTGATCATGCGGTGTGCTGTAACCAACAACACCGCGCTGGTTCCGTTCAACGTGGCATTGATAGCTGGAAAGATGGAGTAATCGCTAGGCATCTGTCGAACCTCACCGCCGGGACAACACGCCGCCAGGAAACTTCCCTGGTTTTTCGGTGTCCCCGAGTTTTCATGCGGCAGGCTTGGTGCTTCTCCGGTTTACGATCAGGAAGGCTGCCCCGAACATCACCAGGGAAAACAGAACGAGCGTGGCCATCGATGCCACGAGCGAAAATTCGCCTCGGCTCCCCGGATACAGAACACTGCGCAGCGCCTCGACCCCGTACGTCAGTGGATTGATCTGCATCAGTAAGCGCAACCAGGAAGACGCGCTCGACAGCGGAAACAGCGCCCCTGAGAGAAGCCACAACGGAATCAGGAACAAATTAATGATCGCGTGAAAGGCCTGCGTCGAATCCATCGGCCAGGCAATCGCGAATCCCAGGGCCGTCAAGGCAAAGGAGACCAGCAGGACCACCAACGCCGCCAGCAAAAATACGGAAAAGCCCAAGTGAATGCCGACAAAGGGGGCAAACACCAGAAAAATTAATCCCTGGATTGCGGCGAGAGTAGTTCCGCCTAGCACCTTTCCCAGAACGATCGCCGACCGGGACACCGGGGCTACCAGTACGGAAAGCAAGAACCCTTCCTTCCGGTCTTCGATTACCGACATCATGGTGAAGATCGATGTAAACAACACGATCATGATGAGCGCACCAGGGTAAAAGTAGTCCAGGTAGTGCTGGCTTGTGCCCGAACCGGAAGTAAAAGATTTGCCGAAACCAGAGCCGATCACGATCCAAAAAAGCACGGGAGAGGCGATTACTCCAACCACTCGTGTCCTTTGCCGATAAAACCGTACTACCTCGCGCCACCACAGCGTGAATGCTGGAAGCGCAAGTTCCTGGGAGCCTCGGTTCGGTTGCCCTACAGTCGAGGTCGCTGCCGTCATCGCTTACTCTCTTTTCTGCCGAATGACTCTTGGGTTCCCTCAGTCCAGAATCGATGTCCCGTGCGGCGTATGAAAACGTCCTCTAAGCTGGGCTTGGAAATCGAAACGGAATCGATTTCCCCCGGGAAACTCTGCACTAGATCCAATACGAACCGATGTCCGTGCTCTCTCTCCATGCGGACCTGGGTTTCAAGCACCTGCGTGTCGATCCCAAACTGGGTGCGAATCCTGCCCGCAAGTCTCTCTGGATCTTTGGTCTCCAAAACGATCACATCGCCGCCAATCTCCTGTTTCAGTTCGGCTGGAGTGCCCAGTGCAACCACTCTGCCTTCGTTCAGGATCACGAGCCGGTCGCAACGCTCGGCTTCTTCCATCAAATGCGTCGTCACCAGGGTCGTGACCTTTTCTTCTTCGCGAAGGATGCGCAGGTATTGCCACAAATCGCGCCGCGCCCCCGGATCTAGGCCGGTTGTCGGTTCATCCAGCAACAGCACTTTGGGCCCGTGCAGAAGGCCTTTCGCCAACTCCAGTCGACGTTGCATGCCGCCGGAGAAAGTTTCAGCCTTGTCCTTCGACCGATCGGCTAGGCCAACCCTGTCAAGAATCTCGGCAATGCGCTTCTTGAGTACTGCGCCCCGCAAACCGTAGAGATGTCCCTGGTGCATCAGGTTCTCAGCGGCTGTGAGCTTTAGATCGATGCTCTGGGCCTGGAAAACGACCCCAATCTCGCGCCGCAGTTCATCGGGATCCTGCGCCGGGTTGTGCCCTAGAATGAGCGCGCGCCCGGCTACGGGGACCATGAGCGTCGAAAGAATCCGGAATAGTGTGGTTTTACCGCTGCCGTTTGGCCCGAGAAGCCCAAACAACTCCGCCGGCCGGACGTCAAACGACACTCCGTTCAACGCCGCACGATTCCAATAACGATGCACGATTTCGCGAACCGAAATTGCAGGTGTGAGGTCTTCCGAGGACAGGCTCGGGGAGACAGGCAATACTGGTAAGTTTGAGGTCAAAGACTATTCTACGACGTGTGGCCCATGGGTATGGGCTCGAGCTATACGGCTACGGTTCTGCCTTCCGGAATTTCCCGTTTTTGTGTCACCGCCGCATGTCTCCACACCTGAATCGTGAGCACAGCGGTGATTGCCAAGAGCAGGGCACCGACCGAGGTATGAGCCACGGTTGACACCACCATTGAATTGCTGGCTTCAGTTCCCGGCCAAGCAATCCTCGTCAGAAATGCCATAAAACCAAGTAGCAGTTGAACCACCAAGGTGAACAGCAAGAGCGCAGCCGCCCTCCTGATGGTTCGGACCCGGGGGAAGGTCGTGAGCGCCCGAACTCCAGTCCAGGTAAGGCAGAGCGCGACCGTTACCGAGTTCACCACGTGTGGCCACCAACTCATGCCATGGTGGCGGAACATTCCACCGAACACCAGCTGAACATAGAGAAGGCCCAGCGAATAAGCGCACAAAACCAGCACCTTGGGATGTCCATCATCGACGACCGGCGACGGAACTTCCTCGACCCACTTACGTCCGGTGAACACCGCAATTGCCACAGCGATGCAAAAGAACGTCTGGCCGACTGCCGCGTGTGCCGTGGACACTGCCGGCGGCAGAAAGTTCAGCACCGTAACTCCGCCGAGAATGCCTTGAACGACGATGGTCCCCAGGGCCGCGAACCCCAGGATCTTCATCCAACGCCGGCCATCGACAAAAAGGGTCCAGAATGCAATCAGGGTAGTGAGGATTCCAGTCACCGACGCGATCATCCTATGACTGTGCTCATACACAATCCCGCCTACCCAAGGAGGCAAACGCAAAATATGGCCATAGGAGGTCGGCCAATCCGGCACCGAAAGACCGGCGTCCTCGCTTGTCACCAGGGCACCCGCCACGATGACAACAAAGGTCAGGGAAGCGATGAAGATCGCGACCCGGTGATGCCAAGGATTGTAGAGCGTAGATTCAGACTTCACTAAAACCTCCAGCCAAACCTTTTAGTCTAGCAGAGACAATTTTCGGAGAAGCTCAAGCAGGGAGGATTGCTGGCTGTTCCAACCAAACAAACTATCGGCTCTTATGCGTTTTCTAGAGCCCAGAAGGGGGCAGACCCTCGGCGCGGTGTCCTTATTCCTGCGGCGGTGACGGGAGCGCAATGGCTGCGATTACATTGTCCGCGAATTCCGATGTCCCGGCATTTCCGCCAACATCTTTCGTGAGCTTGTCGCGATCACGATAAACCTTCTCCAATGCGTTGCGGATCATAAGTGCTGCTCCCGGCTGGCCAATGTGTCGCAGCATGAGCAGCGCAGACCGGAGCAGGGCAGTGGGGTTGGCGAGGTTCTTGCCAGCGATGTCCGGAGCTGAACCGTGTACTGCTTCAAAGATTGCGTACTCGTCTCCCAGGTTCGCGCTCGGCACCAGGCCCAGGCCGCCCACGAGCCCGGCACAAAGGTCCGAAATGATATCACCGTACAGGTTCTCCATCACCAGCACATCGTACTGGTACGGATTCATGACCAACTGCATGCACGCGTTGTCGACGATGTGCTCACTGTAGGTAATTTCAGGAAATTCTTTTGCCACTGCGCGAGAACAGCGCAGGAACAGGCCGTCGGAAAGCTTCATGATGTTGGCTTTGTGGACTGCGTGAACTTTCTTGCGCTGATGCTTGCGCGAGTATTCGAAGGCAAAACGCGCGATGCGGGTCGAAGCCTTTTCGGTAATCACCTTCAGGCTTTCGACAACCCCCGGTACGACCTCATGCTCCAGCCCGGAATAGAGGCTTTCCGTGTTCTCGCGCACGATCACCAGGTCCACATCCGGATATCGTGTGGGAATGTGAGGCAGGTTCCGCACCGGACGAAAGTTCGCGTAAAGATTGAACTGCTTGCGCAACTGAACATTGATGCTAGCGAATCCCCCGCCCACCGGAGTCGTAATCGGCCCCTTCAGGGCCACACGCGTGCGCTCTATAGAAGTGGTGAGTTCTTGTGGGATGTATTCCTTGTATTTTTCGTAGGCATCGGCGCCCGCAAGCACGGTTTCCCATTCAAATTTCAAGCCGGTAGCTTCCAGAATGCGAACCACCGCCGCGGTAACTTCTGTGCCGATGCCATCGCCAGGAATGAGAGTAATTTTGTGAGTCATGAAGGTGAACTATTGGACAGAAGGTTGCGTCATTAGACCGGCTTCGCAGCGGTTTTCGCTTGCGGCTCGGATTCTTTGGTCTTGAGCAGATCCTTCAATTCCGTCATAAACTCCTGCACGTCCTTGAAATCAAGGTACACCGAGGCAAATCGCACATATGCAACTTTGTCGTAGCGCCGCAGCCGGTTCATGATCAATTCGCCGACTTCGCTGGTCTTCCTTTCGCGCTCAGGAGATTCGATGATGAATGCTTCCGCCTCATTTACGATCTGCTCCAGTTTGCTGATCGGGACCGGACGCTTCTCGCAGGCTCGCAGCAGTCCGTTGAGAACTTTTTGACGATCAAATTTCTCCCGCCGCCCATCTTTCTTCACCACCATATAGGGAATCTCGTCGATCCGCTCGTAGGTGGTAAAACGCTTCTCACACTTCAGGCACTCGCGGCGGCGGCGGATCGAATCGGCTTCCTTGCTCTCGCGCGAATCCACGACCTTGTCGTTGGCGTGGCCGCAAAAAGGACATTTCATGATGATGGGAAACTGAATGCATTGTAGCAGTTAGAAAACAAGTACTCAGCATTCCGTACTCAGGTGGGAATCCCCATTTCAGGCAAGCGTTCGAGAAGACATGGGTGTTGTTGGGATCATGCTGATTGGCGGTTGCTAACTCCGATCACCAGCACCAAGATCTCCGCGCCCAATCATTTATAATCACAAGTTTCACGACAAGCATGTCGCGTTCTTATGAAGGTATCGGATACCTGAAAGGGAGGCGCCTAAGCGTTTGGTCCGCTTCAAGGCGTGTGATCGTGGACGACGATACCACAGTTATTCCTACTGAGGAGAGAAAGGCAATCATGAGCAATATTGCAGAGATTCGTGCACGGCAGGTGTTGGACTCGCGGGGCAACCCGACGGTTGAGGCGGAAGTCTGGTTGCAGGATGGCACCGTCGGCCGGGCCATCGTTCCTAGTGGTGCTTCAACCGGCGAGCACGAGGCGGTTGAGCTTCGCGATGGCGACAAGAGCCAGTACGTTGGCAAAGGCGTTCTTAAAGCTGTGGAGAACGTGAACGGCGAAATCGCCGACGCTCTTGCCAATTTCGACGCCGCCGACCAGCGCACGCTCGATCAGAAGATGATCGAACTCGATGGCACCGAGAACAAAGGCCGTCTCGGAGCAAATGCGATTCTGGCGGTTTCAATGGCTGCCGCGCGCGCCGCGGCAACCTGTTACGAAACCCCTCTCTACCGTTATCTCGGCGGAGCTGGGGCGAACACCCTGCCGACTCCGATGATGAACATCCTCAATGGCGGGGCGCACGCCGACAACAACGTCGATTTCCAGGAATTCATGGTGATGCCCGTCGGTGCTCCCTCATTCTCGGAAGCCCTGCGCTGGGGCGTCGAAGTTTTCCACACGCTCAAGGGCGTGCTGAAGAAGCGGGGCTACAACACCGCCGTCGGGGACGAAGGTGGCTTCGCACCATCGGTCAAGTCGAACGTAGAAGGTATCGAAGTTGTGATCGAGGCCATTCAACAGGCCGGATACAAACCCGGTGAAGAGATTGCCATTGCACTCGATCCCGCAGCCAGCGAGTTCTACCAGGACGGCAAGTACGTCTTCAAGAAGTCTGACAAGTCGTCGAAGAGCTCGGAAGAGATGGTCCGCTTCTGGTCCAAGTGGGTCAACGACTATCCAATCGTCTCCATCGAAGACGGCCTTGCCGAGAACGATTGGGAAGGCTGGTCGCTGCTGACCAAAGAAGTAGGCAACAAGATCCAGTTGGTGGGTGACGACCTGTTCGTGACCAATGTCCAGTTCCTGCAAGAGGGTATCAACAAGGGCGTGGCGAACTCGATTTTGATCAAAGTCAACCAGATCGGCACGGTGAGCGAGACGCTCGACGCGATTGATCTCGCGCGCCGCAACGGTTATACGGCCATCATTTCGCACCGCTCCGGCGAGACCGAAGACACTTTCATCGCCGACCTGGCGGTTGCGACAGGCGTAGGCCAGATTAAAACCGGCTCAGCCTCGCGTACCGACCGCATCGCCAAGTACAACCAGCTGCTGCGGATTGAAGAAGCTCTTTCTGGCGGCGCCCGCTTCCTCGGTTTGAAGGCGTTGAATTACAACGGGTAGGACAGACTACCTGTTCATTGGAGGTGGAAGGTGCGGAGAAACGTTGTTCTCACCGCGATCGTGCTCGCCTTATCGGCTGCGTTCGTGGGTGCGCAGGCTGGTAATCCGAGCGACCAGCTTGAAACACCCCCGCACCTGCACTCCCCCGGGGCAGATCAGGGCCTGAAGTCCTCGGCTGGGAGCGTCTGGAACGGCTCGGCTGAAAGGTCGTAGCCTTCCCGGTTTTAAAACAAAGAATGCTTGCTCTTGATCGCTCGACGGCACTCGGCCCCAAGCTCCGAGCTCCGAGCTGAGAGCTAGAAGCTAGGAGCGAAAAAGCTATCTTATGTCCCGTCCTAAACCACTTGTGCTGATCATTCTCGACGGTTGGGGCTACCGTGCCGAAACCAAGGCTAACGCGATCGCGCTTGCCCGCAAGCCCACCTACGATCGCCTGCTTCGCGAGTTCCCGAACACGCTGATCCATACCAGCGGCCCCTTTGTGGGGCTGCCGGAAGGGCAAATGGGCAACAGTGAAGTCGGCCACCTCAATATCGGCGCCGGCCGCGTGGTTCACATGGATTCCACTCGCATCGAGCTGATGATCCAGAATGGCGACTTTCTCCAACACCCCGTTCTGCTTGATGCCATGAAAAACGCGCGCACCCACGGACGCCAACTCCATTTATTTGGCCTGGTCTCCGATGGCGGCGTGCATTCGTATCAAACCCATTTGCATGCGCTCGTGAAGATGGCGAAACAGAACCAGGTCGAGCGCGTATTTGTTCATGCGTTCATGGACGGCCGCGACACCCTGCCCACCAATGGCGCGGGATACCTCGAACAATTGCAGCATGCCCTGCGCGAGTACAACACCGGCCGGATCGCCACCGTGAGTGGGCGTTATTACGCAATGGACCGTGATCGCCGCTGGGAACGCATTGCCAAGGCCTACAACGCCATGGTCTTCGGCGAGGGGGAAGGCGGACGGTACGCGGACGCGGTTCAGGGGATGAAGGAGTCATACAACAAAGGCGTGACCGATGAATTCATCGTGCCATTCGTCTGCAGCGACTCCAAAGGCCAGCCGCTAGGCACCATTCGCGACGAAGACTCCTGCATCTGCTTTAATTTTCGCGCCGATCGCGTTCGCCAGATTACCCGCGCGCTTACCCGCAACAGTAGATTGAACGAGCACGAGGGCCGCGATTTGCAGGGCGCTCAAGACCTCGATGCAACCATTCCGCGCGATCGCGTGCCGAAAAATCTGCACTACGTCTGCATGACGCAATATGACAAGAAGTTCAGCCTTCCCGTCGTGATTCCTCCCGAGTCGCTCGACAACATCCTCGCCAATGTCATGGGCCAGATGAACATGCGCAACCTGCGCGTGGCCGAGACGGAGAAGTACGCACACGTAACGTACTTTTTTAACGGTGGCGTCGAGCAACCGTTTCCGGGAGAGGAGCGTGAGTTGGTAGCTTCTCCGAAAGTTGCCACCTACGATCTCAAGCCGGAAATGAGCGCCGCAGGAATTGCCGACACGGTCGTCAAATTCGTTGAAGACGGCACCTTCGATGTCATCGTCGTGAACTTTGCGAATGCTGATATGGTGGGACACTCCGGCAAGCTCGAGCCAACGGTCAAAGCCGTCGAAACGGTAGATGCTTGTCTTGGCCGCATCGAGCTTGCGGTCCGTTCTAAAGGCGGCGCCATGCTGATCACCGCCGACCACGGGAATGCCGAGATGATGGTCGATCCCGTCACGGGCGGCCCGCACACCTATCACACCACCAACCCTGTTCCGTTCATCGTCATTGCGGAGAACGCGAAACAGTTCAAGCTCAAATCGGATGGCTCCTTGCGAGACATTTCGCCGACGATCCTGGGCATGCTCGGTCTGCCAGAGCCAAAAGAGATGACGGGCTCGGATTTGCGCGTGAAGATGGTATAGGCGTCATAAAATTGCTTTTCGCATGGCCTCGCCTGTGTGTTCTCCGTGGTGAAGGTGGAGCGATGCACTTCCCTGGGATGAACGACGATCGGATCTTATGAAGGTCTTGGTTGCCGCCTACAGTCGAATCGACCTCTGGACTGCTCCGGAGTGGTTTGTCCAGCGCCTAAAAGCCGATTTCCCGCAAGTTCTGGTCACGCAGATTACTTCCGGGGAGCGGCTAGCGAAGGAATTATCGGATGCGACGGTTCTTTTTGGCGGGGCTTTCGGTCCCGAGCACCTACGCGGCGCCTCCCAATTGCTCTGGATCCATTCGTCAGCGGCTGCCGTGCACGACTTACTTTTTCCTGAGCTCGTCAACAGCCAAGTCATCCTGACGAATGCGCGGGAAGTACACGGGACGGTGGTGGCTGAGCAGGTGATGGCCATGATGTTCGCCCTGGCCCGTCGCATCCCGGAGTCCGTACGCTTCCAGATAAAGCGCATATGGGGCCAGGCGATCCTCTGGCAGGAGCGCCGAACCCCACAAGAACTCGGAGGTGCCACGCTGGGTCTGGTTGGCCTGGGAAGCATTGGCCGTAACGTCGCGCAGCGTGGCTCGGCATTGGGGATGAAGGTGATCGCCGTCCGCGAACATGCTGATAGGCCGAAGCCGGAAAACGTGGCTGAGGTTTTGCCATCGTCCCGCTTGAACGAGATGCTCGCGCGCAGTAATTACGTTGTGCTATCGCCCCCGGTCATTCCATCGACACGCGGCATGATCGGCCGCGATCAGCTTTCGGCGATGAAGAAGGATGGCTATCTCATCAACGTCGGCCGCGGACCTCTAATCGACGAAGCCGCGCTGATCGAAGCGCTGCGCGAGCATCGTATCGCCGGCGCAGCTCTCGACGTCTTCGATCAGGAGCCATTGCCGCCCGAGTCCCCACTCTGGGATTTAGAGAATGTGCTCATCACTCCCCATACCGGTGGCATGACCGAAAAGATGTGGGAGCGCCACTATGCACTTTTCGCGGACAATCTGCGGCGATTCCTCGCCGGTCAGCCGCTGCTCTGGGTAGTGGACAAGCTGGCGGGATACTGAGCCGAGCGTCGCCCTCGGGGAAACGGAGCTCATCTTTACCTGGGCTACAATCTTGCGAGGAGCCTCTTGTATGTCTGCCGACCTCCTTCCTCCCGCAATGGAATCCATCGAATCTGCCCGGCGCGCCCTTGATCCCGCCGAATGTGTGCTGATCGTCATCGATATTCAGGAGAAGCTTCTGCCGCCGGTTTTCGAAGGTGACCGTCTGGTGAAGAACTCGCAACTGCTGATTCGCGCCGCAGGCATTCTGAATCTCCCAACGCTTGCCACCACGCAATATGCGAAAGGCCTCGGCGAGACCGTCTCCGACGTGAAATCACTTCTGCCGAGCGGTGCCATCGACAAGCAGGTGTTCTCCTGTTTTGGCAGTGACGTGTTCTGTTCGATGCTGAAGCGTCTGCCCGGAAGAAGAAACACCATCCTGCTGTGCGGCATGGAGAGCCACATCTGCGTGGCGCAGACGGCGTTGGCGGCTCTTCGTCAGGGTTACCTGGTGCATGTGGCATCCGATGCGGTCAGTTCGCGCACGGAATGGAACTGGAAGATTGGCCTTGATCGCATGCGCTGCGCGGGAGCAGTGATCTCTTCAACTGAGATGATCCTGTACGAACTTCTGCGCTCCTCGGGAACAGACGAGTTCAAGAAGATTTTGGGGTACCTCAGATAGCAGAACCAATCGCCGGCGCGCGATGCTTCCATCGCGCCGTCTTTTAGAACCCGGCTCAATTGCGTTTCAGAGATTGGGGTAGCGATTGCTCTGGCCGTGCTCCACGTTGTCGGGTTGCTTTGAACGGCGGTTTAGGCGCCAGACTACTCTTTCGCTTTCACCCTGACCACGGTGATCTTCGAAAAACCCTCCTCAAAGGTCGGCGGCTTGAGCTTGGCGGCCATTTGGTGCATCACATCGTCCTCAACCACCCGTTGTCGGCGGGCGTTCCGTTCGAGACAGACTTCGAGCGGCACATCGAAATAGACGGCTTGGGTTTCATAACCGAAATCTTTCGCGAGCTTGATCCAGCTAGCGCGGTCGTGGGGCGTGAGGTTGGTTGCGTCCACGTAATTCAGCGGACGGCGGGCCACCAGCCGCGCGCGCAGCAGGGAACGCAAATTCGAGAAGACGAGATCCTGAAAGCGCTGCTCGGTGGGATCGTCGAATAGCATGGCGCGGATCATGTCGCTTGAAAGCGGATTCAAGTGGTGACGCTTGAACCATGAACTCTTGCCAGATCCCGGCAACCCTATTGCAAGTACAACTGTTCCTTTCGAAGCGCGTGGACGGTGCGCAACCGGAGCAGCTGGTGCAGTCTTCACGGGTGCCGTCGCGGGCAAGCCATCTGCGGCTTCGGTTGGAACCTGCGCCGAATCGGCTGGAACCGCAGCCGGTTTCGGCCCGGAGCGTCTTCGCCCCCGCCCGCCCCGGCGTCGCCGTCTGGGGCGCTTTTCGCCTGGTGTAGTCACCGGGGTCTCCTCCGCCCCTTCCTTCGTAGCTTCCGACTCAACGTCGGCTTGGGGTTCTTCTGCGCGCTGAACATCGTCGTCCCGGCCAGCTTCTTCCCGCCCCGGGGCCGGCGTCGCCTGGGGCTGCTGCTCGGCTTCAAAGTAGGCCGGCTGCAAAGGCGCGGGCTGGCTCGGAGCCGCTTCCTCGGTCTTCTTGCGCCGCTTCAAACGATCTCGCATCCATTTCCGCATGTAGGGCTTGTAACATATTGATGGGCTCCGCGGCAATTGAGAGAGAGTTCACACGATTCCGACTACAGAGTTCCTTCTCCTATCGGTACGACCCTCTCTGCATTTCCTGGTGATCTTTGCGCAACTGCTTTTAAGGGCAGGGTGCGCGCTAGGCGGGTTGCGTGAAGGTATAACCGGCGGAATGCCGTATCCTGTTTCGAGGAACAGCCTAGGGTGATGCCAGTCCCAGCTGAAATTTCCGGCCAGAAATACATCTCGTTGACGACCTTTCGCAAGACTGGAGCGCCCGTTCGAACCCCTCTATGGTTTGCCGAGTCGAACGGCAAGCTCTACGTCATGACCCGGAACGACTCCGGGAAGTACAGGCGAATTCGCAACAACCCGAGAGTTCTGGTGGCCCCATGTACGATGCGCGGCAGCCTCACCGGCCCTGATTTCGAGGCTACGGCTCGCGTTCTCCCGCGCGAACAATGGGCCGCCGCAAAGCGATCGATCGGTCGAAAATACTGGATTGCTCGCCTGCCCTTCTGGAGCAGCAGGAACGAGTACCTCGAAATTGAAGTCGGCAGTTGAAGATGGGCTCCGGTCCCTGGTCGCTTGGGGATAGGTGCGAGAAATGGGTGCTTTGTGCCGGGTTCGAAGGCTTTGAAGCGGAACGGTGAAATCGTAGCCTTAAGCTATTTCCACCAGCGGAATGGCGTCTGCGACACCCTACTCACATTTGCCCCGGCCCTCTGGCGCTGATAACATAGTTTGTTTCCCTCAAATTGCCGCTATTTCGAAGTCATCCACTTCATACGGAGGCTACATGGCTATCAAAGTAGGTATCAATGGGTTTGGACGTATTGGACGCAACGTTCTCCGCGCTTCTCTTAACGATCCCAACCTCGAATTCGTCGCCGTCAATGACCTGACTGACCCCAAGACTCTGGCTCATCTTCTTAAGTACGATTCGGTTCTCGGCAATCTTCCTAACAAAGTTTCAGCCAGTGGCGACTCCATTCAGGTCGACGGCAAAACCATTAAAGTTTTCAAAGAGAAGGACCCAGCGGCACTTCCCTGGGAATCGGTGGGCGCGCAGGTGGTGGTTGAGAGTACGGGGCGATTTACCAACGCCGAAGATGCCAAGAAGCACCTTCGCGGACCGGTGAAGAAGGTCATCATTTCTGCCCCCGCGAAAAACGAAGACGTCACGCTAGTGCTGGGCGTCAATCATGACAAGTACGATGCCTCCAAGCACAACATCATCTCGAACGCATCCTGCACCACGAACTGCTTGGCGCCCATCGTGAAAGTCATTCACGACAATTTCAAGATCGTCAGCGGCACGATGACCACGATCCACTCCTACACGAACGACCAGGTCATCCTCGACTTCCCGCACAAAGATCTTCGCCGTGCCCGCGCCGCCGCGCTTTCGATGATTCCGACTTCGACCGGTGCTGCCAAGGCGCTGAAGTTGGTGATCCCTGACATGGCGGGTAAGCTGGATGGTTTCGCCGTGCGCGTGCCCACCCCGAACGTCTCGGTGGTTGACCTGGTCGCAATCGTCGAGGCCAATGTCACGAAGGAAGAAGTGAATGGAGCGCTCGCCAAGGCAGCGGAAAGCGGTCCATTGAAGGGCTACCTGGGGTTTGAAACCAATGAGTTGGTTTCGTCCGACTTTAAAGGCGATTCGCGCTCCTCGATCGTCGACGCCCCCTCGACGCTCGTGGTCGGCAAGCTGGTGAAGGTCGTCTCCTGGTACGACAACGAGTGGGGCTACTCGTGCCGCGTGCGTGACCTGATCAACTTCATTGGCAGCAAAGGTCTGTAACCCGGTGGTCAGTGGCTAGCGGCTAGTGATCGGAAAGTTTGATTTCTGACCACTCCGATACCCACTGGCCGCTCTCTTCAAAAGAGGCCGATCATGTCGAAATTATCTATTCGCGATCTTCCGCTCAATGATCATCGAGTTTTCATGCGGGTCGACTTCAACGTCCCGCTTGATGACAATGGCCGAGTCACCGACGATACCCGCATCAAAGAAACCCTTTCCACGATCGAATACGCGCTCCGCCACGGAGCTCGCCTGATCCTGGCTTCGCACCTTGGGCGCCCCAAGGGGAAGCCCAATCCGAGAATGAGCCTGAAGCCGGTCGCCGAGCGCTTGCGGATGCTTCTCGACAAGAACCTGGCATCGAGCGAGAACGTGGGTTTCTGTCCAGACTGCGTCGGTGTTGAAGCCGAGGAGATGGCAGGCAAGCTCGAGAAGGGTCAGACGCTCCTGCTCGAGAACCTTCGCTTCCATGCCGAAGAAGAAGCCAATGACGAGAAGTTCTCGAAGCAGCTGGCGAATCTTTGCGACTACTACGTAAACGATGCTTTCGGCACCGCACATCGTGCCCACTCTTCCACCGTGGGGATGACGAGGTTTGTGCAGAAGTCTGCTGCTGGCCTGCTGATGGAGAAGGAACTCGACTATCTCGGCCGGGCCATGCAACACCCGGATACCCCGTTCGTGGCTATCCTCGGCGGAGCCAAGGTCAGCGACAAAATCGCGGTGATCGAGAATCTGCTGAAGAAGGTCAACATTTTGATCATCGGAGGAGCGATGGCCTACACGTTCCTGAAAGCGCAGGGGGTCGAGGTCGGGAAATCGCGGGTCGAGGAAGACAAACTCGACCTCGCGCGTCAAATTCTCGCGGATGCCAAGGCGAAGGGCGTGAAGTTCTTGTTGCCTGTCGATCATGTAGTCGCCGATAAGCTTGACCCTGGCGCAAAGGCGCAAGCTGTTGCCAAAGGCCAGCCCATACCGGACAACTTGATGGGTCTGGACATCGGCCCCGAGTCGGTCGAGCTCTTCTCGGAGGAGATCAGCCGGGCCGCAACCATCGTTTGGAACGGGCCGATGGGAGTATTCGAAATTCCCCAGTTTGCCAAGGGAACCTTTCGGGTAGCTCGTGCCGTGGCTGACAATGCAGGCGCAACCTCGATCATTGGTGGCGGCGATTCGGTCTCGGCGGCGAAGGCGGCGGGTGTGGCAGATAAGATCTCCCACATTTCAACCGGCGGCGGCGCATCGCTCGAGTTCCTCGAGGGCAAAGTGCTTCCCGGTGTAGAGGCACTGACGAACAAGTAGTCGGCTGCTACCGTCCGAGCAAAAGGACCCGTCAGCAACTCATCCGACGATCGTGTTTCACCCCAACCGCAATGATTTTTTTCGACATCGACGGGACCCTGATCGACCACCTCGGCGCTTCCGCCGCCGCGAGCCTGGCCCTTTACGATCAATTTCCCGGGCAGATTCCGTTCAGCCGCGCGGCATTTCCCGCAGCCTGGGAATCCATCATGGACCGCCACTTCGAGCGCTACTGTTCTGGCGAAATCTCGCTCTGGGACCAGCGCCGGGCACGCATTCGGGAATCCTTTGGATGCTCTGATCTGGGGGACGCTGATGCCGACGCAAGATATTACGTTTTCATCCGCGAATACGAGCACCTCACGCGCGCCTATGACGACGCAACCCCATGCCTGACAGAACTGGCCGGGAAAAGACTCGGCATCATCTCTAATGGCGCCCGTGAACAACAACTTGCCAAGCTTCGCCGGGCGGGGCTACTGGAATACTTCGCCGTGATGGTGTTTTCTGAAGACACCGGCTTTGGCAAGCCGCATCCGAGTATCTTTCAGGAAGCTTGCCGCCGCGCCGGCGATGATCCTCGCGGCTGCATTCACATTGGGGATGATCTTACCAATGATATCTATGCGAGTCGCGCACTCGGCATTCGCCCAATTTGGATCGACCGCAATGCAACTGTCAAAAACCGAGTTCCCGCATCCAGAATCACGTCACTCGCGGAACTCGCGAAGCTTTTGGAAGAGAATAATGTTTCTTCCAGCGGTTCCCGTAACTCGTCAGAAACCGGGGCGGCCCATGTTGGAGGAACCCAGGTCTGATCTTTCTGTCGGTGTCTTGGTGGTGATTAACCCGTATCTCTCTGTGGAATTCATAGACAAAGGACTCATCCATGCCTCGTAAGAAAGTGATCGCCGCAAACTGGAAGATGTACAAGACTCCCGAACATACGAAGCAATTTTTTCAGGACTTTCTGCCCCTGGTGAAGGGGCACGATCGCGATGAGATCGTCATCTGCCCCCCTTTCATTGATCTGTACGCGGCCGTTGAAGCGGCGAAGGGCTCGCAGGCTGCCATAGGTGCACAGAACCTGTACTGGAAGGAAGAAGGTGCCTTCACCGGCGAGGTTTCATCCACCCTGCTCGTGGCATCTGGCTGCACGCACGTCATCATCGGCCACTCCGAGCGCCGCCAGTATTTCGGTGAAACCGACGATACCGTCAACCTAAAGCTCAGAGCAGCACTTGAGCATGGTCTCACTCCCATCGCCTGTGTTGGGGAAGTCCTTGAAGAGCGGGAAGCAGGCCTTACCGAAGATGTGTTGCGCCGCCAATGTGTCCGTGCCTTCCATGCGCTCTCCGCAAAAAAAGCGGCAAAGCTAGTGGTTGCCTACGAGCCGGTGTGGGCTATCGGAACAGGGAAGACCGCTACCCCTCAAATGGCAGCGGACGCACACGGAATCATTCGCGCGGAAGCCGCCAAGGCATTCGGCCAGGAGTTGGCCGAGGCGTTGCGCATTCTCTACGGCGGTTCCGTAAAGCCCGATAATGCCAGGGCGCTCATGTCAGAACAGGAGATCGATGGCGCACTGGTGGGCGGCGCCAGTCTGGATCCGAAGTCATTCGCCGCAATTGTGAAGTACTGAGGACTGCGCGCCGGGCGGGTGACGGCGGTTTCAACCGAGGAGGGCAGCTGATTCCTTGGCGTACTCGATCAGCGGCATGCCGAAGAAATCGGAAATCTTTCCGGTACGGAGGAATCCGTTTCGCTCATAGAAGCGCGTTGCCTGGATTAAGGGTTCGGTAGTATCCAAGGTAATTCGCTCGCAGCCCGTTCTCCTCAATTCGGTCTCTGCACAATCCAACAATTGCTTCGCAATGCCGCGTCCCTGCCAGTTCGGTAAAACGGCCATCCCGCGAAGATGTCCCTCTGCTGGGCTCAACAGGCTGCAGGCAACGGTTCCAACCGTCTGTCCTGAGCTGATTTCAGCAACGAACACGGACATGGTTCTCAGCCGTGTCCTCAGCAGTTGAGGGGTGAGCACCGTGTCCTCGAAGGCGCACGGTGTATAGAGATGCAGATATGGCGCGAAGGCCATCCGAAGGCATTGAAGTATGCCTTCCTCGTCAAGCGCCGTGGCTCTTCTGATGTCTACGGATGGAATAGCCGGTGTGGGCACAAGCTCATCTCAGCCACTGTTCTAACTCAACGCTCTTGTCGGTTTTCTCGTCGCGGTACTTGACGATCACCGGCGTGTATAGCGAAATCCCCCAATCAGCAGCTGGGCCGGTCCGAACCGCACGCGAACCAGGGACCACGACTGCGCCCTCCGGCACCTCGAGCGGCTCATTCTGGTTCCCTCGATATGTCTTGCCCCGCACCAGGTCATAGAGTGGCGTCGATCGGGTAAGGATCGTTCCTGCCCCAAGTACCGCGCCCGCTCGAACCAGAGTTCCCTCATACACGCCGCAGTTTCCGCCGACAAGAACGTCGTCTTCAATGATTACGGGTGCCGAGTTCACCGGTTCTAGAACCCCACCAATTTGGGCCGCGGCGCTCACATGCACGCGCTTGCCTATCTGCGCACACGACCCGACGAGCGCGTGGGAATCGATCATCGTTCCTTCGTCCACATACGCACCCACATTTATGTACATGGGCGGCATGCAGATAACCGAAGCCGCTACATAGGCTCCCATCCGTACCGAGGATCCGCCCGGCACCACCCGCACCCGGTCCGCAGGCGCGAACTTCCGGGCGGGGAAGGTGTCTTTGTCCACAAATGAGAGGCAGTCGTTCGCCCCCATTTGAACCAGCGTGCCCAGCCGGAACCCAAGCAGGATGCCTTCCTTGACCCAGACATTTACCGCCCAGCTACCATTCTTCTTTTCTGCTGCACGGATCTCACCCCGCGTCAGGGCAGCGCAAAACTCCTCGAAGGTGGGGCGAGCGTCCCTGTCGTCTGACTCGGCTGGGAGTCTCGCAAGTCGTTCAATTTCTGCGCGTAGTTTATCCATGGGAAGAAAAGTATATTCGAAGGACCAGGCCAGCAGCTTTTCTGACGTACTTACTTCAGATCCGGACAAACCTGACCTAGCCAAAAGATTGTGCGTTTTCTCGGCATCTTCATAGGGCTTTAACAGCATCTTAACTCGGCTTAAATACGCTCAGGGGGCATCGGTATGGATCAAGGCTCGGGGGCTGGACGCTCGACTCCAGTCGCGATTACCTCTTCAGTCAAATCAGTCATTCCTAACCCACCAACGAAACTTAAAGCGCAGGCCCACCCTGAGGTCTCCACGCGCAGGCCCCCGGATTATCGTGTGGCTGATCTGTTTGGCCGATGTTTTCTTCGGGTCTGCTACTGGGTCGATGTGTTTTCCTCGATGGCGCGACGGGGGGAACCGCTGGCTTTCGTGCCGTTTCCCCAGCGAGCAGTTGCCTTAGCGGCGGCGGATCCGGCCAAACCAGCCGCGAGTGCGGCACCGGCGACGCCGATCGCCGACGCCTAAATACACTTGCACTCGCTGCGGATAAGCACGCTCGGCAAGGTTTGTGTCACCTGGCGCGCTTCTGCCAGCGACGCGTAAGGGCCGTGCCACCGGGCATGATTGGCGGAATGCCCCGATGGGCGCGCCTTTCCGCTATTGCATTGTCCGCAATTTCCCCGGTGAAGCACCGCTTTGTGCGGTCCCGCGGCCCAGTTCTCATAAACGAAGAAGGCTGGAGCGTTGGGAACCGTAGCTGCGGCGGCCTTTGCCACCAGTCCCAGTTCCGTAGCAATCCGCTGCAGCTTCGATCTTGTATCGCGCCGAACCGGAATCATTGGCAGCCGGTATGTCTCCTCAATTCTTCCCATCATGGCCAACATCGCCTTTACCGGCATGGGGCTCGACTCGATGAAATTTGCCTGCATCAGAGGCAGGTATTTGCGAAACACCTGGCGTGCCGTATCCCACTGATTGCCCAGCGCGGCTTGAACGATCGCCGTCATCTCGGCCGGGATCTCGTTTGAGGCAACCGAAATCAATCCCATGCCTCCCAGGGATATGACCGGCAGCACGGTAGCATCGTCTCCCGATAGAACGGCGAAATCCGGGCGGACGGCCGCGCAGATTTCAGCCACTTGCGTCAGATTGCCGCTGGCTTCCTTCACGCCTGCGATATTGGGGATCTCTGAGAGGCGTGCGACCGTGCTCGCCTCTAAGTTCGCCCCGGTACGTCCGGGTACGTTATAGAGAAGGACAGGCTTGCCGACGGCCTCGGCAATCGCCTTGAAGTGCTGATATTGCCCTTCCTGCGTCGGTTTGTTGTAGTAGGGAGACGCCGTGAGGATCCCGGTCACGCCCTCCCGGGAATTGAGATCCTGCGCTTTGGCCACGGCATCCTTGGTGTTGTTCGAGGTGGCTCCCGCCACGATCGGTACTCGCCCGGCAGCGACCTCAATGGTCAAATCGATCACGCGCAGCCACTCGTCGTGGGTGAGGGTGGGCGTCTCGCCGGTGGTGCCGCACGGAACCAGAAAGTCAATTCCAGCTTCAATCTGCCAGGCAACTAAGTTCCGCAACGCCGTTTCATCGAGCGAGCCGTCCTGATGGAACGGCGTAACCAGTGCTGTGCCGCATCCGCGAAATTGCATGTAGATAAGATAACGCTAGCAAGCATCGCGGGGCAAAAGATCGGGTGGCTGAATCAACGCGGATCCTTCTACGTGTTCAATCTGGCAAGGGCCGCGCTCTCGGGCCTCTCGACCATAAACGGGCCCGGAGCTATTCAGGGATTCCACGCCAGAATGCACTCAGCCTGGTCACGGTTTGGCGTCTGGAAAGGCAACAAATTCAGTGTTCACATCTCCCGCGGGCGAGATGGTGTGCATGGCAAATCCCAGCTCTCCCCCCCACGGCAGCCAGCTGGTTGAGGGGGCGACATGCCAGGTGATTCCTTCGCGATCGAAAACCCGGCCGTTATGCCAGTGCCCAACCAGCATGTGTTTGATTCCCAACTGATGCAGCAGCTTCATCTCCTTCGAACGATATGGGTCGCTTACCACCCAATAGGGCTTGGGATCGGGGAAGTGGTCGTCATGAAATACCGGTATGTGCTGGACTCCGATAATCGTGTGGTGTCCTTTCCCTTCCAAACCCTCTTCATGTTTAAGGTTCGCCAGCCATGCGAGCATTTCCTCCGACTCGTTCGCCGTCTCCGCCGGCAGGGGGGCTGGCTCTTTTGCGCCATAGACGTCATAGTTGCCGAGCAACTGTGAATTGATGACAACGAAGGTAATGTCTTTCACGCGAAAGGTGTAGTAGTCCTTCCCGAAAACACTGCGGTAGCGCTCTACGTCCGAGCTGTGAACATCGTGATTTCCTGGAGCATAGTAGAGCGGAGACTTTAGTCCTTTCAGAATGTTTTTGGCTTCATCCCACGCCTTGGGGTTTTCGCCTATGTCTCCAGAAAGAACGACTGCGTCCGGGTGGCGCTCGTTGATCATCTTTACGGCTGTCCGCAAATTGTCCGCGGCATGAGGGGCGTGCTTATCGCCAAGGTGGGTGTCGCTGATTTGAGCAATTGTTACCTGCGCGAATACCTTGGGACCGGGTACAAAGGCGAGCAAGAGAACTGCTACCAGACCTGGCAACGAGGTCTTAGCGAAATGTATTGGCTGCATGAACAGTCTAGAAGCAGGAAAATACAGTCAGGTTGTTTAGAGCAGGAGAGAATATCTCAGGGCTGGTGCCGACAACAGGCCAGGATAGGGAGCGGTGGACGGAACGCGCAAGCCCGCCGGTTCTGAAGTTCACCGCTCCATGTGCGCTCGTGCCGCTATTTCTGCGGAGGAGTGGCCTGCGGGGGATTACTGGGAGGAGCGGACTGTTGTTGCGGCGGCGGCGCCGACCCCTGTCCCCCCTGCTGCTGGTCTCGCATTCTTTGCTGGATCGCGGCTAGCTTCTGCAGTTGTTCCGGCGTCAAAATCGCCTTGATTTTCGGACTGCCTTCCTGCCGAATCTGCAAGACCTTCTGTTGCTTTTGGTCCATCGACAGCGACGTATCGTTCCGTATTGCCGAGATCTGCTTGTTTTCGTCGTCTACCACTTCGGCGATCTTTTGTTTTTGGTCCGGAGTCAGCTGGAGTTCGTCTTCTACCGTTCTTTGCCCGCTCTGGGCTGAATTCGCGGAACCGGCGCTCGAGGTCCCTTGATTGGGGGAAGGAGTGGTGCTCTGCGCCCCCGGAGTGCTTTGCGTCCCGGAATTCGGGGAGGATGGCGACGCGCTCGGCGGTTGAGTTCCCGGCGACGACTGAGTTTGAGAGTCCGGTGTCGACGGACTCGCGGCTGTGCCTTGAGCTCCGGCCAGGTTGGTCACTGCCAAAGTCAAGCACAGGATGAAGACTGAAAGCAGCAGATTACGATATCGCATGGTGGCTCCTTTAGACGACGAGTAGGCGGGCTCATTGCCCCACACGCGGTGTGACAAGCATCTTCAGATGGCGGCTATCTGCCTGAGGTTGGACTCCAAAAGGGCGTAAAAAAGGGAGAAATCAGCTACTCGGGATGCTCTCGGGAGCTTACTTCAGCCGTTCTGTAACCTTTTTGCATTATTGCTGCCTGGGCACACTATTCATAGAGTCCTAAGTACTCGGGGTTGAACTTTCTTGTCCTGTTGCGAAGCTGCTGCAGCTTCACCCCTGACCATTTCCCTGGATTTGGAGGCGTTGTGCAACGGAAGCTCTCGTTTCTATGTTTGACCAGCGTATTTGCGGTGTGTGCTGCCGCCCAAAGTAATCTGGCGGTTCTTGGTGGCAGGGTTACCGATCCCCAATCCCATGCAGTCGCGAGCGCGGCCATCGTCCTGGTGTCCAAGAGCACCGGGGCCGTTCGTAAAGTCGAGACCAACGATCTGGGAATCTATGAGGTCCCAGGCCTCCAACCCGGCGACTACGAGCTTGGGATCAGCGCCTCCGGATTTGCTTCCCAGCGCAAAGACCTTCGTCTGGAAGTTGCCCAACGCCTCGTGATCGATCTTGAACTGGGAGTCGAGACACACAAAGAGACGGTAGAAATCAGGGATGTTCCAGAGGTTCTCCACAGCAATGAAGCCTCCATCGGAGAAGTCGTCGAGCCGACCGCGATTGAAAATCTTCCCCTGAATGGGCGCATGCTTGTTGATCTTGTACTCACGGTGCCCGGCGCTCACGTGAGCCATGGCGCACAAACCGGTCAAATGAATCCTTTGTACTGGCGGCCCGGACAGCGCTCTGCTGTCAGCGTCGGCGGTAGCCGTCCGAATGGCAACTACTTTCTCCTGGATGGAACCACCAACACCGATCCAACCTTCAATACTCAAAATCTAAGCCCCTCGCCCGATGCTGTCCGAGAGTTCAAGGTGCAGACCGGCAGCTATTCGGCGGAGATGGGCGGAGCGGGCGGTGGCCAGATCAACATCGTCACCCGCAGTGGGACCAACCAGTATCACGGAACCGTATACGAGTTTTTGCGCAACGGATTGATGGACGCGACCTCCTTCAGCTCCATGGGAAACAATCACCTGGTGCAGAACGACTTCGGTGCGTCTTTCGGTGGGCCCATCGTCAAGAATAAGACCTTCTTCTTCGTGAACTATGAAGGCTTTCGCCACGCCATGACCCACACCATGATCGACACCGTTCCCACCTTGGCGGAGATCAATGGCGACTTCAGCATGGCCGGGCCGAACATGACTCCGGTCCACATCTTCGATCCTGCCAATGGGCGCACCGAATTTCAGTACAACGGCATGATGGATGTGATCGATCCAGCACGCATCAATCCTGCCGTACAGCAATTCTTGCTGCAGTACGTTCCCCGCCCCAACGCGGGAACGGGCATGGGCATGACGACCATGGCCTGCGGCTCCGCAATGATGGGCACGCCCATGCCAGGTGCCGGTGCAGATTGCAACAACTATGTCGATGCTCGAAATGCTCTCATGAGCAATGATCAGGGAACCGTGCGCGTCGATCAGATGCTCTCGAACGGCGACAGCATCGCCGCCAGGTACTCTCTTAGCGCGGAACGTGGATTCTTCCCCGGTGAAATGCCCCCAGGTGGAGTCGGCAGCCTGCTCCCCGGGTTCGGTTCGTTCAGCGACAACTTTTCGCAGCAGGGAAACATTTCCTGGAACAAGATCATTAGCCCAACCAAGGTGAATACTGCGGCGATCACGTTCTCCCGTCTCGCCATGCACCGGTATGAGGAGAACGCCTACGCAAACGATATCGTGACTCAACTCGGAATTCAGGGTATCGGCTTCGGCGGCAACGGGGCTTATGGCGCACCCTATTTCAACGTGCAGGGCTACTCGCCCATGGGCGACAACTTCTCGGCAACGCCCATGAAGGCCTGGGACACCGTCATCGAAGGCCGCGACACCCTCAGTCTGCAAGAGGGACGTCACAGCCTGAAATTCGGTGTTGCCTACACCAGGTACATCTGGCCGATGTGGGGATTTTTCCAGAACCGCGGCTACTACCAGTTCACCAACGGCTACACAACCCAGACGGGCGCAAATGACGGGACGGGTTCGGCGCTTGCTTCTTTCCTGCTCGGGCTGCCTGCCGTGAAACAGCGCCAGGCCGGGATTCCCCAGATGCAGTTGCGCCAGTGGTATGCCTCCGGTTTCGCGCAGGACAGTTTCCGCTTAACCCGTTCCACAACGCTCGAGGCGGGCCTGCGTTATGAATACATGGACCCGCTTGTAGATATCAGCTACACCAACACCAACCTGGTTTTCCCCAATGGCACCGGCGCCGCGCCGCAGGTGTTTGTGGGCGGAGAGAACGGCTATCCCCGGGGCCTGCGTTATCCGAATACGCACAACCTCGCTCCCCGGTTCGGATTATCCCAATCCTTGCCTCACGGTCTGGTATTTCATTCCGCATTCGGTATCTTCTACACGCCTGTCGACATGAACACCTGGTGCAACCAACGGCACAATGTCCCCTACGTTTTTCCCGAGACGCAGCAGGCCAACAACTTCACTCCACCCGCGGCTCTCTATAACACCCAGCTGAACTTTGGACAGCCCGTGCTCGGTTTGACCACCGTGAGCTTCACGGGTATGGACCCGCATGCCCCGGCGCAGTACATCGAGCAGTGGAGCACATCGGTCGAAAAAAGCCTGGGATCAGCCACCACGCTTGAGATCGGTTATCTCGGATCGCACGGCTTGCACCTGCAGCGCGCCCACCTGATCAATAACGCGCCCCCGGGACCAGGAGCCATCGGCCCGCGGCGCCCCTATCCCATCATCTCGTTTGTACCGGGCACCTCATTGCCGGCTGGGGTGACCTACACTGCGCCCGCTGCTGGCTGTCCCTCGGGACAGATGTGTTTCCCGGTCAGTACCATCAACCTGTTGGAGAACACGGCTCAGAGCTGGTATGACGCCGGCTACCTCAACGTTCGCCGCCGTTATCAGCACGGCTTCACGGTGCTTGCGAACTACACCTGGTCGAAGAACCTGAGCGACGCTCCCGATTTCCGCTCGCCTATGTTTGAGTCGGCAATTCCTCAGAACAACAACAATCTGGGCGCGGAAAAGGGCCCCAGTTGTGATGTGCGTCATCGCTTCGCCGTGAGTGCCGTTTACGACGTCCCTGGCATGAAGAACCTCGGCTGGGCCAATGCAGCCACCAAGAACTGGCAGCTCTCGACCGTGTATCAGGTGCAGACCGGCTTCCCGTTCACGATCTCTGTTTTCGGCGATACGGCGAACACCGGCACGGCATTGGGTGAGAATCCAGATCGTGCCAACTACACCGGCCAGCCCATCTTCGGCTCCGGCACCCAGACGGCGAATCAGTGGTTTAATCGGGCCGCCTTCGCCACTCCGGCGGCCTTTACGTTTGGCGATGTGGGACGCAATTCGGTTTATGGGCCTGGGCTGCAGACGCTCGATTTCGCGCTGGCGCGTGATTTCGCCATTACCGAGCACACCCGATTTCAGTTCCGCGGGGAATTCTTCAACGCACTCAACCATACGAACCTGGGCACCCCGGACCGCTTCGTGAATACGCCCCAATTCGGCACTATCACCGAATCCACCACGCCAGGCCGCGAGATCCAGTTGAGCGCGCGGTTGTCCTTCTAGTTTGAGTTTGATCAGAGTACAGCTGACGATGAAAGGAACAGAAATGAAGGTACCCAACTTTACGAAGATTGCTGTTCCGTTGGTTCTAGCCGCGGCCGTTTTCGCGGTCGACAATGCTGGGCAATCGGCCACCGTGAAAGGTTACGTTCTCGATTCGGCCTGTGCCTTCACCAAGGGCTTGAAGAAGCCCGTAAGCCCCGAGTGCGCTGTGGCCTGCGCCAAGGCGGGGTCGAGCCTTGTGATCCTGGCGCCTAACGGAATGATCTATTGGCCAATCGCCGATACCACGCCGTCAAGCGGCCAGAACGACAAACTGCTTGCCTACGCAGGTAAGCAGGTCACGGTCCGCGGTAAAGTTTTTACCCGCGGTGGATCCAAGGCCATCGTGATCAGTAAAATTGAGTAGCCATACCAGGTTGCGGCTTGCGCAGCGGCGGTTGATAATTTCTAAGCTCCTCGGCGCGGGAAATTATCCATGCCAAGATCGAGTGTTGTATGCACGACGAAACGGAAACAATCATGAGTACTCCTGCCATCCCCGTCCCTTCCAAGCCCAAACGCCGCTGGCTTAGGATCACGGCACGCGTTCTGGTTGTCGTATTCGTCCTGTGGCTCGGCTTTGTTGGCTTCATGTGGCGCATCATGCACCGCACCCCAGAGCAATTTGGTCGCGTGATGATGCACTTGCCCTGGGAAGTCTTCCTGATTTGTCCCTTCGAGACCATGTGGACCCAGGCACGGGCCGGCCATGTAAATGTGGGCGACACGGCGCCTGACTTTACGCTCGCCAAAGTGGACAAGTCTGGCACCGTTCACCTGGGGGAACTGAACCAGACGCGCCCCGTGGTGCTGGTCTTCGGCAGTTACACTTGACCCCCCTTCCGGCGGGAGGTTCCCGCCCTCAACAAGCTCTATGACCAGTATCAGGACAAGGTGAACTTCCTGGTCGTCTACATCACCGAAGCGCACCCATCAGACGTGTGGCAGATGCAAAGCAACCTTAAGGACAAAGTTGTATTTGCCAGCCCGAAGAATGAGGAAGAGCGTGCATTCGTCGCCGGCGCCTGCGTACGCAAACTGGGAATTAAGTACCCGGCGGTCCTCGACGAGTTTGGGAACTCAACCGAGCAAGCCTATACGGGATGGCCGGACCGTATTTACCTGCTCGAGCCCGGTGGTCGTGTTGCCTACAAGAGCAAGCCCGGGCCGTTCGGCTTCAGCGGCGACCAACTCGGCAAGGAACTGGTTAAAGTTACGGCAAAGCTTTCCGCGAAAGCATACTGAGGACGGCACGGACCTCGGCCCGAATGGCGCACAGGGAAGTTCTGGGGAGACCATAACCCCGAACCGGCCGCCACTTTTGAAAGCGGGAGCTCGCGGCAGAAGTTGCTCTTAGGGGAATGTCAGCTGCTGTTCTCCTGCTCGCAGGGGAGTCTCCTTTCCATTCCAACTTATTTTCCCCACCATTCCCTCGGGTAAGCTGATGTCTGCTTCGAGACCTTTCTCCCTCCGCCTGTACTCCACCCGGAGCTCTCCTTTAGGCAGCGGTACGACTACCCTCACATGCTTCAGATCACCCAAATGGGGCTCGATTGCCACCGTCTGAAATTCTGCTGAGCCAGGTCGGATTCCGGCAACAATCGTCAGCAAGTCAAAGTTCGGATGCGCACTCCAAGCATGGGAGTCGGAGCGTGTCGGCTCGGGAGACTCCGCCCAAGTGGTCAGTCCGAGATCGAGCATCTGCTTCCAGGGTCCAAGCAAATTCAAATACTGATCTCCTAAGCCTGCGTGCTCGACAGCTCGCGCAAGATAAAACCGAAAGTAGTAGGTGGCTCTCGTCATCGGGGGGAGGGAAGTTGAGCTCGCCCCATTGGGCGCCGCAGCTTTCTGATCACTGACGGAAAGAACTTTGGCGAGCACCTCTCGTTGCTGACCACTGGGAATCACGTCCAACCAAATTCCCAGGATGTTTGCGTGCTGGCTGAAATGCTTTTGGGTGGGCGTATCAGCCAACAGCCCGTATTGTTGGTTCCAGCAACGCGAGTAAACACCTTTGGCCGCGCGCTCTGCGGCCTCTCGGTACAGGTCGGCGTAGTGCGAATCCCCCAGGGAGGTTTCTAGCTCCTCTGCATACCGCAGGGCTTCGATGAACTGTAGGGTGATCACCGATGACCCACCGTCATCTTCCTGGAGGGGGCGGCCAAAGTCAAAGTCCTGGCCCCAATCGACGAATGGCCACCACGGAATCCTCTCAAGCAGTCCATCTGGTCTCTGCCGCTCGAGGTACCAATTAAGAACCGCTCTAGTGCCCAGCAATTGTGAGCGCACGAAGTCCCGATCATTGCGATACATCCAGAAGTCGTGCAGCATTCCTACCCACAACAACGAAAATGTTGGAATGATTTGCGTGAGCGAGGAAGGATACCGGCTTTGGGTCAGGCCCTCTGGAATCCGCGAATAGTTGAAGGCGTTGATTGCCTGACGCCCCAGCCTGTCATCCCCCGCCACGGTATATGAAATCAGCGCCTGGATGCGCGTGTCGCCCACATACTGCAGCCGCTCCCAGTAGGGTGTATCCATATAGGTGTCGTGCGCGTCGAGCCTCGCCGTGCGCCAACCAACCTGCCAAATGCGATCGAGCACGGGATCATCGGCCTCAAAGCGGGCGCGTTCAACGAACGGATAAGCGGTGAAAAAGGCCCGCAGTTGTCGAATGGTGATTGGCTGATCTTTCGTCTCGATGTCCAGCTCGAGATACCGCCATGTCCGCCATGCGAGTGGCCTGAACTCAATTCCGGATTGTCCCCCCGAAAAGAACTCATCGGTCACGCCCACGATGTGCTTGCCTTCGGTTTGGTTGCGATTTCCCTTTTCCCCCTCCGCATTTACCAGCGCTTCCGCGTAGGTGATGCGCAGTTTCGCGCCTAGGCCGCCCGCAACCGCCAACGATGGATACGCTGTCGTGAGGGATCCGTAGTCGAGCAGAAGACTCGCTTTGCTATGAGCCTGGACTATGAACTGCGGGGGAGAGAGTCCAACAAGTCCATCGATCCCGCTGGCATGTACGACCCGCCCTGGCTTGATCTCCGAATACTCCATCGGCGGAAGTGGGTCGGCCTCGAGTTGCCAATTGTTCGGCGCATCGGTTTCCTCGCGCAACGCACCTCGTCCGAGGGAAATTGGTCGCACCCACCGGGTGCGGGATTTCGCCGGGTCCTGCCAGTCCCAATCAAAGACTCTGCCATCCAGCCTCTCCGCCGGTTCGGCAGCGTAGTAACCAGGGACCTTCGGTCTGAGGGTTTCGACACCCTTCTCCAGTTCGACTTCCCAACTGAGATTCGTATCGGCGAGGCGCTCCGCCTCCCCAGAGCCGTGCACCAGAAAACCAATCCGGTCAGTGATCTGTGCAATCGCGGCATTTGTGCCAAAGTTCCACACGCTCGCTGCAAGCACATTGCTGCCGGCGTGTAGCACGCCTGCGATGTCGTAGGTTTGATATCGCCAATGATGCAAGTCGCTGCGACTCGGGCCATTGCCCACGCGCTGCTGGTTTACATAAAAGACGAACTGATTGTCTGCGCTGATGTGAATGAGGAAATGTTCCGGCTTTGCGGCGATCTGCACGACTTTGCGGAAGTGCAACACAGCCTGGTCACGCTTGGGAACATCCGGCGCAGTGATCCATTGTGCAGACCACCTCCGTCCAGGAGGTTCAGCCAAACCGAGGAGGGGAACGAGCAGAGACAATGCGAGGCATGCAAATCGGGTTCGCATAGGCCGCTACATCTTAGACCAATGAGAACCGGGAGAACAGGAACGATGGGGGAGCCGGTGTCCTCTCCAAACGCTCTGGCTTGGGCTCGTTGTGACCTTTTCACTTTAAGGCGTTCTGCTCAAAATCCCGGTGCCTTTTCCAGATGGTTATCGCAGGTCCCACTGGTGGGCTGGGCGGGAAGCGGAGGCGGTGTGAGAAGCCGCGGTCCGGCAGAAAAATCGAAGAACTCCATCATGTTGTCGGCGCTCGCGTCGCGCGCCGTCAGGTGCGGAACATTAAAGGTGTCTTCAATGAGGCGCAAGATTGACGTGTAGTCGCGCGTCGTATGCGACACGAAATTCGGCCTGGCCCAGGGCGACACCACGATGATGGGCAATCGGAACCCGGTTTGGTTGAAATCGCCCGGCTTGTCGGTAGGCCTGAGGATGGGAGCGATATTATCCGGTTTTACCTCGCGCGCTGGACGCACATGGTCGTACAATCCCCCGCCCTCGTCATAGGTGAAGATGAGCGCCGAGGTCGGCCAGGAGGGACTGTTGATAAGAGTATTGATGAAACCGGCTGCCCTGGCTGCTCCGTTCTGAACATTGGCCCCGGGATGCTCGTCGAATCCGGAGACCCCGGCACGCTCGATAAAAATCACCGATGGTAGCGTGGCCGGATTCTGCACATCGCTCGCCCAGTTGCTGACCGATACAACGTTCGCCGCGTCGCGCTTGTAGGTGGAAAACTGCTGGATCAGAGCCGATGTTGGCCCGTCCTGATAGTAGTATCGCCAGCTCACACCTGCCTGATCGAGACGGTCGAAAATTGTTGGTTGCGTGAACCCCCCGGATGGGGGATTCACCGGCGCCGTGTTACCCCATGAGGTTGCCGTAAACAGGTAGTACCGGTTCGGGACCGTGTTGCTCAGCAGAGGCGAAAAGAAACGGTCGCTCGTCGCAAACCGGGCCGCCAGTTCGTAATAATAAGGGAGATCCGTCTGGTCATAGAAGCCCATAGCCCGGGTTCCCGTCGGATCGATGGTTGAAGGCACCGAAGTCGTGGTCTTCATGAAGCTGTCCATCAATCCCCCATTTACATCCACGTGGCTCTCATTCCAGGACGGGCTTAAATTCTCCGTGCAAACCGTCTGGTAATGAAAGGGATGGACGATCTGCCCCTGCGTATTGGGAAGCCCCGCGTTCAGATCAATTCCATCCACGTCGTTCGGGAGCCCCAGGGATGCCTTGTAGGGACCCAACATTCCGAAGTAGTTATCGAACGAACGATTCTCCTGCACGAAGAAAACAACGTGCTTCAGATTTGCCAAACCCTGCGAGGCCGCGGTGACCGTAATATTGAAGCGTTGCTTGAACAATGCGCCCGTACTGTCTTGCGCCTGCACTGCGACAAAGTGATTTCCCAAGCTGAGGTTGCTGACATAGAGGTCCAGAATTGCGGAATTCGAAATCCCGGATTTGCCCACGCCATCAATGAACAGAGTCATCGATTTCACCGGATTGGTGTCGTTTGCGGCCGCCACCACGTGAAACGGCTGGCTCACGATCGAACCTGGCGCGAGCGAGCAGATGGTTAGGGTTTGGTTCGCGGGATTGAGTGCGCAGGGCGGCTGCATCGCCACCGGAACGTTGGTTTTGAAAGTCGCTCCCGTAGAATCCCAGGCCTGAACCGTAATCAGGTGATTGCCGACCGGAAGATTCACAAAAGCATTAATCGAGTTCGCCTTCACCGAGGTGTAAAGCTTGTTGTCCAGATAGATCTGCACCGCCGTTACGGCGTTGCTGTCTGTGGTTCCCGCCACCACATTGACAGGACTCTGAACCAGGGCGTTTTGGATTGGGTTACACACCGTCACTGAAGGATTCTGGGTGTTGAGCGGGCAGGGCGGCGAAGTTTGCGCCTTTGCCGGCGAGCTTATAGATAACCCGGCGAGAAGGGAAGCGGCGTAGAAGAAACTCTCAGGAGAGCGCATCAAAGAAATCTCAAGTGGCAAGTGCCTACCACTTAAAGAGGAGCAGTTCTCCTTTCAGGTTGCCTGGACTAGCGCCAATCGCCCTGATTTCAGGAAACAGGGAGGATTCCCCGGCGGAGCGGGAAAAAAAGAAAAGCCGGCAACAGGGCTTTCTGCCGCCGGCTGAATAGGGTTGCCGGCCCCTTCAGCTTTCGAAGGGGCAGGGTGCAAGCAATCAGAACCTGAACTGCGGACCGAACGTCACCCGAAGATTATTGTGGGTGCCGTTGGCAAAATACATTGTGTCTCCCACCTCGACTCGCAAACCGAACGGTCCCCAGAACCCCTCAAGACCGGCTCCTGGGTATACGGCGAAATGGGTTCCACTACCGCCGACGCTGGAAATCGCATTGCCTACGGTTCCAGGCGTTACGGCGCCGCCTTCGGTGAAATTGATGAATCCAAGCTTCCCGGTCACGAAGAACTTGAATGGACCGGGCGTTTGAAACTTAGGTCCAAATAATCCCGTCAACGGCCGCAACCGCGTGGTCGTGAATGACGTGGTTCCACCGTTATTGGTGATGGTTGTAAAGTTGCGCTCGAAGTCGTAGTTCATCTCGCCTTCAAGCTGCAGGATGCGATTGGCATTGAATCCTGCGCGGGCGCCAAAGCCGACAAAATTGGTCGTGCTGGAGCTCGAATTGGGTGCGAAACGGAAGTAATCGGCAAAAATTCCCACCGATCCGTGGTTGTAGTCCGCGGTGCCTTCCTGCGCCATTGTCAGTGACGGGACAGCCAAAAAGGCCAAAACTGTCGCTAACCAAAATACGCGTTTCATGGATACCTCTTCCTTCCTCCTCAGAATCTCGTGCCACCTGCACACTCCCTGGAAAGCAGCACCCGTTCAGGGCAGCAGGCGAAAATTTGGATGCGCCCCCCCGGGGTGCCGGTTGGGTCGGTTAAAGGGGCTTAACCCTTAGGTTTTTCAATGTATTGGCTGAGGTGAACCCATTAGGAGGGAGTATCAGGTACCCCCTGAAGAGGGGGCCCCACATCGTCGGTTCTCGATACAGATCTGGTCAATGGCGCAGCTTGATTTGCGTGCGCCATTCCAGGATATTGCCGGGGGGACCCTACCGGCTGTTTGCCGTACTAGCGTCGCCCGAGGATGTGTTTGGAGTCATCGATACCACGAGGTATTCGCGTTCTTTGTCATCCGCGTCTTCAACGCGCAGCTTCATCATGTCCTTCTCGATCCGGAACTGCGCTTTCTCGCCGATCGGCAACAGCGTGGGGTGCTTATCATCCTTCGGCCGGATGTGATAGACAACCTGCGAAGTTTCCAGAACGTATTCCTGGCACAGCACTTCTTTGGTTTTCATATGTGCGGAATCGGTGCCGAGCATTTCCCCAGCGAGGCTTTTCCCGTTCTTCTGGTCCATGCCGCACGGAGCCGAATCCATGCGCAGGAGCTTTCCGCTTTGATAATGCTTTTCCTTAGCTTGGGCAGCCGGGCCTGAAGCAACCGCTGCCAGTACTGCAACCACAAGAATTTGTTGAACTTTCATAAGTGTCCCCCTCGTTTACGCACGAATCGTCCCTGAGCGAACTACAATTTTTCCAGAGTAGCGGACCGGGGTTGAAGATTCCCTTAGTGCAAGCCATTGGTAATCAGGGTTTTCCTGTAACTCGGCCAGTGCGCAAGGCAGGCTGCCGAAAACAGGGCCTCTGACTGGGGCGCAGGCGTGAAACGCTTCCGGCAATAGGCAGGGCCCTCGCCCTTCAGTAATCTGGAACCGCGGTTGCGGACCTCGAAAGCGAACATTTTTTTTCGTATCCTCACAAGGAGTGCCTGCATGCGGCGTATCGTGCTTGTTTTCCTATTCGCGCTCTGCGTGGATCAAGCTCTGGCTCAGTCTTCTCTTGAGCAGATATGGCGATCCGTGACCAAGTCTAAGGGGAGCACCTCGGTCGCAGCCCTGAGCAACGAGAAGATCGTCTCCGGCTTGAAAGAGGCCTTGAAGCTAAGCACTGGAAAAGCCGTCGCTTCGACCGGGAAGCCGGATGGATTCTTCAGGAACGAGGCTATCAAAATCCTTCTCCCCGAAAAGCTGCGCACCGCCGGTCGAGGGATGCGGCTCATTGGAATGGGGCCGCAATTGGATCAGCTGGAAGTTGGCATGAACCGCGCTGCCGAACAAGCCACACCCCTCGCCAAGGAAATCTTTCTGAATGCGCTCTACAAAATGAGTTTCGACGATGCTCGGGGCATCCTTAGCGGCGGAGACCATGCCGCTACCGACTACTTCCGGCGTCAAAGCTCCGCAGAGCTCAGCACCGCCTTTAAGCCAATCGTGCATCGCACCATGGAACAAGTTGGCGTGATCAGGCAGTACAACCAGCTGAGCCAAAACTCGGTTGCGGGGCCGCTATTGAAGGCGCAAGGGCTCGACATGGATGAGTACGTTCTTGGGAAAACTCTCGACGGCCTGTTCTACGTGCTTGCGCAAGAGGAAAAAAATATCCGCAAAGACCCTGCGGCGCGAACCACGGATTTGTTGCGCGAAGTTTTTGGCGCCCGTCAATAGTGCACCCCGGGGGGAGCCATTCAGGAAAGGCTAGAATCACCGAAGGATGGTTGTAAGGCAGTCTTCCGGGGGCAGGTGGGCGATCAAGTTCTTGATGTCGCCTTCATGCAGGTCCGCAAAGCGTGGAGACAATTCAGGGCGGTAATGACCGACTCCCGCTCGGCTGAACTTTGTTGGTTCATGCAAAGTTCGTGCTCCCGTTCGATCAGCGCCCGTTCTGCCTCGCGTATTCTTGCGGGGAGCATGGCGCGCTCGCGTTCAAAAATGGCTACCCGATACAGATCCCGCCAGAGATACGTATGCGCGGCAGAGTTATTGAACGGCTCAGGGATTTCCAACGGAGAAGGTTGGTCCTGCGGTTGAAGCATTGGGGAGAGCTCCGGCCAGACATTCCCAGTAAACTCCACAGTTGATCCGGGTGAAATCGGGAACATACTGTATGCGGCCATACTTCACCACCGGAGTGAGGACGATGTTTCTGTAGGCAACCTGGCCATTCTCGCTTCCTTGCAGATAGAGCGGACCGGGCTGGCCCTCGTGACTGTTGAGAGCGCCGCCCGTGATGCCTGGCACCTCCTGCTGATGGATGATCGTGGTGCCGTTCTGAACCACGGTGATGGTGCGTCCCACAAGCGTGATGTCATAGCTCTGCCACTCGCCCGGTTTGCGCGGCATCTCCGGCGAGGGGGCGATGAAACCATACACGCCACCAGTGTGATGACTAGGAGGCTCCTGAATCGAATCATCCTCCACTTGCACCTCATATCGTCCGCGCAGGTACACGCCGCTGTTCGCACCCTTTCCGATGTTGAATTCGATATGCAACTTGAAATCGCCGAATGGACGGGTGGCGATCAGCTCCGGGCCGTGCCCCGGACTCACCAGCGTCCCATTCTCCACCTTCCACGCATTCGCATTTTCTTTGTCTGGCTTCCATCCGCTGAGGTCCTTGCCATTGAACAAGGTTACCGGCCGTCCCCACTTCGGAGTTCCCGCGCGTTTGAGCGCCGGTGCTCTCTCTCCCGTCCATGGCCAGGGAGTTCCGTCCGGGCCGGTGGTCTTGCCTACCAACCTAGAGCCGACCAGCTTCGCTTCGAACACCATGTCATCCTTGCGATCTTCCGCTTCCTTGGGAGAAACAAACGTGAGCTCCTCGGCAACAATCTCAACCTTAGGCAGCGGACGCGCATTTCCCCAACGGCCCACCATTTGCGCCTTGAGCTGCCCCTGCTCTTCGGTGACCTCTAGCCACGACGGATACTCACGGTCCGGAGCCTTTAGAGTTAGGTCCCAGCGGCCGAGAAAGGGCCTGATCGAGGCCTCGTGCTTAGCCGGGCTCGCCGGTTGCGCGTGGGAGAGGGCTGCCAACACCAGAAACACCACCACGAAGTGACTCAAGTTTTCCAATTTCATTGCGCACTCCTAGGATTTGATGGTCTGCGAGCTCTCGTCCCAATAGACCGGCGCGCCGCGATAATAAGATTCATTCGCCATGTGACATCCGAGCGCCGCATGGTGCCCGAAGACCGTATCTTGGACCAAAGGTTTGCGGGACCGCACCGCCTCGAAAAATTTGTACATGTGGGGCTTCAGATCGTCGTAATCGTTCCCCTGATAAGAGACCGTCTGGGCAATGCGCTCCGCGCCCGGCTTCGGATCATGTTCCTCGTGCCACTGCTTAAAGTAGGCGTCTTTCAATCGCGCCGGAAGCCCGTAGCAGTAGTAGCTAGGCGCCAGATCGATGCCGGGCTGGGGTGTGTAGGTAAGCCCGAACTCGCTCAACTCGATGATCCCCTTCGACCCCATGAAGCGGGTGACTTCCGGAGCTTCCGTGCCCAGGGTGAGCCGCATGTAGACGGGAATACTCTTCTCCTTTGCGATGTTGTATTCAGCCAAAGCGGCGTGCACGTCGGGTGTGTTGCGGCCATCCTTCCAGCGGTAGATTCCTCCAAAGGCCGAGACTTTTTTTGGCGGCTCCGTGATCCCCAGTACAAAAGTAAAACCACTGATCAGATGCACCAGCAAATCCCCCGCTACCCCTGTCCCATATTCCTTCCAGCAGCGCCAGCGCGCAAAAAGATTTGGATCGAACGGCTTCTTCGGCGCGCTCCCCAGCCACGTGTCCCAATCGACATTCTCGAGCGACAGATCCGCGGGAGGCGGATATTCCCAGGCTCCGGTCGGACTGTTTCGTCCAAAAGTGGCTTCGACCAGGCTCAATTCGCCGATCGCTCCCGAGTCATACAGCTCTTTCGCTTTGGCGCACAGGACAGAACTGGTGCGTTGCGCGCCAATCTGCACTATGCGGTTCGCCTTTTTGGCCGCCGTCACCATCGCGACGCCATCAGCCGCGCTGTGGGACATCGGCTTCTCGCAATAGACGTCTTTACCAGCTGCGAGTGCGTCCACAAAAATCTGCTTGTGCCAATGGTCCGGCACTGCCATGACAATCGCGTCAATTTCCTTTTTGTCGAGCAGTTCCTGATAGCGCCGCGTGGTTGGGATTGGTTTCTTGACGATCTCCCTCGCCAGTTCGTGCCTTCCGTCGTACAGGTCGCACGCCGCTACGCATTCCACTCCCGGCAGATCGATCGCGGTAGAAAGCAGGTTGGTGCCTTCCATCCCGATTCCTATGATTCCGAAGCGGACGCGATCACTGGGCGCGGCGGCTCGTTCCGCCGCGAATAACGGCTGATGCAATGGGATCACGCTCGCTGCCAGCGATCCGCCGGCAACCCCAGTGCTGGTTTGCAGGAACTCACGACGGGAGAAATGCCCCTTCTTCATGGAAGGACTCCTTTCGCGCTCTGACCAGAGCGCAGAGGTCTCCCAAGATACTGCATGTTCCCGTGAACGCCAAACCGGGAAGGGCGGGGGGTAGAGAGAAGGAAGATGGATCCTCGTGCGAAATCCTCCGCACTCTGCTATCTTCCACGGGGGACAAAAGGGGTTCCTGCATGGCCGAAGCCGTCACGACATCCAACAACTCAATAGCGCAGTACGACACCCGCTTCTTCGGCCATCCGCGCGGCCTGGCCACGCTTTTTTTTACCGAGATGTGGGAGCGCTACAGCTTTTATGGGACGCGCGCCCTCCTCATGCTCTACATGACCCATGCCGTCGCCACCGGCGCCCTGGGCATGTCCGACATGAAAGCTGGCGCCATTTACGGGTTTTACACGGCAACGGTTTACTTGCTCAGCCTGCCCGGAGGATGGTTCGCCGACCGCATCGTTGGCCAACGCCGGGCGGTTTTGATCGGGGGCATTTTCATCGCTTGCGGCGATTTCGCCTTGGCCACCCCCGGACTTGCCATGTACTACGCCGGTCTTGGGCTGCTCATGGTCGGCACCGGGTTGCTAAAGCCAAACGTCAGCACCATGGTGGGACAGCTGTACTCCCCGGGAGACCGTCGCCGCGATTCTGGCTTCTCGATCTTCTACATCGGAATCAACATCGGCGCTTTCTCCCCCCTCCTGGTGAGCTGGGTTGGAGAAAAGGTCAACTGGCACCTGGCTTTTGCCACTTCCGGGATTGGAATGATAGCTGGATTGACCCAGTACGTGCTGACATCGAAGTATTTGGGCGAAGCCGGACTGTACCCGGTGCCGATAGACGATCCGGTCAAGGACCGTCGCCAAAAGCGAACCGCTGGGTTCATCGGAGCGATTTTTATCCTTGCCCTGGCTTCGGTCGTGGCGTTGGGCTCGCGGGGAGTCATTCCGCTGACGGCCATCGTGATCTCAAATGGACTGGCGGTGGTGCTCGCTCTGATCTCGATTGCCGTATTTGCCTGGATGATCTTGGGCAAAGGCTGGTCCCCCCTAGAAAGGAAGCGGGCGGGGGCAATGCTGGTTCTCTTTATCGGGGCAGCAGTTTTTTGGGGAGCGTACGAGCAGGCGGGTTCCTCCCTCAACCTGTTTGCCGACATCAACACGAACCGGCATGTATTTGGATATGAATTTCCAGCGGGATGGTTCCAGTGGGTCCAGCCGCTGTTTGTGCTTATCCTGGCTCCAATTTTTGCCTGGCTTTGGATCCGGCTGGGGAAGCATGAGCCTTCAAGCCCGGCCAAGTTTGCGATCGCTCTTTTCTTTGTCGGACTCAGTTTTTTGGTTCTGGTTCCACCGGCGCATCGGACCGGAGTGTCGCCGCACTGGCTGAACGCTTGCTATTTCCTGGGCGTGGTCGGTGAGATGTGCCTCAGTCCGGTAGGGTTAAGTGCTTTCACGAAGCTCGCTCCGGCGCGTGCGGCGGGCTTTGCCATGGGGATTTGGTTCCTTTCGACGAGCATTGGCGAGTGGCTGGCAGGGAAGGCCGGTTCCTATTTCAGCGCCATGCCCTTGCCGAAACTGTTTGGCATCAGCGCGATCATTCCGTTCGCGGCGGCGCTGCTTTTGGCCCTTCTGGTGAAGCCGACGAAGCGCCTCATGGAAGGCATCCACTGAGCCAGGGAGGCTGGAGGGGCGGCGCATCCTGGCTCGTCGAACGACATCTGTTCAGAAGCTCTTTCTAGCAGCCCCGGGGCCCCCATTGACGCCGCCTCAGCTACCCTTTAGGCTCCAAAACGGGGGTTCCATTCGTGCCTCCCAGGCCTTGCAAGCAGTACAACGAAAAGAGGTTTACGCCGCATCACACCGATTGCGGCCGGAAAAGGCGACTTGACCGACACGCGAAAACAACAGGGCGAAAAGCTCACTGAAGCTGAGGCAATTGAGCGGGCCAAGCAGGGAGATCAAGGGGCATTCAAAGTGCTCTATGACCTGCATAAGCGTCGAGTGTATTCGCTTTGCCTGCGAATGACGCAAAATACGGCGTCTGCTGAGGACCTCACTCAGGAAGCTTTTCTGCAGTTGTTTCGCAAGATAGCGACGTTTCGTGGCGAGTCGGCGTTTTCGACATGGTTGCACCGGATGGCGGTCAATGTCGTCCTGATGCAGCTGCGAAAGAAGAATCTGCCGATCGTTCCGATTGACGAGACGACGGAGGGGGATGAGGAAGGGACGGTCAAGAAGGAGCCCGGCGCTCCGGATGATCGTTTAGCCGGGGCGATCGACCGGCTACGGTTGCAAAGAGCGGTTGACGAACTACCGCCGGGTTATCGTACGATCTTTGTGCTGCACGACGTCGAGGGCTACGAGCACAACGAAATCGCCGAAATGGTCGGGTGCTCGATCGGGAACAGCAAGTCGCAGTTGCATAAAGCTCGTTTAAAGTTACGTGAGCTCCTTAGAGTAGACAGAGCCGAGAAGGCCAACAAATGAGGAGCCAGACGCGGTATCGGGGAGAGAGGCTGTAATGAATTGCGTAGAGTTTGAGCGCGGACTGCCGGATTGCGTCGATGGGAGCCCTAGCCCCGAGCAGCAGGTGCATTTGAATTCCTGTTCTGCCTGCTCCGGACTCCTGCGGGATTTGAGCACGATTGCTTCGCAGGCGAAGTTGCTTGCCGCGGTCGATGATCCGAGTCCCGCGGTTTGGAATGCGTTGGAGGCGCGGCTTCGGAGCGAGGGGTTGATCCGCCGCTCCGAGCCGAATCACCTAACTTTAAAACCAAGCATTTGGCAACGCTGGCGCGGTTCTTGGCTGGTGCCGGCTGCGGCAGCATTGGCCATTATTGCGGGCGTGAAGCTGTATCGTCCTGCTGGTGTCGGAAATGACGGGCCGGTTGCTAAACCGGAGCCTAGAGCCAGCGTCCAGCAGACTGCTAGCAAGGTCAAAGCGAGAGTCCCCTTGTCGCACGATGACCAACAGTGGCTGAAGACAGTCGCCAATAGGCCTCCCGCCCAGCTAGCGAAATTCCAAGCCGATCTCGACCAGGCAAATTCTTTCATTGAGGATGCGCAAGAATCCCTCGATCGCGATCCCAACGACTTCTACATGCAACAAATGCTGATCAATGCATACGAACAAAAACAAATGCTGTACGAGCTGGCGGTAGACAACAACGGCCAGTAATGGGGGACATCATGGGTGCGGCGAAGCGCGCGCTGAGAGTCGTAACAGTATTTACTCTGGCCGGAGCGACATTGGCAGCCGGTGAAACGCGTAAGGACCTGCACTTCAAAGTAGGCAAGCGTCCAACCGTTTCGATCAATAATCCGTATGGGCCCGTCGTAGTGAAGGCGGGTGGCGCGCGCGAAGTGGTCATCAATGCCATTCTTCATTCAGGAAAAGTCGAAATTGACCAGAGCCAAGGGCGCAATCGTATCGACATCGTGTCGCATTTGTTGACAGGGGCGGACCCAAAGAGCGGTGCTGTCGACTACGTGGTCTTGGTACCCCCGGACGCAAATCTGAGTGTGCATGCTGAGAACGGCGCAATCCACGCCGAAAAACTGCAGGGCGACGTGACCATCGAAGGAAACAGCGGGTCGATAGAAGTCGTGGACTGCGCTGGTGGTCACGTTCATGTAAAGACCCTCAACGCTCCGGTGAGCCTGAGTAACGTGCGCAGTGCCCATGTGGAAGTGGTCTCGATGGCAGGAAACGTCACCCTCAACTCTGTTTCCGGCCCCAATGTGACGGTCAATTCGAATACCGGCAAGATCGAGTATGCGGGGGACTTCGGCGGCGAAGGCGAATACGACTTCACCAGTCATACGGGAGATATTGAAGCCGTTGCTCCGGCCAACGCCTCGATAGACGTCACCGCGCGTTCCAGTGAGGGCCGGGTAGACAGCGATTTTTCCCTCGAACCGAAACACACGCCCTTCATCGCAAAGGCGGGGAGTTACTTCTCAGGCACTCTGAACAAAGCAGCTTCCTCGGTAAGACTGATGTCCTTCAGTGGTAAAATCCACCTCAAGAAGCGCCAGTAAAACAGGCGGTTCCGCCGGATTCCTACTTGTCTCTCATGACCGATGCGAGTGTTCTGCCTCGACCTGCGCCCCAGCCCGGCTCGCTCTCGACCATTGCCCTAGTAGGATATATGGGCGCCGGCAAAACTACGGTGGGACAAGCCTTGGCCGATCGCCTGGGATGGTGTTTTGCGGACCTGGATCGGCTGGTGGAAGAGCGGGATGGACGGACCGTTCCTCAGATCTTCGAAGAAGAAGGCGAGCCTCGCTTTCGTGAACTCGAGCTGGCCGTGCTCGTAGACCTGCTCGACCGGGGTTCAAAGTTTTATGTGCTCGCGCTTGGCGGAGGAGCCTTCGTGAGTCGCGAGGTGCGCGCCGTCCTTGGCCGCCGAGAGGTTCCTGCGATTTGGCTGGATGCGCCCGCGGAAGAGCTGTTTCGTCGCTGCGAGCAACCTGATGTGGTTCGACCTTTGCGACAAGATCCCGATCAATTTAGAAAGCTGTACGAACAGAGGCTTTCGTCATATCGCCAAGCAGCTTTGCGCGTGATAACTACTAGGAAAGAGATTCCCGCTTTGGTCGACGAAATTATTGCGCAGTTGGCATTAGTCCAGGCGCCGAGGAGTGCTGAGTGAAAAGATGCAGGATTGTTGTTGCCGTGGCGACGATCACTTGTAGCCTTGTGCTCGTAAGCAGCGTGGCAGCCAAGGAGAAAGACAACCCCAAGTCGGCGAAGCAGGTGGATTCCGGTTCCTTTAGCGTGATGATGTCGGGTGTGCGGGTAGCCACGGAAACCTTTTCCATTCAGCAGGGGGCAACGGGAAGCAAGATTTCTTCGCAGTTTAAGTCCGCGGAAGGTGAGCAGGTCGCTGAACAGAGTTCAGAGCTAGAGCTCACACCCTCCGCCGAAATACGAAAATACGAGTGGAAGGCAACGGCTCCGGAAAAGGCAAGCGCGACGGTTTTGCCGAATGACGCATTCCTGGTGGAAAGCTATACGGTGGGCGGAGACAACAAGCCGAGCGCCCAAAACTTTCTCCTTCCTGCCTCGACTTCGATACTGGACGATTACTTCTTCATTCAGCGTGAGGTTCTGGCGTGGAAGTACTTGGCTTCAGCCTGCAAAAACGAGAAGGGCAACCTAAACTGTCCCCGTCAGAAAGTGCAGTTTGGGGCATTGAACCCGCACGCACGCACCTCCATGTCCGTAACCATCGAGTTCTCAGGAAAAGACAAGGTGACGCTAGGGGGAGCGGAGCGGGAGTTGAGCAAGTTTGTTTTGAGTTCCGAGGCGGGCGACTGGACGTTCTGGCTTGACGATCAGCTCAAGCTGGTGCGCCTGCGGAGCGAAACCGGCACCGAAATCGTTCGCGACTGATCGGTTGGGGAAGGTGCTTGCAAGAAGCAAGCCCCAGGGCATTCCATGACGGCTCTCATCGACTCACGAGCAACCCGCATCATCTTTACGGTACTTGTGTTTGGGATGGGACTGGCCTTTCTCTACTTTGCCCGCCGGACCCTGATCGCTTTCCTGTTTGCAGTCTTCTTTGCCTACCTGGTAGATCCGGCCGCCTCGCGCATCGAGCGTTGGACGAAGAGTCGGGGAGGCGCGATCGCCATTATTTACCTACTCATCGTGCTCGGGCTCGGGACCCTGTTCTTCTTCATTGGACCGCGCATCGGGCACGAGGCCCAGAAGCTCGGCGAATCCTTGCCGTCATTGGTCGAAAGGGTAAACAGCGGACAAATCGTTCAAGAGGTCGGCATCGAGCATGGCTTGAACAAGACCACGCGCGACCAGTTGGAGGCCTTTCTGAAAGGCCACAGCGGGGACCTTCTGAGAATTGCACAGCACGCGGGTTTGCGGCTGGCCGCGGTTGCGCAGGAATCGTGGCTGGTGATTTTGGTACCCATCCTAGCCGCATTCTTTCTGAAGGATGCCCGTGCCTTCAGCAATGTGGCGCTCACGTTTGTGCACAGCAAGGCGCAGCGGGAGTTCCTGCAAGGGGTGATCAGCGACCTCAATGTGATGCTGGCGCAGTTCATTCGAGCCCAATTGACGCTGGCAGCGCTTTCGTGGATTGCGTATGGGTCTTTTCTCGGGCTGATGGAAGTGACATATGCGTTGATGCTGGCCAGTGCTGGAGGAATTCTCGAATTCATTCCGGTGGTCGGTCCGCTGGTGGCATCGGTGCTGATCCTGGGCGTGGCGTTGCTGACGGGCTATCCACATTGGGTTGTGATTTTGATTTTTCTGATTGCCTGGCGCCTGATTCAGGACTACGCAGTCTCCCCCCGCGTAATGGGCAAAACGATGGAGCTGCATCCGCTCGCGGCTATTTTTGGCGTCCTAGCTGGTGGCGAGATCGCCGGAGTTCTGGGCGTGTATCTCTCCATTCCTGTGATGGCGAGCTTGCGGATCGTGTGGCGCCGCTGGCGCATGTACGCCGAGAAAAAACGCTTTGGGCCCCTGAATGAGTACTCCTTTCTGACCGAGACCACACCCCAGGAATAAGCTTTCGTGTTGTAAAATTGTGCTTACCCCTTCATCTATGTCAAACAGAATTCCCGTAGGTATTCTTGGTGCTACCGGCATTGTTGGGCAGCGTTTTATCCAGATGCTAGAGCACCATCCGTGGTTCGAAGCCGCATGGCTTGCCGCTTCTGATCGTTCCGAAGGCAAGCCGTATGCGGAGGCGGCGCGCTGGCGGCTGAAGACGGCCATCCCCAAGAGCGTGGCCAGCATGGTAGTGTCTCCAGCCAGGCCGGAAGGCGCTCCCAAGATCATCTTCGCCGCGCTCGACTCGGGCATTGCCAGGGAACTCGAGCCCCGGTTTGCCGAAGCGGGCTGCGCGGTGGTGTCGAATTCGAGTGCGCTGCGGATGGTGAAAGACGTTCCCCTGGTAATTCCGGAGGTCAATCCCGACCACGTGAAGCTCATCGAATGCCAATCCTATCGGAGAAAAAGTGGCGGCTTCGTGGTTACCAATCCCAACTGCTCAGCCATCGGCCTTGTCATGGCGTTAAAGCCCCTGCACGAGAATTTTGAGCTCGAGACGGTGATGGCTGTCACCATGCAGGCGGTGAGCGGCGCCGGGTACCCGGGCGTGGCTTCGCTCGATATTTTGGGCAACGTCATTCCCTTCATCGCGAACGAAGAAGAAAAGATGGAAGAGGAAACTCAGAAGCTGCTGGGAAGGCTGAATGGTTCTGGCGTAATTCCCGCACCCTTCAAGATGAGCGCGCATTGTAACCGCGTTGCCGTGGAAGACGGACACACCGAATCGGTATCGGTGAAGTTCAAGAAGAAGGCGCGGATCGAGGAAATCCTCGAAGCATGGACATCGTTCCGCAGTGTGCCTCAGCAGAAGCGGCTCCCCACTGCTCCTGAAGTTCCGGTGCGATATATCGAGGCCAAGGACCGTCCCCAACCACGATTTGATGTGGATTTTGGCTATGGCATGACGACCACGGTTGGGCGCCTGCGTCCCTGCAACGCCTTGGACTGGAAGTTCACCGTGTTATCGCACAATACGATTCGCGGGGCTGCGGGGGCGGCGCTGTTGAATGCAGAGTTGCTGAGGGAGCAGGGATACTTGGGCTAGGGCGTCATGGCCCTCCGGGCCTAAGACTTTTTTTTCCTATCCGAGGCCCAGCCTTTCCAGGGTTTATTTTGCTCTGGTCTTGCGGCTGACGAATACCGGCAGGAAATGTTCCGCCTGTCGAATCGCTAACTTTGTCACCTCTCTCATTGCCCGCTTGCCCGAGTTGGGTCGGGATCCGACGAGTTTAGGGTGATCGGGTACGGTGCACCGATTTCTGCGAGCCGAGTGCAGCGAATTCTCAGGTCTGTTCCCACCCGGGGCATGGCTGTTGTTGGACTACCTTCTGACGGCTCTGCCAACTACAATCGAGCTTCACTTGGCAAACGGCTAATGGCAAACCCCTGTGTGGTCACCAAATTTGGTGGGACGTCGGTGGGCGACCCGAAGGCGATCGCCCGAATGGTGGAAATTGTCCGTGGCCGGCTGCCCGGGCGCCCGATTGTGGTTGTAAGCGCGATGGCCAAGGTCACCGACCAATTGCTGCAGATGGCGCGCGCGGCCGGGTCGGGAGATCGCCAGAAGGCGCTCATCCTGGCGCGGGAGTGCCGCGAACGCCACTACAACACCGCTGGCGAATTGCTTGGCACGGCCCTATTTACCCAATTTCACGCTGAGCTGGGTGCGGAGTTCGAGGAATTGGAAGAACTGCTTCGAGGTATTGCTGCGGTCGGTGAGCTCACGCCGCGAACCGCCGACCATGTGGCGGCGTACGGCGAGGTTCTTTCGAGCAAGCTGGTTGCAGCGGCGCTCTCGGCACATGACGTTCCCGGCGTCTATGTGGACTCCCGGGAGTGCATCGTGACCGACGAGACGTTCATGCGCGCTGCCCCCCTCTTTGACGATACCAATGCCAGGCTCAAGGAGTTCGTTGCGCCGCTTGTCGAAAGGGGGGAAGTTCCGGTGATGGGGGGCTTCGTGGGGGCGACCCGCGGCGGGGTAACGACGACGATTGGGCGGGGCGGGTCAGATTTTTCGGCGGCTATCGTCGGCGCTGGGCTCAACGCCGACAAGATCGAAATCTGGACCGATGTGGATGGCATGATGACCACCGATCCGAACATCTGTCCCGACGCGCGGCGGATAAAACTCATCAGCTTTGACGAGGCTGCCGAGTTAGCCTATTTCGGCGCCAAGGTCCTGCACCCAGCGACGGTGCTGCCGGCGATCCAGAAAAACATTCCGGTCTACATCCTGAATTCGCAGAATCCGTCGTGCGAAGGGACGCGAATCACGGCGCGAGCGCCCCACTGTAAGAACTTCTTCAAGGCCATTGCAGCGAAAAAGCGAATCACGATTGTCGATGTCGCCGCTCCGCGTATGCTGCTGGCCCATGGTTTTCTGAAGGCAATTTTCGAGGCCTTTGATCGACACCGGATCCCTGTGGACGTGGTGTCGACTTCGGAGGTGAGCGTGTCCCTCACCGTGGATTCAAATGAGTCCATTCCGGCGCTGGCGGCTGACTTAGCGAAGCTGGCGGATGTGAAGTATGAAGGCCGGAAGGCGATTGTGTGCCTGGTCGGAGAAAACTTGCGCGAGATTCCCGGGATTGCTGCCCATGTGTTTGGCGAGCTTTCCGATGTGAAGATACGAATGATTTCTCAGGGCGCCTCAGAGATCAACTTGACATTCGTGATTGATGAAGAATTGGTGCCCAACGTGATTCAGCGCCTGCATAAGCGCTTCTTTGACGAGTTGGATCCGGTGATCTTCGCCTGAGGGGTTCCTCGAAGTTTCCCGAAGTTTCCCGGAGCGCTCAACCGCGACTTCCGGCGCGGAACATCATCCCACTCGCTGCAGGCTGAGGAGAGACTGAGGTTCAGCGGGATGCTTGCTGCTTGAAGATAGCGGCATTTTTTTATGGGCCCGCGTCAGGTTCCCGGAATCCCGTTACACTATTTGAACGCATGAAAATCCTTCTGCTGGGAATTGGAAAGACTGGCTCGCTCGTACGCGAGGTGGCGATTGAACGCGGGCACAGGATAGATGTCCTTGTGGAATCGGAAAACGACAAAGCTGCTGGACTTACCAAACAGCGCCTTGCCGATATCGATGTCGTCATCGATTTCACGACTCCCCATTGTGTCCTCGAAAACATCTGCGCCTGCCTTGAGCATGGGAAGAACATGGTTGTCGGCACGACAGGCTGGTATGAGCACATCCCTCAGCTTCAAGCCAAGGTCGAACGCGTCGGGACTGGGTTTATCTTCGGGTCAAACTTTTCCGTGGGCGTGAATATTTTTTTTGATTTGGTGAAGACCATGGCTCCAGCGCTCAAGCAGAACTACGCCGCACATATCTACGAGCGGCATCACGTCCATAAGAAAGACGCTCCCTCCGGAACGGCAGCCACCATGCAGCAGATTCTTTTGAGGGAATCGGGCGCTGAAGTCGAGATTACCTCCTTCCGCGAAGGGGAGGTGGTGGGAATGCATGAACTGACGCTTGAGTCCGCGGCCGACACGATTTATCTCTGCCATGACGCTAAGTCGCGGAGGGGATTTGCCGAAGGTGCGGTTCGAGCGGCCGAGTGGCTGGATGGGAAGACGGGCTTCTACGAGTTCAAGGACATTTGGCGGCAGGTGTAAGGCAGCGGGATTTTGCTGGGTCATAGGTCAACGCCGAGCGCCTGCAAGTCCCGCCGCAGCTGCTGCGGATCTTTCATCAGCACCGTCAGAAACCCCACTTTCGCGGCGGCCTCGATATTTACCGGCCGGTCATCGATGAAGCAGCACTCTTGCACGGTGTGTTGGGTTAGATCGAGAGCTAGTTTGTAGATGCGCTCATCCGGCTTACGCCGGCCCACGTAGCAGGAACTGACGAAGACGTCGAAAGAGTCGGCAAGCCCGAAGGTCCGGATGCGGTATTCGTTCAGTTCCCGCGACTCGTTATTGATAGTGCCCATGAAGTACTTGGAAGAGAGTGCGCGGGCGAGTTCGAGGCTCTGCGGTTTGGGCTTGGATAAGGAGAACATGAACTGCTTGAACTGCTCGCGGGAGAATGTGCGGGTCTCGAAGAAGATCACGCGGTCCAGGTATTCGTCGAGAGTCAGCCTGCCTTCCTCGAAGTTGGGCACGAGCTCCTGATGACGTTCCTCGAATTCGGTTTTGCTCAGCAGGAATGTTTCGACTGCCTGGTCTCGTTCCTCATGATCCCAGGCATTGCTAAGCAGGACGCCACCGACGTCCCAGAACAGGGCGCGAATCTTCTGCACCACGGGCCTCCGTTGTGCGCCTGAACGTACCAGAGTGATGATAAATGCTTTTGAGCCTACGCTCTTGCTGCTCTCGCGATGGGAGCGCGACGGGTGCTCGGGACGTAGACACAGGATCGTGTGTCGTAGTGCTTGGCGAGGCAATTGGGGCAGAGGTGAAGCTGGTGGACGCGGCACATGACTGCCGGCGACTCAACCCCGCACAAATCGCATCCGCCACGCGCTTTGGGCTGGGGCTTAGGAGTGGCTGGTATTGTCGCGTGAAGCGCACGCGCTCTCAGATAGACCCCTGAGGTCGAGATGAGCGCTCCTAGCGAGAAAGCGCAGATTCCTACGCCAGAGATTGATTCGTCCTGCCGCTGAGTCGCTCCGGAAGCAAGGAGAGTAAGACCGAGGAACATCAACAGGCTTCCAACAAGGATCAATACCAGGCTGAGCTTCCGGCCCATTGAGGACACCTTCTTCAGAGATTGGGAGCCTCTTCCGGACTCCAGGGAAAGACTCCATTCTGAAGATATCGACCGAAAGGGTGGACTCCAAGTAACTGAAGTAATGGGGTCCCTTTGGCCTTCAGTGCTGGTCCCGGAAGGACTTGAGATAGCCGGGGGGTGCGATTTCTGGGGCCAGCCGCTCATCGGGAACGGGCGTACCCGGCTGCAAGCTCAGGGGTAGGACCCCGGCCCACACCGGCAGCGCGTAATCCTGTTCGTCATCGAGCGGAGGGCCTTGTCGAACCTTGGCGGAGGCCTCCTCGATTTGGAATTCCAGGACCGAGGTTGCTTTCAGCTCTTTGTCCGTGGGTGTGCGCACCCCTTCCCAGCGGCCGCGGATCAGGTGCTCGGAGATGTTGCGCAAGGCAGACAATTTTTGACCCTGGTCTGCGATATTACGGGCAGTGCCAAACGCCACTACCGACCGGTAGTTCATCGAGTGATGAAAGGCAGAGCGGGCGAGAACCAAGCCGTCCACCAGGGTGACGGTTACACACGCCGGCACCCCCTTTTCGAGTTCCCCCAACATGCGACTTGCCACCGAGCCGTGGAGGTGCAATTTCTCTCCCTCACGACCAAAGAGAGTGGGTATCACGAAAGGCTGATGGTTGACTTGGAACCCTACATGCGCCAGGAAAGCGGCGTCCAGGATGTCATAGATTGCCTTCAGTTCATGAGAACCGCGTACCGGCAGGCGGTGAAGTTCACTGCGATTTGTCCGATTCATCGTTGGTCCGTGTTCGTCCCTTGTCTTCCCAGTGTCTTCCCGATCCCCGAAGTTGCCAGCGTCATTGAACCTGCAGGTAGCGGCCGAGCCGGGACACTCAATCCGGCGTTAACGTGCTCGAGAGCTTTCCTCTCTCATCCGGATTTGATCGGTGACCCAGTTTACTTCCCAGCTCTTGCCCCCGTCGTCAGAAAATGACTGCTCGAAATGGGCCGAGTTCGGCGTGATTGCCGACCAGACATAGCGAACCAGGATGGTTCGCCCATGAAACGCTTCCTGGTCATAGAACTCGCCGACTCCATTCTTAAATTCGCCAATGGTTGGAATGCCCATCACTCCATCCTCGGCGTTTGACCAATAGAGATACCACTGGCGGGAATCAGGGTGGTAGAGGCGTAAGGTGAGGCCTTCCACTTTTCCGGTGCTGCCAGACGTTTTGAATTCTTCGAGCCAGGCTTTCCCGTCCCAAACCTCTCGCGTCACCGAAGTTCCATCGAATTCAACCCAGGAATTCGATCCAGTCAGAGGGTGCAAGAGCCTCTTCAGGTGAATCTTCCACCGGCCTTCCTCGAAGTCGAAATCATGCTGGCCATCTCGTCGCGGGGCCGCAGACGCCGACGTCTGAGCGGCAGGACTCTGCTGAGATCTCAAATGAAGCGAGCCGAACCCACACGACAGGGCGACCAAGGCAATCCGCACTCCTCTCCGTTTCTGCATGTCCCCAACTCCTTTCTGGCTTCTGTTGAGCCTCTCGCAAGTCGTGGTATCTTCCAAGAACCACTATTTATGGCACTCGCAATACCACTTTCGCGGAGTGGCGACCCGCTCTTTTTGCAAGTCTATCGGGGGGTGAGGGACCGGATACTTGCCGGGACTCTCCCCGCAGGCTCTAAATTGCCGTCGACGCGCGCGATTTCAGAGCAACTGGGAATTTCAAGAACGGTGGCGGTGCTGGCATACGAGCAGCTCCTGGCAGAGGGGTATACAAGCGGGCGCATGGGCTCTGGAACTTACGTGTCTCCGAGCATCGTCGCCGCGCGAGCGCCTAACCGCGATGACGGTGCCAAGCTGCGGCTCTCCAAGTTTGGCGAAACCGCCGCGAAAGCAAGCGCGCGGGTCTATGCTTTTCAGAGCAGAAAGAAGCTTCTGCCCTACAACTTCGCCTACGGCAGGAGCGATCTTGAGACATTTCCCTTTGAGATGTGGAGGCGCACGCTTCTGCGATGCGCGCGGAGATCGTCCGTATCAGGGCTGGACTATGGACCAAGCGCTGGCAGCCGAGCGTTGCAGGAAGCAGTTTGTGTGCATCTACGCCGGTCAAGGGCGGTGGTTTGCGAACCTTCGCAAGTGATCATCACCAGCGGTTCCCACCAGGCACTCGACATCATCTGCCGCGTGCTGATCGAGCCAGGGGATTCGGTCGCTCTCGAAAATCCGAGCTATGAGGGCATCACCGAGGTCTTGCGCGCCAGCCGCGCCAGCATGTTCCCCGTCGATGTCGACGGTGAAGGACTGGATCCCCGGCGCTTGCCAAACCGCGCCCGGGTTGTATTCGTAACCCCGTCACACCAGTTTCCTACGGGCGTGATTCTCCCATTGGCGCGGCGGGTTGAACTCTTGGCTTGGGCCCGCCATCGCAACGCCATTCTTGTCGAAGATGACTACGACGGTGAGTTCCGCTACGACGGCCACGTTCTCGAGTCCTTGCAGGGGCTAGATCGCGAGGGCCGCGTGATCTACGTCGGAACGTTTTCAAGAACGGTGTTCTCTTCCTTGCGGATCGGCTACCTTGTCGCCCCGATGCAACTCGTTGACCTCTTTACTGCAGCCAAGTGGCTTTGCGACCGGCAATCGGCCACCCTCGAGCAGGAAGCGCTGGCAGAATTCATCTCCAGCGGAATGTACGAGCGTTACCTTAGGCGAGTTCGTCGCCGCAACTCAGCGCGGCGTCAGGCTCTGCTGGAGGCGATCCGCACCTACCTGGGAGACCGGGTGGAGGTGACCGGCGATGGAGCCGGTGCTCATGTGGTGCTGTGGCCAAAGAAGAGGGTGTCAGAATCCTACGTGACCTCGCAGGCCGCATTGAGGGGGGTGGCTGTCTACGAGATCTCACCGTATTTCTTGTCACCGAAATCGCGCACAGGAATACTGCTGGGCTATTCGCGGCTGAATGAAAGGCAGATTACAGAGGGGATCCGCCGGCTGGCAGAGGTGATTTGAGCTCACCCGGATTCAGGCTCGAGCGGAGACTTCCTTCGTGACCGCATGACGGAAGTAGTCCAACGACGTTTGCAGACCTTCATCCAGCTTCACCTTCGGCTCCCAGCCGAGCAGTGTCCGGGCCTTGCTGATGTCGGGCTGGCGTTGCTTGGGGTCATCCTGGGGAAGCTTTTCGAAGCGAATGTGGCTCGACGATCCGGTGATTGCCAGTACGCGCCGGGCGCACTCCAGAATTGTGAATTCGTCCGGATTGCCGATATTCACCGGCAGATGCTCATCCGATTGGGAGAGCCGGATGAAGCCTTCGATTTCGTCACTCACATAGCAGAAGCTGCGGGTCTGCGAGCCGTCGCCGTAGACGGTGAGGTCTTCTCCGCGCAAAGCCTGTTTCATAAAGTTCGGGATTACACGCCCGTCATTCAGTTGCATGCGCGGCCCATAGGTGTTGAAGATGCGAGCGATTCGCGTGTCCACCTTGCGGTAGCGATGATAGGCCATGGTGATGGCTTCGGTGAACCGCTTGGCTTCGTCGTACACGGAGCGCGGTCCGATTGAATTCACGTTCCCCCAATAGGTTTCCTTCTGCGGGTGCTCGAGCGGGTCGCCGTAACACTCAGAGGTCGAGGAGACCAGATACTTGGCGTTGTACTTATGCGCGAGGTCGAGCGCGTGCATGGTGCCAAGCGACCCCACTTGCAGCGTCTCAATGCCGTGGATCATGTAATCGACCGGACTCGCAGGGGAAGCAAAGTGAAATACGTAATTCAGCTCCCCAACGTCAAAGGGCCGGTTGATGTCGAGCTGCTGGAATTCGAAGTTTCCTTCGCGCCGAAGGTGGTCGATGTTCGACATCCTTCCGGTGAGAAGATTGTCCACGGCTACGACAGAGTAACCTTCCGCGAGCAAAGCATCGCATAAATGCGAGCCCAGGAATCCGGCGCCGCCAGTAACCAGTGCACGAGGTCTCATGAAAGCGAGGTCTTTCTGGCCGGTACGCTGCCTTTCTGCGGGGCGAACAGTTCTGGACTGAGCGTCGGCCGCCCGACGCTGTAGTAGGTAAAGCCGTTCAGCGCCATGACGTGGGGATCGTACAAGTTACGGCCATCGATCACAATGGGATATTTCAGGGCACCACGAAGACGCTCGAGATCGAGCGAGGCGAATTCCTCCCATTCTGTGAGGATCAGCAGGGCATCAGCTCCCTTGGCTGCGTCATAGGCGCTTTCGGCCAGTTTGATGGCGGAGTTCAGCTCTTCCTTGGCCCGCACCTGAGCTGCCGGATCATAGGCGCAGATCTCGCAACCTTCAGACAGAAGGGACTTAATCATGAGAATCGCGGGGGACTCGCGAATATCGTCGGTACCGCCCTTAAATGCGAGGCCCAGTACCCCCAGTTTCTTGCCGCGCAATGTCCAAAGAGCGCTGCGAACTTTACGAATGAACCGTTGGCGTTGTTCTTCATTGATGCGGATGACTTCCTCAAGCAAGCGAAAGTCGTAGCCGCACTCGCGCGCAACCGAGCGGAACGCCATGAGGTCCTTCGGAAAACAGGAACCTCCATAACCAATCCCGGGATTTAAGAAGCGGGGGCCGATGCGGGAGTCAGTACCGATTCCCTGGCAAACCTGTTGCACGTTGGCGCCGACACTTTCGCAGATCGAGGCGACGGCGTTGATGAAAGAAATCTTCATTGCGAGAAATGCATTGGAAGCGTGTTTGATCAGTTCAGCGCTCTTGGCGCTGGTGGTGATCAGGGGCGGAGGAATCTGTGCGCGGTCCGGGCGGGGGATTGCGTCCGGGAGCAGATAATAGGTGCCCTCCGCCAATGGCGCATAAATTTCGCGCAGCACGCCAGCGCAACGTTCTGTATCAGCGCCGATTACGATGCGGTCGGGATAAAGAAAGTCGGTAACCGCTGTTCCCTCGCGCAGGAACTCAGGGTTAGAAGCTACATCAAACTCGCCATGCTCGGCTCCATTGCGCAGAATGATCTTACGTACCCAGTCGCTGGTATAGACCGGAACCGTACTCTTCTCGACGACGATCTTGTAGGAGTCAATGGCTCCAGCGATCCCCCGCGCAACCGATTCAACGTACGAGAGATCGGCTTCGCCTTGCTCGGTCGGAGGCGTGCCGACGGCGACGAAGATGGCGGCGCTGGCCTTGACGGCGCTCTGCAGGTCGTCGGTGAAGGTAAGCCGGTGCCCGCGGTGGCGATCCAGCAACTCGGGCAGGAAGTTTTCGTGAATCGGCACCTCGCCGCGGTTCAAGGCAGCGAGCTTCTGCTGGTCGTTATCAACAACGATTACGTCATGGCCCAAGTCGGCAAAGCAGGCTCCGGCCACGAGTCCAACATATCCAGAGCCAACCACGGCAATTTTCATCGCTCAGTCTCCATCCGGGGAAAACCGGGGATAGGTGCCTTTCTCCTTCAAGAAGCTATACTTTAGCAGCTTCATTTCGCACTCGGAAATCAGAATGCAATGAAAAATCCGAGCCGAGGGAAACGGCGGGATTTCCAACCTTTTTCAGGGCAGAGCCATTTGATTCGCTAATGCCGCCTATCAGAATTTCCAATGGGCCAATGGGTTTGAAAAGGATTAAGGTAGAAATAGCAGCCTTGGGTCTTCTCTCCCGGATGGCGAGAGGCCCGGGGTGAGTCCAAAGCGGGAGATGTTCCGATGAGCGAACTCGAAACCAAATTGAACCATATTCTCGAGGAACACCAGCACGAGAGCGGCCTTCACATGATTGGCGGAAGGCGCCGGCTCATTGACCGCCTAGTAAAGTTCTTCGAAGAGGATGTGAAGGTCCAAGATAAGAGCGCGCCCGCAGGCTCACGCGAAAATTGAACCTGGTTTTTCCCTCCTGACAACCAGCCCGTCGCAAGTAGCGGCGGGCTTTGTTTTTCGGGTGAGCGCCCGCACTCCCCAAGCTCAAATCCCCCCACCCCGTCATTCAAGGGGGGACCCCGCAAACGATGCCGCGGTCAGGAAGGTCAAAAGATGGGCCTCGGCAGAGCCCGAGCTACTGGCAAGCGGGTCCTAAGCCAGAAGGCGCGAGCGTAGTCAGAAGGGTAGCGTCGGGGAAGCTGTAGGCTCCGGCGATGGCTGTTGAGGGATTTTGAAACTCAAACCACGGCAGCAGCGCAACATTCTGAGGATGATAGGTGCGATTGTGCATGTGAATCGGGAAGGTCGCGCCGGTCAGGCCCTCGATCGCGTCGGCCACCTCAAGGTCGTTCTGGCAGTGACCATTTAGCGAATACCACCAGGGTGTAAGGCCATGAATGCCATCGCTCGCTACGAAGGGATCGTTGACGGCCTCAGCCAGTTCATGGCTCAAGGCAGTGATGTCCTGGAACTCAGGGCTGAAAATGCCAGCACTGATCCAGCTGGCGAAAGTCAGTACATAACGTCTTTGACGAAATCCGTTGTGTTCATCCCCGGGCTCAAAATCGTAACTGTGGAAGCCCAGCACGCAGCACTGATTCGGGTCACCATTGGCATAAAGAAAAGTGTTAGGAAACAGGAACGTAGAGAGGCTCCTGGTGGTGATATCACCGGCGTGTTCTGCTGCGCCGACGGGCGTGTGTTTATCGGAAGGACTGGCGGGGAAAAGCAGATTGGAGAATACGTCGATGTCAACCAGGACGAAGGCACAGCAGGAGCCGTCTTTGTGCAAAGCGAACTTATACGACCCGCGTGGAACCGCGATGGTGCGTTCTTTTTTGACGGAAGGGTGGAGGAGCGTGTGCCAGTCCTGCTGCATGACCCCGTAGAAGGAAGCGCGCTGAACCGCATCAATCCATTGCGTGGGCACATCGCTGCTCGTGTATTCCCAATTTTCAAATAGAGGCGACCTGAGCACGGGATCAAGGAAGGGCTTTACCGAATAATGGAGCTTGTGTCCGTTGACCACGCGAACGGATTTGTTCCAGTCGAGCAGGTCAAGAGACACAGGAACGATGGGCGCGTCGATTTCGGTGACGCCGCCACGCTGAGGATGCCCTCCCACCATCGTGTAATACCAGTGGTAGTGGGGATGGCCCTGCGGACCGGTGCCCGAGACTTGATAGGCACCGTCGAAAGTGTGCAGAGAGTCGAACGGAACTGTGGTGGTCTTAAACGCGGGTGCACCCACCGAGCCGCTATGCCCTCGGGGAGGAAAAGAGGCGAATTGACCTCTGACCGCCGCCAGATTGGGACTTACCTGATCTTTGGGTTCAGCGAAGCCAGACAGACTCGAAAGCGCAACGAACGAGAGAAAGGCCAGAAAGAGAGAAGTTTCTCGAAATGCGGACACCAGCACCACCTAAGGCTACTTGGATGCGTAGCCGGTTGCAAACTTTGTTTCGTGAAAAGATCGTGAAAATATGGGAGAAGCTGCTTCTCTAATTGCACCGGGCTCCCCGGCCCCTGCCTGTTGATTTGCTCGAATCGGGAGCAAAGTCGGCTGCCAGGTCCGCAATCGTCGAGGATAAGACCAAGGACCGAGCTTCCCGAGAGAGAGTAGAGAGAGAGAGAGAGAAGGAACCCGCCTTCTCGGACATCTACTTCGGCCTGGTGATGGCGCCTTCTGAAGCGGACTGAACCAGAGCGCCGTATTTGGCGAAGACTCCCGTGGTGAAGCGCGGTTTAGGGACTCTCCACCCAGCCATGCGGTGCTTGATTTCCGAGTCGCTGATTTCGACTTCCAGCAGCTGCTGGTTGACGTCGATCTTAATGATGTCGCCTTCGCGTACCGCCGCAATCGGCCCACCCAGGGCAGCCTCGGGGGAGACGTGTCCGATCATCAAGCCGCGGGTGGCTCCGCTGAAACGGCCGTCGGTCAGCAAAGCAACCGATCCCCCAAGACCTTCCCCCACAAGGGCCCCAGTCACGGAGAGCATTTCGCGCATGCCGGGACCTCCCCGAGGACCCTCATAGCGGATGACAACCACGTCGCCCGCCTTGATCTGCTTTGTTGTGACTGCCTTCATTGCGTCTTCTTCCAATTCGAACACGCGCGCGGGGCCGCGGTGGCTAAGCCGCTCGTGGCCGCTGATCTTCACAACACCACCCTCGGGAGCAAGGTTTCCTTTCAAAACGACCAGCCCGCCGGTGTTTTTAAAGGGTTTATCCAGTGGGGCGATTACCTCTTGATCGGCGGTTTCAACCGCCAGGGCTGCTTCTTCTCCGATCGTCTTTCCGGTGACGGTCATGGCGTGCTCGTGAAGCTTCTTGCCTTCGAGAAGGCGATTTGCCAGCAGACGGATTCCGCCCGCACGATGCATATCGGCGGCGACGTATTTGCCGAACGGCTTGAGGTCGCAGAGCAAGGGAGTGCGCTCGCTGACTTTCTGGAAGTCGTCAATGGCGAGAGGGACCTCGGCCTCGCGGGAAATGGCAAGCAAGTGGAGAACGGAGTTCGTAGATCCACCGCTGGCGGCGACGGCTGCGATGGCGTTCTCAAAAGCCGGGCGGGTGAGAACGTCGCGGGCCTTCAGGCCGCGCTTAAGGACATCCATGACGAGTTGGCCACAACGGTTGGCGATCTCATCTTTCTGCGGGTCAATTGCCGGGATGCTGTTGAAGCCCATTGGTGAAATCCCGATCATCTCCATCACCGTGGACATGGTGTTGGCGGTGTACTGACCGCCACAGGCTCCAGCCCCTGGGCAGGCGACATCTTCGAGCTCCTGAAGGTCGGAGTCGCTCATCTTGCCGGCCGCGTTTGCACCAATCGCTTCGAACACGTCCTGGATGGTCACATCTTTTCCGCGATAGTTTCCGGCTGCGATGGTGCCTCCATAGAGAACGATGCCCGGCAGATCCAGGCGTGCGAGGGCCATAGCGGCTGCTGGAATCGTCTTGTCACATCCGACCACACAGACGAGGGCATCGAACAGCTGGCCTCGGCAGACGAGCTCGATGGAGTCAGCAATCAGTTCCCGGCTGACGAGCGACGCACGCATGCCTTCGGTGCCCATGGTCTCGCCGTCGCTGATCGCGATCGTGTTGAACTCCATGGGGGTGCCGCCGGCGGAGCGAATGCCCTCCTTCACCTTGGCCGAGAGACGGCGCAAATGAAAGTTGCAGGGCATGGTCTCAATCCAGGTGTTGGCCACACCAATGATCGGCTTCTTTAGATCTTCGTTGCTGAAGCCGATGGCTTTGAACATGGCGCGGGCGCCGGCGCGGTCGCGACCGTCAGTTATGAGATGACTGCGGTGTTTTGGATCCATAAGAGTAAAAGCTTACGACAGAGCTGGCGAAAGAGAAAGCAGAGGGAACTTCTCCTCGTTCGGCGGTTTTCGACGGTTCCGCCTCTCCGACGTGAAGCTCCTAGGGGTAGAAAAAGGCGGCACCCCTGGCGCAACCGGGAGCTTGGTGCAAGGGGAGGAGGCGCTAAGCCTGGAACCCCCGGGATCTTTGGACGGGGGGCTGTACAATCGATTTTCTATTCAGGAGGAGAATTCCTTTTCATGTTGCGCACGCTGATTGCTGTTCTGGTCGTGTCCATGGGTGTTGAAGCTGCCGAACTACGCGTAAACGATCGGGAGTATCTGGAGACCCAGGGACTCAGCGTGCTGGTTTACCAGAATGCGTTCCATCCGGTGTTCAAAGACCAGAAGCTGAGTGCGATCGAGATCATTCTGCATGACGATCGCATCGCGACGGATGGTGATGTGCGACTCATGCCGACCCCGGAGCAATGGGATCCGGTCCCCCATTTCAAGAGTCGCAAGCGGACAGGGAACGGGCTCACCGCTTTCTGCGACTATCCTGATCACCAATTGAGCTATCGACTCGAGGTTCAGCCGGAGGGGGACGGTTTTCGCATCGCGGTGCACCTCGATTCACCGCTGCCCGCGTCACTGGTCGGTAAGGCTGGATTCAATCTGGATTTTGATCCCAGCGCCTTTTTCGGAAAGTCGTACATGTTTGACGATAACTCCGGAATATTTCCGCGGCATCCGGATGGGCCGATGAAACGTGAACCGGATGGAGGCGTCGAACCGCTTCCGCTGTCTTCGGGAATCCACGCCGTGATGGCGCCTGAAGATCCGCTTACCAGGGTGGCTGTGACGTCTGATAGCGGCCCCATCATGCTGTTCGACGCCCGAAACAAAGCGCAGAACGGCTGGTTCGTGTTGCGGACTCTAATCCCTGCGGGACGGACTGAAAACGCGGTGGTCTGGCACGTTCTTCCTCACGTGATAGCGGATTGGACCCGTTCGCCCGTGGTTGCTTATAACCAGGTGGGGTACACGCCAGAGCGGCAGAAGATTGCGGTGATCGAACTCGATCCCCTGTATGACGCCCCGAAAACAGCCCGCCTTCTGAAACTCACTCCGGCGGGTGAATTTGAGGAAGCCCTTCGCGGGGAGGTAAAGCCTTGGGGCAAGTGGTTGCGCTACAGCTATGCGCACTTTGACTTCTCTTCCGTGAGGGAACCGGGCATCTACGCGATCGAGTATGCCGGCAAGCGCAATCCGCCATTCCGGATTGCCAAAGATGTTTATTCGCATATCTGGCAACCATCGCTGGATACCTGGCTTGCTCAAGAGATGGATCATGTCCGGGTGCGAGAGGGATACAGGATCTGGCATGGACTTTCGCACATGGATGACGCCCGGCAGGCTCCGGTTAACTACACACATTTCGATGGCTATGCCATGGGGCCCTCGACCGACTCTCCATTCAAACCGGGGGAACACATTCCAGGATTGAACGTGGGTGGCTGGCACGACGCCGGTGACTTCGATATCCGCACGCAAAGCCAGGACGCCGTGATCATCGACCTGGTGCTCACCCGGGAGTTGTTTGGGGCCGAATGGGATCAGACATCGATTGACGAGAAAGCGCGTTACGTGCAGATTCACAAGCCGGATGGTGTACCCGACGTTCTCCAGCAAGTCGAACACGGGGTGTTGCAACTTCTAGCGCAGTACCAGGCAGTAGGGCACGCTCTGAATGGGATTGTGGAGCCGACCCTGGAGGAGTACACGCATCTCGGCGACGCCGCTTCCGAGACCGACGGCAAGATTTACGCGGACAAAATGGGGCCACTTGAAAACGACGGGGTCCATTCCGGCGCGGCGGACGATCGCTGGGCGTTCACGACGCGCTCAACCCCGCTCGAGTACGACGCCGCTGCCGCACTCGCCGCGGCCAGCCGCGTACTCAAGGGATACAACGATCAACTTGCGGACCGGTGTCTGAAAACTGCGATTCAGGTCTGGAACGACGAACACCGCCACGCCCCTAACCTGTTCCATTCGTTCAATACGACGGGCGGAGATCTGGAGGGCGAAGAAATCAAGGCTGCGGTCGAGCTGCTCATCACCAGCAAGGGCGGGGAGCCTTATCGCAAAAGGCTCAACGAGTTGTGGCCGGCTATCCAGACGCATTTCATGTTCCTCAACTGGACGGCGGTGCGCGCGATCCCGTACATGGACTCGCAGTACAAGACGAAAATCGAGCAGGAAGTCCGGGCCTACAAGGCCCGAGCGGATCAATTCCTGTCAAAAAATCCCTACGGTGTCCCGGTCACAACCGGTGCGTGGGGCGGGGCAGGCGCGGCAGTTGGATTCGCCACGCAAATGTATTTCCTCCATCAAGCTTTTCCCGATATTGTCGGCCCGGAATATACCTTACGCGGAATGGACTACGTACTCGGAACGCACCCCGTATCGAATGTCTCCTATGTTTCGACCATCGGCACCAGCTCACGCCTCCTCGCCTATGGCAATAACCGGGCGGACTACACGTTCATCCCCGGGGGAATCATCCCCGGCATCGTAATTGTTCAACCCGACTTCCCCGAGTTGAAGAGCAATTTTCCATTTCTGTGGTTTGAAAACGAATATGTGGTGGACACGGTGACTAGCTACATCCTGGCCGCCAATGCAGCAGATTCTCTTGCCAAATGAAGCCGCCGGAGCCAGCGCATCTCTTCAGGCGGCTTTCTTTTCGCCCGGGGCTTTGGCTTCGGGATGACCGGCGAGTGCCGCGGCATGTTCGATCTGGGCGTTGATTTCGCCGCCAATCAGGAATGAAAAGCCCGTTATGTACAGCCACATGAGCAAGATCATCGCGGCGCCGAGCGATCCATAGGTCTTGCTGTAGCTGTTGAAGAAGTGCAGATAGAGGCGAAAACCGAAGGACGCTGCCACCCACAACAGAACGCCTATGAGGGCGCCCGGCGTAATCCAGTACCAGTGTTGCTCTTTGAGGTCGGGGCTGTAGTAGTAGATCAGGGAAAAAGAAAAGATGACGAAGACCAGTCCGAGAGCAATCTGCGCAATGTGCCACAGGATCACGGCCGATGTACCCAGGCCTATATGGGAGCTGAGATAGTTTGCCACAAAGTCGCCGGTGAGAATGGCGATCAGGGCGGCGATGATCAGCACGGAAATGGCAACTGTCAGGCCCAAGGCGATGGCGCGAACCTTTAGCAAAGATCGGCCTTCCTTCACCTCGTAAACGCCATTCAGACCCGAGATGATGGAACTCATGCCGCCAGAGGCGAACCACAGCGTCAGCAGAATTCCGATGGTCAGCTTCGCGCCCCCTGCGTTCCTGGTCACCTCCGCAAGTGTCTTGCGGATGATTTGCGCGGCATCGGGCGGTAATACCTGTCCGAGATAGGTGAACAGGTTCGTGCGCATCGGCGCACTGTGGGAAGCGAACATGCCAAAAACGGCGAGTAGGAACAGCATCAGGGGGAAGAGCGCGAGGATGAAGCTGAAGGCTAAGGCAGAGGCGCGGTCGAGAAGGTAGTCGTCATTGATGCCTCGGTAGACCCTTTTTACGAGTTCTTTGACGCCGAGTCCGCCAAGACCCCACATGCTTTTGAGTTGTTGTTCGGTGGTGAGCTTAGATTCAGACATCGGCTCCGGCATGGTTCGGGGTTGGATTCTAGCAAAACAGGGGGATGTTGCCCAGGGAAGCGGTTGCAGATGCGAATAGACCCACCCAGGGGGGATCCCGGCCGAGCTCCGCCGCAGATCAAGGCTGGTGCTTTCCGTGAGGATGCAGCTTTGCCTGCGCGCTATCAGGGGAGCAGGGACAAGGGTTCCGTCTTTATGCCGCGTCGTCTTCGATCTTGATGCGCAAAGACTTCAGGAATTTCAGGTCCTGCTCGCTGACCTTCAGTTCTGGGTTGCTGGTTAGGGTAGTAACCAGAGATGTCTTATCGGGGTTCTTCTCGCCCGGACGACTCACGCCGATGGTGGCTTCAAGAACGAGGAAGATGTCGTATCCGCCTTCCTTGATCCGGGTGACAACCTCAGCAATCTGATCGGAGTCTGCCAGAGACTCGTTGATCGCTTCCCCCAGCTCCTTCATCAACTGTTTCAATTGCTGATCCACGAATCCCCCCGCCCAGACCTGATGAAAGGTTGGATGCGGCGATTCCACATCCAGTCTCGTTACTATTTTAGCGCGCCACCTTGTTAAAATCGAGAAGAATGGCGAACGTCTCAACTGCTCGCAAACTCGGAATAGCCGCCCGGATTGCGGGGCAGCAAGTGAAGGGAAGCCGTACCCTCAGCGCCGTGATGAGCGGCGCCCGAACTGCGCTGAAGCACTTTTCCGGAGTTGCCCACCAGCTCTGGTTGGAGATAACGGGGTTTGCCTTCCTGGTATTCGCTGTCGCTGGCGCAATCGCCCTGGTTCGCGAATACAACTCCTACCACGCCGGGAAAGGGACACATAGCCATCTACTGCTAGCGGCAGGGTTTACAGCTGTATTTGCCTGGTTCGGTGTTACTTCTTTTTGGAGAGCAAAGGCGCGCAACCGTCACTAGAACCTCGAATGGCAGATCGCCACAAGCCGGAACAAGCCCCAGCCCATCCGGAAACTTCGTCCCATATTCCGGTGCGCCCCTTGTACACCCCCTGCGACCTAGACGGATGGGACCCCGAGCAGAAACTCGGCTATCCCGGAGACTATCCATTCACCCGAGGTGTCCAGCCGACGATGTATCGCGCCCGGCTGTGGACCATGCGCCAGTATGCCGGGATGGGAGATGCCGAGGAATCCAACAAGCGGTACAAGTATCTGCTGAACCAAGGGACCACTGGCTTATCGGTGGCTTTCGATTTACCTACGCAGATCGGCCTGGATTCCGACCATCCCCTGTCCGTCGGGGAGGTCGGCAAGGTCGGGGTCGCCATTGATTCCGTGGAAGATATGGACCGGCTTTTTGATGGCATCGACCTGAGCGCGATTTCTACATCGATGACCATTAACGCGACGGCCTCTATTCTGTTGGCTCTGTATGTTGCCGTCGCCCGCAGAAAGGGTGCCGATATTCGCAAGCTTGCGGGCACCGTGCAGAACGACGTCTTAAAGGAATACATCGCGCGCGGGACCTACATTTACCCAATCCCGACGGCCATGAGGATCGTGACGGATTTGTTCCGCTGGGCGAATGAAACCGTTCCGGAATGGAATACGATTTCGATCTCCGGCTACCACATGCGGGAAGCGGGAGCGACGGCGGTTCAGGAGGTTGCATTCACGCTCGCGAACGGCAGCGCGTATGTACAAGCAGCAGTCGATGCCGGGCTGGACATCGACCACTTCGCCCCGCGGCTCTCCTTCTTTTTCAACGCCCACAACAACTTTCTGGAGGAGGTGGCCAAGTTTCGGGCGGCGCGGCGTATGTGGGCGGAGATCATGCGGGAGAAATTCAAGGCAAAGAATCCTCGCTCTTGCATGCTGCGCTTTCACACTCAAACTGCCGGCTCGACCTTGACCGCGCAACAGCCAGAGAACAACATCGTACGTACCGCAATTCAAGCCCTGTCGGCAGTCCTTGGAGGAACCCAGTCGCTGCACACCAATTCCTTCGATGAGGCCCTTTCTTTGCCCACCGAGCAGGCGGCGCGAATCGCGTTACGCACGCAGCAGATCCTCGCCTACGAATCGGGGACGCCGAACACGATTGATCCTCTTGCCGGTGCCTATTACGTGGAATCGTTAACCGATCAGATCGAAACCCTGGCAAAACAATATCTGGATAAGATTGCGGGGCTTGGCGGTATGCTCAATGCCATCGAACGCGGATTCGTGCAGCAGGAAATCCAGAACGCTGCCTATGAGTACCAGCAAGCCGTCGATCGACATCAAGCCACAGTCGTCGGTCTGAATCGCTTTGAGCAGGAGCAGGAGGCTCCGGTACCCATCCAGCGCATCGATGAAGCGCAGGAACGCAGGCAGGTAGAACGTCTGCGATCGCTCCGCGCAAGGCGGGAAACGAAAAACTGGTCAGTCGCGCTTGAAGGCGTTCAGCAAGCCGCCCGCTCGGGCGAAAATCTCATGCCAAGGATACTAGCCGCGGTTGAATCCTACGCGACTGTGGGCGAAATTTCGGACGCGATGCGGAAAGTGTTTGGCGAATATCGCGAGACCGTGGTGATCTGAGCTAGTCCGACGTTGCGTAGTCGCAAGCTTCGCGGCAAGGCGGGCAATAGTACAGGCCGTCCTCACAGAGCCGGACCTCGATTTGGCTCTGGCAAGTGCAGCAATACTTCTCGCATTGGCACTTCTCTTCGGTCGAATCGCACTGCATGCAAAGAAATCTCTTCCTGGTTCCGGTAGCCATGGACAAACTCTAGCCTTGCTGGGCGAGGTTGCGAAGGTTCCGTAGGTAACCCAGGGTGGTTCCCGTGAAACACAGGCATTCCCGCTCTCGAGGGGCGAGATTCGGCTCTTCCTGAAGGGCTTTGAGACCAGGTCCTCAGGTGAAAGGAACGCTTACAGTCCTGTTAAAATAATAAGGATCGCATGTCCCCGAAATCTTCCCTTGTAGTTGCCCCGGAACCGCCAACCTCCGCCTGTCCTAAGGTGGGGTTCGTAAGTCTTGGCTGTCCGAAAAACCTCGTTGATAGCGAGGTCATGATGGGTATGCTGGCGCAGGCCGGAGCGGAGTTAGTGCCTCGCGCCGAAGACGCTGATGTGATTGTGGTAAACACCTGCTCGTTTATTGAAAGTGCTCAGCGGGAATCGGTGAACACCATCCTCGAGTTGGCCCGGCTGAAGGAGGGCAGAGCGAAGAAGCTGGTGGTTGCGGGGTGTCTGGTCGAGCGTTTTCGCGACGAGATTCAGAAGAACATTCCGGATGTTGACGCGGTGGTTGGCACGGGCGAGTTGGAGAATATCCTTAGCGCAGCTGGCCTCGCGCAGCCGGAAGCCGCCGAATCGCCATTTCGGATTCTGACTTCCCGCCCGGAAGGCGATGCCCGGGCCGCGGCCGGGCGCTTTTCCCGCGAGGCGTGGGACGGAGCAATCTCCGATCTGCCCAATTATCTTTATGACGAAACCACACCGCGAGTGCTGGCGACCGGGCGATCGACGGCGTACATCAAGATCGCCGAAGGCTGCGATCACCCTTGCGGTTTTTGCATCATTCCGCAGTTGCGCGGGAAGTTTCGCTCGCGGCGGTTTGAATCCGTGGTTGCCGAAGCCGAGCGCCTGGCGCGGTCGGGCGTGAAGGAGATCACGCTCATCGGCCAGGACACGACCTGCTACGGGGAGGACTTTGGCCTGAAGGATGGCCTGGCGCTGCTGCTGGACAAGCTTGCCAGAGTCGAGGGGCTCCGCTGGGTTCGGTTTCTCTATGCCTATCCGAACAAAATTACCGGCAAATTGCTCGATACCATCGCGGGACACGAGAAGATCTGTTCCTACATCGACGTACCTTTGCAGCATGCCTCGGCCGCAACCTTGAAGCGCATGAAGCGCGGTGGCAGCGCGGACATTTTCCTGCGCACCATCGAGAATGCGCGGCGCAGGATTCCCGGCGTGACGCTACGCACCGCATTTATCGTGGGCTATCCTGGCGAAACGGAAAAAGAATTCGAAGAACTTTGTGACTTTGTGCGTGCCGCCGAGTTCGACTGGATGGGAACCTTCGCTTATTCCGATCAGGAGGGAGCAACGGCCCATGGACAGGAAGGGAAGCATTCTCTCCAAGAGATCGAATGCCGGCGCAAGCACCTGATGCAAATCCAGAAGAAGATCAGCAAACGAAAGAAAAAAGCGCTGCGCGGGAAACAATTCGACATTCTGCTCGAAGGCGCTTCGGAGGAAAGCGATCTGCTGCTTGAAGCGCGCAGCGAGATGCATGCGCCGGAGATCGACGGCAAGCTCTATGTCGCTGATGTGCCTGACGGAATCACGCTCACCCCCGGAGAGTTCTATCGCGCCGAGATCACGGAAGCACACGACTACGAGCTGGTGGCGAGAATTCTCTAGTCACGGCAGCTGGCTGCAGCCGTTCAGTTCCTTGTTCCTTCCTTCCGGAGCCGATCGCGGCTCGATTTGTTTCCTTACAAACCCGAGCAGTGCCGCGGCGCTGCCGACGTCAGCGTCCCCGGGATAGAAGAACGTGCTCCGGCGCGCGGAATCGGTCAGGATCAGATCCTGAACGCCGGACTCTCGATGGATGGATAGTTCTAGCACGGTTCCCTTGATGTTGAGCGGCATGCCATCGGGGGGCTCGCGGTGCCGGATTCGAACCAGCGCGGGCGACTCGAGAATGTTTCGCAATGCATTCAGTTCGTCCGCGCTGAACCGTTCTCGGGCTAGAAAATTCTCGACCTTCTGGCTTCCATTTTTCTGAACCCGGCGTTCAAAGCGGTACTGTCCGTTGTCCGCAACCAGCGCACAAGTCTCCCGGGTAGCGGAGGAAGTTTTCTCCACCAGCGCAAGGCGCACAAGCGGCGGTATCGGGGGACGGCTGGGTATTGCAGGCGCTGCTGGCGGGGCGATTTGCCGCCCGGCCATGGGAGTACCGGCCTTCGGTAACGGTCGAGCGACCTCGCCGCGCGACTTCAAAACCAATTCCCCGCGGGGCAGGCAATTTTGTTTTCCCGCGTCTTCGGATAGTTCGCGGTGCGGCAACCTGCGAAGGCCATCCATCCAGCGCAGCAGCGGGTTGAGTTGCGCGGCATAAGCTTGTTGACTCTCATGGCTTCGAAACAAGAGTTCTTTCGCACGGTCGTTCCGGAAAATGTGAATGTCGAGCAAGTCTCGCGGGCCGTGAAGCAGCGGCTCCTCAATGTCTGCCTGCTGGAGTTCGGAGACTCTCCCCAAGTGCTCGCGAAGAGCATCCAGCTGAGCTGCGGAAATCTCGCCTTCATATATTTTGGTTTGCTGGCGATCTCCGAATTCGAAGTGGAAGGCGCCCGTATCATCCAAGAGAACGCATGTCGTGCTGGTGGGGATTTCATGGGCTACCCGAACGACATAGGTGATTGCCTTCGCTGCGGAGCTTCCGTTCGAAGTAGCGAGGAAGACCACCGCCACGAACGTGAGGGTCCGGAAATACCCTGAGCCTGAATATTGGCGAGCAACTGCCATTGCCAGCAGTTTATGCGATCTTTTTGAGGACCAGTGCGGAGTTCTTTGACCCGAAACCGACGCAGTTGCACAGGGCGTGCTCAATATTCACGCTTCTTCCTAAGTCCGGGACGTAGTCGAGATCGCACTCCGGATCGGGCTGATCCAGATTGATGGTTGGCGGGATCTTCCCGTGCTCCATGGCGATCAGTGTCGCCGACACGCTCGCTGCACCGCAGGCGCCTTGGGCATGTCCGATCTGCGATTTCAGGCCCGACATTGGAATCTTGTACGCATGATCCTGAAAGGCAATCTTAATGGCTTTGGTTTCCACCCGGTCATTCATCTCAGTAGAGGTGCCGTGCAGACTCACGTACTGCACGTCCTGGGGGGCGATGCCGGCCTCGCCCATGGCCATGGTGATAGCGCGGGCCGGTTCCTGCGGGGAATCGCTCATGCGCACTCGGTGGTAAGCCTCGCAAGTGGCTGCATAGCCGGTGATCTCGGCGTAAATGCGAGCTCCTCGGGCTTTGGCGTTGTCAAAGTCTTCGAGGACGAACATCCAGGAACCTTCGGCCAGAACAAATCCATCGCGGTCCGCCGAGAATGGGCGGGACGCGCGCTCCGGAGCATCGTTCCAGGACTGCGTGAGAGCGCGAATCATCGTATAGCCCTTCACAATTCCTTCGGTTACCGGGCAATCAACGCCACCCACCACGAACATGGGCTGCACACCCGCCTGAATGTGTTGAAAGGCATAACCGAGCGCATCGGTCGACGAGGTGCAACCGGCGGTAACGACATGGCTGTAACCGCGAAACCCGAAGCGCATGCTGATCTCACTGGGGATGGTTCCCATCGTCCCGCTAGGAATGCAGAACAGGCTGACCTGTTTCTCCTTTCCGCTATGCCAGAGACGATATTGTTGCTCGGAAAATTCCTGCGCACCGCCTCCTGTGCCCAGCACAATGCCAATCTGCCGCTTCTCCTCAAGGGTCATGCCGGCAATGTCCAATCCAGCATCCTTCACTGCTTCCGTCGTCGCCGCTAGACAAAGCGGGACCACGCGCGAAACATGCTTGCGCTCGCGAGCGTCCACCCAGGCATACTCGTCGAACTCGGGTATTTCGCCCGCGATGTGAACCGCCAGATGGGAAGAGTCAAACCGTGAAATGCGCTTCACACCGGATTTGCCAGCGAGCACGGCGCGGCAGAAGGCCTCTTTGCCGAGGCCATTCGGGCTAACCACGCCCATTCCAGTGATGACGACGCGGGGAAGCGTAGAGCGATCAGAATTCAACATTCAACCATCCACATGTTGCTCGTACCCACTTTCCATTCCGGCCTGAGTCAAAATGCCGGCCTTGGCGGAATGCTGACGTCGATTGCGCGATAATCATACTCATGCCGCTCGGATTGTACATCGCTATTCCATTTTGTCGAACCAAATGCGCTTACTGCAATTTCGCTTCGGACGTATTCTCCCGTGCGGTATTCGATAACTATGTCAAACGGCTTTGTGCCGAGATCGAGCATTCTACCCAAACCGCACAACAGATGGGAGCCCCAATCGATCTCTCAGTGGGGTCAATCTATCTGGGCGGCGGCACGCCCACTCTTCTCGAAGTAGCACAGCTGGAACGCGTCTTTGTCACGATTCGGCAAATTTTCACGGTGCAGCGGGATGCCGAAATTACCGTGGAATGTGCGCCCGGCACGCTTTCCGCAGAAATGCTCGATGCTCTGGCGCGGTGTGGGGTAAACCGCGTCAGCCTGGGGGTGCAATCGTTCGTTGACAAAGAAGCCGCGTCGGTCGGGCGATTGCACAAGAGTCAAACCGTGTTCGACGACGTCGCCCGGCTTCGTGCCACGGGGATGACGAATATCAATGTGGACTTGATCGCGGGCCTTCCGCACCAGACACAGGAGAGCTGGAGGGAATCCCTGGGCCAGTTGATTGCCACCGGAGTGCCGCACGCCAGCGTGTACCTGCTCGAAGTGGATGAGGACTCGCGGCTGGGGCGGGAGTTGATGGCCGGCGGGCAAAAATATCACGCCCATTTTGTTCCCGAAGAAGAGGTAATGGCTGACCTTTACGACATTGCGTGCGATCGCCTGAATGACGCGGGAATCCTCCAATATGAGATTTCCAATTTTGCGCAGATGGGATTTGAATCCAAGCACAATCTGAAGTACTGGACGCGCCAGCCTTACCTGGGTTTTGGAGTGGATGCACACTCCATGCTGGTGGTGCGAGATGGGGAGGCGGTGCGCTTTTCGAATCCGGATTCTCTGCAAGAATACCTCTCCGGTAAGCCCGTTACTACCACCAGGATCGATCGGGAAATGGCGCTTGAAGAGAGATTCTTTCTGGGGTTGCGGCTCAATCAAGGAGTCGACGTCAAGCATCTCGAGCAGGAATTTCCGGAATTGTTTGCCGGGCAGAGATCGGTCATCGCCGAACTGGTTGGAGAGGCTTTGCTTGAACAACAGGGCTCAACGATTCGGCTGAGCAATCAGGGCCGGTTGCTCTCAAACGAAGTCTTTGAGCGGTTTCTCACCACCACCCCAAGCTGATCCCGGGCGCAAGGGAAGAACCGCGCAGCCACAATCAACCTCGTCTTCCCCATGAGTCCAGTCCCATTTTCCCTGTCAGCCCTGATGACGCGAGGAACTGCGTTATAATCCTGCGGCACCTGGAGGTGATCGTTGGGCCTCTTCAACCACTATGACGATGCGCACCGGCATCCAGTAAACCGGCTGCTGCACATGATCGCCATTCCGGTTGGGTTCTCATCGCTGATTGTGGTCTGGTTTCACTGGATTCTTGGGCTTCTACTGATCCCGGCAGCTCTAGGGCTGGCGACGCTTGGCCACGTGATCGAGGGTAATAAGCCGGCGTTTCTGTCAAACCCACTACACGTCCTGGTGGCGCCGCTGTGGATGATGAAGCGCGTTTTTGGAAAGCAATAGCGAACTTACTCCTTCCAACCGGTCGGTACGGCGACTTCTTCCGATCGCGATCGTCGTGTTGTAATTGACTCTAATCCCGAGTGGGAAACGAAAACAGACCGCGAGCGAAGGGGGCGAGAAACGCCCGAGCCTTCGCGGAATGCCTGTGTCCTTCGCGGTCGATGAGTTCCTGGTCTCGCCGTGATTCCAGGGAGCAGAGACAGGTGGAGTGAGGAGGGTTCGTGGACTTTCAGCTCAATGAGGAGCAGTTGCAACTGAAGAAAAGCGTTCGCGAGTTCGCCGAGAGCGAGATCGCGCCGAATGTCCGCAAGTGGGATGAAGCTGCGGAGTTCCCTTTGTCGACGCTCAAAGAAATTGGCAAGCTGGGCCTGATGGGCGTGGTCTTCCCACCCGATCTCGGCGGGGCGGGCATGGGCTATGTGGAGTATGTGACGGCGATCGAGGAACTGTCACGGGTGGATGGATCGATCGGGATCATCATTGCCGCCCACACGTCCTTGTGCTCGAATCACATTTTTCTCGCTGGCAACGATGCACAGAAGAAGAAATACATACCAAAACTTTCGAGCGGAGAGTTTATCGGGGCGTGGGGACTTACGGAGCCATCCTCTGGTTCTGACGCCGGCAGTGCTCGCATGATGGCGGTTCGTAAAGGCAACAATTGGGTTCTGAACGGAACCAAGACTTTTTGCACGAACGGCCACTATGCCGACGTGCTGGTGGTGATCGCGGTCACGGATCGAGCGGCGCACACGCATGGGCTTTCCGCGTTCATGGTGGAAAAGGGAACTCCGGGATTTCGTCCCGGGAAGAAGGAAGACAAGCTGGGTTTGCGGGCTTCCGACACAGCGGAATTGATTTTTGAAGATTGTGTACTTCCAGCCGATGCTTTGCTCGGCACCGAAGGCGAGGGTTTTCTTGATGCCATGCGCGTACTCGACGGCGGGCGCATTTCGATTGCCGCCTTGTCGCTGGGGATGGCACAGGGGGCCTACGAAGCCGCGTTGAACTACTCGAGGCAACGCAAGCAATTCGGACGAGCCATCAGCGATTTTCAGGCGATCCAATGGAAGCTGGCCGACATGGCCACGGAAATCGACGCCGCCCGCCTGCTTACGATGCGAGCGGCCAGTATGAAAGACGTGGGTCTGAAGACGACGCTCGAATCATCGATGGCAAAGCTGTTTGCGAGCGAGGTCGCGGTTAAGTGCGCGAACGAAGGGGTGCAGATTCACGGCGGCTACGGCTTTATCAAGGACTATCCCGCGGAAAAGTTCTACCGCGATGTGAAGCTGTGCACCATCGGGGAAGGGACCAGCGAGATCCAGCGATTGGTGATTGCCAGGCAATTGTTGAAGGAATAATCTCTCCTGCCGGCTTTGAGTGCCTCTCGCTCGATCCACCAGAAATCCAATCGATAAATCCCGAAGAATGACCTGGCTAGCGCTCATCCTTTGTCTTCATGGATTCACGAGAAGCCCTCGAGCGGAATCCGGGAATCCGTGGCCGTGCCGGATGTGACATAGTTCTAGAGCCTACTTGGAAATGTCGGTCTGCTGCTCCTGCTTTACACTGGAGCAGTTCTGAACACTAACACCTCCAACTTAATCTCCGGCGTCCGCTCCGGGGACCTGCGCGCCTTGGCCCGCGCCATCTCTGTCATCGAGAACCGTGCGCCGGGGTGGAACGAGCTGCTGAAAGGGCTTTTCGCATATACCGGGAATGCGCTCACGATTGGCCTGACGGGGTCGCCCGGGGCGGGCAAGAGCACGCTAGTCGATCAACTGGCGAAGTTCTATAGAAAGACGGAGAATCCCCACTCAAGCAATAAGGAACCGGGTTCGAATAGGACGTCGAGTCGGCCTCCAAGTGGCATGGAAGGAACACCCACTGCTGGGCATACCGTCGGGATCATTGCCGTTGATCCCACAAGCCCCTACACCGGCGGCGCGATCCTCGGCGACCGGATTCGCATGCAAGACCATTTTTCCGACCCGGGCATTTACATCCGCAGCATGGCGACGCGAGGCTCGCTTGGCGGACTCGCGCGAGCGACGGCGGACGTGTCTCAGGTACTAGACGCCTCGGGCCGCGACATCGTGATGATTGAAACCGTCGGCGTGGGACAGGACGAGGTGGATGTTGTCCGCGTGGCCGATATCACGGTTGTGATCCTGTTTCCGGGAATGGGAGACGACGTCCAGACGATGAAGGCTGGCATCATGGAGATTGCCGACATCTTTGTCATCAACAAGAGCGATCACGAAGGCAGCGAGCGGGTAGAAAAAGAGATACGCGCGTTGCAATCGCTCGCGATTCGCAACGATGGCTGGGTTCCGCCGGTGGTGAAAACCGTCGCCACGAACGGCGCAGGCGTGCAGGATCTGGTGGAGACGATCAAGGAATATCAAGAGTATCTGACGAGCAAGGACCTGCTGCGACGTCGGCGTGCACAGAACTGGGAAACGCGGCTCATCGAAATGCTGCGCGATGCCTTGCTCGAAAAGGCTCGGACGCGCCTGTCGGCGGAGGAGCTCTCGCGCGTCTCCGCCGAGATTGCGGAACAAAAGCGGGATCCCTATTCTATTGTCGAACAACTGGTCGGAAGACTGAATGCTTGAATACGGCGAACGAAACCAAAGAATTTCTGTTCAAGACTCTGTAAGATTCCTGGGATCGCAACAACATGATTCTTGTGAATCTGCTCCGCGCCGTGCTGGAGGGAGGTCTCGAGATTGGATGAATGCGGCCTCGAAAGGAATGATGTCGGAATGAACTTTGCCGTTGACCATATCGGAATTGCGGTGAGGTCGTTGGCTTCGGCAAAGGCGATCTATGAGAAGCTCGGCCTTGAGGTCTCGCCGGAAGAGACGGTGGCCGGGGAAAAAGTGCGTCTGGTGATGATTCCGGTTGGTCAGACGCGGTTGGAATTGCTCGAAGCAACCGACGAGCAGTCAACCATCGCGAAGTTCATCGCAAAGCGCGGCGAGGGACTTCATCACGTGTGCCTGCGTGTTCCTAATTTGGCTGTCACGGTTGCAAGGCTTAAAGCCGATGGAGTGCGCCTAGTCTCCGAGGAAATCAGGTCGGGCTCGGGAGGTCACCGCTATGTGTTCGTTCATCCCCAAAGCACCGGTGGAGTTCTGCTCGAGCTGGTAGAGTCCCCCCGCTGATATTCTGATCCTTCCATGTTGATTTTGGGCGTTGACACTTCCGGCAAAAACGGCGGTATTGTGCTCGTGCACTGCGAGACCGAGGCATCGCGCACGCTCGAGCTGGTTCCGCTCGAAGGGGGCACTTTCTCTGCACAACTTGTTCCTCAGATTGCGGCCTTGCTCGAGAAGCACGGCATCACGAAGCATCAGATTGGCGCATTTGCAGTCGTTTCAGGTCCGGGATCCTTTACCGGGTTGCGGGTTGGACTCGCCGCGATCAAGGCCTTGGCGGAAATTCTGAAAAAGCCGATTGCGGTAGTTTCCCGGCTCGAAGCGTCTGTGCTGGGCTCCAAACGGGAAGGCCGAGTTACTGCAGTGCTCGACGCAGGTCGTGGCGAGGTCTATGCCGGTACTTACAGTGTGCAGGGGGAGAGGGCCAACTGCCTAGGCGAGGAAATTCTTTCCACCGGCAGTCTTCTTGAAAGAGCAGCCGGCGAGACGGTGGTCGCGGCAGACCCGAAACTGGCTGACCTATTGAACGAACATGGAGTCAAAGTCATCCGAATTCAGGCGCCGCGCGCCGATGCGATCGCTTCCATTGCCTTCCACAAACTGCAATGCGGCGAGGCCGTGACTCCCGAAGCCCTCGATGCAACCTACATTCGCCGCAGTGATGCCGAGACGAAGTTCGCTCGGCCCACATTGAGAGATGACTGATCCAGTGTCTGGCCAAGTGTTCATCATTGCCTGGAGTTTTACCGTCAGACCGGGGCACCGGGCTGATTTCGAACACGCATATGGCCCGCATGGCGAGTGGGTCGAGCTCTTTCGTTCGAGCGACGGCTACATCAAGACTGAGCTGCGCCGCGATCCGGAAAAGGCCGCGCTTTACATCACGCTTGATTTCTGGAGCAGCCGCGAGCAGTACGAGGCGTTTCGGGAGCGGGCGAAAACGGCGTACCAGACGATGGATGCAAGATGTGAGCGCCTGACCGAAGACGAGGAACTCCTGGGCGAATTCGCTGACCTGTCGGCGCTTGAGGCTAGCCTGCCCCGGCTTCGGTCCACCACCCAGGTTCGATCACCGCTTACGGTTCGCGCTGCCAATCCGGACGATATCCCTAAGATTCTTCTGGTCGAACGGTCCGCATCGTCGGCTGCGCACTGGACCGATGCAGCCTATGAGGCTATCTTTTGGCCCACTGCCCCGCCACGCATCGCACTTGTGGCAGAGACCCTCGAACGTCGGCTCAGTGGGTTCGTCATTGCGCGAATCGCTGCCGGCGAATGTGAACTCGAAAACATCGCCGTCCACCCGACCGAGGTCCGACAAGGAATCGGATCCACCTTACTTCAAAGATTCCTTGATGCGGCTCGCGCCCAGGGCATTCATCGCATCTTGCTCGAGGTTCGCGAGTCCAACCTGGCCGCTCGGCGGCTGTACGAAAAATTGGGGTTCGACTGCGACGGCGAGCGCGGCGCTTACTACCAAAGTCCTGACGAAAAGGCAGTTTTGTACTCGCTACGGATGTGAACTGCCCTGATTCCTGTGCAAATAAAGCATGCACCTTCTATTACTTGCGTATGAACTTTTGTTGAAAATTCCTCGTTGAACCTGTTCTGGTCCCGTGCTAGCCTAGCGTCACAATTTTGAATACAGGAGGTCTTGCAGGATGCTAGCCTCTAGAGATCAACTCCTGGCCACGCACGAAGAATTCCGCAAGCTGGCTCAGGAGCACTCATCCTACGAACAACGTCTTTCCTCTCTCACCCACAAGCGTTTCCTTACCGACGACGAAAAACTAGAAGAAGTCAGGCTGAAGAAGTTGAA
>DATJEL010000058.1:0-6023 GCA_035496675.1 Terriglobales bacterium
ACTTCGATTTCTTCCGTGCTTTCGGACGTAGCCGGTTCCGGCCTGATGCTTTCTTGGTTTTTTGAACGCTGTACGCGACGCAATCCATCTCGATCAGCATCCCCGGCGAGTGCCCGAGATCGCTGCCCACCGTGGTTCGCACCGGGTAGGGTCGCGACAATCGACGCGCATAGACCTGGTTGTAACGAGCAAACAGACTTGTATCGCTAAGGTGCACAGTCATCTTCACAATGTCCGAAAGTGTCGCCCCGTCAGCCCCCAGGATCGCAGCCAGGTTATCGATGGTCTGTTCAGTCTGCTGCTCAATGGTGTCACCGACCAGCTTGCCGGTAACGGGATCAACTGGGCCGGTCCCGGTCACGAAGACAAAATCTCCGGCGCGCCACCCTTGTGAATACGCCCCTTGCGGAGGCGCACCGCGCTTGCTTTGAATGACATACTTCGGCATATGAGTCGTGTTTTACCCCCTCGAGGGCCCCGGTTTTCAACAGAATCCGTATTGCCAGCTTGATTCCCGGCAGTATACTCTCCTGAGCCCGCCGGGGAGCAGGCGTGATGAGCTTCGGCCTTGCGGCCGCAAAGGTATCATGGTTGACAGCGTCATGAAGAAGAAAGGCAGGGCCAACTCGCTTCCCGAGTGGGCCACCCAGATCACGGCACTTCGCGAGCACCTGACCATCAATCAGGCCGAACTGGCGCGCCGAATGGAATGCTCCGCCATGACAATTTCGCGCTGGGAGCGAGGCTTGCTCCAACCCTCAGCCGAGCACTTCATTCAGCTGGGAAATTTAGGGGACAAGACCGAGGCTTGGTTCTTCTGGGAGAAAGCGGGGATCCAACCGGCAAAAATGGTACACGCACTGGGCGGCAGTTCGCGTAAGAAACGCACGGAAGCTCCCGCGCTGGAATTAGTTCATCCCGCAACTCCGGGTATCGATCAGAAGCCTCCCCAAGTCATTGGCATTCCCCTCTTGAAGGGGGTGGTGGGAACGCATGGCGCTGACGGAGATCATCGCAGCTTAAGAACGATGCCAGTTGCAGAAATGATCGGCGTTCCTTCCTCATGGTGCCCGAATCCGGCCTACACCAGCTTGCTGCGGGTGAAGGGTCATTCGATGGAACCGCTGATCCATCAGGGCGATCTTATTGCCGTCGATTCGTTTCAAACCGAACGCGACAAGCTTTATGGAAAGCTCGTGATCGTTTCCAGCCACGGTCATGGCTTGAGCGTGTCCCGCCTTCGCCGCTATGACACGCTGGAGATGCTTGAGGCCGAGAATCGCGAGTATGAATCCTTCGTGCTCAGCAAATCCGGCGGATTGCGCGTTGTTGGAAAAGTGTTGTGGTGGATTGCGGGCGCTCCGTGAAGCTGCGGCAAAATCCAACGGACCAAGCTCAGTTATCGCCAACGTTATAGCCCTTCCGCTACGTGTTTTTCTGTATTGTCCGACCGAAGCCCTTCTTATTAACTGATCAAGCCGCAGACCCATGCTTTTGGGTTTGTCTCTCCGAGATTCGTTATGCAATGCAAATCGGAAACCGGCCCAACTTCACGATGCGCACAGCCAGCTTGGTACAAGGCGTATTTCGATGCCATGGTGGAGCGGGATCGAAGTCAAGCGCTGCTTGAGATTGAGCGGGCAAGGCACGCCATCGAAAATCGCACCATCGAGCTCCGCCAGGTTGCCCCGAGCAGCCCGCGCGAGGCACAAGACATACTTCACGCGCTGACTTACCTTGGCATTCTTCTGATGTATATGAATAGCGAGAGCGGGGACCTGCTGTGGGACTAGAAAATCGATCTGCAACTGCGAGACGCGAAGCGCAGTATCACTCGGAACCGTGGTATCGCGCGTATATGTCGGCACTATTTGAGTCGAAGGCGGCTCTGATTGAAGTACGCATAGCACTGGCCGAGCGGCTGATCACAGCGCGCGAGCGGGAGCTTTTCAATTCGCGCATGGCGACACCCGAGTTGCGCGCCCTTAACCATGCGCTGCTCGCGTTACGAGCTCTGGCGTTTTGTCGAAAAGCCGATGCGCCGAAAACCCACGACGGATCCTGGCCCCGCCCGTTTCGCCGTGAACACGATACCACCCGCAGCGACACGCATTTCTAAAGCTCCGAAGCTTGAGCGGCGGCAGTAGGAGTGTGTAGCCGCATTCGTCTCACAGCGCCCGCGTGTACTCCTTTTCGCGACAACCTCCACCCTCTCCGCGCATCCAAAAATACAACGAATTTATGAGATCCGATCGCGCGCCTGAAGCGCCTACGATTGGTCTGGCTAACGAGCACTCGATGGCCATTGATTTCGAGAGAGTTCAAAAACCCGCCCGCAAGCTTCGCAAACTCCTCAAGACCATGTCGGCAGAGCCCACTCCGGAGCACGTGCACGATTTTCGAACCAATTCGAGGAACATGGAAGCCACCCTGCAAGCCTTCGCACTGGAGAATAGCGGGCTCGGACGACGTGTACTGAAGCCTCTTTCCCGCCTCCGCAAGCGTGCAGGGAAGGTCAGAGACATGGATGTGCTCACCACATACGCAGCGAGCGTCGACGCGAAAGATGGCGAGAAGGATTGCGCCGTTCGGCTGCTGGAATATCTCGGAGCACGGCGCCACAAGTACGCCAGAAAATTTCATTCGGCTTCTCGACAGGATGGCACTAAATTAAGGCGACGTTTGAAGCAGGTGCAGCGAGAGCTGGGCCGGAAAGAAGAAAGTATTGAGGACAAGAAAACACTCCTCGCCGACCCGTCCTCTTCGGCGCTCAAGCTAGCTTCGGAGCTGGGCTCCATTCCACGGCTCGACCACTCCAACTTGCATCCTTTCCGCCTGCAAGTAAAGGAATTGCAAAACGTACTTCGATTGGCCGATGCCGCTGATCAGGATTTGATTGCTGCCCTGGCAACGGTCAAACGCGCAATCGGCGAGTGGCATGACTGGGAAGAGCTGGTCAATATTGCGGACAAGGTTCTCGATCATGGAGCTCAGTGCAAGCTCATGCAACATCTGAAATCAACGACTCGCGACAAATTCGAGTCGGCTCTCTCGCAAGCCGAAAAGTTGCGCAAACGTTATTTCGGAGTATTCGGCAAGAAGAAACCAAGCCGCCGCTCGGCCGAACCGGCCGAACCGGTTGTGCGCTCGGCCATGAAGCTCGTCGGGTGAGGATTAGCGCTCACCATGCGCCGCCACCTTACCGATTGAGATATCATACCCAGCGTCTAAGGACGACAGCATGCCGCAGCGATCCGCCGAAGACCCTCGGCTCACGCGCGTCACCGAAATTGCGCTTGCTCTTCCAGACGTCACTCGCCAGATTTACGGATCACACGCCCAGTTCCTGGTTCGCAAAAAGACGTTCTCATACTTCCTCGATAATCATCATGGCGATGGCATCGTCGCAGTCACCGGGAAGGTTTTGCCGGGCGACAACAAGGCACTGGTCGAGGCGCAGCCCGATAGATTTTATCTCCCGGCCTACGTCGCCTCGAGAGGATGGGTGGCGCTGCGGCTGGACGTGGGCAAGATTGACTGGGAGGAAGTCAGAGAACTGTTGCATGGAAGCTACATGCTCGTTGCGCCCAAGGGTCTGGCAGACCGCGTGAAAGCCGAGGTGTGAACGCGCTCGACTCAGCTGAGGAGCAGAGCTCAGAAACCCTGCTCCTCACCACCAATTACTCTTCCGTTTGCGGAGCAAGCCCCACCGCGGGAATTGCTTTCTCCTGGGCTAACCGGTTGTACCCGGCCAAATCCGTCTTCACGATCTCGCTCCACTTCGACAACTGCTCGTCAGCCTGTTTGCTCAGATCGTCGTACATTTCGTAATCCTGCTTGGTAGGAGCGGCGTCGGCGCTCGACACCACTCCACCCAGCGCGACCAGCAGGTTATTGAGGCGGATCGGATAGTTCAACACATCTTGCCCGCTCTTCGACTTTGTCTGGATCAGCGCTTCCTCGACTGTGGTCATCTTCTTGTCCAGATCCTTCCCGGCATCGGCCAAGGCTTTGGCGTTCGGGTTCTTTTCATCTTTCAGGCGCTTATCCAGCGTGGCCATTTGCGCGCGGATGTCGCGGATCTGGCGCACCGCGTCGTGCACTTGCGTGACTTTGCCCAGAATCTGCTGCATTAAATCGAACTGCTTCTCTAGATCTTCTGCAGTGACTTTCAGGCGAGGGTCGGGCACGATTTTGAAGGCCTGCGTTTGCGACTTGCCGTCAACCGTAAGGCGCACCTGGTAGTCGCCAGGAAGAGCGAGCGGGCCCTCAGTGGAACCTCCCCAGAGCGGCGAGTTGGGAATACGCGGGACGGGTTCGTAGTGCAGATCCCAGACAAAGCGGTTGATACCGGCTTCGGTAGGCAATTCCTCAGGTTTGTGACTGCCAAAGCCTTCATCCGCCTCGGGAGTGGGAGGGTGCTTGGGAGGATAAGTCCGGATTACCTTGCCACTCGCATCGAGGACTTCGATCTTGATCCGCGATTCGGGTTTATCGCCCGAAGAGTTGGCATCCGGCGTGGTCGCAGCGCGGCCGGGCGCGTCGACTGCAGCAGGGTTGGCGGCGGATTCGGATTTCTTCTCTTCCTTCTTCTCGTCTTTCTTTTCTTCGGGCTTCTTGATTTCAGTTTTCAGGTAGTAGTAGACGACCGCACCGGCTGGGGGATTTTGCCCCGCGGCTCCGCTTGGGCCAAAAAAAGATCCGGAGAATGTCGTGTGATTTGCTTCGGCGGGCGTAAACAAGTGCACGTCCTCCGATTTCATCCCCTCATTCCATTGGCGCAACGGGGACAGATCATCCAAGACCCAGAATGAGCGACCGTGCGTGGCGAGCGCCAGGTCGTCTCCTTTGACGATCAGATCGTTGATGGGAGCCACGGGCAGGTTGAGCTGCATCGGTTGCCAATTCGCGCCGTCGTCGAAGCTGATGTACACCCCGCGCTCGGTGCCGGCGTAGAGCAGGTTCTTGCGCTTAGGATCGATGCGAACGGCATGTACGTAATCGTCTTTAGGAATGCCGTTCACCAGCGTGGTCCAGGATTTCCCGAAATCGGTCGTCTTGAAAATATATGGCGTGAAGTCGTCAGACTTGTGGCGCTCGACGGCAACGTAGGCGGTGCCTGCGTCTGTGGGCGAGGCTTCGATCATGCTGACGGTGCCCCACTCGGGCATAGTTTTGGGAGTCACATTGTCCCAGCTCTGGCCGCCATTCTTCGTGATGTGAATCAGACCATCGTCGCTGCCGGCCCAGATCAGGTCTTTCTGGGCGGGACTCTCCACTACCGAAAAGATTGTGTCGTACACCTCGACACCGGTGTTGTCTTTGGTAATCGGGCCTCCGGCCGGCTCTTGCTTGGATTTGTCGTTGCGCGTGAGGTCGGGGGAAATCACGCTCCAGCTCATACCTTGATCGGTAGTCTTGAAAAGAACTTCCCCAGCGTAATAAAGAGTGTGCGGATCGTGCGGCGAGAACACGATAGGTTCGGTCCATTGGAAACGGTGCTTCAGATCAGCCATGCCCCAGCCGATCACGTTGCGCGGCCACGGATTGATAGCTTGCGTTTGCTGTGTGTGGTGATCGTAGCGCGTAATGTCTCCGCCATAGGAACCGGCATAAACGATCTCGGGGTCTGTCGGATCGGGAGTGACATATCCGCTTTCCCCCCCGCCGACGTCGTGGAAGTCGCTTTGATCAATGCCGCCGCTGGCGCTCGCCGTGGCAATCGCGACCGTGGAATTATCCTGCTGCGCTCCGTACAGCCAATAGGGAAATCGATTGTCGGCAGCGATGTGGTAGAACTGCGCCGTTGGCTGGTTGTAGAGCGTGGTCCAACTGGCTCCGCCGTCGGTGGAAATGGTTGCTCCGCCGTCGTTGCCGTTAATCAGGCGCCGCGGATTGTTGGGATCAATCCAGAAGCCATGGTTATCACCATGCGGCGTGTGGATGGAGTTGAAAGTCTTTCCGCCATCGATCGATCGGTACGAGCCTGTGTTCAGGATGTAAACCACATCGGGATTCTTGGG
>DATJEL010000059.1:0-33681 GCA_035496675.1 Terriglobales bacterium
AAACGGTTGTCTTTGCCGCAAGCCGAATCCAGTCAGCGGCGCCGATTTTGCCGAACCACTCATTGTTAAAGCGCAGTTCGGTCCCTTCGCGCGCGAGGATTTTGTATACCTGTTCCATGTAGGTGCCAGCATTGCGCTTCAATTCATCGGGAGTGAGCGGCGGACGCGTGACGGAGCGGCCGGTGGGATCGCCAATCATGCCGGTAAAGTCGCCAACCAGGAAGATGACGGTGTGCCCGAGATCCTGAAAGTGCTTCAGCTTGCGCAAAAGCACGGTGTGTCCGAGGTGAAGATCGGGAGCGGTAGGATCAAAGCCGGCCTTTACCCGCAGAGGCGTGCCGGACTTAAGCGACTTATCCAGCTTTTCGAGCAGCTCCGACTCCTTCACAATCTCCTCGGAGCCCTTCTTGATATGGATGAATTGTTCCTCAACAGGAGCAAATGTTGGCATTGTTATGGATTATATGAAATCAGCTTCGATTCTGTTCGCGCTTACCAACCGCACTCGAGCGATTGGTGTTCTCAAGACCGATGCCTTAGGCTAACAGATCGGACCATGCGCGCCGTCATTCAACGGGTAAGCCGCGCTCAGGTGAGCGTCGGCGAAGAAACAGTAGGGAGAATTGACTGCGGGATTCTCATCCTTCTCGGCGTTGGCAAGACCGACACCCTTGCCGACGCCGACTATCTCGCGGCAAAGATCGCCCGACTGCGCATCTTCGAGGATGAGAACGGCAAGATGAACCTCTCCGTTGCCGATCGGGCGGGCGAAGTGCTTGTGGTTTCCCAGTTCACCCTGCAGGGCGACGCGCGCAAAGGCAGGCGGCCGTCGTTCGAGGATGCCGCGCCACCCGAACTTGCAAACGAGCTCTATGAATACTTTGTCCGCAGGATTCGTGAAGCCGGAATTAGATGCGGAACCGGGCGCTTCCAGGCAAGGATGCAGCTCGAACTGGTGAATGAGGGTCCGGTGACGATCCTGCTCGATTCGAAGCGGCTGTTTTAGTGGCTTCGAACTACCGAGATTGAGTCCCAGTCGGTAGGCACCGGGCTTATACACCACAGGTTTCTCGGCGAGTCGAGGCCAAGTCCAACCAACCAATACTTGCCCTGATCGCAGATGCGCACGTTGCTGGCAACGGTGGCGGTGACGGTTGCCCCGGTTGGAAGTTCTTCCATCTTTACCCGCATCCCTGGTTTTAGGGACCGCGGAAATCGAATGCCGCAACCATTAGGGTTTACAAGCATCGTGTGGCAGCGCTCTGAAAAGCGGGTACCGGGATCGAGACTGGTCACGCGCAAAGGGATTTGCGCTCGAAGCCTGGTGCCATGTCGCCGCTGAACGAGCTCGGGCATAGGGGTTGAGAGCTCCATTTTATGAAAGCGCCCGCCGAATGGAGGCAGCGATCCTCGTGGAGCGAAAACCAAAGTAATGGAAGCCTCAATCAAGCGACGAGTTGCGAGCTTGGGAGCAGCATGACCAGGGTGGTTCACTGCTCCATTGCCATCCTGATCACTTCGGCCAGGTGCATGGTCTTGCGTCCAGTCGATTGCTCGATCTGCTCACGGCAGCTGAAGCCGTCGGCGATCAGCAACGTTTCTGGAGAGGCATTTCGTACAGCGGGAAGAAGTTCGAGCTCACCGATGGCGACTGAAACGTCGTACTTCTCTTTCTCAAAGCCGAAGGCTCCTGCCATTCCGCAGCAGCCTTGGGCAGGGGAGCTGAACTTTACACCCATGCGCTTAAGGATGTCATGCTCGCTGGTCATCCTCTGGATCGACTTTTGATGACAATGCCCATGCAGCAGGGCCTCGCGGTTCAATTGCGGAACCTCCACCTTTTGACTCTCAAGGAACTCCCCGAACAAGAACACTTGTTGGGACAGTTTCTTTGCTCGAGGATTCTCGGGAAAGAAATTCAGCAGTTCGTCTTTGAAGACCGAAGCGCAACTCGGCTCGAGAACGAGAATGGGAATGCCGGCATCAATCTCGGCTGCTAAAGTCTGAAGGGTTCTTAGGAGTTGCCGTTTTGCCCGGTCGAGCATACCGAAATCGTAAAACGGGCGCCCGCAGCAAACGTGACGACGCGGCAAGCGCACCTCAAAACCTGCGCCCTCGAGCACCTCGACCGCTGCCATCGCGCTTTCCGGATGGAAATAGTTATTGAAGGTGTCCGGCCAAAGCAAAATGGATTTCCCTGAGAATCGGGACTTCGATTTCGCGTGACGTTTCAGGAAAGCTTGTTTGAAACTCTGGTTTGCAAATTTAGGCAGTTGGCGACGAGGAGCAACGCCCAGCACATGTTTTCCGATTTCTCGAAATCCAGCGGTTTGGGCAAAGAAATTCACCAGCCCCGGCACATGACTCAAAAGCCTTGCCCAAAGCCCAATCTGCGCGAATGCGAAATGGTTGAGTGGCCTCGACTGGTGTTCGTAATGATGAGCCAGGAACTCGGCCTTGTAGGTCGCTACATCCACCCCGACGGGGCAGTCGCTCTTGCATCCCTTGCAGGAGAGGCACAGATCAAGTGAGGACTTCACGTCCTCATCGCGCCATTTGCCGTTGATGGTGCCACCGACAGTCATCTCCCAAAGCAAATGGGCCCGGCCACGGGTGGAATGCTTCTCTTCACGCGTGACTCGAAAGCTCGGGCACATCAGTCCACCCTCGTATTGCCGACACTTGCCAACCCCGACACAGCGCAACGTGGCTTCAGCGAGACTGCCATGATCGGAAGGCAAGCTGAATTTCAGCTGGGGCTGCCAGGGATGGTAGTCAGCACCCAGGCGAAGATCTTCATCCAATTTGTTGGGCAATACGACTTTGCCGGGATTCATCTTCCAGTCCGGGTCCCACAGCCGCTTGAATTCTTCAAAGGCCTTCACCAGTTCCGGCCCAAACATCTTGGGATAGAGTTCCGCGCGGGCTTGCCCATCGCCGTGCTCTCCGGAAATCGAACCACCGTAGGAGACAACGAGTTCGGCCGAGGCTTCCATGTAGCGGCGGAAATGTGCAATTCCCTCGGCAGACTCGAGGTCGAAGCTGATTCGGTTGTGCACGCATCCGTCGCCGAAGTGACCATAGAGAACGCAGCGGTACCCAAACTCATCGGTCAGCTTCTTCATGTCACGGAGGTAGGCGCCCAGCTTCTCCGGCGCGACCGCGGCATCTTCCCAGCCTTCCCACAGAGCCGGCTCCCCGGGAACACGGGAAACCGCGCCTAGGGACGCTTCGCGCACTTCCCAGACCTTTCGCGCTTCGGACTTGTCGGGAAAAAGCCGAAAGCTTCGCGGCGCGGCGCTTCTTTGAAGCGCCTGCACTAAGGTTTCGGCTTTCCCTCTGGCTTCGAGCTCAGTCCAACCGCCGAATTCTGCAAGCAGCCATCCCCCGCCTTCGGGCAGCATCGCTACGCCTTCGGGATTAATTCCCTTGCGGCGGGTGTAATTCACGAGCACGTCGTCCATCCCCTCTAGCCCAATCGGCTGGTGGCGCAGGACCTCAGGTACAAGATCGGCGCACTCGAATACGTCGCGGCAGCCGATCACTACCAGCAAGCGCTCAGGCGGACTTGTGACCAGCCGGCACGTAGCCTCGAGAGTGGTCACGCAGGTGCCTTCGGAACCGACTAGCGCCCGGGCGACGTGGAAGCCGTTTTCAGGAAGCAGGTAGTTCAGGTTGTAGCCGGAAACCCGTCGTGGAATGCTCGGATACTTCTGCCGCACCAGATCGCCGTACTGATCTCGGATCCGGCGCAATCCGGCGTAGATCTCCCCCTCGCGGCCCCCAGCGGCGATGATGCGGTCGAGTTCAGCCTGACTGGTTTCTCGAACTCGCAAGCGAAGGCCGTCGTAGGTAAGGATTTCGAGTTCCTCGATGTTCTGGTCGGTCTTACCCGCCATTACCGAATGCACGCCGCAGGAATTGTTGCCGACCATGCCTCCAAGCGTGCAGCGGCTGTGGCTGGCGGGATCGGGCCCAAAGGTCAGGTTGTGCTTCTCGGCAGCTGCGCGTAGATGATCGAGAATCACTCCGGGCTGGACTCTCGCGATCCTCCGCTCTGGATCAAGCTCGAGGATTTCTGCCATGTACTTGGAAAAATCGATCACGACTGCCACGTTGCAGCACTGGCCCGCGAGCGAGGTTCCCCCGCCCCGGCAGAGCACGGCCGCCCCATGTTCCCGGCAGGTCGAGATGGCGGCAATCACGTCGTGGTTGTCACGGGGAATGACAACGCCGATCGGGACCTGCCGATAGTTGGATCCATCGGTAGAGTAGAGCGCGCGGCTGCCGTTATCGAAGCGAACTTCGCCCTGAAGAGTTCGGCGCAGGTCTTGTTCGAGCGCTCCTGCTTCCGGGTAGAGGGTCGGGTCCTTGCTCATTTCTGAACTGAATGCAAGATCTAAAGATAGCACTCAGCCGAGCGCACCCGGTCGTGGGAACGAGAAAAGCCAGATTATGGGGAACGCTGGTTCTCGAACAGAGTGCTGAACTGCTTCTTACCCATGCATCCGGGTTGAGTAATCCGACATGCTCAACACCAGCAGGAGCAGCAACCAGAAAATCGCAGACAGCAAAATCGCCTTCGTCATCCGCTCGCTGGTGTACTTGACGTGCATGAAGATGAGGACCACGACCGAGGCCTTGCAGGTCGCAATCACGAGCGCAACGACGGTGTTGAAATCGATACCGTGGTAAGTCCCCAGATCTACCGTGGCCACGAGCGCGGTGATGATCGTCCCGACAATCAGGAGGAACCAGATCAGCCAGTACAGTCCGGCGGAAACAACGTGCTCTGAGTGCTCTGTGTGGTCTGCCATAGGGATTCCTAAGAGATCGGTTTCCGGTCAATGAGGTACAGCAACGGGAACAGATAGATCCAGACGATATCCACGAAGTGCCAGTACAGGCCTGCGATTTCAAGCGGCGTGTGGTATTCCGGCGTAAACCGGCCCTTGTGGGCCATCCAGGTGATCACGATGAATATTCCGACGCCAATGATCATGTGGATGGCGTGCATGCCTGTCAGGGCAAAGTACAGCGAGTAGAAGATCTGGGTGCTGCGCTGTATTTCGGCCTTACGTTGTTCGAGGGCTTCGCCATGCAGGTTATCCAGGCCCAGAAATTTCGCGTTCTTGTAAACCAGGTCCCCGTCGCCGCCGACCACGTTGTAGTGGAAGGTGGGAATGTGATGTTCCTTGTATTTCTCCCTCCACTCGACTCCCTTGATTCCAATGAACGACAAGCCGAATACCAGGGTGAGCAACAACATCCTGACCTGCATCTTCCGATTTCCCAGCTGGGCTGCGCGTACCGACATGGCGACCGTCAAGCTGCTGCAAATCAGCACAGTCGTGTTGAAGGTTCCGATGGGTAAGCTCAGGCTGCGGCTGGCGACGGCGAATTCCGGAAAGTACCAGTGGCGGTATACCAGGTAGGCGCAGAACATGCCGCCGAAGAACATGATTTCGGTTCCCAGGAACCACCACATGCCCAGGGACGCGGCGTTACGCTGCTGCTGTTCGTCGGCAAAGTGGTGCCGCAGTTCCGGCCGATGTTCGTGTTCGACCGCGAGCGGCGTTTCCGTGGCGTGACTATCGCTCAAGTGTCACCTCTTGCGGCAAAGGCATTTTCTCGTATTCGTAGGCTTCCGAGGTTACAACCGGCGTCTCATCAAAATTGAAGGTGGTCGGCGGGGAGGATGTAGTCCATTCCAGCCCCGTGGCCTGCCAGGGATTGTTGTCCGCTATCTTGCCGTAACGCAGGGACCAAAGCATGTAGACCATCGGCAACAGGTATCCGACCGCGAGAATGGTGGCCCCGGCAGTCGAGAGAACATTGAGAGCTTGCCACTCGGGCATGTGCGAGTAATCCCAGTAGCGGCGGGGCATCCCCAAATAACCGAGGACAAACTGCGGGAAGAACGTCAGGTTGAATCCGATGAATACGATGATCGCCGCCACCCGTCCCCAAGCTTCCGGGTACATCCGGCCGGTGATTTTCGGCCACCAAAAATGCATGCCGCCGAGGAAGCCGAGCACTGCGCCGCCGACCATTACGTAATGGAAGTGCGCGATGACGAAATAGGTGTCGTGAACGTGGACATCGAGACCGAGGGTGGCTAGGAACACACCCGTCAAGCCGCCGATCGTGAACAAGCCGATGAAGCCGAGGGCATAGAGCATCGGGGTGGAAAACGATATCGAGCCCTTGTACATCGTGGCGGTCCAGTTGAAGACCTTAATCGCCGACGGTACCGCGACCAGGAAGGTCAGAAAGGAGAACACCAGCGCCGAGTAGAGCGAGATGCCGGCGACGAACATGTGGTGCGCCCAGACCAGGAAGCCAATCACCGCGATGGCGATACTGGACATGGCTACGAAGTTGTAGCCAAAAATTCTCTTACGCGAGAAACACGGGATGATCTCGCTGACCACAGCCATCGAGGGCAAGATCATGATGTAAACGGCGGGGTGCGAGTAGAACCAGAACAAATGCTGGAAGAGCACCGGATCGCCACCGCGGGTGGGATCAAAGATGCCAAGATTCAGCGTGCGCTCGAGAACCACCAGGACCAGCGTGATGGCGATCACCGGAGTTCCCAGCAGCATGATGATGCTGGTGGCGTAATGGGACCACACAAACAGCGGCAGACGCGACCAGGTCATGCCCGGGGCGCGCATGCGGTGCACGGTTACGACGAAATTCAATCCGGTGAGAATGGACGAGAATCCGGCGATAAAGATCGCCAGCCCAGCTTCAATCACGTGCGAGTTGCTGAATAAGCTGGAGTATGGAACGTAGAACGTCCAGCCGGTGTCGACGCCGCCGGTGGCGATGCACCAGATGTAAAGACCGGCAGCTGCGATGTAGATATACCAGCTCAGCAGGTTAATGCGGGGAAAAGCCAGGTCCTTGGCCCCGACCATCATGGGGATCAGAAAGTTCCCGAGCACGGCCGGAATCGATGGAATCAGGAAGAAGAACACCATCACCTGACCGTGCATGGAGAACATCTTGTTATAGGTGTCCGGCAGCAGCAGGTCGCCGGCCGGTGTGAGCAGCTCGAGGCGGATCATCAACGCAAAGAATCCGCCGATAAAGAACATCGCAGTGATCGAAATCAGGTACAGCAATGCGATGCGCTTGTGGTCGGTCGTAAACAGCCACGAGCGAATGCCGTACTCGGCGTTCAGGTAGTTCTTCTGTTCCATGGGTACTGCTACGGTTGCCATCGCTAATCCCTTGGGGTTGCGTTTGCTGGCTGCTGCGTACTTGTCGGAGTTGCTGCCGCGCCTGCGGGCGCCTGGCTCAGCGACTTCACATACGCAACCAGCGCGTTCAATTGTTCCTCGCTCACCTGACCCTGGAACGAAGGCATGATCGGCTGGAAGCCGGACACGACCTTCGCCGTTGGGACCAGGATTGACTCGCGAACATAGTTGTCATCAGCCAGAACGGATCGCCCGTCCTGCAACTGCACAGGCTTGCCGAATAATCCCTTCAAATTCGGTCCACGCCCCTGCACGTCGAACCGGTGGCAGGTGGAGCAGCCGAGTTGCTGAAACAATGTCTCCCCGCTCTGCGCCAGGGACCCAGACACGCTCCCGCCAGACATCCAGGTCTGATAGTCCGCGGGATTCATCACCACCACCTGGCCGATCATTCCTGAATGGTCGGTCCCGCAAAATTGCGCGCAGAACAGGTGGTAGGTGCCGGGGGTGGTTGCGCGAAACCAAAGCGTCGTATAGCGCCCCGGAATTACGTCCTGCTTGACGCGAAAAGCAGGGATGAAGAAGCTGTGGATCACGTCCTGGGAGGTCATGATCAGCTTGATATTGCGATCGACCGGCACGTGCAGTTCGTTGATCTCGCGCTGCCCTTCCTGGTGCTGGATCTTCCACATCCACTGCTTGCCGACCACGTAGACTTCGGTGGCGTCGCGGGGTGGAGTGCGCATATGGAAGTAGACCACCGCGCCCCAGCCAAATATCACCATGAAAATGCCCAGCGGAATCACCGACCAAGTGATCTCGAGGATCAAGGATCCTTCAATCTGGTGGGCTTCGCGGTCATGGCGGCGGCGGTACTTTACCCCGAATATGGCGATGGCGGCAAAAATCGCGAGCGTCATCACCGTCGATAGAACTACGAGGAAGACGTAGATCAAATCCACGGGAAGCGCGTGATTGGAAGCGCCAGCCGGCCAAAGTGGAAAATTATCGAACATATGCCTGAGAGTTGCCCTGCCCCCTGTGCTCAGAATCGGACCCGCGTCGCAATAGCACCAATAGCATTGCCCCTAACGCCAGAATCGTGACTCCGCCGCCCAATTGAATCATGTGGGTGACAACGGCGCCCCATCTGCCCGACTGCGGATCATAGTGATAGCAGTAGAGGAGCACTTGGTCTGCCAGGGTGCCAATCTTGTTTTGCGATGCCTGAACCAACCCTAGCCGCAGATCGCGCGGCGGAAAATCCACGCCGTAGTAATACTGCGCGATCTTGCCTTCGGGCGTGATCACCATGATGGCCGTGCTATGTGCGAACTGATTGGTTTTCTCGTCGTAGTCGTAACCAAAACCGGCTGCATCGGTGAGCGCGGCAATCGACTCTTCTGAGCCGGTCAGGAAGTGCCAGCCGTCGCGAGCGCCTTCTCGCTTGTAGTGCTGCAACACGCTCGCCTTCTTTTCGGTGGCGCTCTCCGGAGTGTCCTTCGGATCAAAGCTGACCGTCAGCACGTCGAAATCTTTTCCGATATCGAAGCTCAGAGCTTTCAACGAGCCCTCTAGACCCGAGAGAACTTCGCTGCAGAGCATGGGGCAGCGGAAATAAACAAAGGTCAGGATCACCGGGCGCTTGCCGAAGAAATCACCCAGCTTGACGGGCTTGCCGGCTTCATCGCGAAAAACCAGATTCAAGGGGAGCTGCTGGTCAAGCTTCTGCTCGATCCCGGCACGCTTCAACCCGGGCGGCTTGACGTTGGCTGAAGGCGCCATAATTCCCCCGGCGCCCGAATACATGCCCTGCGCCCAACCGGTCGAGGCGAGAAGAGCTACGCCCGCCACGGTCCACAACGATTTTTGAACGGTACTGCTCACTACTTTTTCCTTTTTCCTGCCGGCTTGCCGGCGGTGTTCTGGTTTGCGTTAGCCGTATCAGCAGCTGCCGCTGCTGCTCTGGCGAGATTCACAGGCGATGGAGGCACCTTTCCGGTTGCCGGTCGGGTTGGAAGGCCGCGCTCGGCGACCAGCCTCATCGCTTCTGTGATCGGAATGTGAACCACCCCGGCGCTCTGATCGACCCAGCCGTAGCTGTTCAGGGTTTGCTCTTCACCCAAACGGAAGTCGTTGATCTCACCGCGCTCATTGGTTTCGAGCCGGGGCTCCGGAAAGATCTGCTGCACGCGCTCCGGATCCGCGTTTCGAGTAGGCACATTGGTGTTCTGCTCGACGAGCGGATTGGTCGGAGCTTGGTGCTCATTGAAATATCGATCGAGCACCTTGAAGATGCCCCAGACGGTAACGTAAACCATCACTCCAATGACGGCGAGAGAAACCAGGAAACCGTAGACCGGTCTGGCAGTCCAGTCTTGGCGTTCAAAGCCCAGGCCAGCCGGATGCTCATCGTGCTGATGTTCAGTCATGAGCAACCCCCGCGTAATCCAGAAACTCCTGCGCATGCAGGTCGTACTCGGGCAATAGCGGTCGCTGGCGCAGATTATGGAAGAAGTACGCCAGCCACATCCCCCCGATTGCCACCGGAACAACGATGTCGATCAAATATCCCCAGTGCCAGGTAAAGCTTTCATTCCACGTGGGCTCGATGTACCAGAACAGGTCCACGAAGCGCGCAAACAGGAGCCAGCCGGCGATTTTCACCAGGCGATACGGGTTCCGCTTGAGCGGACGCGACAGTAAGAGCGCAAACGGCACGGAAAAGTGGAAAAGGACCAGGAACAGCCCCACCCATCCCCAGCCGTGTTCCAGGCGGCGAAGGAAGAACCGAATCTCCATCGGCAGATTGCCCGCCCAAATGATCAGCAGCTGCGAGAAGCTGAAATACGCATGCAGCATGATGAAGGTCAAGATCAGCTTGCCGTGATCATGAACTTCTTTCGGCTTAAGCCACAGAGAGAAAGGTTCCTCGCGCGAGAGCACCGTCTCGACGATCACCATCAGGCACATGGCAGCCAGGCACTCGCCCACGATGATGATGAATCCGAAGATGGTCGAGAACCAGCGGGGATCTAGGGACATGACCCAATCGATGGCGGCGAAACTAATGGTGAAGGCGTAGAGGATCAGTCCGGGAGCAGCCAACCGGCGGAAACGCGGGCTCAGGTTCTCTATCGGGGGAGCATCCTGCTCATTCGACCAGCGGATAAGCGTCCAGGCCATCAGGATCCAGATCACGAAGTAAATGATCGCACGACCGATGACACCGTCCAGGAACAGGAATTGCCCATGGCCCCAGCGCTGCATGTACGCACGACTCAAGTCCCAAAGATGTCCATCGCTTGGGACCGCGTTGAACCAGCCGTGGCTGTCGCCGTACCCGCTGTAGAGATAGGGGATTCCGACAGCAATGGGAACAAAAAGCGCCCCCATGAGCGGCAGGGCTTTCATAGCGGCTTCAAGCGGCCGGCGGATTACCATGCCCCACATTCCGCCGGTCAGGTACTGAATCATCAGAAACGCCATGCTGCCAAGCGTGATGCCCAGCCAGAACATGAAGCCGAGCAGATAGGAGTGGAAAAACTGCTCCCGAGTGTAGGGATAAATGGCCAATCCCAGCGACAAGGCGCCGAAAAGAATGCCGACGGCGAGCGCACGCTGGTACATGACGTGCGCGATCTCCGGCGCCATCCACTTTGAACTATTGGTGCGCGCCGCTGACATTCTCGGGTTCTCCTGTTTCATTGGTCTCAGGCAAAGGAACGGGCGGGGTGGCACCCGAACCGGGTTCTTGAAATCTTGGCGGAGCCGTCGGAATGGCCCGTCCTGCCGCATCGGCTGCGGTCGCATTCTGGCTCAGCTGCAACGCCCGGATGTAGGCGACGATCTTCCAGCGGTCTTCGGGCGTGATCTGCATGGCGTAATCGGGCATCGCTCCAAAGCCGTTCGTCATTACGTCGAAGAAATAACCGAGCGGCGCCTTGCGCAAACGCTCCTGGTGATAGCTCGGCGGATGGCGGTATCCGCGTTGCGGAACCATTCCATTGCCATCCCCCAGGCGCGAATGACAAGGCGCACAATAGATGTCGAACCGCTCCCGTCCGCGCTCCAGTGTCGCTTGGTTGACGGGAACTTCGGCCGGCATGTAATCGCCTGGATTCGAGCCAATTTTCCCGGTATAGAAGTAGGTGTCCTCGTTCAGTTGTCCGCGAGCCACCGTATTCTCGACGGGCGCGCGCGAGGCCCGCATATCGGCGAAAAAGTCGCTCTTCGCCAGCGGCTTGAAGCGCGGCTGATCGTGCATGTCGTTGCGGCAACCGACCAGAATCGCCAGCGCTAGAAGACCCAAAACTGTCCGGAGTTTCGCCATTAGCTGGGTACCTCCGCGACCGAGGTTGGATTCAAGCTCTCTAGGAAGGCGCGGGTAGCGATGGGATCGTACTTCTTGTCGGAGGAAAAGATTGCAATGAAGAACTTATCCCTCGAGGCCGCATCGAATTGAGGTACGTTAAAAACCGGATGGTAGGGTTGCGGCAACCCGTTCAGCGCAAGCATGCCAAACACTGCCGACAATCCCGAAAACAGAATCGTCATTTCGAAGGTAACGATAATGAAAGCGGGCCATGAGTGCAGCGGTCGCCCGCCGATATTAATTGGGTAGCCCGCGGTATTAATCCACCACTGCAGAACGTAGGCCGCCGTGCCGCCGAGCAGGCCGCCAACAAGACACACCAGCGCAACCCCATTGTGATGAAATCCAATGGCCTCGGAAAGCTCTTCGACCGGAAACGGCGCATAAGCGTCGATCTTGCGGTAGCCCGCCCCATAAACCTTGTGAGCTGCCGCGATTGCCTCGTTCACCGTATCGAACTCAGCCATCAAGCCGTACGTGCGGGGATCTTTCATCAGTGATGAACCTCCGCCTCGTGCTCCACAGTGACTTCAGCTTCAGGGAGCAACGTCTTGAGCTCGGAAATAGAAACCGCCGGCAGCAAGCGCAAGAACAGGAACATGCAGGCCGAGAAAAAGCCCAGGGTGCCGATGAACACTGCCCAGTCGAATTGGGTCGGATAATACTGGCCGAAGGCAGAAGGCATGAAGTCACGGCTCAGGCTGACAACCACGATCACAAAACGCTCCAGCCACATACCGACGAGCACATCGAGTGAGATCAGGAAAAGCGCCAGGTTATTGTTGCGGACCTTCTTGAACCACAGGACTTGCGGCAACACGAGATTAAAGAAGAGCAGCGCGTAGTACGAGACCGCGTACGGTCCATGCAAGCGGTTCCAGCGCAGGAAAGCTTCGTAGGGATCCCCGCCGTACCAGTTCACGAATGCCTCAATGGCATATCCGTAAGCCACGATCCAGCCGGTGGCCAGCATGACCATGGCGGAGTTCTCAATGTGCCGGTCGGTGATCAGGTCTTCAATGTCGTAGAACTTGCGGATCGGAATCGCGAGCACCAGCACCATGGCGAAGCCAGAATAGATGGCGCCAGCCACAAAGTAGGGCGGGAAGATGGTGGTGTGCCATCCCGGAACAATGCCGATCGCGAAATCGAAGCTCACAACCGTGTGCACCGAGAGCACCAGAGGGGTGGCGAGACCGGCGAGCAACAGGTAAGCGGTTTCGTAGCGGTTCCAGTGGCGCACCGAATTGCGCCAGCCCATGGCGAGGCCGCCAAAGATGAACTTGAGAGCCTTATTGTCGGTCGTATCGCGCAGACTCGCCAGATCCGGAATCAGACCGACAAACCAGAACACGAGCGAAATGGTGCCGTAAGTCGAGACCGCGAACACATCCCACACCAGGGGGCTGCGAAAGTTCGGCCAGTACGACATCGTGTTTGGGTAGGGAAACAACCAATAAAACAGCCACGGACGGCCGAGGTGGAAGATCGGGAACATGCCCGCGCAAGCCACGGCGAAAAGCGTCATGGCCTCGGCAAAGCGGTTGATCGAGTTTCGCCACTGCTGGCGCAGCAGAAGCAGAATGGCAGAGATCAGGGTGCCGGCGTGGCCGATACCGATCCACCAGACGAAGTTGACGATGGCAAATCCCCAGCCTGCGGGGATATTCACACCCCAAACGCCAACGCCTTTGTAAAACAACCAGCAGACCGCGAACAGGAACCACTGCAGGATCAGGAAGCAGATCGCCACTCCCAGCAGCCAGCCGTTCGTGACCGGACGGCGCAGGACAATCGAGGCGACCTTGTCCGTAATGCTGGCGAAGGTATGCCCGGGCTGGATGACCGGTGCTTTCTGCTCGCCAATTTCGACTTCTGTTGGTCTCGCCATTATGTCGAACTGCCTTCCAACTCCGGATTGGGGTTCCGAACCGCCGCCAGATACGTCGTCCGCGGGCGCGTATTCAGATCATCCAGCACCGCGTAGTTGCGCGACTTCGCCTTCAACTTCGAAACCGCGCTCGTCGGATCATTGATGTTGCCAAAAACAATCGCGTTCGCTGGGCAAGACTGCTGGCACGCCGTCTGCAAATTCGTAATCGGGTCGGCCTTCGCTTGCTCGGTCGTCGCTTCTTCGGCGGCAATGCGCGCGTGCGTAATGCGCTGCACGCAATAGGTGCACTTTTCCATCACGCCCCGGCTGCGGACGGTGACATCGGGATTGCGCAACATCTTCAGCTGCGGAGTCTCCCAATCCTGGAAAAGTAAGAAGTTGAACCGCCGCACTTTGTAGGGACAGTTGTTCGAACAATAGCGCGTCCCTACGCAGCGGTTATAAATCATGTCGTTCAAGCCTTCGGTCGAGTGCGTGGTTGCGCCCACCGGACACACCACCTCGCAGGGTGCATTCTCGCATTGCATGCAGGGCACGGGCTGGAAGTAGGCTCGCGGGTTGTCGCGATCACCCTGGTAGTAGACGTCCACCCGCAGCCAATGCATGTGGCGGCCGCGATTCACCTGCTCCTTGCCGACGACCGGAATGTTGTTCTCCGACTGGCATGCAATGATGCAGTTATTGCAGCCCACGCAGGCGTTGTGGTCGATGGTCATGCCCCATACGTACGGCTGAGCCGCATAGTCATAGGGCGGATTGTTGTACATCGTCTCGTCGGGGCGGGGCGCCTCTTCCGAAAAGTTTCTGTCCTTGAAATCTTTGAGCGTGGCGCTGCGCACGATGGGACGGTGATCATCGCCAACATCCATGGTCTGATAGCCCTGCGTAGTAGAGAGCAGGTACTGACCGCTCGTCTTGGTGACTTTCCCGCTTGCAAGGTCCGGCGTGGCGCTATAGCGAAGCTGATAGACATCGAATCCAGCGGCGTTCCCGGCGCGACCGGAACGACTGCGGCCGTAACCGAAATACACCGTGACCGAGTTATCCGGGTGTCCGGCTTGGATCCAGACCGGAAGATCCAACGATTTCCCGTTCAGCTCGACCTTGACCATGTCCATGCTCTTGACTGCGAGGCGGTCAGCCATCGCAGGCGCCAGGAGCAGCGGATTGTCCCAGGTCATCTTGGTCAAGGGCTTAGGTAATTCCTGCAGCCAGGCGTTATTTGCGAAGCGGCCATCGTAGATAGAAGGATCTCGGCGGAAGTTGATTTCGATGTCGCCGCTTTGAGAACCCTTTGCGCGAGCCTCCGAGGCCAGGCTCTCTGCGGTCTTCAGAGAAACCTGCTTTGCCTGATACGTCGTGCCGGCAACGAATCCGTCGTGCACTGATCTGCGCCAGAAAGTGTCGAAGTCGGCTCCGGAATGCTTCGATTTCCAGTAGTTCTGAACGAGTTCGTAGCCCGGCGTTTCAGCCTGGCCATTCAGGAGCGACACCAGTTCGTAGGCGCTGTGACTGCTGTAGAGCGGCGCAATCAGCGGCTGAACAATACTGACCGTGCCGTCGTAAGCGCGACTGTCCCCCCACTGCTCCAAATAATGCGTCTCGCTGATGTGCCAATGGCAAAGCTCGGCAGTCTCGTTGTCGTGGAGCCCGAGATGCACCCGCACCGGGATCTTACTGTTCCGCAAAGCGTCAGCGAATCCAAGATCAGCGGGCGCGTCGAATGCCGGGTTGCCGCCGAGAATGACCAGCAGATCAACCTTCCCCCCGCGCATATCGGAGACGAGGTCTCTGATCGATTCGGTCTGACTGTCCGTCGTCGCGAGCACCGGGTCGGTGTAGAAGACGGTCTTCCCGACGTTGCCAAGTTGCTGATTCAGCGCATGAGCCAAGGCATGCACGATGGGCGGCTGGTGCTCGCCCGGGATTACAACGCTTGAACCGTGGGCGGCCCCTAGTTCCGCCACAACCGATTGGACAAACTTCGCCGCCTCGCCGCTCAACCCACCGCCACCTTGTAACGCGCGCGCGACGGCTTCTACCTCACTCGCCTTCACCGGCAAGCGGTGGTCCGCCTTTGCTCCGGTCGAAGTGGGCGCGCTTTCGATGGCATAAAAACGGCTCATCTTGTCGGACTCAGGATCGCGGCGCTTGGCGAAATCTCGGGCATAGCGCGTCATTCCCGGGAAGCCGCCGTAAAGGAAGTCCGCATCGAGAGAAACAATCACGTCCGCGGCATCGAGCTTGTAAACCGTCTCCACCGGCTGCCCGAAAGCCATCTGCGCGCCCGCATAGACGTTGTCTCGATTCACCGGCTCATAGACATGCCACTTCGCCAGCGGGAAATTTTTCTCCAACTGCTGCATCTGATCGAGCAGCGTGGGCGAAGAAAACGCCCGCGAGAGAATGCGGATGCCGGCACCCTGGAGGGTCTTCTGGGAATTCAGGGGGCCGCGAAGCTGATCGGCAAAGGTGCCCCAGGTAGCGATCTCTCCCAGATAGAGCACATTCTGCGAGCGGTCGGGATCATAGAGATCGAGAATCGAAGCCTGGGCGAAGATATCGGTGCCGCCAAGGCTTGCTTGATGATCAGGATTGCCTTCAATCTTGATTGGGCGAAACTCGCGGCTGGTCACAAGCAGAGGCGCTGCGTATCCGCTCAGGGTGAAGGCCGTAGCGTAGGACATCGGCTTGCCGGGGATGAAGCCTTCCGGCTGGCGAACATAGGGAACGATCGGCTCGAGCGGCTGGCGGGTGCATGCCGACATGCCGGCCAGCGCGAGCGACGATCCCATCAGCTTCAGAAAGCCGCGGCGCGAAACCGCATCGATCCACTCCGATGCACCCTTAGGGAACTCGCGGTGCATCAACTCGCGGACTTCGGGCTTGCCGGCGAGCTCTTCCAGGCTACGCCACATTTCGGGCGCATTCTTTTTCTCGATCTCGGCCTGCAATTCGAGCGGACCGAGCTTGTCCTTCTTCCCCGGACAGACTTCCTCGCGATGCGCCTTGCCGTTTTGTTCGTCGTTATTCATCGCTGATGCAGTTTCTACCTGTGACACGTGTTGCAGCTTGTAATGTCGAGCACCGAGCGCAGATGGTACGCGCTGACCAGATACTTACCCAGGTTCATTTGGTCGGTAAACTTTTTCCCGTCGATCATAACCGGGATCTCCTCGCTCGGCTTTTGGTAGCGCATGTTGAACACCTGATCGCGAGGCCGCAGTTCCTTTGCAGGATTGCGGTGGCAGTTGATGCACCACTCCATCTGCAGCGACGCATGGTTGAACGTCAAGGGCATGCGGTCGACAGCTCCATGGCAGGTGTTGCACCCCACTCCTTTATTAATATGAATGCTGTGATCGAAGTAGACAAAATCGGGAAGGTCATTGACACGGTTCCAGACGAGCGACTTGCCGCTGCGGAAGCTCTCGCGGACCGGCTCGAGTATCGCCGCATTCGTCCAGATCTGCGAATGGCAGTTCATGCAGGTCTTGGTCGGCGGGATACCGGCAAAACCTGACGTCTCGACCGAGGTGTGGCAGTAGCGGCAATCAATGCCGATGGCAGCCACGTGGTGCTGATGGCTGAACGGCACTGGCTGAGGACGGACCACGCCAGCGTACGTTACATAGGGCGAACGCTGCAACTGAATGCACGCCCAAAGCACGAACGCCGCTGTAAAGATCCCCGCATAAATCGAGACCCGCGAGATTACATTTGCGCTACGGTGGAAAATCTGCATCGATCAGAGTTTTTGTTGTTTAGACTGCGGGAAAACAGTGTTCAACCGCGACGAACATCCACGTAAGATTTGTAGCCGGTTATGAAACTCGAAATTATAGCAGGTCGAGCGAATTAAGAAATGTCTTTGAAAGAAAAATTTATGCGATGCACCAGAGAAGTCTCATCCACCTCATGTATTCCCAGAAATGGAATAGAGCTCGGATGACGCTTCGCACGATCGCCGCTGCTTCCAAGCTTGTCCGCAGCCAGGAGGTTTCTCCTGTCGAACTGGTTCGTGAATGCTTGGAAAAAATTGCCGCCTTGAACTCAGAGCTGAGTGCCTTCGTCACCGTCATGGCCGATTCAGCTTTGCGGGACGCAACTCGGGCGGAATCAGAGATCCGCGCGGGGAAATGGCTCGGCCCTCTACACGGCATTCCGGTAGGGCTGAAAGATCTCATGGACGTAACCGGGGTCCGCACGAGCGCGGGGAGCCGGGTCGTCGGGAACGAAGTTTCCTCTAGAGATGCGGCGCTCGTCGTAAGGCTCAAGCAAGCTGGAGCAATCCTGATCGGGAAGCAGAACCTGCACGAGTTCGCTTACGGCGGGAGTTCCGTGATCAGCTGCTTTGGCCCCGTCCACAACCCCGTCCATGCAGACTACATTGCGGGCGGATCTTCGGGCGGTTCGGCGGCCGCAGTTGCAAGCGGAATGTGCTTTGCTTCCGTCGGAACCGATACCGCGGGTTCGATTCGGGAGCCCGCCGCGCTCTGCGGGGTGGTAGGGCTGAAACCTTCTTTCGGGCTTATCAGCACCGAAGGAGTCATTCCACTCTCGCCTTCTCTGGACCACGCCGGGCCGATCACGCGCTCGGTCGAGGACGCTGCAATCCTGCTCGATGCTCTCGGGGGATCTGCCGGGCAATACTCGGGCACTCTCGCTCCAACCCGCCCAGCATGGCGTGTAGGAGTTCCGCGTCAATTCTTTTTTGAGGGCCTCGACCGCGAAGTCGCAGCATCGGTCGAAGAGGCGATCCGGCAGCTAGAAAGGCTGGGTTCGACGGTTGCCGACGTTTCGATCCGAGTGGATAGCGACCGAACCCTCCAAGCCGCCGAGGCCTACGCGGTTCATCAAGCCTGGATCAGGAAGTCCGCTGAGGATTATGATCCGGAAACCCTGCGGCGCATACGCACTGGCGAGAACATTTCAGCCGACCAGTACCAGGCAGCGCTCAAAGAACTGGCTCACCTGCGGGAAGAGTCGGCGGCGATGTTTCAAACCGTCGACCTGCTGGTAACCCCTACCACGCCGATTCCTGCGCCGCGTCTTTCCGACCTCGTCTCCCACGTCGAGCAATTGCGCCCCACCGAACTCATTCTGCTCCGCAATACGCGGCCGGCCAACGTTTGGGGAACCCCGGCCATCTCCGTCCCCTGCGGGCTTACTTCAGAGGGACTTCCGATCGGATTGCAGATCGTAGGGCCGAGCGGACACGACGCGCGCGTGCTTCAGCTGGCATTTGCCTTTGAGCAGTCGCGGATCACTCCTCGGCTGCCCGGCTAGTCCACGGAGTGAACGTCCTCCGGCAACATCATCAGAAAATCGCACTGCCCGGTTTCCTGCGAGCAGGAAAGCGTGCCGCGGCGGAGGATTTTCGCGGGGACATCGTCGGGAAAAACAAAGTCCACCTTGGCGCCTCGAAGGCTGTCGGTGAGCGGCTTCAGCTTCTCTTCTCCACCCACAAACTTTGCCGCATCGATTTTTGCCCCACCTGGCGCCGAAGTAATCAACACGAAGAAATCTGCTGTCCCGGAGGCAGATGCTATTTTCCCCAGCTTTAATGTCCGCAGCTGTTGCAGCTCGACCCGGTGCTGCTCGATCACGGGTTGGACTTTAGAATCCCCGCCGACCAGTCCCGCCAAGCGGGTGCGTGTCTCGTTGGTGGGCCGCAGTCCGGACAAGGATTGCGCATACACGCGCACCGCATCTTCCTTTCGGCCCTGCTTCTGGTAGATCTGCGCCAGGTGGTCGCCAACCTCGCCATGTTGGCCGAGTATCCATGCCGACCGGATGTATTTCTGGGCTTTGTCCATGTTGCCACGGGCAAAGTAAACCCAGCCGAGCGTGTCCCAGTTGGCATCGAGGGCAGAAGGAATCAGAAGATCGCGATCGGAGAGCTGATCGAGCGAGAGATTGCGCGACGAGGTAGAGATCGCGGTCACGGCAGACTCTGCGTACCGCTGGGCGATATCAAGGTGCGCATTCTTTAAAGACAATTGGTAGGCGATGTTGTTCCACACATCCGGGGTCGCGGAAATCTGCACCGCTTTGTCGAAGGCAACCAGCGCTTTGTCATCCTGACCGAGGTTTAAGTAGGCATCGCCCAGGCTGATTTCGAGCGAAGCATCGTCGGGCTTCAGCGAAACCGCCTTCTCCAGCTCCGGTGCGGCTTTCTCGTATTGGTGGGATTCCTGGTACATGCCGCCGAGGGCCGCATGCGCGTAGAGGCTCAGGGGATTGATCTCAATCGCCTTATTGAACGCCTCAGCAGCCTGCTCGTACTTGCGGTCGGTGGTATAAGCCCAGCCGATCGCACTGAAAGCATATTCGTCGTAAGGATTGATCTCGGCTTGTTTCTTAAACGCGTCGACCGCCTTGTCGGTCTGGCGCTCAACCATATAGGCGCGGCCGAGGTCCATCCACGCGGTTTTGTGCTTGGGGTCGGCGGCAACCACCTTCTCGAGGAGCTCGATAGCGGTAGAGAAGTTTCCCCGCTGAAAGGCTGCCTTGGCAGCGTCATAGAGCTCATCCCCTTTCAGGTCTTTGGCGAGAGTGGGTGTGCCTGCCAGGGAGCTGTCAATCTGCATTTTCTGTTCGGCGTCAGCGAGAACCGCGCGCCGGAATGCGATGTAGTCGCTTGCCCGCGGCGAGGGCAATTCGTTCATGGTGGTGACCAGGGTGCGCTCGGCGGTGAAGACATTCCCATCCACGTTATAGGTCGCTTGGTAGCGGCCATAGTCGCGCTTCATGGCGAAAGGAAGAGGTGCCTTCTCGGTGTACTTTGCCGGAAATTCAATGCGAAGCTTGTAGGTAAACTCGATGGGCGAACCGAGCTGGACCGGGTCAGGATCATCGTCGTCCGCATCCGCCATCGTGATCTGGGCGAATGGCAAGGTCAGCTCGGTCTTCTTCTTCGACCAGTCCAGATAGGTGGCCGCCGAAAGCTTGTAATCGAGCTTAAAAGGTTCGTGGGTCTCTGCCGGATCGCTCGCCTTGAGGTCTGAAACATCGCCGGAGACGCCGCCATAAAGGCTCATCTGCTTAATGAAGTCGGTCCACTTGTTGCGGGGGATGCGGCGAAACAGGGTACGCAAGTAAAGCTCGGTATCTCCCCGGAACTCATAATGTATCTGCGCCTCGAGTTTTCCGAGTTCGCTCACCCTACCCTGAATGTCGGTGTATTGCCGGTTGGCCATGGGAGGGTCCGCGGGAGTCTCTTCGAGGTGTGTCGTGCCGTTCTGGGGGATGATGAGAGCTTGCTTTTTCCGAAGGACGGAGGCCAGCAGGCGGAAGGGAGCGACCTCGGTTGTCGTATCCATCCATACTTCTTCTTTCCCGAGCGGGAGCATGGTGAAAACATGGTCGAACTGCGAGGGCGAGGGGACATCCGGGTCGAGCTTGCGGCCGGAATTGATCAACACCGAGGAAGCGTTGTAGCCCGAAGCCGCGAGCAGGGAGGCGAGCAGGGTGTGCTTGTCCTTGCAATCGCCGTACTCATTGTGCAGCACGTCCTCAGCCGAGTGTGGCTGGAACCGGCCCACGCCGAACGATAGGCTGATGTATCGGAAGTTGGTGGCCACGTAGTCGTAGAGCGCTTGAATCTTGTCGAGGTCTGTGGTCTTGCCCTGAGTCAGCGCTGCGGCCTTCGAGCGAATTTCGCGATCCGGTTGGCGGCGATCCTTCTCCAGGCCCGCATACCATCGCCCCAGTTGGTCCCAGCTTTCGAAGGTCGTCATTTGAATCGTAGGAAAGTCAGGCTCTTTTGGCTTCTTCTTCTTGTCCTTTTCTTCCTTCTTCAGTTCTTCATCGGTTTTGTCGACATGAGAGCTTTTCCAGGAATAAACACGTCGCCCCTTGTCTTCGGAAATCTTGGGATCATTCCCTGGCTTGGTCTTCAGAGTGACCTTGCGGTCTTTCGGGATATCGAGGATGAGTTCCTCGTCCAAGACGGTCCCGGTTTCGGAGAAGTCGTACTGCATCCAGAACTGCCCGGGGGCAAGCGCAGTGTAGGTAACCGTCACAAAGTCGTATTCCAGAATCACCCCGGGGCGGATCCCGGGTACGGTCACGTGCTTCTGCCGATAATCGGTATAAACCGGAGCTTCTTTTTCAAGTGGAATGCTCAGGTCCTGGACGGCATCGGCGGAAGCGGTCACGGTGGACCCATCGGGATTTAGAACCCGAACAAAGGGTATTTCGACTCGCTCATTGGCTGAGTTATATCCGACGACCAACTGGCCCCACTGCTGCACGCCGGCATCGCTCTGGACCTTGACTCTCGCGTAAAGCTCTCGCCTGCTGGTACCGTCGTTTTCAAAGCGATACGAGCTCCGGAACTTTTCAATCACGTACGACTCTTGCGAATGATCCGCGGTCGCAGCCGGAATGGGAGGTGCAGGCGGCGCGGGCACCTGTGCAAACGAATGCAGGCCCGCAGTGAGAATCGCGAGGAGAAAAAGACGACGCAACATAGGCTTTGGGCCGTTTGTATCGCATCGCAGGCCCGGTATGCAAGTGACCAGCGTAGCTGGCCGGCAGACCCTCACTGTTGTGCCGCGAGCGCCCCCTCGACAAACTTGGATTCGTCGCTCTTCATCTTCTTCAACTGGTCAGCAGGCAGATACACCATATGGCCCGCACCGTAGGTTGCGTAGGAGATTTGTTTTCGGAACTTTTCCGGAAGATCGAGGTGCTGCATGGTGAAGTTGGCCCCATAATAAGGAGTCGCCAAGTCGTAGTATCCCTCCATGACCAGGATCTGCAGATAGGGATTGCGGACAATAGCATGCCGCAGGTCGGTCGCAGTGCTGGGAAAGCCGTCTACCGCCTGTCCCCACTCCCACTTGAATGCAGATCCTTCCCGCGGAAAAACGTAGTAAGGCATGTCAACTTTGTATCCGAGCTCATTACGCACGTAGTTGTTGAACACCGCCGTGTAGGGAGGGAGAACGTCTGCTTCGGTCGGATCATAGAACGGGGTGTCCATCAAGCCGTCGGGATCAGGCCCGGTGAAACGCCCGTCAAGGCGGCCAACACGCACTTTCTGATCGATCAGCAGGTAGTGGGTGAACTTAGCAACGTCGATCCGCAAGTTGGCCTGGTCGAGCACGTCTTTGCTCAGACCCGTGTAGCGGGCCATGTGCTCGATAACCTGCTGCCGCTCCTGGGGACTGAGTGCATCTCCTTTGGCCAATGCCTGAGCATATTCGCCGCTAGCCCACTGCTCCGATTCCTGCCGCGCTTTGGCCATGTCCTGTTCGAGGTCGGCAGGGAGTTTGTGGTGATAGCCCGCAATCATCGTGAACGACGGAATCAAAAGGATGTATGGCTCGTCGTTTGCCTTTGTGTCCACGAGCGTCTGAAAATCGAGCGCAATCGAAAGCAGCGTAATCCCGTTAAACGAGATCCCTTCCTCCGCCAGCCGACCCGCAATCCCGGCTGACCGAGTCGTCCCATAACTCTCGCCGAAAAGGAACAATGGCGAATTCCAGCGTTCGTAGCGGCTGATGTACATGCGAATGAACTCGCTGAAGGCCTCGATATCGCCCTTCACATTCCAGAACTTTTTTGAGAGTTCCGCGGTTTCGGCGCGGCTGTAGCCGGTACCAATTGCATCCACGAAAACAAGGTCGCTCTTATCGAGAAGTGAATTTGAGTTTTCTTCGATCTGGTAAGGCGCCGGAGGCAGCGATCCGTCAGTGCGCAGTGCAACCCTGCGAGGACCTAGCGCGCCCATATGCAGCCAGATGGTCGCCGAACCAGGTCCGCCGTTGAAGGCAAACGTGAGTGGACGCTTGGAGGGATCGGCCCCGTCTAGCGTATATGCCACAAAGAACATCTGGGCTTCAATCTTGCCGTCACCTCGCTTGATGGGAAGCCGCCCGGTGGTGGCCGTGTACTTCAGGGTGTTACCGTTAACCGTGACTTGATGGTGAGTGACGACCGGAGCCACCTCGGTCATGTCAAAGCGCTCTTCTTTCTTATCGTCCCCGGGCTTCGGCTCCGGTTGCGCTGGCGCAGGTTCGGTCTTTTTTGCCGTCGCTTCTTCGGACTTTTTTTGCTCGCTCTTCTGAGCGGAAGGTTCTTTCTTGGTTTTTTTATCAGCCTGCTCTTGCTGGGACTTGGTTTCGCTGCTTTGTTGAGCCCCGACAGGCGCGAGGAATGCCAAGGACAAGAGAAGAAGGACGGTCAAACTACGCATGGGTTCTCCAGCAAACCAGGATGGCACGAATGGGCGATTATACGGCTTCGTCCAAACGAAGTTGCTAAGATAGGAACGTGCCCGCCTCCCGGACCGCAAAAACTCAGCCTAAGCTGAAGCTTCTTGAAGCTCCTTCGTTGGCATCGATTCCGTGGCTGACGCACGGTTTCAGCACCAGGCAGGGCGGTCGTTCCCGCGCTTACGGCCGGAACGCACTCAACCTGGGATTCACTCCCGACGACACGAAAACTGCGGTCGTGCGGAATCGCGAATGGCTTGTTTCTTCGCTCGGCAAGCGTCGAAGGGCAAAATGGGAACTGGTCACGTTACGGCAGGTGCACTCGGATTTGATCCATCTCATCAACCGCGTTCCTGAACATCCGCTCTCCGGAGATGGGATGATCACCGCTACGGCCGGCCTGTTGCTCGCAGTGCTTACCGCTGATTGTTTCCCGCTCATCATCGCCGATCCCAAGCGCCGGGCGGTCGGAGTATTTCACGCCGGCTGGCGAGGCACGGTGAAGCGTGTCGCCGAAAAAGGCGTGGGGGAGATGCGGAAGCACTTTGGCAGCATTCCCTCACAGCTGCGCGCTGCAATCGGCCCGGGAATTCGCAGCTGTTGTTATCAGGTCGGGCCGGAGCTGCGCAATAGCTTTGAAGCTCAGTTTGCCTACGCCTCTCAATTGTTCCGCGAAACCAAAGAACGCAATGAAATCCACGAGCGATATCCTCTGTTGTTCCTGACCGCCCGCGCTCCGGGGCACAGCGACCTGCCACGGCAAATCTTCCTTGATCTCGCCCAGGCGAATCGCCGGCAGTTGTTGGACGCGGGCCTTCTGGCACGCAACATTTCCGACTTGGGGAGCTGTACTTCCTGTAATCCTGAACTGTTCTTCTCGCATCGCGCGCAAAAGGGCAAAACCGGGCGCATGATGGCCGTGGCCGGCGTCCGCGAGTAGTCCCCATGTAAGCCCCTTCGATCTTTGCGATACTGAAGCAGATGCCATCGGCAGATCCCAAATCGGTGAAAGTGCAACTCAAGGAAGGCACGGGCGTCGAAATCGAGTGGAAGGACAGCCACCTCTCGCACTACTCCTTTCCCTTCCTCCGCGATGCTTGCCCGTGCGCCTTGTGCGATGAAGAGCGCAGCAAGTCGGGTCTTGAGCCGGGACAGGCGGCGGTTCCAAAGCCCGGTGAATTGCCCATGTATAAGCCGGCGGTAAAGGCGCTCTCAGCCAAGCCGGTTGGCAAATACGCAATCCAGTTCCACTGGAACGATGGCCACGAACTCGGAATCTATTCGTGGCAATGGCTCCGCGAAATCTGTCCTTGCGAACAATGCAGGGAGAAAAAGCCCAGCCAAAGGCCCGCATAAGAAGCCGCTCCCCCAGGGTCCTTAAGCCCTGGCTATCATTGGGACTGCAGCCAAGGCGGCCAGCATTCCCACCGTCTTCCACCGCGTGAACTTCTCATGCAAGAAGATGCGCGCAAGCAAGACGGTGATCGCGGGATAGAGCGAACTGAGCACTACGGCAACATCCAGGCGCCCGGTTTGGCCGGCGCGAACAAAGAATGCAGTCCCAGAAACGTCAATGCATCCGGCGAGCAAGCCGATCCATACTCCTCCACGATAGAACGGGGAAAAGCGCCGGCCGAAGAGCGTGATGGCGCCAGTGACGGCAAACGACGCGGTGCGCGCAACGCCAGCAATCCAGAAGGCATCGCCGCTACCCGTTTTCTTAATAAATATGAAGAACAGGGCAAAGCCGATTCCCGCCACGACGGCCAGACCCAAGCCTTTTGGACGACCCCTCTGTTCCGGCCGCGAAACCAGCCAGATGCCAGCCAGAGCCAAGGCGAATCCGGCGCTCGGCAAGTACCCCGGGAATCCCTCGCGCACGATTCCAAAGATGGTGGGGATCCCGGCACTGAGCACTGCCGTCACCGGCGCTGAAATCCCCATGTTGCCTAGCGAGAGCGCACGATAGAACAGAGCGAGCGAGAGCCCTCCTGCAACGCCGGCGGCTGCCGCCCAGATCAGATGGGACTGCGGGGGAAAGGGCGCGTGAGCTGCCAAAGCAATCGAGAACATCAGCAGCGTGCCGCTCATGTGACCTAGGGCGGCCAGGAAGAAGGCGTGAAATCGACGGGCGGTGTAGCCGCCGAGAAAGTCGCTGACTCCCCAGGTACAAACCGCCCCCAGGGCGTACAGCGAAGAAGCGACTTGGCCGGCTAGCGCCATAGAGATAGAGATAAAGACCCAATCGAGAGTAGCAGATCAAAGGAGACTCGCTTCGGCTGGCTCCCCGATAGGAGTCGCTGGCCCGCAAGATGCGTGCTGGTGGATTTCTAAGCGGGCTTCGCGGAAGCCGGAACTACAGGGAAATCTCTGGTGTTGCCGCGAGCAATGCCTTGGTGTAGTCATGCTGCGCCGTGCTCGTGATTTCCTCGGTGGAGCCGACTTCGAGAATCTTCCCGCGATACATTACGGCGATTCGCGTCGACAGATAGCGGACGATGGGCATTGAGTGCGAGATGAATAAGTAAGTGAGTCCAAACTCCCGCTGAAGTTGAGCCAAGAGGTTTACGATCTGAGCTCCGACACTTACATCGAGGGCTGAAACCGGCTCGTCACAGACGATGAACTTCGGCCGCAGGGCTAAGGCTCGGGCAATCACGACGCGTTGCCGCTGGCCTCCACTGAACTCGTGCGGGTAGCGGCCTGCAGCCGAATCATCGAGGCCCACGATGCGAAGCAACTCGCGAACTCGGTGGTTTCTTTCCCTGCGGCTCCCGCCCTGGCGGTGAATCACCAATGGTTCGGCAACCAGGTCCGCGACTCTCATCCTCGGGTCGAGAGAGCCGAAGGGATCCTGGAAGATGATCTGTAAATCGCGCCGCAGCACTCGCATCTCCGGGCGCGAGACCGCGAATAGGTCGCGGCCATCAAACCGAACCCTTCCCGAGGTGGGCTCAATCAGCCGCAGAATAAGTCGACCGAGCGTGCTCTTGCCGGATCCGGACTCGCCCACAAGTCCAAGGGTTTCCCCGGCATGAATGTCGAGCGAGACATCCTCCACCGCCCGAACCTCAACCTTTCGCGCAGACAGTGCCGTCTCGCCAGAGACGAAAAACTTGGAGAGATTTCGAATTTCAACCAGGGGCACGACTGGATGTTAGCATCGAGAGATTGCCTAAAAGAAGGGCCCTAGAGCACATTCTCCTGGCTCACTGTTAGTGGGAGGTGCTTCCCTCAGTGACGATTCGTGTGGTAGCGCGAAATTTGCGGTAGTTTTCGTAGTGCAGGATATTGTGCGCGCATTCTTTGCCTTCGCTCTCAGAACAGCTAACCAGATCCGCGTACACCGGCAAAACAAAACTCGTACCATCGCCCAGTCCGACCTCCTTGTAATCGATGATCGTCGATGCATAGGTAATGGGGAAACTGTCTTCGATGTCACTTGTATGCCGTTCCAGACGAAGGATCTGCAGAGTCGATTTATTCACCCAAATCCTGCCTTTGTAGCCAGGGAAGGTGTATTTGCTCCCGCCCCCCAAGTAGATCGCGTGCAGATAGTAGGTGCGATTGTTTTGCCGCTCCACGGTGTAGTCAAACACTAGTGCCGGGGAAGAACCCAGGCTCTCCTCTCCTCGAAATTCAAACAACGCATCGGCTGACCAGGAGAAGATGGCTGGTAAATAAGCGGAAAATTCTCCGCCCGAGGAACTGGCACCGATGCGCATGAATCCATAGTGGCTCCCGGGCCCGGGGCTCGCATCGCGATCGTATTCGGTGCCATCGCGGTAGGCCACTTCGGTCTTGACTTCTTCTTTCTGGTGCGCACCCCACGATCTCCAGTAGCGGGTTGTGCGCCGGTCACAAAGCAGGTTCGGAAGCTTCGTACGAAGCGTGAGAGCATAATCACACACTTTGGCCAAAGCCTCGGCGTTAGGTTCAGAACTCCCAGCGTCCTCACAATAAGAATGGATCTCTGCCAGGGTGTCCAAGCGCGGTTCCGGTTTTGGGGATGGTGGCTTTGCCCCCTCGAGATTCATCGATCCTGGTTCGGGTGCCGCCTGCGGCTGTTCTGGACTCGGGAATGGCAGCGCGCCCTGAACCGCGGTGACTTGCTTGTGAAAGGTCCCGCTTGGAATACCAACCGAGTACATGCGATCAAAGGGAAGATCCAAAGAGCCAAGCTCGCCGGTTTCCTCATCCCGTACAATCCATCGCAATTGAGTGAGGTGTGGGTCGGGGTGAAATCTGAGGATCGCCTTGTTGTCCGGTGGGGCTTCGCTTGTCTCGGGATGGGAGTCCTGGATGGATGGGAATTGCAGGTACTGAAGAGCTCTCCCGGCCGCGTCAAATGTGCACACCCCGAATTCCAGACGCCCCGGCCTTCTCGCCGGCGTATTGGCTTGATACCGACCGTCCACCTTCAACAGATAACCAGCAGTTCCACTCTCGTCCGAGGAAAGGGCCTCGACCGTAATCGGCACGGCCGTGGCGGTCATCACGTCATCGCAGGCAGCTTGTTTCAGTTCGCGATCCGAGGACGCTCGATTGTCGCCATTTCCCTGCTGCGGGAGATCTTCTTTGCTCACATAGTAGCCACGGCGGTAGTACAACCGCACTCCACGCTTGGAGGATTCGACCACAATGTGATGAAAGCCTTGCTTCCACATCTCCGCCGGCGGGACATAGGCCAGTTCGTAATATGTGTACCCGTCGGCTAAGGCTTTCTTCAGGCAGTCGCTCAAATCGTTTCCGCCGTTACATTCCTGGCCCCCGGTTCTTATGGCGATCTCTGCCATGCTCGCTTGGGCAGCGTGGTACTCCGCATCTTGCCGCAGCAACTCATCCCCAACCGCAAATTGCGGACTCTTTGGCGACTGAGGTTGCGGGCGGTCTTTGCGACTTGCCGTGAAAACATCCGGCATCCAAACTCCGCCGAGCTGCATTGTGTAAACCGCAATGCGCGCTCTGGAGAGGGCATTTGCGGCGATGCCGATCTGCTCCTCATGACTTTCTGCGCTATCCCTGCCCGAGTCCGATCGGTCTGACGGAACAGTACTGAAGGGGAACCCTGAGGAGATCCATACCAGCTTCTTCCGTCCCGGATATCCCGAGAAATGTCGGGCAAGCGCACGAAAGGCATCGATCGTCATCTGAATCCGGCGATCGGTGTAGCCATTGTCGCTCACGCGATCCCACTCCTTGACAACCGGGGACCAGGGTGCGGGCAGAAAGACTCCCGCTTGCTTCTGCACGCTCGAGGAGGGGCCTTGAATCACGGTCATATCGAAATCGCCAAACGGTCCATGGCTGAATAGCTTCTTCACCGCCGTACGGACCTGGCTCATATCCGTAGTAAAGTCCTGGAGCAAGTGCAACCGGTCACTCAGAAGAAGAACCGCAATGGGAACGTCGTAGCTGGTCTTGCTCACCGAGTCGATCATCTGGACGATTTGGTTGCGGTTATCTGCGTCCCAGAGGTTTGAGTTGAGATTGTCTAAGAGGAGAATGGTCGGCGGATCCTGTAATTCTCTGGTTGCGAGGATGTTTGTATGAGTGCCGGGCGGAATTCTTAGGATGGGCCGGGAATCGGCAGCGTCCGCACCTGAGTCAGTCTTGTCTACCAGTCGGAACGCAACCAGCTTCTGCTCGGATTTCGCTGTCCAACCAGTTCGTTCGAATACGCGAATATCTTGCGCAGCAAGGTCTCGAACCGGCCTTTTTTGCTTATCAAGCGCAACCAGGTCCACCACAACTTCTCGAGTGCGCGAGCGAAAAGTGGCGGCGGCGTGGCCGGGTGCGGCGGAGTCATTGACCTCGGCGGCAGAGAGAGATGGGGCGGGCGATCCGGGTGGAGTTTGTGATGTTACTCGAAGCACCGAGATCGCGACCCATAGCGGCAGAGCAAAATGCCGGAACAGGCTTGCTTTCCTTTTGCGCGTTCGAGATCGGTCGAGCACGGCGCTCCGCTGGAGACACCCATGTTACTCTAACCCGCGGTCCTGGCGGTGACTGATCTTACTAGAATGATCTCCCAGCATGCTCACTGCCTGTTGCTGGACTTCTAAGTCATCGCCGAAACCGGGAATCCAATGCAGTTCCGGCTCCTTCCGAAACCAAGTCATTTGGCGCTTCGCGTAATTGCGATGGGCCTGCTGAACAGAGGCCATGGCCGCTTCCCGAGTGAGTTCGCCTTTCAGCAATTGAGTAACTTCCCTGTACCCTATCGATGATAAAGGGCGGGCTGAGTCGCCATATTTCTGCAACAGCTCGTCGGTTTCTTCGACCAATCCCCTTGCGAACATCGCAGCAACCCGCCGGTTGATGCGCTCGTATAGCTCCTGGCGAGGAGGATCGAGTCCGATCCGTAGAATTTGAAATCCTCGTAAGGCGTCGCGGCCCTGCTGCCATTGTTCGCTCATGGGGAGTCGCGCGGACAGACAGACCTCAATCGCGCGGATGAGCTTGGGCACGTCGTTGGCATGAATTTTTTCCGCAACCGCGGGATCGAGTCGACGCAAAATTCGCAGGAGGTAAAGCGAGCCTCTCTGATCGACGCGGCTGCGCAGGCGCTTGCGAAGTTCTTCGGAACGTTCGGGTCCCCTAAACAGCCCGTCCAGCAAAGCCCTCAAGTAGAGTCCGGTCCCGCCTACGACAATCGGCATGGCCGAGCGCTGGGCAATTTCTCTCACCACGGCCCGAGCTTGCCTGGCATACTCGCCCGCCGTGATGTATGAGTTCGGATGGACTGTGTCGAACAGGTGATGCGGAGCCTGCTTCCGCTCTTCGGCCGTCGGTTTGGCGGTACCAATCTCGAAATCCCGGTAGCTGGCCACCGAGTCGCAGTTCACGATTTCGCCTTTGAACTGCTTCGCCAGGCGGATCGAGAGCGCGGTTTTCCCGCTACCAGTAGGTCCGACAATCGCAACCAGAATTGGATCGCCGCCCAATCAGCGCATGCTCCATGGGATGGAGTGCCAACCGATGACAACGAGACCCATGGCGCCGGGTCTTATCTGCCAGGAGCCTTGCCGCCAAATTGGCCGGTCTTGTGTGCCAACCTGTTCAATCCGGCTCATGGCCAAATTCTATGCCATCGTGCGATTGATTCTCCCGACTTCCTGGTTCGTGAGTTCTCGGGTTGTGCCCTTGGGGAGGTCACCGAGCTTGAGCGGTCCGATAGCCACCCGGATCAGGCGCAGCACTTTGATTCCGCATGCATCGAGCGTCCGGCGGATGTGACGGTTTTTTCCCTCGTCAAGGACAATTTCCAGCCAGCAATTCTTTCCCCCTTCGCGCAGCTTCCGGACGCCCTTCACCCTGAGCAACTCGCCTGCCTCAAGCACGCCCGAGCGCAACTGTTCGAGCAAAACTCGATCGGCGGTGGAATCGATCTGAACGTGATAGGTCTTGTCGATATGCGACTCGGGGGAGGTGATCCGCGCGGCCCACTGGGAGTCGTTCGTAAAAAGAAGCAATCCCTCGCTTGCCATGTCCAGTCTGCCCACCGGGGCCAGATTCCGGCGATCGGCCGGCAGCGAAGAAATCACTGTTTTTCTGCCCTTTTCGTCGTTTGCGGTGGTGACGAGCCCTCTCGACTTGTTCATCATTAGGTAACCAAGGTTAGCCTTCTGGATAATGTTCCCGTTAACGGCAATACGGTCCTTTCGGATTCTTACCGACAAAACTGGGTTCCGGGCGACTTTGCCATTGACCGTCACCTCCCCTCGTTCAATCAAGCTCCTGGCAGTCGACCGTGAGCAGTACCCCAGCTTCGAAATGACCCGGGCCAGGCCTGCTGAGAATTCATGCGGACTTCGCTTCATGTCTTTACCTTGGATTCTATCTGGGGCACAAAATCAGACGAGCGCTGCAAGGAACTTACGAAAACCTCAAAAAAAATCAGAAATCTGCTTCCCATTGCGATGGTCGCGGTGCAATAATGCGTGAACTTTCAATTGCTCCAGATTTTTCCGAGCGAAATTTCTAGCCCGTGGAATTAGGTGATGTGGACTGAAAAACTCCTCTCAGGCGTCCTGCGTGTCTTAACACCGCTGGGACCGCGATACTTGAAACCTTCAATTCGGCAGCGTTTGTACCTGCTGTGGGTCTTCCGCAATTTTCAAACCTTGCCCTTCAAAGTGTTGAGTGCGCGTCAGCAGAGATTGATAGAAGGCATGTGCGATGAGAACCGTTTCGTCGCTTGGGGCGTTGGCTTTGATGATGCGCCGCTACTAGGCACTTTGGAGCAGCGGCCTCCGGCATCACCGCATAAGATTCCGCCGAAACGGCCAAGTACGTCTGTGGATGACGCGGTGGTTCCATTTGCTGCCGAAAGTCGACGGTAAGCACCGACCATGGAGTCTTGTTAAGCGAACTTTGCCTTGCGGCTTGCTTTTGGGGCTTGCGGCGGAAGAGATGCCGTTTCCTGCCACCATCGCTGATATACTAGTTAGGTTTAGCCCACGCTCTAGGTTTCGCCTGAGGCATGAAGCAGCACTCTTCGCAGAACTGGCGAACGGCTCCGCTTCAAATTCCGACCAAAGTTCAGCGGGCGCGTAGCTCAATTGGCAGAGCAACTGACTCTTAATCAGTAGGTTGAAGGTTCGATTCCTTCCGCGCTCACCATCTTTTCAATCACTTGCGAAGTATCCGGGATCGCTTCGACTTCTGGTGTAGCGGGAAGGGTAGCGGGTGCCGTTGGATTCTGCCCTTTTCCCATCTTTGCGAACGCAGCGTCGATCGCCTCCGCCTGGGGATGGCAGTACCTCTGTGTGATCGTGATGGAACTGTGCCCTGCGATCCTGGCTAAGGTGAAGGCGTCACAGCCAGCCTCGGCCAGTCGCGTCAGTGCGGTGTGCCTGAGGCAGTATGGTTCAAAGTACTTAACTCCGTTTGAGAAGACCTCAGAGTGCTTATTGAGGAGGTCGATCGAAAGGGCGGCTTTCTCGTGGACGTGTGCTTGCCAGCTCCCTTGCGATCCTTCCTTCTCCCACTCATCGAAGAGGCTTTTCGCAAGCCGGAGTTTTTTCATCGCATCGAGGTGCTGATTCTTGGCAGAGCCTTCCTCTAGGTGGCCAGATCTAGCATCAGACGGGAACACCCAGCCTTCTTGTGGTTTTCCTTGTGCTTCCCATCGCCCCTGCAATGCTTGAATTACTTCCGCAACCATCGGGAGCACACGTCGGGCGGCTTTCGATTTCCCTTCAACTATTTCGATGCAAGGGCGTTTTTCTAACAATGAGACATTTTCCCATTTGAGCCGGTAGACTTCACCCGGTCGCATTCCTGTCCCGTACAGCAAAGTGACAACATCGCTCCAAGGCTGGCGAGAGAGCGCACGATAGGCAAGGAACTCTTTCTCGCTCACAATTCGATCTCGTTGGCGCTCACCACGAGCAAGAGCAATCTTGGGTGAGCGGGGAAGCTTACCCCACTCCTCCGCTAGGTTCAGGGACCGACGCAGTGTACGCAAACCACAGTTGATTGCCGACGGAGAAAGACGCATGTTCTGAGCGATGAAGGCACCGGCATCCTTCGACGTCAGGTCGTCAATCTTCATCGTCCAAAGCGTTCCAGCTCTGAGAAGTTTCACTCCGTACTCGTAGTACTGATCGGTCTTCGGCTTCTCACGAAATTGGGCATGAACGTAGGGTAAGAAGTCCTTCTCAAGAAAATCACCTAGTGCAGGGCACTGTTTCTTTTCTCGAATCCCAACCTCTCCCTTGGCCAAAGCCGTCCTGTGAGCGGCCTCGATTTGTTTCGCAACGTTTTTGTTCCCCTGCTTCGTACTTCCCTGAATATGCTCGCCATTAAAAAAGAAGTGATACCGATACACTCGACCACGTTTGAAAATCGACACAGGTCCCCCTTACCCGTTTCATAGAGAAATTCGGGTGCCAAAACACTTAAGTCGTTCAAATCAAACGAACTCGCCAGAATCGGCCTAACGCCCCGAAACATGGGGTGACTTGCGAT